>JAZQLZ010000001.1:0-126336 GCA_045543075.1 Acutalibacteraceae bacterium
CGCTAACTCTGTTCTCGGTGCCCGTTGCAACCGTAACTCCGGTATTATCGAGCTTTTCGGTTCAATCGCAGGCTTCGTTCCTTACTTCGGTCTCGTTACCGACGAGGGCAGAAAAGCAACATGGGTTGTTGAAGTTAAATGTAAAAAGAAGCCCGAAGCACAGGTTCTCGGTTCTGCCATCGGTATGAAGGTTATGGAAGATGTTCCTTATGTTAAGGGTCTTACCGATTGGATTGGTACTGAGCTTGATGACGATGCAAAAGCATACCTCAAGGATTTTGGTGCGGCTACTGCTTCAAACGGTGCGGTTGGTCTTTATCATATTGCCGGTCTTACTCCCGAAGCTGTTGAAATGGGCGAAAGCCTCATTGCTGATAACGCTCAGGTTTATGTTATCGACGATGCAGAGCTTGAAAGAGTTAAAAACTCTTATCCTGTTATGTGGAAAAAGCCCGACAAAGCTCCTCAGCTTTGCTTCGTAGGTTGTCCCCATCTTTCTTTACAGCAACTTAAAGAGTGGACGGATAATGTTGCCGAGGGTCTTAAAAAGAGCGGCAGAAAGAAAGTTACTATCCCCACAGTATTTACAGCAGCTCCTGCAGTTTGCGAAGAATTCAACAAAACAGAGTATGCCGCTAAGCTTGCTGCAACAGGTGTAACGCTCAGCTATATTTGTCCTCTTATGTATATGAACAATCCCTTAGCTAAAATGGGAAGAGTTATTACAAACTCAAACAAGCTTCGTACTTACACAACATCTCGTTACTATACAAGTGAAGAGATTCTTGATATAATCACAAAGGGGGCAAAATAAGATGAAAACATTTAAAGGTCGTCCCGTAGTACCGGGCACATGCGAAGCTACTGCTCTCGTTTCACACGGCGGTTTCAATACTCTTGCATCTTTCCAGACTGCACTTCAGTTTGATAAACCCGAGGATAAAACTGCAAAATGCGGTGACCAGAACAACGCTGATATTTTCGAGAAACCCATGGGCGGTTCAGCACTTTGCCTTCCTCAGACAATCGGTTCAACAACCGGTGGTATGGTTCTTTACTGTGCAAAGGTTATGGAAATAAGCCCCGCTTGCATGCTCTTCTCAGAGCATATCGACTCACTTGCAGCTGCAGGTTGTATTCTCGGTTCTGTATGGACTGATACTCCCATGCCCACAGTTGACTGTCTTGGTGAAGAATTCCTCAATACAGTTAAGACAGGTGATAAGATAAAGGTTTACGAAGACGGTACAGTCGAAATTCTCTGATAAATTTGCGGATTTGCGCGTTTGCTCACACTCGCAGTACCTTTGTACAGCTTCGGTTCGCAATTCACGCAACTCCATCAAATTTTCTTAAATAAGGTTCGCGGATTTGCGCGTTTGCTCACACTCGCAGTACCTTTGTACAGCTTCGGTTCGCAATTTTGATTAAAAACACAACCCGATTACTGCTTTACGGTAATCGGGTTGTTTCATTATTCTTTTCTGTATTTGTTTGGTGTTGTGCCTGCATATTTTTTAAAAATCTTTGTAAAATAGTTTACATCAAGTATTCCGCAGTTCTGAGCTATTTGCTGGATCTGAAAATCGGTGGATTTTAACAGTTGTTTTGCTTTTTCTGTTCTTTGTTTGTTCACGTATTCTGTCAGAGACAAACCTACCTCTTTTTTAAAGAGCGTTGATAAATAACTTGGGTTAACGCCTAATATATTTGCAAGGTTTTTTAAACTCAGATCGGCGGTGATATCTGCATCTATATGCAAAATTGCCTTTTGGACTAACAATGAGTAGTTTTTACGGGAATGTTTATTAACAAGGCGGCAGTATTTTTTAATCATATAGTAAAACAATTCGTCGATTTCCTCGAGAGTTTCTGATGCCTCTATTTTGTGTGCAAAATCTGATGAAACACTGTCAATATATAAAATATGAACAGAACCTTTTTCCGCAGCTTTCCTTAAAAGGGTGTTGAGAATTATCATAAAATTTTTTGCGTTGCGTACAGGGTCATCGATGCGGGTTTCTAATGCTTTGCTCGGTTTAATGTTTGAAAATAACATTTCTGCCTTGTGGTACAAACCCTGAGATACGGCGTTCATAAGTGCATTTTCAGCATTATAGCGCCTTTCAAGCATTTGTATGGTCATCCATGGATCCTCGGTTTTGTCCGCCTCAATATTTTTCGAAAAAAATGAGGTGTCGGATATTTCGGAGATGTTTTTATTCACTATACTGAAATTTTCAAGTGCTCCGAAAACTGTTTCGCAAAAGCAATTAACGAGCGACATTAACATGGAATCATCGCTCAGATAGGGGATAACGGAAAAATAGTTAAGTATCTGTTTTTCGATAGTTTTTGAAAACTTGTAAATATTTGCTTTTTCCGCAATGCTGTCCTTTGAGACGATCCGTTTTGTGTATGGACCGATAATTAAAGTTTTATTTTCGTTGTTGTCGGGTAACGGGATGAAAATATAATTGCAGACAAACGGATCGGTTATTTTATAAACCGTGTTTTCATCAGATGAGAATTTAAAAAGCTCCTTGTAATCGCTTTCTAAATTTAGAAACTCACGTATGCCCATATCAATTCTTGAGGGCAAATCATTTTTTGAAATTATCAATGTCTGCAGCTTTGAGCGTTCAGTAGTTTTTATAAAAAAATCCAGCTCTTTTTTATAGTGCATACTACACCGCCTTGAAATATTTTCTATATTATCCATATTATCGTATAATTTTTATCAAAAATCAATATTTACATAAAAATTTTACTATAAAAAGCAAAAATAATACTCACTAAAAAATCTAAAATATAATAAAATGTAATTGCAGAATGAATTTGTGCGTTTTTGACAAAAAATGCCTGACAAATTCAAAAAATATATTGATAAGGAGAAAATTATGGCAAAAAAATCTAATATGGATGCTAAAGGCTATCGCAAATTTGGTATGCTCGACAAGATTGCATACGCTGCCGGTGACTTCGGTTGTAATATGAGCTTTGCTCTTAAAGGCACCGTTCAGACCTTCTGGTTGGTCTATATGACAATGGAGACAGGTTTGTTGTCAGCTTTGTTGTTGCTTGTTCAGATTTGGGATGCCGTTAACGATCCGCTTATCGGTAGCATTATCGATAACGACAAAAGAAAATATAAGATAGGTAAATTCAAAACCTATATTTTCATAGGTGCATGTGGCTTGCTTGTTGCAGGTGCAGCGGTTTTCCTTCCTTTCCCCAATGCAAACACGATAGTTAAAGCTGTTTTGTTTGTTCTTGGTTATATTATTTGGGATGCTTGTTACACTATTGCAAATGTTCCTTACGGCTCAATGCTTTCTCTTATTACGGAGGATACAGGCGAACGTGCGCAGTTATCGACATGGCGTAGCATAGGCTCTATGTTTGGTAATATAGTACCCACAATTTTATTACCTATGTTGATCTGGAAGAAGGTTACCTTTGATGAGAATGCTGACTTCCTTAATCATATTGAAATTCCTGAAGGTTTTGATAAAAGTCAGTTCCTCGTAAATCCAATTACTAAAAAAGCTTACGAGGTTGGCGATGCCGTTTTAAGTCCTGCAACCGGTGAACAGGTTGAAATCCTTTTAGGTCAGCGTGTTTTCTGGGTAGCACTTGTTATGGGCGTGCTTGGTTTTATTGCATTTATGTTTATGATTAAGACCATCACAATCCGTACTGATGAAAATGCAGTGAAAACAAACGAGGGCGGCGGAAAATTCAATATTATTTCTTCCTTTGGTAAATTTATGAAAAACCGACCCGCTGTTGGTGCTACTGTTGCTGCGATGGGTATGTTTCTTGGTATGCAGTCCGCAACTACAGCAAGCACAATTATGTTTGCTACCTATTTCAACAAGGCTTCAATGTCCGGTATTGTTCAGATGATTGGTTTCCTTCCTATGGTTCTTTTTATTCCTTTCATAAAGAAGCTTGTTAACAAGTTTGGTAAAAAGGAAGTTTCCGTTGTAGGTACTATTGTATCTATTGTTGGCGGTATCATTATGCTTATATTCCCCATGGTTGAAAATCGAGATGTAGCTTTGGTTATTTATCTTGCGGGTCTTATCTTGTTTGGTATTGGTATGGGTGTATACACTTGTGTATCATGGGCAATGATGAGTGACGCTATTGATTATAACGAGTGGAAATTCAACAAGCGTGAAGAAGGTACGGTATATTCACTTCACTCATTCTTCCGTAAATTGGCGCAGGGCGTAGGTCCGTCACTTGTTTTACTTATAATGGGCGTTCTTGGCTATAATTCCAAGTTGGGTACTATAGGTCAAAGCCCTGATACTGCACATAATATGTGTTGGTTAGTTGCGGGCTTGTATCTCTTTAGTGCTGTAGTACAGTTTATCGGTATTGCTATTATTTATAATCTTGATAAAAAGACTTTGGATAAAATGACTTCAGAACTTGCAGCAACAAGAAAATAATAAGTTGATAAATGCCCGATAGATGTAAGTCTAGCGGGCATTTATAAAGGAGAAGATGCTTTATGAGAAACATCATAAATATAAACAGAAAATGGGCATTTACAAAACAAGCAGACGCTATCCCTCAGGAATTACCGTCAAATTGGGATTGGGTGAATGTACCCCATTCATGGAATGCTATTGACGGCCAGGACGGAGATAACGATTATTTTCGCGGTACTTGTTACTATGCTAAAAAGATAAATAAAACTGATTTACCCGAAAGTAACAGATATTATCTTGAAATCAAGGGTGCAAACTCTTCTGCAACCGTTTATTTGAACGGTAAAGAGCTTGCATCTCACGATGGCGGTTATTCAACTTGGCGTGTTGATTTGACCGACAGCCTTGAATTAGAAAACCTTCTGGTTATTGCTGTTGATAATGCTGCCAATGATACAGTTTATCCTCAGTTTGCAGACTTTACTTTTTACGGCGGTCTTTACAGAGATGTTAATATTATCTGTGTGAATGAAAGCCACTTTGAGCTTATGCACCACGGTGGTCCCGGCCTTAAAATCACACCGGTAATTGAAGGTAAAGATGCAAAGGTTGAAATTGAAACATGGGTTAAAAACTTTGCTGAAGGACAGCAGCTTAAATACACAATAAAATCCGCCTGCGGTAAAGTTGTAGCAGAAGTGGTTACTACAGATACAAAGGTTTCTCTCGATATTAAAGACGTTCACCTTTGGCACGGTAAAAAAGACCCTTATCTTTACACCGCTTTTGTTGAGCTTGTTGATGGCGATGAGGTTATTGATAACATTTCTTCCCGTTTTGGTTGCCGTACCTTTAAAATTGACCCTGAAAACGGCTTTATTCTTAATGGTGAAGAATACCCCTTACGCGGTGTTTCACGCCACCAGGACCGCTGGGGCTTCGGTAATGCTCTTCTTCCCGAGCATCATAAAGAGGATATGGATTTAATCTGTGAAGTTGGTGCAACAACAATCCGTCTTGCTCATTATCAGCACGATCAGTATTTTTATGACCTTTGCGACGAACGCGGTCTTGTTATCTGGGCAGAGATACCCTATATTTCAAAGCATATGCCCACAGGTCGTGAAAACACAATTTCACAGATGAAGGAGCTTATAATTCAGAACTATAACCATCCTTCAATTGTTGTGTGGGGACTTTCAAACGAAATCACAATGCAGGGCGACAGTGACCCTGACCTTCTTGAAAACCACAATATCCTTAACGATATGGCTCACGAAATGGATAAAACAAGACTTACAACTATGGCAGCAGTTTCAATGTGCGATATAGATAGTCCTTATATCCAGATTCCCGATACTGTATCATATAACCATTATTTCGGTTGGTATGGTGGCGACACCACAATGAACGGACCATGGTTTGATAATTTTCATGCAAAGTATCCCAATATTCCCATCGGTTGCAGTGAGTATGGTTGCGAAGCTCTTAACTGGCACACATCCAACCCTCAGCAGGGTGACTACACAGAGGAATATCAGGCATATTACCACGAAGAGCTTATTAAACAGTTCTTCTCAAGAAAATATATGTGGGCAACACATGTCTGGAATATGTTTGATTTCGGTGCTGACAGCCGTAACGAGGGCGGCGAAAACGGACAGAACCATAAGGGTCTTGTAACATTCGACCGTAAGTATAAAAAGGATTCCTTCTATGCTTATAAAGCATGGCTTTCCGATGATAAGTTTGTGCATATATGCGGTAAGCGTTATGTTGACAGGGTAGAGGATGTAACAAAAGTTACTGTTTACTCCAATCTTCCCGAAGTGGAGCTTTTTGCAAACGGCGAGAGCCTTGGCAAGGTTGAGAGCGCAGAGCATTTCTTCTATTTTGATGTTCCCAATGTAGGCGAAACAGAGCTTGTTGCAGTTGCCGGTGAATATAAGGATACATCAAAGATTCGCAAAGTCGAAAAGTTCAATGATGAATACCGACTTCGTGAAAAAGGCGCTGTTCTTAACTGGTTCGATATTACCGAGCCCGACGGTTACTTCTCGCTTAATTCAAAGCTTTCTGATATTATGGCGAGTAAAGAGGGAAGACAGCTCTTTATGGGTCTTATGTCATCTGCTATGCAGGCTCAGGGAGATGATACCATGATGGGCAATATGAGCGCAGAATTGATGAGCGGACCTATGATGCAGATGATGGGTGGCTTTACGGTGCTTCGTCTTGCAATTCTTATGGGTGCGGCAAATCTTAAGTTTACTAAAGAACAGCTCTTAGGACTTAATGCAGCACTTAACCAAATTAAAAAACCTGAATAATAAATGATTAACGCCCCGACAAAGGTCGGGGCGTTAAAAATTACTTTTTAACTATGTAAATTTACAAACTCAATAAGTCTTAACCAATCTTCACGGCTGAAGTAATGAAGACCTTTTCGCATATGATAACCCACATCGCCTTCAAAGAACTTATCTCCGATCTGTGGCGGTCTGTCTGCGTAAGTGAATGGTTTATCAAACGTATCGCTTGCTCCTACACAACCGAGCATTTCTGACAAGGGATCCGCCCATTTGTCTTCAGAAGCACTGCCAATAAGTGCTTTTCGCGGAGCTATTGATGCTATAAGATAATGCTGGTCGAAGGGCATATTTTCTTCATTATTACAGTACTTTTTGTAGTTTTCACAGAACCAGAAGGGGAAGTTGCGGCATATATCCGCCACTCTTTCTCCGCCCGGAGCAGTACCTCGCGCGATTGCCGCACCACTGCAACCTGAGTCATTTGAATATGAAAAAGCAAATCTTTCATCAGTTGCACCTGCCAATAGTGCAGTTTTGCCGAGTCTTGAGTGACCGCATACAACAGAACGGCTCATATCAAATTTTTGGGGCAAAGTTTCAGCGTAATCCAGTGCTCTTTGTGCTGCCCATGCCCACATAGCGATTTTGCCGCAATCGGTGTTGTTTTTTCTTTCCCCGTGGGGATAAAGTACACCCGCAAGACCTTTTGTGAAGTCGCCGTCGTCAGTTGCTACATCGTTGTAATATATTGAAAGAACCGCGAAACCATTATCTAAAAGCTCTTCCGTGGGCATATATCGGTCGGGATTAAGGTCACGGAAATTAACATGTACAAAAAACGGATGAACCTCAGTGTCAGTGGGAACGGATGCTAAAAAGGGGAAGGAAAACGCCTTGCCGTTGACAACTGTGTGTACAGTTACTCTGTTACATACAGCTTTTCCTGCGCAGAATTTTGGTATTATTTCCTCTTCAACCTCAAAAGAAATACTTTCGGGTTTCGGTGGCATAAAACCAAAAAGGTCAGTTTGTATAATTCTGAGCATTTCATCTCTTGTTAAAAGTTCGGGGACGTTTCTTTCTTTGAGCATCTCTTTAAGCATAACCTCAACTCCTTATATTTAAATTATAGCATCATCATTTCAAAATACAAGTTTTTACAAAATAAAAAACTCTGTTAAGAAAAAACTTAACAGAGCTTTAATTATATTTAGTTCAATCAGATAAGACCCTGAGCCATCATAGCGTCAGCAACTTTAATGAAGCCTGCGATATTAGCACCTGCTACAAGGTCATAACCAAGACCGTATTCTTCAGCAGCTGCTGCGGAGTTGTCGTGGATGTTCTTCATAATCTGTTTAAGCTTTGCGTCAACCTCTTCTGCTGTCCAGCTGTATCTCATTGAGTTCTGGCTCATTTCGAGAGCTGAAACCGCAACACCACCCGCGTTTACTGCCTTTGAAGGAGCAACTGCCTTACAGTTTTCTTTAAGGAATTCGAGAGCATCGTTTGTTGTGGGCATATTTGCAACCTCGATGTAGTAGGGTACACCGTTTTCAACAATCTTCTTTGCTTCATCCATATTGATTTCGTTCTGAGTAGCGCAAGGCATTGCAACATCAACCTTTACGCCCCAAGGCTTTTGACCCGCATAGAATTCAACGCCGAATTTATCAGCATAATCCTGAACCTTATCGCGGCCTGATGCACGCATTTCAAGCATATAGTTGATTTTTTCTTCTGTTACAATACCGTCGGGGTCGTAAATGTAACCGTCAGGACCTGAAATTGTAACGGCTTTACCGCCAAGCTCTGCAATTTTCTTCGCAGCACCCCAAGCAACGTTACCGAAGCCTGAAAGAGCAAATGTCTTGCCTTTAATATCTTCGCCGAAATGTTTGAACATTTCAACTGCGTAGTATGTAGCACCGTAGCCTGTTGCTTCGGGTCTGATAAGTGAACCGCCGTATGAAAGACCCTTACCGGTAAGAACACCGTTTTCGAATGCACCGCGAATTCTTCTGTACTGACCGTAGAGGTAACCGATTTCTCTTCCGCCAACGCCAATATCACCTGCAGGAACGTCAACGTCGGGACCGATATGTCTGTAAAGCTCAGTCATAAACGCCTGGCAGAAACGAAGGATTTCTGCATCGCTTTTACCTCTGGGGTCAAAGTCTGAGCCACCCTTACCGCCACCGATGGGGAGACCTGTAAGGCTGTTTTTGAAGGTCTGCTCGAAAGCGAGGAATTTCATAATACCGATGTAAACTGAAGGATGGAAACGAAGACCGCCCTTGTAAGGACCGATAGCACCATTAAATTGCACACGGTAGCCTGTGTTTACCTGAACCTTGCCGTTATCGTCAACCCATGTAACGCGGAAAGAAATCTGTCTTTCGGGTTCAACCATTCTTTCGAGTAAAGCCGCAGCCTCATATTCGGGATGCTGGTCAATAACAGGAGCGAGGGAGTTTAAAACCTCGGTAACTGTCTGAACAAACTCGGGTTCATTGACGTGCTTTTTAGCAACCAAGTCAATAGTGTTTTGAATATAACTCATTTATATACACTCCTCTTTAGGTGTTTTAACAACGATGCATTCGTAAAAAAATACACAAAAATTGATAATGTTGTACAAGACATCTAATTTTATGTTGTATATTTTATACTATGAAAAATCAAATTGCAATAAAATTATTGTCTCGTATATAAATATTGTAAGTATAAACAAAAAAGGATATTTTCATAAAAAACTTTTTTTGCAAAAAGTAAAAGAGAAAACGGTGAATAAAAATTCACATTGTTTTTTGTTTAACAAACACAAGGTTTTTGGTTGTGGTATTGAGTTGTTTTGTTACTAAATACTAAATTTTATGTTGCTTTTTTGAGTAGTATGATGGTATTGAAACTTCCCGTTTTTATTGAAAAAAGCAAGGTTTTTATGATAATATAATATTAATTTTTAATGAGGTGATTTTATGCAGAAATATCTTATAAACCCAAATCAGAAAATTTCAAAAATTAATAAAGATATATACGGTACATTTTCGGAGCATTTGGGAAGATGTATTTATGAGGGCGTTTTCGTAGGTGAGGATTCTCCCATACCCAATGTAAACGGTATGCGTAAGGATGTTGTCGGTGCTCTTAAAGAAATGGGTCTTCCGGTTCTTCGTTGGCCCGGCGGCTGCTTTGCAGACGAATATCATTGGAAAGACGGTATAGGACCTAAAGAGAGCCGTAAGAAAATGATAAATACCCACTGGGGCGGTTTGGTTGAAGATAACTCTTTCGGCACACACGAGTTTTTTGAACTCTGTGAACAGCTGGGTTGCGATGCCTATGTAAACGGTAATATGGGTAGCGGTACTGTTCAAGAGATGAGCGAGTGGATTGAATATATGACCTTTGACGGTCTTTCACCTATGAGCGAATTGCGCAAAAAGAACGGAAGAGACAAGCCATGGAAAGTCAAATATTTCGGTGTCGGTAACGAAAACTGGGGTTGTGGCGGTAATATGCACCCTGATTACTATGCTCACGAATATCGCCGATATCAGACATATGTGCGCGATTACGACAGTAATAACCGTATTTACCGAATTGCTTGCGGTGCCAGTGATTTCAATTATAATTGGACCGATGAGGTTATGCGCCTTGCGGGTAACAGAATGAACGGTATCTCACTTCATTATTACACACTTCCCGGTGATTGGGGTAATAAGGGCAAGGCTACCGGCTACACCGATGAAGAGTATTATACAACAATAGCAAAAGCATACAGAATGGATGAGCTTCTTTGCCGTCATACTGAGATTATGAACAGGTATGACCCCGAGAAACGCGTTGACCTTATTGTTGACGAGTGGGGTACATGGTATGATGTGGAAGAAGGCACAAATCCCGGATTTTTATATCAGCAAAGCACACTTCGTGATGCTCTTGTTGCAGGTCTTACTCTCAATATTTTCAACAAACATTCTGACAGAGTAAGAATGGCAAATATCGCCCAGACAGTTAATGTTCTTCAATCGGTAATTCTTACAGACGGTGA
Source organism: Acutalibacteraceae bacterium (assembly GCA_045543075.1). Classification (GTDB taxonomy): domain Bacteria; phylum Bacillota; class Clostridia; order Oscillospirales; family Acutalibacteraceae; genus DTU089. Next base: position 10,815 of record JAZQLZ010000001.1, read on the forward strand.
AGATATGCTTCTTACACCTACATATCACATTTTCAGAATGTATAAATCCCACGCGGAGAATACTCTTCTGGGCAGTTATATTACTTCAGATTATCTTGAAGATAATAAAAAAACTCCTACACTTACAGAAAGTGCATCAATTGATGAAAACGGCACAATCGTTTCTACAATTTCTAATGCGTCCCTTACAGAGTCTGCTGAAATCAAATGTCAGATTGCTGATTTTACAGTTTCCGAAGTAAAAGCCGAAATTGTTACAGGTAACGCAAGAGATTACAATACATTCGAAAACAAGGATGTTGTAAAAACTGTTGATTTTACCGATTTCACACTTACAACTGACGGATTTATTGCAAATGTACCGCCCTGCAGCGTTGTTAAGTTTGTTATAAAATAATGCAGACAGAGTGTAAAAGATGCCTTCTGTATGAAAGTGCAGAAGGCGATATTTTAAATGATATCAAAGAAAAAATCGCGAAGCTTCCCGAAGGGGATAAGTGCAGTGACACAGAGTATGAAAAACGGCTTACGTTTTGTAAAAACTGCGACAATCTTATTTCCGGGGTCTGTATGAAATGCGGATGCTATGTTGAGTTTCGTGCGGCTTTCAAAAAACAAAAATGCCCCGATGTAAAGGGCAGAAAGTGGTAAAATGGCAATTAAAAATAATTATAACCATACTGTTTTCGCCTGTTATTTCGGTTATGTTGTCCAGGCTATTGTTAATAATTTTGCACCTTTGTTATTTCTTACTTTTAAGAATGAGTTCGGAATACCCCTTGAGAAAATAACGTCGCTCATAACAATCAACTTTTTATTTCAGTTGGTTGTGGATGTTATTGCAGCAAAGGTAGTCGATAAAATAGGCTATCGTAAATGCATCGTAGCAGCGCAGTTTTTCTCTGCTTTAGGTATAGCGGGAATGGGATTTTTGCCAAATCTTTTTACTGACCCGTATTACGGTCTGTTGATTTCTATTCTGCTGTACGCTTTAGGCGGCGGTCTGATTGAGGTGCTTGTAAGCCCAATTGTTGAGGCTTGTCCCATAAAATCGAAAAAGGCTGCAATGAGCCTTCTGCACTCTTTTTACTGTTGGGGACACTTGTTTGTAGTGCTTCTGTCAACGCTGTTCTTTAATCTTTTTGGTATAGAGAATTGGCGTATTCTTGCTTTAGTATGGGCGGCAATACCCCTGATAAACGGCTTCTATTTTATAAAAGTACCTATCGCACCCCTTACCGCAGAGGGTGAGCAGATACCAATTAAAAAACTTTTCAGTTCAAAAACATTCTGGCTTTTTATTGTGATAATGGTTTGTGCAGGTGCATCCGAGCAGGGAATGAGTCAGTGGGCATCAACCTTTGCCGAGGCGGGTCTTAATGTTTCAAAAACTGTTGGTGATTTAGCGGGTCCAAGTCTTTTTGCAATAACAATGGGTGTTTCCCGTGTTATTTACTCAAAAATCAGTGAAAAGGTTGACCTTAATAAATATATGACCGCCTGTGCGGTTTTGTGTATAACATCGTATGTCATTGCCTCTTTCTCAGGCAATGCGGCATTTTCATTGGTAGGATGTGCAATGTGCGGTTTTTCCGTTGGGGTTATGTGGCCCGGTGCATTTTCACTTGCATCCGAAAAATTCCCCAAGGGCGGTACGGCAATGTTTGCGTTTTTAGCCTTAGCAGGGGACTTCGGTTGTTCCTTCGGACCAACAGTAGTCGGAGTTGCCACAAATTTCCTTAATGATGATATAAAACGGGGCGTATTCGCGGCAGTAATTTTCCCTGTGTTGTTGATAATATCACTGTTATTTATGAAAAAAATCAAGGACAAAAGAAAAGCTTAATAAGTGTAATATCGCAAACGCCACGTTTGCGATATTTTTAATAAAAAATATAATATTGTATTATCTATGTAATTATGGTAAAATGAATATAACTATAAGTACAAGGGGGTTGCTTTATGAGTAAAGGGGATAATTCCTCTCTCAAAGAAAAAGTCGGTGGGTTTGTGTCCGAAGTCAAAACCCATTGGAAAACACCTGCTGAGGGTAAGTATGTACCTTATAAAGAATATAAGGACGTAGTTATCGGCGTTGGTGCAAACTATGCGGGTTCAAAAACACTTGAGTACATCGGTTTCTGGTCAAGCTGTTTCCTTATTATGCACCACTACAAATTGCCTTATCTTACCTTCTCGGTTATAGGGCTTCTTAATATGCCCTTGGGCTATGTTTCGGCTCTTATCTGGTGGTACGTTTGTGATAACTTAGGTTTCTTACCTAAGAAGACCGAGAGGATAGTTTATCTTGTGTACGGTCTTATGATGGGGTTCGGTATATCGACTTTACTGTTTGATTACTCGACCTTGTTTGACCAATCGGGATCGTTTATAACAATTCTCAACAGCTTTGAGGGTATGAATGCCACGGCTTGTTTCAAGACCTTCGGTACGCACTTTCTATATACGGGTTGGGTTGGCGCACGTAATATTTTCTGGCGTAAAAAGTTAATTCCCAAATACGGCAGATATAAATATTCTCTTTACTGTGACGTTATTCCCAAGTGCGTAATGGTAATTCTTATCGGTTGGCTTCCCGTTTATAATATCGCCGATGTTGCTACACGTGTGTGGGTCGCAAACTTACTGTTTGCTACATATAATGTATTCGGTTTCGGTAATGTTCTCGAACAGTGTACTAAACTTATCAGCCCCAACTTACAGGAACGAATTCTTGTACGTAGCTATCCCATAAAAATATCACATATTTTTAACTCCATTCTTGCGATTATTCTTCCTGCGATAGTAGGTGAACTTCGTCATGAGTGGGCGGATATCAATTTTTACAGATTTGTTATACCCATTACATTCTGCGTTTCTGCCGCCTTTACAATGGGGCTTGCGGGACGTATTAAAGAAAGAATACCTCAACCGCCCATTGAAAAGAAAGTTCAGATTAAATTCTGGGACGGTATGTTCGGTGTTCTTAAGAATAAATATCTTCTTATAAATACAATTGTTGGTCTTATTGACTCCTTGGGTAATGGTATGTTGCCCTTTGCTACAATTCTTTATTTCTATACATTCCGTCTTAGCGGACTTCCGTATTCACTTATTGTGGCACTCATATCCTTTGCGGGTACTCCGCCCGATTTGTTGTCGCCATATTTCCTTAAACGTTTTTCATATAAACAGATTATGATTTTCTATCAACTGAGCCGCGCGTTGGGTAATGTTGTAATTGCCGTTTCAATGTGGACTCTCGGTGATAATCTCGCTCTTTGCGGTACAATCTGTATTATAGTTCTGTTCTTTATGGAAATGACCAAGACTGTTCCCACAACGGCGGGTCACGATATGAATATACGTATCGGTGACTATCAGATGTATTTGTCAGGTGAGCGTCTTGAAAGCTTTGCGGGTATATTCGGTTGGTTTACAGGACCTATTACATCTTTTGTGGGTCTTATTATCCCCATTTTCTTGCTCAGATACGGCTTTAACAGTAACTGGGAAATCCTGTTCTTTGACGGTTCAAGAAGGAATATAATCATCGTTCCTCTTATTGTTGATGCAATCGGTTTCTTCCTTATGACCATACCGTACCTGTTCTGGGATTACGACAATAAAAAACAAAATCTGGTTATGGAAGTACTTAAACGCAGAGCTGAAGTTACGGAAAAGAAAGCCGAAGAAGAGGGCGTTTCGGTTTCCGGCGGATATAAAGGTTAAGGGGGTGTGTTGAATGAGCAAAAAAGAAAAGAAACAAAAAAAGGTCGATGCTTGGGAGACCGATGTGCATCTCGACATTCCCGAGGATGAAATATGGACTTATCAGGTTCCGGGTCTTGCAGCACCTCATATCAACAAACCCCACAAATACTATTCTTTAAAGAAAATAGTATTTATACTTGTTATTATAGTTGCGGTTTCACTTTCTATATATTTCAGTGTTATGGCATTACAGAATGATACTTTTGAATATACCGAAACCCAACAGGGTATTGAATTTTCAAAATTCAGTAACACGGGTTATCTATACGAACTTGATATTGACTATGTTTGTGATATTGAGTATATAGCGGGTAACAATGACCCTAACACTAACTTTAAGGTTGTTAAGGATACTTCAAAACCCATTACATCCGTAAGGCAGTTTACACTTAACTGTGACGATAAAATTAAAACCATCCGTATAGGCGAAAATGTAGAGTTTGTTGATACAAAAGCATTTTACTCCTGTTGGGCTTTGCAGAATATTGAGGTTGACGAAAATAACCCCAATTATTGCGATATAGACGGTGTTCTTTATAATAAGGATAAAACCGAGGTTCTTTGCTATCCTTGTGACCACGACGAATATCTTCGTCAGAAATACGGTTACGAAAAGGAACTTTATAAGGATGAAGTTACACCTGAATACCAACGCGATATTCAGACCTATGTTGTGCCGTCCACAGTAGTGAAGATTGATGAAATGTGTTTCAATTATGCCAACTTAAGAGTAATTTATTTACCTGAGGGTTTAAAAACTATTGAAACTCTTGCAATTTTTAAACTTCACGAAAAGGTAGACCAGTGGGGAACAACACCCTCACTTACCGATATTTATACATATAAGTCTGACGAAGTTTCCGATACTCATTTTACAAATAAAAAGGCTCTTGGTGAAGTGTATAAATCATTACCCGAAGGACTTGAGTATATCGGTTCGGATGCATTCAGTTATAATCAGTCTTTGTCATATGTATATATTCCCGAAAGTGTAACCTATGTAGGTCATCACGCATTCTGGGATACCGTATATAAAGACGGTGACACACTCAAGGGTGTAACTGAAATGTATGTTGCTGTGGATGAAGAAACGTTTAATAATGAAATAGAAGTCGGTGACGATTGGCGACCAAAGTATGACTACTTGTTGTTTAAAAAGGCTGTGGATGTAGTTTATTCAGCCGAAAGAGCAAGTGAATAAACCCTAAGAAAGAGAGAGATAAGTGTGTTTTGTATCAAATGCGGTACTGAAATAAAAAGTGATACAGGTATTTGCGATAACTGCGGTATTGATATGAATGAAGAAATAAAAAATGTTGCGGCTTATGACAATGAAACCGAAAAGGTCGTTGTAACTGAACCTACGGAAGAAAAGAAAACCGAAGGACAGATTGCTGAACAACAGCTTGTCGGAACTGATTGCCTTCATTCCTACAATAATATGGATTACGAAGAAGATATTATCGCAAAAAAACAGTTGAAAAAAGCCCGCCGTCTTGCTGATGCTTCTTTGGGTACGGGAATAGCGGCAGTAACTTTCCTGATACTGGGCGTTGTTCTGATACCGTTATTCTGGTTTTTGTGGTTTGTTGCATTTATGCTTGGTATAGCTTCATTTGTGCTGTCCTTTTTATCAAGCAGAGCAATGTATGAATTGATGCATAATGACTTGTATGAGATTCAGGTAAAAAAGGTTAAAATTACATATCGCAAGGGTAAAATTGCAGCGTCCATCGCTATGATATCTGCATTTGTGGGTGTTGCAGCTGTGGTTATCTCATTGTATTATTTTGCTACTGTTTTATTGCAAAGTGATTTTACAGAGGCAGTTCAATTGCTGTGGGATTTGGTTTACGGTGTGATAAGTAAATTGTTCTAAAATTACAAAAGAAGTTACTGAAGACTACGATGTGTCTTGGTAACTTCTTTGCTTTTCCTTTTAATATCAAGGCGCAACAAAATGTGTCGGTGGTTTTTAGGGCAAAAGTATTGTTTTTTGTAGTCGTTTATGCTTATATGTATGTGAGGTGAGGTCTATGGCTAAGATATCAAAAAACATCAAAAAGTTAAGAACCTCTGCAAATATGAGTCAGGATACTTTAGCAGAGAAGCTCTTTATCTCACGCCAGGCGGTTTCTTCTTGGGAAAACGACAGAACACAACCGGACATAGAAATGCTTGAAAAGCTTGCTGATGTTTTTAATACCAGCATTGAAGAATTGATTTACGGCGAAAAAAGAAAAACGATTCTTGAAAACGAAGAACCTAAGCGTTCAAACCGTATGCTGATAATAATTTTTTCGGTACTGGGTGCAGCATTTGTCGGCATAGGTCTTGTGATGCTTTTGATTTATGGCTGGTCCGAATTTAATTTGTTAATTAAAAGCGTACTCGGTATATTACCCATGCTTATAGGTCAGGGTGTAGGGGTTTTTGCCTTTTTTAGGAAAAAAGACAGCACAGCTTGGTGCGAAGGCACCTCTGCACTATGGTGTATTGGCATAATTTCAACTATAGCACTGTTTAACGGCATTTATGAAATTGAATTATCATCATGGACTCTTTGTTTTATTATGATGGTCCTGTTATTACCGGTTATATACCTTTTCAATTCAGTATCGCCGTTGCTGCCGTATTATTTCATATCTGTTTTCAGTTGTTGTGTTTCAGATGGGCTTTGGTTGGGCGTATTCGGTTGCATTTTTACCATTGTCGCCATAATACCGGTAATTATCTTAAACAGGAAAAAACAGAATTCTTTCAGACAAGCATACCGTACCTGGATAACAACACTCGGCATTTTTGCGGCTGTTATAGCTTGCAGTGTTATGACTACTCAGTTTACGGAGCTTTGGCTTCAAAGCAGTGACTTTGTTCTTGTTTTTGGCTTTTTTACCGGACTTTTGGCTTTTTCAAAAAAACATTCTCCCGCAGAGCCATATTATGTACTTGGTTCTTTAGGATCTTTAACAACACTTATAATACTTTGTTTTTACGATTCATATATGTTTGGGGGTATCGATGATAGGGTAATGTCATTTTCTTTCTGGAGCGTATTACTTTTCAAAGGTTATTTTGCTTTGATGTTTATTGTGTTGGGTGTATTTTTCGGTCGTAATGCTTTTATCAAAAATTACGCAAAAATCATAATGTTAGTAACGGGTGTGATAGGTACAATTGCCGCTCTTGTGACCTGGGACTCTTTTTCGGTTCTTGCGTTTATACTTGCGATGGTTCAATCGGTAACCTATATTGTTTATGGTTCAATAAACAACAAATTCTATGACCTGAACTTGGGGCTACTGGCACTGTTTGTACTTATGTTCCGGGTATTATTTGTTTTTGATTTGAATTTGATTGTAACGGGTGTACTTTTCTTTGTCTTTGGTGCTGCTTTGTTGGTTGTTAACCTGATAATTATAAAAAAGAGCAAGAAGGCAAAATTGAAAACAGAAACCGGAGAAACTACCGGAGGCGATTTGAATGAATAAGAAAATAAGAAAGATTTTACTTGTAGTTTTATGCATTATCCAGATATTCGCTGTCGGTGCAATGCTTATATATCAACAAGCATCCGGTGATAAATTCAAAGAGAAGGGTGTTTTAGTAACAGTTGCGGTTGATTTGATTTGGTATGATGAAAGCGGTCTTCAGGCTGAATTGAATGTGGAAGATATCCATCCTATGGCGATTCCCGGCGATAACTATCTTGTTTTTGAAAATGTGGAAAACCAAAGGTTTTCACAATATTACACTTCAAGAACAAAGCCCGAACATGATGTATATATAACTCACAGAGAAGTATATAATTTAAATAATGTGTTAATAGATGAAAACACGGAAATCGGTGAGGAATATGGCTGGTGGTCAATATATGATCACCAGAGCGAAATAAACAATATATACAACGGTTATTGTGAAGGTCCGGAAACCGAGGCTTATGCCTTAATAAGGGTTTATAAAGGTGAGTTTCAATTAGAAGAGATATATATAGCAGGATATCCCATTGAAGAATATGCCGAGCTTTGCATTGAAGGGAAAATTGATTTATCGCGTTATGATTATAACTATGATTCATCATTATATGAAATATATGGTGACATAATAGATGACATTAACTAAAAAAAGCCGTGCTTCTCCAAAAAGAGAAACACGGCTTTTATACTATATGATATTTTCAAGTTCAGCGTTTATTTTATCTTTGTAATGTGAATTATCCGAAAATTTTGCAAATCTATCACAACCGAAGCTTATAAGGAATGTGGCTGAGCTTTTATTAAGAGTGATGTTGGAAACGAAAATTTCTTTTTCGGGTGAGTTACCGAAAGCTTCGCACATAAAGTCCGCACCGTTGCAGATTTTATTTTGAACTGTAGCAACAAGGTCTTTTAATTTATTGAAACGAACCTTTTCGGTGGTTTGCTTTTCTGCCTTTTCTTCATTCGAAAGCTCGGAATCTTTAATTAGTTTAAGATTAAGCTTAATGCTTTCGCTCAAATCAATGCATTTTTTTGTTTCTTGGTTTATTAAGTCTGTTAAAACATTAATAAGACCTAATTTTTGCGAAATGTTTAATTCTTTTGCATCTTTAACTGAAACAGCAGTTGCTTTTCCCTCTAAAATTAATTGAGGCTCGAATGTTTCCTTAAGCTTCTTATAAACCGCATAATAATCAGCAAAGCCACGGGTAACATCGGGGGTTTGGAGGTATTGTTCAATCAATTCTGTGTCAATTTCAATGCTTTTTCTGTCGTAAAGACACATTATTCTTGACAGGTCTTCCCAGCCACGGGCGGTAACAAAGCGTTTACCTGCAGGTGTGTTCTCAATATTGTAGAAATTATTACTTTTGATATCAAGATAGGTGATAATTGCAGGATGAACACGGTTGTTGATGGCGTATTCGCGCCATATACCGTAATCGGGTTCAACATTGATTTTTTTGATTCGGTCAAGGGTTGCAATATCGTATTCTCTTACGGATTTGTTGTATTCTGGTGGATTGCCTGCAGTGATTATTACCCAGCCGTCAGGTACAGTGTGAGAGCCGAAGCTTTTATATTGTAAAAATCTGAGCATTGAAGGGGAGAGTGTTTCGGAAACACAGTTGATTTCGTCTAAAAATAAAATTCCTTCTTTTTTGCCTGTCTTTTCAATATAATCGTAAACAGATGCCAGAATTTCACTCATAGTGTATTCCGAAACATCGTATTCTTTGTCGCCGAATTTCTTTTTTGCTATAAAGGGTAAGCCGATAGCGCTCTGTCTTGTGTGGTGGGTCATGGAGTATGAAACCAGCCCTATTCCCATTTCGCTTGCTATTTGCTCCATAATAGCGGTTTTACCAATACCGGGCGGACCGTAAAGAAATACGGGTCGCTGTTTTTCAACAGGTATAAAAAAGTTCCCGTTTTCATCCTTTTCAAGGTAAGCAATAACCGTGTTTTTTATATGTGCGGTTGCGTTTTTAATATTCATAAAATCATCCTATATCACTAAAGAAGCTTTCGATTTCTTCGAATCCTGTTTTCTCTTTCTTTTGTGTTAATATTTGTTGTAAATTACCGAACTTATTTTTGGCTGCAGTTTCGTAAAGAGCGGTGTAATCCTCTGTTGAAAGTGTGCAATTCTCAACTATATATCTCAATGCATCTTCTTCGTTTTTCTCAACTGCAAACATTGCAGCATCAAAAACTTTTTCCTTAAGTTCATTTTCGTATAAAACCTTTGTTTTGGGTTTTAACTCTTTGGGGTAGGTTAATCTGAACAGAGCGATAATGGCTTTTTCGTGCTCGTCGGCACGCTCAAACTGTTTATCGTATTTTTCATAATCGAATTTGCCGTTCTCAATAATGTAATAGTTTCTGTTATCGTAACTGTAATAATATTCGCTTATGAATACTTTTGTTTTTTGTCTGTCCAGAGAAATGATGTGTGCATAGCAGGTTTTTTCTGCGTTGCGTCTTTTGTAATTGAGTGTGTTTTCAAAACCGAGCCCAAGAGTTTTTATGCCATCGGGGACTGTGACGGTAGGGCATAGAGGGTACTCTGATTTCTGAATAAAGCTCGATGAAAACATAGTTCCTGTTATTTGCGGCATAACACAGGGAGTTTCAGGGAAAACCGCCGCACCGATATATCGTAATCCGCTGTTAAAAACAACTGAAGTCAGATTTTTGCAAAGCTCAAAGCATTTGTCTCCGATATAATTAAGGGTTTCAGGAAAAATAACTGAATTCAGGTTATAACATCGTTTAAAGGCCTTGTTCTCAATGGTAGTCAGTTGTTTAGAAAAAGTGATTTCCCTCAGGTTTACGCAACCGCTGAAAGCACCTTCTTCAATTACCTCAATACTGTCGGGCAAGGTGATTTTTTCAAGAGAAATGCAGTTTTCAAAAGCCTTTTGTGGTATTGTTTTTAAGGTTTCGGATAAAAGTACTGTTTTCAGATTTTTGCAGTCTTTAAAAACTGAAGCACCTAATGATTGTACCGATGAAGGTATTACGATTTCTTCGAGAGAGGTACAGTTTGAAAAAGCTGAATCACCGATTGATTCAAGCTTTTTCGAAAAGATAATTTCTTTTAAATTCGGACAACCGCTGAAGGCAGAGTGTTCGATTTTTTTTACAGAAAACAACATTTCCACACTCTCAAGAGTGTGGTTGAATGCAAATTTCCCGTTTTTTATTACAGGTGCAAAACACCGCAAGGCTTTAACATCCGATTTTTTCAAATAAACTATCTCTCCTGAAGGTCATTTTTATCAATGTAAAAGGGTGTTGCCCATATGGGCAGACGGCTTTTATCGAAACCGTTATCATGTATAATGAACGCATTCTTATATAACGGCGTTTTTTCTGGATATTTCCCGTCACCGTCGGTGAAATATATTATACCGTTAAAATGTTTCTTATTTGTTAAACTGTCGAATATATTATCTGCATAATTGAAAACGGGTGTGAAATCAGTACCACCGAAACCGTGCAGCGTAATATTGTCAATATATTCCTCCAGCTCACGCTCAGTTTTTATTATGGCGATATCTTTGATTTCGGTGTCGCATTGAATAATATGTATCTCAAATTCTTTTTTGAAAAAGTCGGTTTCTCTGAGAATAGAGTAAGTCTTTTTTACGAAACCCTCAACCAGTGTACCTTTAACCGAGCCCGATGTATCAATGGCAATTATCAGCTTTCTTATTTTATTATTCTCACAATATTCCAGAGGCTCAATAAGTGGGATGTTATCATATAATTTCAGACCGTAGGTGTAATAGATGTAATCAAACTCATCATCGTTAATCTCAAGTGCCTCGCTGTCCTGCAAAAAGCTTGAAAGTAAATCTGAATAACTGAATTTCTCTTGAGTCACATTCTTTAATATTTGCAGACTATCGCCTGAAACAATTCCGAATTGTGAGGGGAATAAATCAAAATCCTGAAGAATTTGGTTTGTTGTTTCTTTCCATTGGTTTTGAGAATCGCTTGGTGAATTGGAAATATCTGAGCGGTTTTCACCATTTTCTTGGTATTGCCCTTGGCGGTCATCCTGTTTTTTATAAATAGAACGAGCCTCAACCTCGATAGTTTCATCCTCCTCTTCAGAGGTGTAAAGGGCATTTTTATACCACTTGTTATGGTTATCAGCATAAAACAATTCTTTGTAAATATCCGCTTGTTCAGAATCGGATTTTTCGTCAATAAAGTAAAAATATAAGTTTTCGGCAGTGAAATTCTTTATCTTGTGGGAAAGATTCAGAATAACTTTATTTTGTACTTCTGCCTTTTCTGTTTTTGAGCAATGAATATTTAATTCGTTAATGATTTTTTCAACGCAGATATCACAGGAAAGATCCCATAACTTTTTGTTTTTGAAGTTTGTACCCCAGATATGTAAAAACATACAGTGCAACAGGGAGTGTAAAATGAGTCTTGTTACTTCGTTGCTGTTTTTTGTGTATTTTCTGCAGATGTCTTCGGGCTCAAAGTAAAAGGCGTTGCCGTCAGTGGCATTGTCTTTTTCAACAACAAATTCTATACCCTCAATAGCCCTTATAAAAGCCGGTAATTCTCTGCATATATCTTTTTTAGCTTGTTCTGTTATTTCGAGCGCGATTGTATGTGTGTTGCTTTTTGCGGGCATAGGGTATCACTTCCTTACAATACAAGCACTGTCATACGGCAGTGCTTGTAAAATATCAAAATTCTATTTTAATTGTGTGTTCGCCTTCATCGGTCTTTATTTCGATATCGTATCCGATGTTACCGGGGATCTCTATAATTTTGTGCTTGCCGTTGCATTCAATTTTTTTCGGTTTTTTATCAACATATACAACGGTCGGTACTTTGAATTTTTTATCCTGCTTGTATTTCAATGTGAAAGTCTGTTTGTCGAAATCGTATTTATATGAAGTGATTTCTCCCGTTACTGCCTTGGGACGGGGGCGGGTAAGCACTTTCATAAAGTCCTGCTTGAGTATATCGTCAAAGTAGCACCAATATGTGTTACTCCATTTGTATGAATCAAACTTATCCTGTAAAAATCTTATGTGAGGATACCATCCGTCGCCCTCTGCGCAAGAGCCCCATTCACCAACAAGACAGGGAACATTAAGTCTTTCCTGAGTTCTGCGGTGTTGGTCGAAAATCATACCTACACGGGAATTGCTTGCGTATTTATAAGCGGGAGTGTCAACCATAAGGTCATAAGCGTGAGGAGCAAAAACCTGTTTTGCTTCTCTTTTGCCGTTTACCATAACAGGTGTATTGCAACAGGGGATACCCATATTGGAGTAGTAGTTGTTTTCGATGAACATTGCACCATTATCTGTAATCTCGCGCACTGCTGTCGCCATTTTACTTACAAAGGGGGAGTAGCGCTCAGTGTCAAATCTTCTTACAATATCATCGCAGTCCGATGTGATTTTTCTTAAAACAGAGCCTGTGTATTGATCAAGCACGCGGATTTTCTCTGAGCCTAAGCCCTGTTTTATGAGCTCTTTTTTGTCTATTTCACCATCAGTGACGGTTGTTTTTGCAACACCGAAAATGATTTTTCTGAATATTCTGCCGCCGTCTGCACCGGGGAAGGGTTCATTCATAAAGTCAAAACCGAAAAGTGCCGGCTTGTCCTTGACTTCTTTTGCGAGGCGTTTCCACATATTTGCATAATAATCCTGCAAACCGATTTTGTTGTATTTGGTGTTATTCCAGAAGTTGTCAAAGGCTCTGAAACACGCGGCGCCATAGAAATAGGGCTCAGCCCATACAGCGATCTGTTTTCTGGGAGTGTATTTGTCAGTAAGCGTTGCCCATCGAGGTGCGCCGTCACCGTAGCATTTTGAGGAGTAAACATCCTGATGACAGTCAAGATACGCATAAATCCCATATTCTTCACATTTGTCAAGGAATTCGCAGAGATCTGCAATGAGCTTTTTGTTGTATCTTCCGGGTACGGGCTCCATAGCACTCCAGGTAAAGCCCAGACGGATCATATCGTAGCCTCTTGCCCGGAATTCCTCAAAGGGAAATTTGTCGGGCGCGTAACCGTATGCAGGGTTTTCTTTGTCAAAGTCCTTTTTGTCAACAACATTCATACCGCTGAATATGCGTTCTCTGCCATGTTCATCTACAAAGCGCATGCCGTCAATTAAGATTTTATCCATGATTACTCTCCGTTTATTTTAAAGTTTTAGCAGTTGTTTTAATGGGGGCGGAAAATGTATCCCAGAAAGAACCTGCAACGAGCTCAACAATATATTGAGTGTCGGGCTTTAAATCGTTAAAGTCCATTGAAAGTGTCTCGGGCATATTGTAGAAATAATAGTCGCTCCAGATTTTTTTCTGTTTAACAGTTAAACCTGTATCAGCCTCTTTGATAACAATCTTGTAGTCGTTTACATATTCTGTTTTTACCTTTGCCTGAGGGAATGTTACTCTGAAGCCTTTGTCGGTGATTTCATCAATTGTGACTTCCGCTTTTTCAAACCAGGGTGCATCGGTGGTTTTGTAACGGGCATCAGTGTATTTGAATGAGTCAACATTCCAGGGTTCGTCAATTTCCCAAACGAAGGGGAAGAAATTATCTGTAAGCACATCGTAGGGGTATATTCTTACAGCGCCTTCAGCATTAGCCTCAACTATAAGCATCTGAGCGCAATCCTCCTGGTGGGGTGGATGTGTGCCGTAGTGTTTATCGAACTCATCTAATTCAAAGTATGAAAGTGAGCCGGTACCGAGGCATGTGAAATGTCTTTGATGTATTGAACGGGGGTCATTGATGGGTACATGTGAGTGACCTGAAAAGTCAATAACCTGAGGATAATCCATAAGTGTTGTGATGAAAGCTTCATCAGCCCAATAAATGCTACCCGAAACAGTATCCGTAAGATGGGGATGCTGGAAGAAGAAAATAGGCTTTTTAGGGTCTTTTTCTCGGGCATTTTTAAGCTCTTTTGCTGCATATTCAACTTTATCGGGTTCGTATTCGCAGCCGTGTGATGATGACATTGTGATGAAGTGGAAGCCGTTGATTTCAATGTGGTTATCCACGGGTATGCCGAATACTTCACCAAAAAGCTTATATGCTGCTTCAACACCGTTGCCGTGGTATTCGTGACTTGCCATATTGAGCATGTACTGTGTTTCGGGCTTGAGGTTATTATCCATTGTAGCCTTGAATTTTCTCATCTGGGTTTCAGTACCCGAGTTTGCAAAGTCACCATCGGCAAAAACTGCATCAAGCTTTTGGTATGTGGGGTGTTGCTCTGATAACCTGTAAGCGATTTTTATAGCTTTTTCCATGCGTTCTTCTTCAACACAATGCTCATCTTTATAATGAACATCACTGACTACCATAAATCTGAGAACGGGATTAAAATCTTTTTGTAACATGAAAATGCCTCCGAGAATACTTTAAAACTTTTCATTATAATTTTATCATTGTGATATGTATAATTCAATTGTAAAAACAAACAATTATATGTAATAAAATATGTTAAAAAGTTTCACATTTGTATTTATTTTTAAAATTAACTATGCTATAATGTAGAAAACTGAAAAAGGAGTTTTAATTATGCAGATTACTAAAGATACAGTTATCGGTAACATTCTTGACGAAGCACCCGATACAGCACCTTTTTTCCTTGAGATGGGTATGCATTGCTTAGGCTGTCCCGCTTCAAGAGGCGAAACTGTTGAAATGGCTTGTATGGTTCACGGCGTTAATGCTGATGATCTTATTGCCAGAATCAACAAATTCCTTCAGGAAAAATGAGTGTAAATCTCACACCGAGGCTTTCTGCTGCCGCATCTCTTGTGAGGGGCGGCGGCATTATTGCAGATATCGGTACGGATCACGGCTATCTGCCGGTTTTTCTTGTTCAATCGGGCATTGTAAGTGGCGCGATTGCTGCAGATATAGGTAAACTGCCTTTACAGAATGCCGCTAAGACTGTTGAAAAATACAACTTGTCTGACTTTATATCCTTGAGGCTTTCCGACGGACTTCGGGAGTTTAATGAAACAGATGCGGATGAGTATATTTTTGCAGGCATGGGCGGCACTCTCATAGCCGAAAAATTAGCCGAAACCCCATGGGTTAAAAACGGTGATTTGCATTTTGTGTTCCAACCCCAAAGTCGGGCTGAAGATTTAAGAAAATTCCTTTTTGAAAATGGTTTTGTAATTAACAAAGAGCTTGCAGTCCATGAGGGCAGGCGTGTTTACATAACTTTTGATGCAACCTATACCGGTGAGATTAAAGTATTTACCGATGCTGATTGCTTTATCGGTAAGCTTCCTCACACAGAGGATGCAAAAATACACCTGTCACACCAACTCGCAAGGCTCAAGGAAAAATATGATGCATATATGAGATGCGAAAAAATACAAGAGGTTCCGGGTCTTTTTGACACCATACAGAAAATCGAAGGTTTTATAAATGCTTGAAAAAATTGCACAGATAATTGGTTTCGGCGGTGCAGGACTGAACTTTTTATCCTTCCAACAAAGTAAACGCAGTCGCATAATCGGGGTTCAGATTGGCGCTGCCGTGCTTTTTATAATTCATTACATACTTTTGGCAATTGCCGGTGACGGCGAAGCCTTTTCAGGAGCTGCACTTAATTTTATCGGTCTTTTGCGGTCAATTGTTTTCATCAATAACGAGAAAAAGTGGGCAAAAAGTCCGGTGTGGTTGGTAGTTTTTGTTATAATCAGTACTGTTGCGGCGGTTCTTACCTGGGAGGCTTGGTACTCTTTTCTGCCGTCTGCTGCAATGATTCTTACAACCGTAAGCTATTGGATGAAAAGTGAAACCAAAATTCGTCTTATTACTTTCCCCAGCTCACCTTGCTGGCTTATTTATAATATCATCGTGGGCTCCGTTGCAGGTATTGTTACAGAATGTGTTGTTATGACATCACTTATAATCGCTATTGTAAGATATGATATTTTAAAGAAGAAAAAGGCGGTAAAAAAATGAAGATAAGAGAATTATATGAGTTTCTTGATTTCGTAGCACCATTCAGCACCTCGGCAGAGTGGGATAATTGTGGCCTCAGCGTAGGTTCACTTGACAACGAGTTTACAAAAATTATGATAGCTCTTGATGTTACGGATGAGGTTATTGATGAAGCACTCAGAATCGGTGCTCAGGTGATTGTTACTCATCATCCGTTGATTTTTAACCCTGTTTCACAAATTGAGGGTAACAGCCTTTTGTATAAAGCTGTGAAATCAGGCCTGACTTTCATTTCATCCCACACTTGTCTTGATAAGGCAATAGGCGGTGTTAATGATTGTCTTGCGAGAAAACTCGGTATAAAAAATGTAAATCATAAAACTGTTGATGAATTTTTGAAAATAGGCGAGATTGAGCCTTGCAGTGTCGAAGCTTTTGCTGTGAAAATCAAAAATTCTTTAGGTGGTAATGTTTCGTACACCGATAATGGTAAAATGATAAAAAAAGTAGCTTTTTGTTCAGGGGGCGGAGGCGATTTGATAAATGCCGCGGCTCTAATGGGCGCAGATGCTTTTGTTACGGGTGAAGCTAAGCATCACGAGTATCTGGAGGCAAATCGTCTCGGTGTTGCCGTTTTTACGGCGGGGCACTATGAGACCGAAGTTATCGTGTGCGATTATTTATATGAGCTGCTGATAAGACAATTTGATGATGCTGAAGTCGTGGTTTTCAAGGGAAAATCACCTATTAAATACGTGTGAGTGATAAAAAATGGCATTGGACGGAATGTATTTGAGTTTCCTTGTTTCGTCAGTAAATGATTTATTGGCGGGTGCGAAGGTGGATAAAATTCATCAACCATCTAAGAATGAGTTGGTGTTTATAATGCGGACAAAAGGCGGTATGCATAAGCTTTATTTTACGGCAGATGCAAACAGCCCTCGTTTTGCTGTGGTTGAAAAAACACCCGAGAATCCACAGAATCCGCCGATGCTTTGTATGCTTTTCCGGAAGCGTCTCGTTGGGGCTACCCTTATAGATGTAGAGCAATACGGACTTGACAGAATAGCTTTTTTTAATTTTGATGCTACCAATGAGATCGGCGATAGGGTCAAGCTTACTCTTGCCGTTGAAATTATGGCTCAACACAGTAATGTTATTCTCTTTGATGAGAATAACAGAATTGTTGATGCTCTTAAAAGGGTTGACAGCGAAAAGTCATCGTTTCGTCTCGTTTTGCCGGGGGCTCAGTATAAATTACCGCCTCAGCAGGAAAAGCTGGATTTGAGAGATACCGAGCCATCGGCTGTTTGTGAAAAAATTCTTGAACATACCAACTCGAAACTATCCGGTGCAATTCTTAAAACTTTACAGGGTGTATCACCGCTGTTATCCCGCGAAATAACGTTCAGAATATGCGGTGATGATAAGGGTGTAGGGGAATTGAACTCTACCGAAAAGATGAATATGCTCTGCGAAATTAGCGCATTAAAATCAATGCTTTCGGGGAATTCACCTGAGCCTACAATGATTCTTGATGAATCTGAAAAGCCTTTTGAATTTTCGTTTATGCCCATTACCCAGTATGGGATGAATCTGAAATCAATAAAAAAAGAAAATGTTTTTGCGTTGCTTGAAGGTTTTTATTCTGAACGTGACAGGCTTTTGCGCACCCGTTCAAAAGGTGCTGAGCTATTTAAAATTGTCGAAAATGCTATAGAGCGAACTTCACGAAAAATCAATAATCAGCAAGAAGACCTTAATAAATGCGCTGACAGAGAAAGTATCAGAATAAATGCAGAGCTTGTAACCGCAGCCCAATACAGACTTCAAAAGGGCGCTTGCGTTTACGAGGTTGAAAATTATTATGACAACAATAATATTGTTGAGGTTGCCGTTGACCCTGCGCTGTCACCATCCCAGAACGCACAGAAGCTCTATAAAGAATACCGCAAGGCTTGTACTGCGGAAAATATGCTTATAAAGCTTATTGAAGAGGGGAAAGAAGATTTAATATATCTTGAGAGCGTCAGAGATTTGCTTGAACGCTCAACTCTTGAGAGAGAGTTTTCCGAAATCAAAGACGAACTTATTGAACAAGGATTTGTAAAACCTAAGAAAAGCAATAAAAAACAAATGAAAAAACAGGCACTTCCGCCACTCGAGTTTAAAACGAGTCAGGGTCTTACAGTGCTTGTTGGCAGAAATAACGTTCAGAATGATAAATTGACTTTCAAATCAGGTCGAAAAGGGGATATATGGCTCCATGCTCAGAAATGCCCCGGGTCCCATGTTTTACTTCTTGCAGAAGGCGTAGAAGTGCCGGACGATGCAATTGTGGAGGCTGCAGAAATTGCCGCATACTACAGTTCAGCAAAAGACAGTACAATTGTAACAGTTGACTATACAGATGTTAAAAACATCAAAAAACCAAACGGTGCAAAACCCGGGTTTGTAGTTTATTACACCTATTATTCTGTGAATGTAAAACCGAAGAGCACAAATGAGTAAGGTTTTGGCTGAACTGAAATAAATACACAAAGATTAAAGATAAATTAAAAGAAAAAGGTTCAAACCTGAAGTGGTTTGAACCTTTTATCATTTAATCTTTTGCTAATAAGTGAACTCTGTATGAAACGCCGTCGCCATGGGGTCTGTGGGTGAAGTTAAGACCTGCGTTCATTAAATATGCACCGCTGTAAACTTCGCCTGTTTCTTCGACTTCATACATTTTTTGGGGGTCAAGACCTTTAAGTCTTAACATAAAGAATTCATCGTAAGCTCGTTTGATTTCGATAACTGTTGCCAGAGCCTCGTTTTTGTCCTCAGAAACAAATTCCCAGGCAACATGGAATTCATTTTCAAAGGGGGTTATGAGTCTGTAAAGGTCGCCGTAGTGAATAACATCATAATATTTGTGATAAAGAGCAATCTGGTCCTTTATTTCAGCTATTTCCTCGGGCGTAAGCTTGTCGGGGTCAAGCTCATAGCCGAATGAACCCCAGAGAGCCACATTCATTTTTGTTTCGTAGCCTGTACGCTTGTTAGCTGATACATGCGCACCCATAGTTGAGGCAGGGTAGCACATAGAAGTACCAAACTGTATTGTAAGTCTTTCGATGGGGTCAGTGTTATCACTTGTCCAAATCTGGGGTGAATAGTAAAGCATACCGGGGTCAAATCGACCGCCGCCACCTGAGCAGTTTTCTAAAAGAATGTGGGGGAAGTCCGTAGTAAGACGATCCATAATTTCGTAAGTACCCAAAACGAAGCGATGGAAAACTTCGCCTTGCTTTTCGGGAGGAAGCTCAGCGCAGGAAACCTCGGTAAGATTTCTGTTGAAATCCCATTTTACATAGTCGATATTGTTTGCAGAAAGTACGTCGTACATCATTTTGTAAACGTAATCACGAACCTCTTTTCTTGAATAGTCCATTACATACTGATTACGTGCAATTGATTTATCACGACTCTCTGTGTGTAAGCACCAGTCGGGATGCTCTCTGTAAACATCTGAGTCGGGGGATATCATTTCGGGCTCGTACCATATACCGAATTTAAGACCGCAATCATTAACCTCTTTTATAAGTCCGTCCAAGCCTTTTTGAAGCTTGTATTCAGCAACATACCAGTCTCCGAGTGAACAGTTGTCACTGTCTCGTTTGCCGAACCAACCGTCGTCCATAACCAGCATTTCAAGACCGATATCTTTAGCGTGTTTTGCAAATGAAATAAGTTTGTTGTGGTCGAAATTCATGCCCGTGCCTTCCCAGTTGTTAATGAGAAGTGGGCGCTTTGCTTTTTTCCATTGACCGCGAACAAGATTGTTTGCATAAAGTCTGTGGAAAATACGGCTCATTTCACCGATACCCTCGTTGGTATAAACCATGACGGCTTCGGGAGAATAGAAAACCTCACCGGGACTGAGATGCCAGCTGAAGCCCTCGGGGTTAATACCCATTACGAGTCTTGTACAGTTAAATCCGTCAACCTCAACATCGATTGAAAAGTTGCTGCTATATACAAGGTTGAAGCCGTAACATTCACCGTAATCTTCGTTTGCGTTTTTGCTTACGAGGGCAGTAAAGGGGTTGTGATTATGGCTCGAAGAACCGCGTTTACTCTTTATTGACTGAATACCGCGATGGATGTGATATCTGTCAAGATTTCTTTCCTTAACCCATCTGCCGTAAAGATCCATCATCTCGTAATCAGAACCGGGTAAATCAACGCAAAGTGAGTGCACAGTGTCAATGTAAAAAGCCTCATCCGAAGTGTTTTCAACTTTAACACTTCTTGTGATTGCACCGTAATCGTTAAATACTGTGTAAATAAGAGTGACCTTTGCACCCGTAAGTTTATCTGTTGTTACAACTTCAAGTGTTTCGGCTTCATCTTCCGTATTTACATATAAAGCGGGGAGTCCGGGTATGGGCTTTTTACCCTTTGAAATTGTATGGCTGACATATCTTAAATCTGTAACTTTATCGCCCGCGCTGTTTTTAACCGCGAAAGCAGAAAGGCGGAAATCACCTGCGCCAAATGTAGAATACTCAAGGGGTGTAACATCGGGTGAAAAATTGAATACTCTTGCACTGGGACTGTCGGGACAGAAAGATGCAAAACCCGGACGAATTCTGAGTTGGTCAACATTCACATCGGGAATTGTGGCACCGTAATAGTAATGTACAAGGTAATTTCCTTCGAAAATTCCGAAAATATAACTTGAGGTTTTTGAGTCAAGCTTAAAAATCTTTTGGTCTTTAATAAACTTTATTGACATGGTTTTCTCTCCTGTTAATTATTTAAATCCGAAACCTTTCTTAACTTGTCGGGGATTTTAATCTGTTGCGGACAATGCTCCATACAAGCACCGCATTCAATACAATTATGTGCGCGTTTTTCTTCGGGGATTCCGATATAACATTTCTTGAAATCCTCTGCGTCGCGGGTTTTATTGTATTCGTTATATGCTTTAAAACAAGCGGGGATATCAATACCTGCGGGGCAGGTTTCAACACAGTATTTACAATCTGTACAGGGAATTGCAAAGTTCTTTCTGAAATGATAGTTTGCCTTTTCAATAGCCGCTTTTTCAATATCTGTAAGGGGCTTTGCTTCGGTAAATGTTTTTATGTTATCAACAACCTGCTCGTAGGTTGACATACCGCTGAGAATTGTGAGCACATTGGGTAATTCAAGGTCGTATCTTAATGCGTATGATGCGGCTGAATTATCGCCCAAATCCGCAAAAACTTTTCTTGCTTCGTCGTTTAATGTGTGAAGAGAACCACCTCTTACGGGTTCCATGATTATGCAGGGGATATTTCTTTCTTCAAGAGCCTTGTAGTAGGATTTAGCGTCGGTTGCCTCCCAGTCATAGTAGTTAATCTGCAATTGAACAAAATCCCATTTGTATTTGTCGATTAATTCGATGAAAAATTCTAAGTCACCATGGTAAGAGAAACCTAAATGACGGATTTTACCTTCTTCTTTTTTCTTTGTAAGGTATTCGTATGAATTATCCTCTTCGAAAACCTTCATAATATCACGGTTAACTGAGTGCAAAAGATAAAAATCAAAATAATCAACACCGCATTTTTCTAATTGTTCATTAAAAAGCTCGTCGGTGTGTTTGCCTTTATCTTTTATTGCCCAACCCGGGAGCTTTGTAGCAAGGCAGTATGAGTCGCGGGGATATCTGCCGAGAGCCTCTTTAGCAAAACGCTCTGAGTCACCGCCGTGATACACATAAGCCGTATCGAAATAGTTTACACCTGATTCGATTGCTAAATCAATAAGTCTGAAAGCCTCTTCGCGGTCAATAATGTCAGAATCCTCGCTGACTTTAGGTAAACGCATCAGACCGAAACCGAGTTTTGATATTTTTCTGCCGATTGAGTCAAAATTACTGTATTGCATAAATTTTCCTCCAATAAAAGGTTGGAATTATTATACAATACAGTATTTTTTTTTACAAGATATTTCAGAATGTTGTTTCGATGTTTTTTGTGCAGAGTTCGGGTGAGTATCTGAAATAATCAAGATGCCCGTCTTTTATAAAGTATTTCGGCTTTTTTCGAGGATATTCCGCATCAAATGAGTCAACTATTATCAGCTTGAATTTCATTTTTTCAGGAATAATGCTTTTTATAAAAACGCTTGCTTGTTGACCTTCACTGACATTGGGGGTGTATTCTGCGAGCCCTGATAAATTCGGCGTCAGTTCAACGAATATGCCGTAATTTTCAATGGTTCTTATAATTCCGCTTACAGTTTCACCGGTGTTGAAGAATTGCGCATTTTCTTCCCATGTGCCGAGTAATTCTTTGTGAGAGAGTGTGACCCGACCGTAATTATCAAAGCTTTTTATAACTACCTTTATATTATCACCGGGGGCAAATCTTACTGCTGGATGAGGTATCCGTGAAACGGAAATATTATCTATCGGTAAAAGGGCGTTTATACCGCAACCGATGTCACAGAATACACCGAAATTTTCGAGATGAGTGACCTTTGCATCTATGATATCACCTGTGCAGAGTTCGCTTAATTTATTGTCAACAAAATCAGTTTGTATTTTCTTTCTGCTGAGAATGGCGACTTTACCCTTAGGGGTTTCTTTTATTTCGTCAATTATGAATCTTACGGGTTTATTTACCCGAGCGATTATTGCGATATCACGGGTGGTGCCGTCACTTATGCCTACTGCACATTCCGCGCGCGGAATTATGCCGTGTATAAAACCAAAATCAATATGTAAATTATGCTCGCAATCACAATAACTTACTCGTTGCTCCAAAGGAGTTTTTTCGTAGTAAGCTCGTGTAAAGTTTTCAACAGAAGAAAGATAATACCTGTTTTCTTTACTGTTTATAAGGAATCCTTCCGGGGAATATAACATCATAAAATTCACCTGTTTTCATTAATTTTTATCTTACTCTTTAATTTTATGTAAAAGTATGTTACAATATTTCATAAATTTATTTCGGAGGGATTTTCGTGGATGTTCGTGTAGGCGATATTTTAGAAATGAAAAAACAGCACCCCTGCGGTTCAAAACAGTTCAGTGTTTTGCGTTCCGGTATGGATTTTCGTCTGCGTTGCTGCGGATGTGAGCGTGAATTCCTCATTCCCCGTGTTAAGGCGGAGAAAAATATAAAAAAAATAATCAGGGAGAATACCGATGCTTGATAAACTGGAACAGGTTGAAGCCCGTTTTGTTAAGGTGAACGATTTACTGTGTTTGCCCGAAACTGTCTCCGACCAGAAAAAATACGCGGAGCTAATGCGCGAACTGAAAAATTTAACTCCCGTTGTTGAAACCTTCAGGGAGTATAAGAATACTGTTGAAAATGGCGAAGCGGCAAAAGAAATGCTCGGTGACTGCTCTGATAAAGAGCTTCAGGAAATGCTTGAGCTTGAAATTGAAGAAAGTAAAGTAAAGGCGCTTGAACTGAACGATAAACTCAAGGTTCTTCTTTTACCCAAGGATCCCAATGATGATAAAAACGTTATCATTGAAATCAGAGCCGGGGCAGGTGGCGAGGAGGCGGCGCTTTTCGCAAACTCCCTTTTCAGAATGTATTCTATGTATTCTGAGAGCCGTGGCTGGCACCCCGAGGTTCTGTCCGTTAATGAAACGGGTCTTGGCGGTGTGAAGGAAATCAGTTTTATGATTGAGGGTGACGGTGCCTATTCCCGTTTTAAATTTGAAAGCGGTGTTCACCGTGTTCAACGTGTTCCTGAAACCGAATCGGGCGGTAGAATACACACCTCTACCGTTACTGTAGCCGTTCTTCCCGAAGCCGAGGAGGTTGATATTGATATTGACCCTACGGAGTTACAGATAGATACTTTCCGTTCCAGTGGTGCGGGTGGTCAGCATGTTAATAAAACCGAGTCTGCCATAAGAATTACCCATCTTCCTACGGGTACGGTTGTTGAATGTCAGGATGAAAGAAGTCAGCATAAAAACCGCGAAAGGGCAATGAAAATTCTTCGCTCAAGGCTTCTTGACGCAGAACGGGAAAAACAAAATGCAGAAATTGCCGATGAAAGGCGTTCTCAGGTCGGTACGGGTGACAGAAGCGAAAGAATAAGAACTTACAATTTTCCCCAGGGACGTGTATCCGACCATCGTATAGGACTTACACTTTATAGAATAGAGGCAATAATGAACGGTGATATTGACGAGATTATTGATGCGCTTATAACCGCCGATACTGCCGAAAAATTGAAATCATCAGAGGAATAATATTGAAAACCGAATTTGTTAAAATATCCGTCACTGACGGTATTGAAAAATACACCGATGCCGCAAATCTTCTCAAGGATAATCAGGTAGTAGGTATGCCTACCGAGACTGTTTACGGTCTTGCAGGTAATGCCTACTCGGATGAAGCGGTAAACAGAATATTTGAAGCAAAGGGGAGACCTCAGGATAACCCTCTTATAGTTCATATCTCAGAGTTTTCAGAGATTTATGAGCTTGTCAGTG
This sequence comes from Acutalibacteraceae bacterium, assembly GCA_045543075.1. Taxonomy (GTDB): domain Bacteria; phylum Bacillota; class Clostridia; order Oscillospirales; family Acutalibacteraceae; genus DTU089. The sequence goes on from JAZQLZ010000001.1 coordinate 35,551, forward strand.
AGGTGCCTGAAAAGGCAAAAAAGCTCGCAGATGCTTTCTGGCCCGGACCATTAACCATCATATTACCAAAGTCCGAAAAAGTACCCTTATCGGTTACTGCGGGGCTTGATACTGTTGCTGTCAGGTGTCCGTCACACCCTATTGCACGAAATCTTATTAAAGCGAGCTGTGTGCCACTTGCTGCACCTTCTGCAAATCTTTCAGGTAAACCAAGCCCCACAAAGGCTGAGCATGTTTATGATGACCTTAAAGGGCGAATCCCTTATATAATTGATGGCGGCGAATGTGATGAAGGTGTCGAATCAACGGTCATAACTCTTGCTACACCGGTTCCGAAGCTACTCAGACCCGGTAATGTTACGCTTTCGGAGCTTAAGAATGTTCTCGGTGAAGTTATTGTTGACGATGCAGTGCTTAATCCTTTGAAAAAAGGTGAGAAGGTTTCGTCGCCGGGCATGAAATATAAGCATTATTCACCTGTTGCGGATATTGTTCTTGTCAGAGGCTCTTATGATGCATTTGTTGAATACATAAATAATCTTCAAAGCGAAAATATATACGCAATGGTTTTTGATAATGAAGGTAAAGAACTTAATGTTCCTTATATAAATTACGGTGACGGGGATTACAAGACCCTTGCGCATTCGTTGTTTGATTCTTTGCGTGAGCTTGATAAAAAGGGTGCAGAAAAATGTTATGTCAGATATCCTGACGAGTGTAATGATGATAATTTAGCCGTTCTTAACAGACTTTTGCGTGCGGCAGGCTTCAAGGTGATGGATGTATGAAAAAGCTTGTAGGTCTTACAGGTAAAACAGGGGCGGGTAAATCCACTGTCAGTGCATATCTTGCCGAAAAAGGTGCATATATCATAGATGGGGATATTGTTGCACGTAAAGTTCTTGAAACTGACGTTACTCTTTTGCCCCAATTAAAAAATGCCTTCGGCGAAGTTTTAAATCCCGATGGCACACTGAACAGAAAGAAACTTGCAGAAGCTGCTTTTTCCACACCTGAAAATACCGATAAACTCAATTCCATTATGCATCCTGCAATAAATAAAGCCATTCACAATGAGGCAGATGTTGCTTTTGAAAATTACAGTGTTGTTATAGTGGATGCTGCGGCGATTATCGAGTCAGGCTTTGCGGATGAATGTGACCTTCTTGTTGTGGTTACGGCGCCCGTTGAAATTCGCAAGGAAAGAATTCTGAGCCGTGACCGCATTTCGGAGAAGGATGCCTTGATTCGTATTAATGCTCAGAAGGACGATGAGTTTTATAATCGGAAGGCTGATTATGTTATAAAAAACTATGAACCCTTTGTTTTAGATGACGAGCTTTCTGTTCTTGAAAAGGAGCTTTTTGATTTTTGAAGAAACTTTTTAAGAAATATGTTAAACTATTGTTAGTCTTATTGATATTATTTTTAGTGTCAGTTATAATTATAGTCAGTTCTGTAAGTCTTGTCTTGCAGACGGTTTATCCGAAGGAGTATTCCGATTTAATAGACTGTTATGCTGAAGAATATGGAGTTGACAAGGCATTACTTTACGCACTTGTTGAGTGTGAAAGCGGTTTTGATAAAAATGCCGTTTCTGAGGTCGGAGCTAAAGGTCTCACTCAGATTACACCCGAAACATTCCGGTGGCTCCAAACGAAAACAGGTGAAAGTTATGCCGAAGACGCTCTTTTTGAACCTGAGATTTCAATTAAATACGGAGCGTTTTTTCTTGGCTTGTTGCTGGATGAATTCGGCGATACCAAAACCGCTCTTGCCGCTTATCACGCGGGCAGAGGTCAGGTGAATAAGTGGTTACAAAATTCTGAGTATTCCTCTGATTCCGAAAAACTTGATAACATACCCTTTGATGATACTTCTGCTTATACTCAAAAGGTTATGTGGGTCAGAGATTTATATTGTAAAATCTATAAAATGGAGGACAGTCAAAATGCCTACAGTTGAAGAAATGAAAAAAGAACTTTTTTATAAACCCAAACATGCTGCAGAAGTAGTGTGTGACGAAGAAATTGCTAAAGCAGATGAGTTTTGCGAAGGATACAAGGTGTTCCTTGACGAAGCAAAAACAGAGCGCGAAGCAACCGAAAGAATAAAAGCTGATGCGCTAAAACTCGGTTTTGAGGAGTTTGATTCCAATAAACAATATAAAGCAGGGGATAAGGTTTATTTTGTAAATCGCGGTAAATCAATCATTCTTGCAGTTATCGGCGAAAAGAGCCTCAGCGAAGGCGTAAAAATTGCTGCAGCTCATATTGATTCACCCCGTCTTGACCTTAAACCCAATCCGCTTTACGAGAGTGACGAGCTGGCGCTTTTCAAAACTCATTACTATGGCGGTATAAAAAAATATCAGTGGGTTGCAATTCCCCTTGCACTTCATGGTGTTATTGTTAAAGCAGACGGCTCAAAGGTTAATGTTAGAATCGGTGAAGATGCAGGCGAACCCAAGTTTGTTATTTCCGATATTCTTCCACACCTTGGGGCAGAGCAGGGAAAAAGAACTTTGTCCGAGGGAATTCAGGGTGAAGAGCTTAATGTTATTGTGGGTAGCCGTCCCTTCAAGAGTGATGAAGGCAGTGAGCTTGTTAAACTCAATATTCTCGGTTTGCTCAATGAAAAATATGGTATTAAAGAGGCGGATTTCCTCAGTGCAGAGCTTGAGGTTGTTCCTGCATTCAAGGCTGACGATATCGGATTTGACAGAGGCTTGATCGGCTCCTACGGTCACGATGACAGAGTTTGCGCATATCCTGCAGCTATGGCGGCTTTTGATGTGGTTAATCCTCAATATACTGCTATTACAGTGCTTACCGATAAAGAGGAAACAGGCTCTGACGGCAACACAGGGCTTCAGTCCGATTATCTCAAAAACTTCATTGCTTACCTTGCTAAATCACAGGGGCTTGAGGTTTATGAGGTGCTTTCGAAGAGCGAGTGCCTTTCTGCAGATGTTAACTCCGCATATGATCCCACTTTCAATTCAGTTTTTGAAAAGAATAACACATCGTACCTTAACAAAGGTGTTGTTATTACCAAGTACACCGGTGCCCGCGGTAAAGGCGGCACAAGCGATGCCTCTGCCGAATATATGGGTAAAATCAGAAGACTTCTTGACGAAGACGGTGTTGTTTGGCAGATAGGTGAACTCGGTAAGGTTGACGCCGGTGGCGGCGGAACAGTTGCGAAATACATTGCCAACCTTGATGTTGATGTTGTTGATTTGGGCGTTCCCGTGCTTTCAATGCACGCACCTTATGAAGTCGTTTCAAAACTCGATGTTTATATGGCTTATCGTGCTTTCCTTAAATTCTTTAAACAATAAATTAAAAAGGTGTATTAAATGAAAAAGAAGTCAAAAGTTTTATCGCTTTTCCTTTGTTTAGTAATTCTTATAGGCTCTCTTACAACAGTTGCTTTTGCTGAAGGTGAAAACGGCGAGGCAGTTTTAGGGGATATGGACGGCAGCGGTGCAGTGGATACCCAGGATGCAAGAGAAATATTGAAAATGGCATCGGGCATTATTCCCGAGGATGTATCTGTTGCTGATATGAACAGTGACGGTATCGTTTCTCTTGATGATGCTCTTATGGCACTTACCAAAGCCACAAATATCGGCGGTGTTGTCATTCCGGATAAGAATGGCGAAAACTTCCTCACTGATGACCCGAATAATGAGTTTATTGATCTTATTGCAGATACATATAATGTGGATAAAAAAGCACTCATTGCAATTTATTCCGTGCCCGACAGCGGCACTAACTATGTTTTACAGTTCAAAGCCAGTGGTCTTATTAATAAAACCTATGAAAAAAGCCCTGATAATCTTTACAGAGTTTATCATATAGGTCTTGCTCCCGAAAGAACCGTAAGTTATACAAGCGGTAACCTTCTTACAGGTAACCACAATTGCACAGGTGCTGAGGGAATGGTTGTTTTCAACCTTGTAAAGACAACTGTTATGGAGCAATATCCCGATTATTTTGAGGGTGTTTAATATATTTAAAAAAGCCGATGCGGCTGTGAAGCATCGGCTTTTTGTCTTTTTTTTAGTTTTGTCTGATGCGGATTATGTATAACGAAATATTTTCTGATAATAATTAAATCATAAAAACTTATAAAAAAACAAAAAAATAATTCACATTTACCCTTTGTTATTTGTATTAATATCGGTAGGATGTTTGCGGAGGTGATTTGATGTCAGGTAAAAAAACAGCGTACTCCAATGAATATATTAAAGAGCTTGTTGAAAAATACAGCGTTATGCTGTTCAGAATATGTTACTGTATTCTCGGACACCGTGATGATGCGGAAGATGCTTTGCAGGATACATTTTTAAAGTATCTTACCAAAGCTCCCGAATTTGAAAGTGACGAACACGAAAAAGCCTGGCTTATCAGAGTTGCCACCAATATAAGCAAAAATGCTGTTCTACTGAAAAAACGGCGTAAAACAGTGGATCTGGATGAATTGAAAAGCATTGGTATTGAAGATGAGGATACCCATGTTTTTGAGTGTATATTAGCTTTGCCGGTCAAATATAAAATTGTAATGACGCTTTTTTACATAGAAGGTTATAAAACCGAAGAAATTGCAAAAATAGTGGCCGCTTCCCCGGAGGCAGTACGAAAAAGGTTACAAAAGGGCAGAGAGCTTCTTAAGACAGAGATTGAAAGGTGTAATGGCAATGATAGCTGAGAATTATTATACTGATGAATATTCAAGGTTGATTAATCGTATTACTTATGATGAAAGTGAATTTGATTCTCTTGTGGAGAAGGTTTCACAAAAAGCATTGACTAAGAAAAATGACAATGTTAAAGTTGTGGTTGCCGGTGTGGCGGCTGCGGCAGTTATTGCCGTAGGTATAAAACTTATGTTGAATAAGAAAAAGAAGTAAAACGGGGGCAGCGATTATGAGTAAGAAAAATAAAAAGGTAGATAAATCAAAATATCCTATTATATACAGAGTTTTTCGTCCTTTGGCATTTGTTTTCACAGGTCTGTTTCGCCCTCGTATAATTGGTAAAGAAAATGTTCCTAAAAAAGGCAGGGTTGTACTTGCGGGTAATCATATGTTTGTGCTTGACCCCATTCTTGTTGCAATTTCGACCTGGCGTTGTGTTCATTTTTTAGGTAAATACGAAATATTCAAATATAAGTTTACAAACTGGTTGTTTACAAGTGCCGGTGTAATTCCCGTACACCGCCAGAGAAAGGACCATAACGCACTTGTGTCTGCCAAGGAATATCTGGAGGCTGACCAGGTGGTGGCTCTTTTTCCCGAAACAACAATTATCAAGCCGGAGGGTGTTCAACTGCTGCCCTTTAAAATCGGTGCAGTTAAGATGGCGCATGACACCAAAGCACCAATTGTGCCATTTACAATTAACGGCAGTTATATTCCCTTTAACGGCAGACTTGAAATAATTTTCCATGAGCCGTATTACATAACAGACGGCGCGGACCTTGCTGTGGAAAACGATAAATTACGAGAAAGGGTGCAGAGTAAATTGACTCCGCATAAGGGTAAATGGCCATTTTGAGAAAGTTTTCTGTTGAAAATAATTCACTTTGTAAATATATTAACAGCAATAGCGTTTACGGATTCGATATACCGGATGTTTCTATGTTTGGTATGCTTCAGCTTAAGGCGGAGGAACACCCTGATGCTATGGCGTATGAATATTTTGGTACAAAAAGTACTTACGGACAATTTATAAAACAAATTGAAAAAATATCATCTGCATATTTTGATTTAGGTGTGCGTAAAGGTGATATTGTCACTGTGCTTATGCCCAATACACCTGAATCAGTCGCAAGTATATATGCTTTGAACAGATTGGGCGCGGTGGTTAACATCGTACATCCTTTATCTGCACAAGGTGAGATTAAAAGATATTTAAATAAAGTAAACAGTCAGTTTTTATTAGCGATAGATTTATGCTGTCAAAAAATAGATGAAATTATCGATGATACGAATCTTGAAAAAGTAATTGTTGCATCTGCAGGGGAATCAATGTCGCTTTTGTTGAAAACGGCATACACCTTAACAAACAAAAATAAAAACAACTACAATAAAAAAGATGAAAGATATATTTCCTGGCAAAGTTTTTTAAAAAATTCCAAGTCAACTATAAGGGCTTTTAAGCCCTCCGGTGCTGAGAATGAAGAAGTTTCAATAATTCTTCATAGCGGCGGTACAACAGGTACGCCCAAGGATATTATGTTATCCGACAAAGCCTTTAATTCTTTGGGAATACAGGCGGTTATGACACTTCGGGATGTTGGTGTTGGTGACAAAATATTGGGTGTTTTACCTATTTTCCATGGCTTTGGTCTTGGTGTGTGTTTCCATGTTTGCTTTTGCTTTGGTGCGTGTTCTATAATTTTGCCCTCGTTTGATTCCAAAAAATTCGGTTCGGTATTAAAGAAAAATAAACCCACTATGCTCTTTGGTGTACCCACTCTTTATGAAGCAATGGTGAATGCCGAGGGTGTAGAAAATCTTGATTTTTCATTTCTTAAATATGCTATCAGTGGTGGTGATACCTTACCTAAACCTCTCGAGGATAAAGTGAACGCATTCTTGAGTGCCCATAATTCTGATGTGCGAATCTGTGAGGGTTACGGTATGACCGAGGGGCTTGCGGCTCTCAGCTTGTCCGTAAATGATGCATATAAATCAGGTACTATCGGTAAACCTCTTGTAGGTAACGAGATGTGTGTTGTAGCGCCCGGCACGACGGATGTTTTATCTGCGGGTGAGGAGGGTGAGCTTTGCGTCAGCGGTCCTACACTTATGATAGGTTACAGGGACAATGACGAAGAAACCGCCCTCGCTTTAAGAACTCACGAAGACGGCAAGGTATGGCTTCATACGGGTGATATGGCGGTAATTGATTCTGAAGGATTTGTTCATTATAAACTGAGAATTAAAAGGATGATTATTTCTTCAGGCTACAACGTTTATCCTACACAGATTGAAAAAACAATCGAAGAATTACCCGAGGTCGACAAATGCGCTGTGGTTTCTATGCCACACCCATACAAAAAAGAAGTGCCCAAAGCATATATAATACTTGCGAAGGGTGTTGTGGGCGATACGTTTACCCTCGATAAAATAAGACAGCATTGTAAAAAGAATCTTTCCCACCACAGTGTTCCTTATAAATACCAATTCGTTAAAGAATTACCCAAAACTCCCTATGGTAAAGTTGATATAATAAAGCTTCAGTCAGAGGAAACGATGACTAAGGCATAAAAGTAAAAGCAACCGACTTTAAAAGTCAGTTGCTTTTTGTTGTGTTTAATTATTCAAAAAGATAAACTCTTGTTTCGTAGGGCTTGGTTGTAAAACCGTTTTCCTGAACAGCGGTGTCTTTGTAGTTTGAAAGAACTAATTTACCCTTTGCTAAATCAAAGCCCTTGGGTGCTTTGAAGTTAACGCCGTCTTCAGTATAAGAGTTGATTACAAGCATACGCTTGCCTTCGTAGTTTCTTTCGTAAACATAAAGGGATTTACTGCTCTTGTAATGCTCTTTGTAATCACCGTAAATAACAATCTCATTTTCTTTTCTGAATTTGAGAAGCGCACGGTAGAAGTTAAGAATACTGTCGGGGTCTTTTTCTGCTGCCTCAACGTTGATTTCCTTGTAGTTGGGGTTAACAAAGAACCAGGGGTCGTCTGCGGTTGTGAAACCTGCATTCTTCTCTGCATTCCACTGTACGCAGGTTCTGGCGTTATCGCGGGAAGCATAGTTTGCAAGGTTAAGCGCCTTTTCTGCACCTAAAAGTTTCTTGGCAACGCCGTAGTTGTTGATTGTAGAAACGTCGGTGTACTGGTCAATGCTCTCAAAGGGATAGTTCACCATACCGATTTCCTGACCCTGATAAATAAAGGGTGTACCGCTCTGGCAAATATATGTAACTGCGAGCATCTTGGCGCTTTCTACTCTGTACTTTGTGCTACCGTAACGGTTGATTACACGGGGCTGGTCGTGGTTTTCCATATAAAGGGCATTCCAAGCCTTGCCGTATAAATCATTCTGCCATCTTGTGAAAACTTTTTTCAACTTTTTGAGATTGAATTTTGTTTTAAACCAGCTGTAGAAGAGGCAGTCAGCCGCCATGTGCTCGAAGTGGAACATCATATTAAGATGCTGGTTGGGACCTTCGGTAATATGCTTAAGAGCGTTTTTGGTTGTCATCATAGGTGCTTCACCAACTGTCATACAGTCGTATTTTGAAAGCACATCATTTTTGAATTCAAGAAGATATTCGTCAAGGTGAGGACCATGCATGTATTTTTCAATACCTGTTGCAACGGGGAACCAATAGGGGCTTGAGGGTAAACCTTCTTTTTTAGAAATGAATGTAATAACGTCTTCGCGGAATCCGTCAACACCCATATCAAGCCAGAATTTCATAATATCCTTAACTTCCTGACGAACCTCGGGGTTATCCATATTAAGGTCGGGCTGTTCAATTGCGAAAAGGTGAAGGTAGTATTCGTCAAGCTTTTCGTTGTATTCCCAAGCGGGACCTGCAAAGGTTGACATCCAGTTGTTAGGACGGCGTTTTCCTTTACCCTTGTACCAGTGATAATAGTTGTGGTATTTGCTTGTGGGGTCTTCAATACTTTTTTTGAACCATTCGTGTTGGTCGGATGTGTGGTTTACAACAAGGTCCATAATAACCCTGAGGCCTCTTTCGTGAGCGCCGTCGAGAACCTTTTTGAAATCCTCCATTGTACCGTATTCAGGTTGGATACTGCGGTAGTCGGCAATATCATAGCCGTAGTCCTTTTGGGGTGATTTATAAAGAGGGGAGAACCAGATAGCGTCAACGCCAAGGCTCTTTATGTAGTCGAGCTTCGACAATACACCTTTAAGGTCGCCTATACCGTCGCCGTCACCGTCACAGAATGAGCGGGGCCATACCTGATAAACCGACATCTCTTTGTACCAAGATTTTTGCATTTAAAAAACCTCACTTCGTTTTTGCTTATTTGGACTATTTTAACATAAGTTTAACGAAAATACAATATTTATTGTGTCATTATATAAAAATCACAAAATAATCACAAAAAATTAACGAATTAGTTAAAAATTGGTATGTACTTTTTGAATTTTGTATTGTATAATAAAGTGAATTAAATCACGTTTCGTGAGGTATAAGATGAAGAAATCTGCAATAATAATTATAGCTTTGGCTGTTGCCATAGTTTTGAGTGCAATAGTTCTGGCGGCTTCGTTCTTCGGTCCTAAAATCAAGGATTTTTTAGACGGAGACGATACTACATATAATATTTCATATCAGGTAGTTCCCACTACCACTAATCCGGTAATCCCTGCGGATACCGAATCATGGATTGATATTAACGCAATTGCGGGGGATTTGGCTACGGCTACTGATACCGATACAAGCTCTACTTCTATGACACTTGCTCCAATAGTTGTAGGCACTGAGGGCGGTAGCGTTGTTACCTCAATTGTCTATATTGACGGTGATGGTAATGTAGTTGACCCCGATGATGTCAATAAAACAACCACTCAGATTGATAATGATACTGCATTTGATGATACTGTACCTTCTACTGATGATAACAGTGCATTCAGTGAATACGAAATCAACTCTGCAGGTATTATCACCAGTTATATGGGTAGCAGTAAGGTTGTTATAATCCCCTCAAAAATACAGGGTAAAACCGTAAAGGGTATTGGTCAGAATTGCTTTAAAGCAAGACAGATAACATCTGTTCGTATTCCTGCGACCGTCAGCGTTATTCAGGCCTGTGCATTTATGGATTGCAAAAATCTTGAAAATGTTATTTTTGAGGACCAGAAAGTTAATGTGGAAATCGGAAACTCTGCTTTCAAAGGTTGTACAAGTCTTAAGAATATCAATCTTCCCGTTACAAGCAGTATCGGCACCTCTGCGTTTGAAAGCTGCAAATCATTGGAAAAACTTGATATTAAAGCAGGTACCAAAAATATCGGTCAGTACTGTTTCGCTTTCTGCGAATCCCTTACCTCTCTTACTATCCGTGATGAGAAAACAATATTCAACGGAGTGACAACCTTCCAGGGTTGTGATAAAGGAAAGCTTATTGTTTATTGTCCGGTTGATTCCGATGTTGAATTTACAATGAAAAACTATGGGTTGAATACGTCACCCATTACAGAATAAAATTATTACCGCCGTATCCCTTTGGGATGCGGCAGTTTTCTTTTAACCCTCGGACAAATTGTGAATATACTGTTATAGGCAGGTGAAAAATTTTCTCCCTGTGATTATTTTTGTAAATGTCAGGCAAAAATAAGGATGTAAACTTCAAACGGGAGAGTGATAATTTGAATATTAAGCGAGGGGATATATTCTTTGCTGATCTGAGTCCCGTTGTGGGCTCGGAGCAAGGTGGAGTAAGACCCGTACTTATTGTTCAGAATGATGTGGGAAATAAATACAGTCCCACTGTGATTGCAGCCGCAATTACAAGTCAACAATTTAAAACAAAATTACCTACACATATAAATGTCGATGCTGCGGTTTGCGGTCTGTCAAAAGATTCGGTTGTTCTTTTAGAGCAGATACGAACCCTCGATAAGCAACGGCTCAAAGAGAAAATGGGTAATCTTCCTGAAAAAGATATGAATCGTATAAACGATGCACTTTCGGTAAGTATGGGGCTTGATTGAATCAAGCCCCGGCTTTGTGTTTTGTAAACGGAATGTTTATGTGTTGTTAAAGTTTTATTAAAAGGGACGAAAACCTTTAGTTTTAATGCATTTATACCCATCGACATAACTTGACATTAAATATAATGTGTTGTAAAATGAGAATGTAAATTTATGTCTTCACGGAGGATATTTCTATGTTTAAAAGATATTTCACATCAGAATCTGTAACAGAGGGTCATCCCGATAAAGTCTGCGACCAGGTTTCTGATGCTATACTTGACGCAATGCTTGAACAGGACAGCATGTCCCGTGTAGCTTGTGAAACAACCTGTACAACAGGTATGGTTATGGTAATGGGCGAAATTACCACGAAGGCACAGGTTGACATTCCTGCAATCATCCGCGAGGTTGTGTGCGATATCGGCTTCGATAACCCCGAATGCGGATTTGACGGCAATAGCTGTGCGGTGTTTACAACACTTGATAAACAGTCACCTGATATTGCTATGGGTGTTGATAAATCTTTCGAGCTTAAAGGTGGCGAGGAAGATGCATATAACCTTCATGGTGCAGGCGACCAGGGTATGATGTTCGGTTTTGCTTGTAACGATACAGAGGAGCTTATGCCTTTACCCATTTCTCTTGCTCACAAGCTCGCATATAAACTCACTCAGGTGAGAAAGGACGGCACTCTTACATATCTTCGTCCCGACGGCAAGAGCCAGGTTACTATTGAATATGACGAAAATGATAAACCTGTAAGAGTTGAAGCAGTTGTTGTTTCAACACAGCATGATCCCATTGATATGGAAGTTCTCAGAAAAGATATTGTGGATTATGTTATAAAACCCATTATTCCTGAAGAATATCTTGACGAAAATACAAAGTTCTATGTTAATCCCACCGGTAACTTTGTAGTTGGCGGTCCCGTCGGTGACAGCGGACTTACCGGCAGAAAAATCATTGTTGATACATATGGTGGCTATTCCCGTCAGGGTGGCGGTGCCTTCTCAGGTAAAGACCCAACAAAGGTTGACAGAAGTGCTGCTTATGCTGCAAGATATGTTGCTAAAAATATCGTTGCCGCAGGTCTTGCTGATAAATGTGAGGTTCAGCTTGCATATGCAATCGGCGTAGCTCGTCCTCTTTCCGTTCGTGTTGATACTTTCGGTACAGGTAAAATCGAAGACGGTCGCCTTGAAATGCTTGTTGATAAATACTTTGACCTTCGCCCTGCTGCAATTATAGAGAAGCTTGATTTGAGAAAACCTCAGTACAGACAGCTTGCAGCGTACGGTCATATGGGCAGAATTGACCTTGATGTTGCTTGGGAAAAGACTGATATGGCTCAGACTCTCAAAGATGCAGCATCCGATATCTGATGGAAACGAAAGATAACAAAAGCATTCATTCGGGTCATAGGCTGAGGGTTAAGAAGGCTGTCAGAGAAAATGGCTTCGGCCATCTTTCTGATGCCAGACTTCTCGAGATGATATTGTTTTATTCAATACCAAGGGCTGAGACATATGATACCGCCAAGAATCTTTTGAATGAGTTCGGCTCACTGCAGGATATTTTTAATGCCGATGTTTCCAGCCTTAGTAAAGTTTCAGGTGTTGGTGAAAATACGGCATTGATGATTTCGGCTGTTGGCGAAACAATGAGGCGTGCTTCGAAGCCTAAACTTGACAGGCGCAGAACACTCAAAAATGTTGACGATTTAATTAATCTGGCAAAAGCGGAGTTGTCGGGATTCAGTAACGAGAATGTTATTATGGTTTGTCTTGACAGTGCTAAGAGAGTTAAGAAAATTGTTCGCATTTCAGAAGGTAATAAAACAGAATCGTATATTGATGTGCGTAAGGCGGTTCAGAATGTTATTGGCTGTGAGGCTACTTCTGCCTTTTTGGCACACAATCATCCTGAGAAATCTTCTGAACCATCCGCGGCTGATGTGGATTCAACCCGTGCACTTTGCGTAATGTTCAGAAAGCTCGGGTTTGTTCTTGTAGATCATATAATAGTCGGTTGTGATAACGAGGCGTATTCTATGCGAAGTGATCCGTTGTTTTCACAGATGTTTTACTGATAAAAAAACAATTTAACAATTTTAGGCGAGATTATAAAACTCGTAATATCGGCACACAGGGCGCTCGGCAATGTGTGCCGTGTTTTTTTTATGTCCGCAGAGCCGTAGTAAACGGTCATAGTGTAAAATGTGGTTTCCGTTGACCCCATCATAACCGAGGCACACCGCCCTATAAAGCTGTCGGGACCATGGTCTTTTAAAATGCTTTCAAACATTCCCAGTGACCCGCTGCCCGATATTGGGGATAAAACCGTGAGGGGCGTTGTTTGCTTGGGAATACCCAGAAAATCACTTACAGGGGACAGTAGTGAGCATAGTGTGTCTAATCCGCCTGATGCTTTTAAAAGCTCAATGGCAAATATCAATGCCACAAGTGAGGGGAGGATATTCAATACAATTTTGAAGCCTTCTTTCGCTCCTTCGGTAAATTCCGAAAAAACATTTACCCCTTTGATTACTCCGAATAAAATCATAATAATTATTATTGAGGGTATTATAAAACTGCTGATTTTGGTCATTTGAACACCTTTTTCAGTATTGTTGTCATAATTAAGCCGCAACTGAGGCTTATTGCTGAGGTAATAAGTGCGGGTAGAATAATTTCCGTTGGTGATTTACTCCCATATTCACTTCGCAGCATAGCAACGGTTGTTGAAATTATATGAAGTGATGCTGTGTTTATTACAACGAACCTTACCATATTATCATCTGCAGTGTGAGAGTGGTTGTTTATTTCGCTTAAACGCTTCATGGCTTTTAATCCCAATGGTGTTGCTGCATTGTCGAGCCCGAGTATGTTTGCTGTTATATTCATTGATATTAATTGTCTTGCTTCTTCATCCCTGAGTTTCGGGAAAAGTAGTTTTAACACAGGGGAAAGTAGTTTTGAAAGTGCTTTTGTAAGTCCGCTTTTTTCTGCAATTTTTATTAATCCGTTCCAGAGGGATATAATACCCAAAAGCTTTATGGTTAATGAAACCGCAGTTGCACCGCTGTCAATAACCGCATTTGAAAAGGTGTCCATATTTCCGTTAAAAATAGCACAAATAAAAGAAAACACTATCATTAGTGGCCATATATAGTTCATCATAGTCCCTTAAATCACCCCACAAAGGCTTGTAAGACAAGATTTTACTTGACTAAATCACAAGATATTGTATAATATATTAGATAAAATCCCTAAACTTGGTATTTTTTCGAAAGGATAGGTAATTAAATGGCTAAAACACAAACTCCGAAAGAATACGGCAATGACAGTATAAAAAAATTAAAAGGTGCTGACAGGGTCCGTAAGCGCCCTGCTGTTATTTTCGGTTCTGACGGGCTTGAAGGTTGCGAACATTCGGTTTTTGAAATTATTTCCAACTCAATTGACGAGGCTCGTGAAGGTCACGGTAAAAAGATTATTGTAACCCGTTTTCTTGATAATTCTGTTGAAGTTCAGGACTTCGGTCGTGGTATTCCCGTTGACTATAATAACCGGGAAAAATGTTATAACTGGGAATTGGTATTCTGTGATTTGTACGCAGGCGGTAAATATGATACCAATGATGGTGGCAGCTACGAATATTCTCTTGGCCTTAACGGACTTGGCTTGTGTGCTACACAGTATGCTTCCGAGTATATGGAAGCGGAAATTCACACGGGCGGTTTCTGTTATGAATTGAAATTTAAAGCGGGTAAAATAAACGGGGAGATGAAAAAGACCCCGTATGATAAAAAGGATACGGGGTCAAGAATTAAATGGCGACCCGATATGAAGGTTTTTACCGACATTAATATTCCTCTTGAGTTCTATCAGGACACACTCAAAAGACAGTCCGTTGTAAACTCCGGTATAAAATTTATACTCAAAAATCAGTTGACCGAAACCAAATTCGAGACATTTGAGTATATGTACGAAAACGGCATAGTTGATTATGTCAATGAGTTTGTCGGTGATGACGGTTTGACAAGCGTTCAGTTCTGGCAGGCAGACCGTAAGGGTCGTGACCGTGAGGATAAGCCCGAGTATAAGCTGAAAATGAATATGGCTCTTTGCTTTTCCAATAAAAAACAGCTTAAAGAGTATTATCATAACTCAAGCTTTCTTGAGCATGGCGGCGCACCCGAAAAAGCTGCTAAAAGTGCTTTTGTTGCTCAGATAGATGCATATCTTAAACAGAATAGTAAGTACCTTAAAACCGATGCAAAAATCAGTTTCCAGGATGTTGAGGATTGCCTTGTGCTTGTTGTATCTTCATTTTCAACCCAGACCTCTTATGAAAACCAGACTAAAAAGGCTATTACAAACAAGTTCATTCAAGAGGCCATGACTGATTTTATTAAACATCAGTTAGAAATATACTTTATTGAAAATAAACTTGATGCCGACAAATTGTGTGAGCAGGTGCTCATAAATATGCGTTCGCGCGTCAAGGCGGAAACCACAAGACTTAACCTTAAAAAGACACTTGCCACATCTAATGATATGACAAGCAGAGTTGAAAAATTCGTTGATTGTCGCAGTAAAGACAAAAATGAGCGCGAAATTTTTATCGTTGAGGGTGATTCGGCTCTCGGTGCCTGTAAACAGGCGAGGGACTCTGCTTTCCAGGCAGTTATTCCCGTAAGAGGTAAAATTCTTAACTGCCTTAAATGCGACTATAATCGTATTTTTAAGAGTGACATTATTGTTGATCTTATAAAAGTGCTTGGTTGCGGTGTTGAAGTTTCTTCAAAGTCAAATAAGGAGCTTTCCCTTTTCAGTCTCGATAATCTCCGTTGGAACAAGGTTATTATCTGTACCGACGCGGACGTTGACGGATTCCATATCAGAACACTTATTCTTACTATGATTTACAGACTTATGCCCACACTTATCAAAGAGGGTAAGGTATTTATTGCAGAGTCACCCCTTTATGAAATAACGTCAAAAGGTGAAACCTGGTTTGCTTATACCGAAAAAGAAAAGGCAGAAGCCCTTCAGGAAATAGGTAATGCAAAATATACTATTCAGCGTTCAAAGGGACTTGGTGAAAATGATGCTGATATGATGTGGCTTACTACCATGAATCCAAAAACACGCAGACTTATTAAAGTTGAACCCGATGATATGGAAGATATCATTGCTGAAAAATTTGAATTGTTCCTGGGTGATAACCTTCAGGACAGAAAAGAATATATCGCAGAAAACGGTCATTTGTATATTGACCTTGCTGATATTTCATAATAGGAGATAATTATGGCAAGAAAGAAAAAAGAAAATCCTGCAATAATTAAAGAAGATGAAGTTAAAGCGAATATTATCGGTGCCGGTGAGGTTGTAACCCAGAATATTACGGGTACTCTTGAAACCAACTTTATGCCCTATGCTATGAGCGTAATAGTTTCCCGAGCCATTCCCGAAATTGACGGTTTCAAGCCATCTCACAGAAAATTGCTTTATACTATGTATAAAATGGGCCTTATTAACGGCGGCAGAATAAAATCCGCAAATATTGTGGGTCGTACAATGCAACTTAACCCCCATGGTGATGCTGCTATTTATGAAACAATGGTACGTCTTTCAAAGGGTAATGAAACACTTTTGCATCCGTATATAGACAGTAAGGGTAACTTCGGTAAGGCATATTCTAAAAATATGGTATATGCTGCCGCACGATATACCGAGGCAAAGCTTGAAAGTATTTGTTCGGAACTCTTTGGTGATATAGATAAAGATACAGTTGACTTTGTGGATAACTATGACAGCACAATGAAAGAGCCCACGCTTCTTCCTGTGTCATTCCCCAGTGTGCTTGTTAATATGAACAGCGGTATTGCTGTCGGTATGGCAAGTAATATCTGCTCGTTTAACCTCCGTGAGCTTTGTGAAACTACAATAGGACTTGTCAAGAATCCTGAATTCGATGTTTTTGAAACTCTTAAAGCACCTGATTTTATCGGCGGCGGTCAGATTGTTTACGACAGAGTTGCGCTCGAAGAGGTTTATAATACAGGTAGAGGCTCGATAAGAATCAGAGCGAGGTACTCTTACGATAAGTCCAACAACTGTATTGATATTACTGAAATTCCTGCGACAACAACCTGCGAAGCGATTATTGAAAAGATTATTGAAAAAGTAAAAGCAGGTGCACTTAAAGAAATCAGTGATATCCGTGACGAAACCGATAAGTCAGGTCTTAAAATCACCATTGACCTTAAACGCGGTACGGATGCTGAAAAGCTGATGAAGCGTCTTTATAAAATGACTCCTCTTGAGGATTCGTTCAGCGCTAACTTCAATATCCTTGTTGCAGGTGTGCCCAAGGTTATGGGCGTTGCAGAGATACTCAATGAGTGGATTGCTTTCCGTACCGAATGTGTCAGAAGACGTGTGTATTTCGATTTGAGCAAAGCTAAAGAAAAATTGCACCTTCTTTTAGGTCTTAAAAAGATTCTCCTTGATATAGATAAGGCAATTAAAATTGTCCGTGAAACTGAGGAGGAATCTGAGGTTGTACCTAATTTGATGATAGGTTTCGGTATTGATGAGGTTCAGGCGGAGTATGTGGCTGAAATTAAATTGCGCCATTTGAACCGCGAGTATATTATAAAACGACTTGCCGATGTTGATGACCTTAAAAAGAGTATTGAGGATATGGAAGATATTCTCAACAGCAAAACCCGTATCAAGAAAATTATTGTTGATGAGCTTACCAAAATCTCGCAGAAATACGGCAAGGACAGAAAGAGTGAAATTATATACGATACCGACGAGGAAGATGAGGTTGTTGAAGAAGTTCCGGATTACGAGGTTAATCTTTTCTTCACATGTGACGGATACTTCAAGAAAATTACACCCCTTTCTCTGCGTATGAGCGGTGAACAGAAGCTTAAAGAGGGTGATAGCTTAGTGGCTTCTGTTAATAGCAGGAACACAGCAGAGCTTCTCTTCTTTACAGATCAATGTCAGGTTTATAAATCAAAAGCAGGGGAGTTTGATGACACAAAGGCAAGTGCTCTGGGTGACTTTGTACCATCCAAGCTCGGTTTTGATAAAGATGAAAAGCCGGTTTATATGGCGGTTACAAGCGATTACAAGGGTTATATGCTTTTCTTCTTTGAGAATGGTAAAGTTGCAAAGGTGAGTATGAATTCATATGCTACCAAAACAAACCGTAAGAAGCTTATCAAAGCTTACAGTGATAAAGCGCCTTTGGTTGCGGCACTTTATATTCCCGATGAAACAGAGATTGTAATCACCTCAACTGCAGGCAGAAATCTTCTTGTTAATACGGGAGCAATTTCCGCTAAGACAACAAAAGATACTGCTGGTGTAAATGTTATGACTCTTAAAAAGTATCATAAGGTTCAGGGTGCGAGACTCTATAAAGAGGGAGAATTTGCGAAACCACACAGATATAGGACAAAAACCCTTCCTGCGGCAGGCGCATTGCTCAGCGCAGACGATACTGCTGAACAATTGAGCTTAGAATAAATAAAAACGCCTGTTCAGAGATGAACAGGCGTAACGAATAAACACATGGTATCGGAAAGGGCCATAGGGGCTGTTTAACACATATCTCGATACACTTGCAAACGCGATTTAAGTTCATTCGTTGATTATATTTTACCCCTAAAAAAATAATTTAAACATTTTTCAAAAAAAATAAAAAAAAGGCTTGCATTTTCTAAAAGCTTATGTTATTATATTCGGGCGTTGTGAATATAACATTTCCCGAACGAAAGGAAAGTAATATATGGAATGGTATCATTATGTTATCGGCGGCGTACTTATTTTATCATCAATCGTAATCATCGTTACTGTTATGCTTCAGCAGAGTAAGCAGCAGGGTCTTTCCGGTGCTATCGCCGGTGGCGGAGATACATTTTTTGATAAAAACAAAGGTCGTACGCTCGAATCAAAAATCGCTTTGATTACAAAAATTGTTGCCGGTGTATTCTTTGTAGTGTCTCTCGGTGCAGTTATTCTCTTTGCATTTATAAAATAACCCTGATTTCAGGGTTTTTATATGAGTTATTAGCTCAGTAGGCAGAGCACCTGCCTTTTAAGCAGGGTGTCCGGGGTTCGAATCCCCGATAACTCACCAAAAATAAAAGTCGCAAGCGTAAGTTTGCGACTTTTATTTTTGTATTATTCATTATTCAATATTCATAATTCATCATTCATCATTCATTGTTCATTCCTACTCTTTCAACTTCTGTTTTAGTGGTTACTTCTGTTGATTATCCCTCTCAAGATATCCAAATAACAATGTCCCGACGAACCCCACAACTGCAACACTTCTTGTCACATTAAGCAGTTCGTCGCAGATAGTCAGGAACTCATAGTAAAACGGGTTGTTGGTTGAGGTATAAGTATATACACTTATAACAAGTAGGGTAATAATGCTTATAAAAGTCACCCTTATAACCAGTCGTGTGTTGGTGCCCAGTGTTCTGTAAAATCCATGCAATTTTTTCATTTGTTGTATCATTTAATCACCGTATTAATGTTATAATAAATATTAAATTGTTTCAATGGTAAATGAAGCCATATAAAATATAAAAATAACTTGAATTGAAAATCTTTGTTTGTTATAATGTGGTTGTTATTTTAATTAAGAGGGGTGCCCTTTATGAAATGTCCTTTCTGCAGTTTCGAGGAAAGTAAAGTTATCGACTCAAGACCTACCGATGAGGGTGAGCGTATTCGCCGCCGTAGAGAATGTATGAGTTGCGGTAAGCGCTTTACTACATACGAAATTATCGAAAGTGTGCCTATCATTGTGGTTAAAAAAGATAAATCCCGTGAAGTATTCGATCGTGATAAATTGTTCAACGGTATGATGCGTGCCTGCGAAAAGCGCCCCGTTTCAGTTGAAGTTATCGAAAAGGCTATTGATGAAATCGAAGCAGAGCTTCAAAACTCACTTGACAGGGAGGTAACCTCCGTTAAAATCGGTGAGTGCGTTATGGATAAGCTTAAAGATATTGATGAAGTTGCATATGTTCGCTTTGCGTCTGTTTACCGTCAGTTTAAAGATATAAACACATTTATGAGTGAACTCAAAAAACTTCTTATTGAGGAATAAATTAAGGCTGCCGTCGGCAGCCTTTCGTGGTTTATAATATGTCTTATTTTATTTGTCCGGTATGTGGCGAAAACTTAAATATTATTGGTAAATCCTATGTTTGCCCGAATCGTCATTCCTTCGATATATCAAAAGATGGCTACGTCAATCTTCTGATGTCCCAACAATCATCTTTAAAGCGCCACGGAGATGATAAACTGATGGTTCGTTCTCGTCGTGACTTTCTTGAAAAAGGTTTCTATGAGCCTTTACAAAAAGCGCTGTGTCAAAAAGTAAAAATGACCGTTCCTCAGAATGGTGTTATTGTTGATGTCGGTTGCGGTGAAGGATATTATACGGGTGCTGTTGCATCTGCAGGAGATTACGCTATTTCGGGTGTGGATATATCCAAAGATGCTCTGAAATATGCTTCAAAAAGCATGAAAAATTCAGAGTTTGCCGTTGCAAGTGCTTTTTCCTTACCTTTTTCTGATAAGAGTGCCGATTGTATTTTAAATATCTTTGCACCGTCTGCCTATGGTGAGTTTTCACGTGTTTTAAAGGATAACGGTGTTTTGATAAAAGCCGTTCCTTTTTCTGAGCATTTATGGGAGCTGAAATGTGCTCTTTATGAAAAACCCTATAAAAACAAACCCGAAAAACGGGATGATGACTTATTCTTGCTCACGGCAACGGATGAAATAAAATATAAAATCAAACTGACTTCTGCTGATGACATTATGAATTTATTCAGAATGACACCTTACTATTATAAAACCGGTAGGGCAGAAACAGAAAAATTACAGAATCTTAATGAACTTGAAACGACCGTTCATTTTGGCGTTGAAATATACGAAAAGAGGTAAAGCTATGTTTGAAAATAACTGGGAATCATTAAATTCCCGTAAAGTACCCGATTGGTTTGGTAAAGCCAAATTCGGTATTTTTATCCATTGGGGTCTTTACAGTATTCCTGCTTATGCACCCAAAAAGGATTATGCTGAGTGGTATGGCTATTCTTGTAATATGGAGAATTGTCAGACCGAGGCCCAGGAGAAGTATAAAGCTTTCCATAAAGAACACTACAATTCAAGACCCTATTATGATTTTGTGAATGATTTTACCGGTCACCGTTTCGATGCTGAAAAATGGGCGGACCTTTTTAAGCGCTCCGGTGCCAAGTATATAAACTTTGTTTCAAAGCATCATGACGGTTATTGTCTTTACGAAACCAAGTATGCACCCGGTCTTAACTCGGTGGAATGTGCCCCGAAACGTGACTTCCTTATGGAGCTTAAAAACGCTATGGAGGGTACGGGTGTGCGCTTCGGTGTGTATCATTCAGTTTATGAATGGTGGCATCCTTATTATTTAGAAGACCCTGAAAAATATGCTCTTGAGCATCTTCATCCGATGCTTAAAGAGCTTGTTGAAAAATACCAGCCCAACACACTTTTCACAGACGGTGAGTGGGAGCATGAAAGCTCTGTATGGCATTCAACAGAGTTTTTACAGTGGCTTTATAATGAGTCGTCCGTCAAGGATTTTATTGTTCCCAATGACCGTTGGGGTAAAGAAACCCGCGGAAGAAAGGGCGGAAACTTCACTACCGAATACGGCGTTATTGATGTGTATCTTGGTACTGAAAGACGTATTGAGGATGTTGAGCTTGACAGACCCTTCGAGGAATGTCGCGGTATAGGTCGTTCTTTTGGTATTAACAAAGAAGAGGGTGCGGAGGATTATCTTTCTGTTAAAGAGCTTCTTAACACTCTTTGCGACCTTGTTTCAAAGGGCGGCAACTTCCTTCTTAATATCGGTCCCGATGGTGACGGTACCATTCCTCCCATTATGGAAGAGAGACTTCTGGGTATGGGTAAATGGCTCAAAGTAAACGGCGAAGCTATTTATGAAAGCGAAGTTTATTCAAAGAAAGCTGATAAAGGCGTTTATTACACACAGCGTGACGGCAATATTTATGCTATCACCGAAAAATTCCCATCTAAAGAAACTCTTTTTGCTGAAATAGATTATTCCGATAAATACAATGTAACACTACTCGGCAGTGACGCAAAGGTTGAGCTTATTAACCGCGACGGCAAGCTCGCGCTTAAGGCTGATATTTGTGCCCCCGATGATGTTGCTTGCGAACATCTTTTTGTGTTTAAGTTGAGTAAATAATATGTCACATCCTTTTAAACATTTTAAAACTATTACAAAACATCGCCATGCAGTTATTAAGCATTGTGCCAAAGCAGGTATATTGTGGCAGGGCTTAAGACACGATTTGTCTAAATACTCCCCGACGGAGTTTTTGCGCGGCGCTCATTATTATATCGGCACCAGAAGCCCCAACGAGGGCGAGAGGGAAGATATCGGTTATTCTCTTGCCTGGATTCATCATAAAGGCAGAAACAAGCATCACTTTGAATATTGGACCGATTATAATACAAAAACTAAAATAGTAGAGCCTGTTGAAATGCCTTTGCGCTATGTTGCCGAAATGTTTTGTGACAGAGTGGCGGCAAGTAAAATTTATAACGGGGATAAATATACGGATCAATTCCCGCTGGAGTATTTTCTCAAGGCAAAGGGACGCAGGGTAATTCACCCCAAGACATCGGACCTGCTTGAAGGTCTTTTGACTGAACTTGCCGAGCATGGGGAGAAACAAGCCTTTTCCCATTTGAAACAGATGCTGAAGGACGAAAAAACCAAAAAATAAAGACTGTATTTTACCTAATTGTAAACATTCAATTACGGTTTAGTATATTTGATTGTTTTTCGTGAAAATGTGTGTTAAAATTGCTGTATAATTTAAGGTCGGAGGGCTTTATGAAAAAGATTATTTTATCAATTATTGCAATTTCTCTTGCATCACTGGTTTTTGTTCTCAGTGGTTGCGAACTTTCTTTTAATACTAAAAATGATGAGGATACCCAGTCCCATACTGCAATTGTTGAAATTACCGACAAAGAGGGTAACATTATCGCTACTGAGGCGGTAACAATTTCCGATTCGGAGTTAGAAGAGGGTAAACACTTCTTTGAAAAAGTAAACAGCAGTACAACAACTCCTTCGGGTGTTTCTCCCGACCGTATTCAACAGGGCTTGAACAACGGCGGTACAGCAGCTACTACCGGAACGGCACAAACCACTGCTGCCGACAGCAACGAAACTACTACTGTGGCAAAACCCGAAAGTCTTCCTGCAGGTCAGGATGATGCTCAGATACTCGCATCAACTCAGTATATGATTATCGGCAGAGAAGAAACCAACGGCAAAATAACTCCCTTTAAAATTGCGCGTAGCGGTGATAAGGTTGCAATGTACACCGAATACGAGGGGAATCAGATCGGTATGATTATCCTTGAAGATAAGATTTATGTCCTCTCTGCTACTGAGAAAGTATATCTTGAGGTTTCAAAGGAGCTTATAAAAGAAAATACAACTGATGAAGAAATGCTCGAAATGTTCAGTGCAACTGCATTTGATAAAAACTCAAAAGTAGTTCAGACACTCAGCGAAACAGAAGACGGCGTAGTTTATGATGTTGTTGTTTACGATACCGGCTCTAAGGCATATTTCCTCGGCGGTACAATTATTAAGACAGTTGCAAAAGACGGCGGTGTTCTTTATTATGACACTGTTTCTGCAGTAGTTCCCTCGAGTGTATTTACACCTCCTGCAGATTACACAAGACAGACCCTCAACGAAGAGAATGTTTCTGATTTTGCAGGAATTATAGATACAACTCATGAACATGAATAATAAAACTGCCCTTGTAACAGGGGGCGCAAAGGGTATAGGCGAAGCCATCTGTGTTGCATTGGCAAAGGAAGGCTATAACATTGCTGTTAATTTCAATACCTCTGAAAAAGAAGCCCTCATATTAAAGGATAAAATATCTGCTTTTACGAGGGTTGAGATTTTCAAAGCCGATGTTTCCGATTCAAAAGAAGTCAATAATATGTTCGACGAAATTGAAAAAGTTTTCGGCGGAGTTGATATTTTAGTCAATAATTCGGGTATAGCTCAGCAGGTGCTTTTCACCGATATCAGCGATGAAATGTGGCAAAAGATGATAGGTGTTAACCTCACCGGTGCTTTTAATTGTTGCCGTCGTGCCTTACCGTATATGATAAATCAAAAATACGGCTCTATTGTAAATATCGCCTCAATGTGGGGAGAAGTCGGTGCTTCAATGGAAGTACACTATTCCGCATCTAAAGCGGGGCTGATAGGTCTCACAAAGGCACTTGCCAAAGAAGTAGGACTTTCGGGAATAACAGTAAATGCCGTTTCACCCGGAGTTGTGCTTACTGATATGATGGCGCAGTTTTCCGACGAAGATAAAAAGGCGCTTGCCGATGAAACACCTATGGGCGTTTTGGGAAATGCTGAGGATATAGCATCCGCGGTGGCATTCCTCGTGGGTGAAAATGCCCGATTTATAACGGGTCAGGTCTTATCGGTAAACGGCGGATTTGTAATTTAAAGTTATAATAATTCCTTTCTCCTCGGGAGAGAGGAATTATTTGTTTTTTATATAATAAATAGCTTTATAAATATACTTTCTTTGTAGGTTTTTATGGTTGACATTGTTATAAGGGTATGTTATATTTATAACAACCGATAGAGGTGCATTTTGCTATCAGTATCTGTGGCTTAAGGGTCTGCCGGGACTGTCACGGTGAAAGGAGCAGGTGCCGAAGACGACTCAGGGTAAAGGGTCGTGCTGGCAACAGGGAATAATATCCGTGCTGCTGTCGCCTTATGGCGGAGAGCTATCTTACATACCTTGAATACTCTTATTGGGTATTTATATGTGTAGATAGTTGCTTTTCGGCAACTATTATTTTTTATGGAGTGAAATTTATGAAAAACACAGTATTTCAGGGCGTAGGTACAGCCCTCGTAACACCTTTGAACGAGAATGGTGTTGATTACGAAGCGTTCGAAAGACTTATTGAATGGCAGATTGAAGAGGGCGTTAATGCCCTTGTAATTGCAGGTACAACAGGTGAGGGCTCAACCCTTACTGACGAGGAGCACAAGGAGGTTCTTCGCTTTTCTGTTGAAAAGGTAAATGGCAGAGTACCGGTTATTGCAGGTACAGGCTCAAACGATACAGCATATGCAATTGCTCTTACCAAATTCGCTTGTGAAGTTGGTTGTGACGCAATGCTCCTTGTTACACCTTATTATAACAAGGCTACTCAGCGCGGTCTTATTGAGTCATTCAGAGCTATTGCAGATGCATCTACCAAGCCCTGTATTCTTTATAATGTTCCTTCAAGAACAGGTTGTAATTTAACTCCCGCATCCTGTGCAGTTCTTGCGGAGCACCCCAATATTGTAGGTATTAAAGAAGCAAGCGGTAATATTTCTCAGATTGCCGAAATTGCCGCTCTTACAAAGGGTAATTTTGATATTTATTCAGGTAATGATGACCAGATTGTACCTCTTCTTTCTTTAGGTGGTAAGGGCGTTATCTCAGTTTTATCAAACATTCTTCCTAAAAAGACTGTTGAAATCTGCGATAAATTCTTTGCAGGTGATGTTGAGGGTAGCCGTGACTTACAGCTCGAGCTTCTTCCTCTTATTAATTCACTTTTCTGCGAAGTTAACCCCATCCCTGCAAAAGCTGCAGTAGCTGCTATGGGCTTTGGTGAGAATTATGTCAGACTTCCTCTTACAACAATGGAGCCTGAAAATGAAGCAAAAATGCTCGAGCTTATGAGAGAACAGGGTCTTGATGTATGATTTGCAGTAATCTCAGTATAAAAGACAATGTTTTATTTTTCGGTGGCAGAAGTACAGTTGAGCTTGCTGAAAAATACGGCACTCCCGTTTACATAATGGATGAACAGACCATTCGTAATAACTGCCGTAAATACACCGTTGCAATGAAAAAGCATTTCGGCGAAACTGCCCGTGCTTTTTATGCAAGTAAGGCTTGTTGCTTTAAGAAAATATATAATATAATGCAGAGCGAAGATATGTGCGTTGATGTGGTTTCACCCGGTGAGATTTATACCGCTAAAAGCGCAGGCTTTGATATGTCAAAGGTTTGCTTTCATTCAAACAGCAAAAACGATTTTGACATTAACTTTGCAATGAATAACGGCGTGGGCTGTTTTGCGGTTGATAACCTTGAGGAGCTCACAGCAATCAATAATTTTGCAGGCGAGCGCGGTTTTAAGCAGAAGATTATTTTCCGCGTGACACCGGGTATCGATACTCATACTTATGAGGCAGTCAATACGGGTAAGGTTGACTCAAAGTTCGGTTTTCCCATTGAAACAGGCGCGGCTATGGCGATTACAAAAACCGCCCTTGGTATGGAAAATATAGACCTTGCGGGATTCCACTGTCATGTTGGCTCTCAGCTTTTTGACTCCGATGTTTTTGTGCGTTCCGCTAAGATTATGCTTCAGTTTATAGCTGATGTTAAAGCCGAAACGGGCTATGAAGCCCGCGAGCTTGATTTAGGTGGCGGTTACGGTGTAAGATACACCGAAAACGACCCTGAAATTCATATTGAGGATAATATAAGACAGGTTGCAGAGTATGTTAAAAAGCTTTGCACTGAGCTTCAGATTAAAGAGCCCTCAATAAGTATGGAGCCGGGCAGAAGCATTGTTGCCGATGCAGGTATCACGCTTTACAAAGTTGGTAATGTCAAACGCATAGAAGGATATAAAAATTATGTTGCCATTGATGGCGGTATGGGTGACAATCCCAGATATGCTCTCTATGAGTCCGAATACACGGTTGTTGCAGCTGATAAGGCTGATGAACCCTGTGATTTCCTTTGTGACCTTGTAGGACGCTTTTGCGAAAGTGGCGATATAATTCAGCCCGGGATAAAACTCCCCGTGACAGTCAAAAGAGGGGATATTATAGCGGTGCTTACAACAGGAGCATATAATTACTCTATGGCTTCAAATTATAACCGAATTCCTCGTTTGCCCGTTGTAATGATAAATGGTGACGACGATTACATTGCAGTAAAAGGCGAAACCTTTGAAGATTTAATAAGAAACGATATGTAACGAAAATGCCCGACCTTTTGGTCGGGCATTTTTTAGTGAAAAGTCGGGTCAAAATATGTAAAAAAACCTTTGTAACCATAGTTACAAAATAATTACAAAGTCCCTTCAAGTATTGACTAACATAATAGAATGATGTATTTTCGTGGTGAACTACGGCACCTGTTAACCGTTGTTAATAAGAATAAATTTTTGTGATTAAAGATTGAGAGGGATAATTATGAATACTGCTTATAATAATTATCAAGCCATCGAGAATAAAAATCCTGAAATAATAAAGAAGGAAAAAAAGAATTATATTTTCAGCAATAAGGATTTTGCGTTTTTTGTATTTAATATTATTGCAACATATCTCTTTATAAGACTTGGTGTTATAGGTGGCTTTAATGTTGGCGTCAGTATAACCTTTGTTGTAATGCACCTTGGATATTTTATATATTCATTCAAAAAGGCAACAAAGCATAAGCTATTATACATTCTGACTTTGGGAATTAACTTTATATTGTCGGCATCATTTTTTATGCACGACAACTCGTTAATTAAATTTGTTACACTTGTTGCCCTTGTGTTTTTGTCCGCGTTTACCCTGAACGGTATCAGCTCATCAAAGATTTCTTCCGATGGCACATTTATTAAAATTTTTGATATATTATTTGTTCTGTGTATAGAGCCTTTTGCCAATATAGTGAAATTAGTACGCGCATTCTTTATGGCTCTTAAGACTAAAAATAATAAAATATTATTGGTGTTATTGGGTGTTTTGGTATCGGTGCCGTTTTTGTTCCTGGTTGTTCCGTTGCTTTCCGGCGCTGATGCGGCGTTTAATACTATCGTAAAGAAAGTATTTTCCGATATTGCCGCTATGATAGTCAGTATCATATTAACCATAATTCTATTACCCTGCACTTCATCATACAGCTTTACACTTTCAAAGGGGATTACCGCTGATAAAAATATTTCCTTAAACTCAAAAGTCGGTAAGGTTCCCGCCATATTTCTGAATACATTTTTAAGTGTAATTGGCTTTATTTACGCGGTTTTCCTTTTTTCACAGTTAGCGTATATTTCAAAAACCTTTGCTTTCCTTTTACCCGAAAACTATACCGCAGCGGAATTTGCAAGAAGCGGATTTTTCCAGATGAGCGCAATTACGGCGCTGAATCTGGTAATCACTTTCCTTGTGTCGGTTATTGAAAGACCTAAAGATAACGGCCGTTTGCCCGTATCAACTAAATTAATCCTCACATTCTTTACGGTGTTTTCAATATTCCTTACGGTGAATTCTTTTATTAGAATGTCAATGTACATTAATATGTACGGTCTTACACAACTGCGAGTGCTGACCAGCGTATTCATGATAATGCTCTGCGTGATATTTATAATAGTTCTGATAAGAATTTTCTTTGAAAAATTCAAGTATATCAACTTCATTATTATCACCTGTGCCGTTACCTGCATAGCAATTTCTGTGACAAATATTGATACTCACATTTCGAAATACAACTATCTTAAATACACACAGGGTGAGATTGGCGTAGATTTTGAGCATTATGAAAAACTCGGCTGTGCGGCAGTTCCCGAACTTGTGAAGCTTGCAAAAAGCGGGGACTATATAACATCAAGGCTTGCTAAAAATACACTTGTAGATATAGCGGAAAAAGAGTTTTCATATGACAGTGAAGAGGCTTTTACCTACGAAAGAAAATTCATTGAGTTTAATATAAGCAAAAACAGAGCAGGTAAGGCTTTGGTTAAGTTCTTTAAGGAATTTGACTCGATTGAATATCTTGACACAGATTTCATTGATTATAATGAAAAGCTGGATGAATACGGCGCAGATGTATTTATGCCGGATTTCAATGCCCTTGACAAAACCTTCAGCTCATTGTCCCTTAGCTTTAACAGTGTTTATTCTCAGGATGAGGATGAAACTATCGAGTTGACTTTTGTATATGATAACGCCATAGATTATAACAACGCCTTTAATAAATTGAAATTAGGCGAAAAGACAAAATCGACATTTGAATATGAGGGATATACATTTGTTTTAGTGGATTCAGCGGCTATTAATATGCCAAAGCAGCTGGGTATAATGGCATACTCTGCCGAAGAAATGACCATATCATATTTGTGGTATTCCAATGACGAAACTGTATATTCGGATATATCTGATTTAGAACAATTTTGTTATGACAAATTTAACTTGTATTTTGTCCATTAAATAGGATAGCGTTGAAAGCATAAAATACCCCGTATGTAACAAAGTTACATACGGGGTGTCTTTATACTATTTGTTTTTGTTTTTTTCTATTTCTTTTTCCTTAGCTTTAACTTCCTCTAAAGCCGTTACAAGAATTCTGCGGCGTTCTTCGGGATCGTCACATTCCTGAGCTGCTTTTGAGGCTTCAAGCAAGCGGAAATACAACGGCTTATATGGTGATGTGCTGTTATCGTCATATATCATTGTTTTTACCTCATTTTTTGCTATGAAATGTTGTTTTAAGGTTTCATAGATTTTAAAGTGAGTGAATATTACGGACAACAGAAAATATAACTTGTTGAAGTGAGTGTTTGCCTTTCATAATCATCGCATCTTGTGCAAAATTCGTAGTAGTAGTCATTTCTGAGGCATCTGGGGGGAGTTGCTCTTACAGTGTGGGCAATTGAATATAATCCGGTGCCTTCGATTTTGTGACCGAAAATATTGCAAAGCAAGTTGTATGTGGTGGCGCCGTCATCAGCATTGGTTCCGTTAAGATTTTCAGGATTTGAAAAGCGTTCGATTATTCTTGCTTTTTGTTCTTCGGTAAGGTCCTCGTTTAAAATTACTATTTCAATTTCCTCGTGCTGATGTTCTTCGGTAGCGCCCACAGGCATTACAAAAAGGGTTAAAAGGGTACAAATAGCTAATAATAAAGCTATCAATTTTTTAGTTTTCATTTTAATTCCTCCGAATTTTCTATTAAGTCCCTTATTACCTCTAAATCGCTGTAGTAATAGCAATATGTATGTTCTTTATAGTTAAAATATACTTGGTACTGATTCAAATCTTGCAATTCAACTATATAGCACTCTATTCCGTTAATTGTTTGTATAGTTGTGTTATTGGCATTTATAATTTGGTCATCAATAGGTTTATTTAAACTAATCTGATAATTTAAACGATTGTCTTCAAAAACGAACTGTACTTTTTCTCCATCCGGAAAGCAGGCACAATAAACACCTACAAGCTTGTTTTGTGTAAAGCCTTCGCCGGGTACTAAAATATCAAAATCATAGTCTTTTGAAAATTCCTCAAGACTTGGATACATAACCATATCGGCTCTGCCAAAGCTTTTGTCATTATCGGTGAACATTTCACCGATTGGTGCATTGCTAACGCAACCGAACATTTCCTTGAACTTTTTGCTGATGGACCAGTCAATATCAGCCATAGTAGCAAGCGTTAAAAGTGTAATAAGTACAGATACAATCGCAGCGATAAGAAGTAATTTAAGTTTACTGACTTTTTTCTTTTTGGTTTTTAGGTTTATGATTTTTTCGGTATCAACAAAGGGTATTTTACTGACTGCTTCGTTGATTTGTTCGGGTGTAAGGCGGGCGTTTTTATTCTGTAAATCCAACAATAATCCGACACAGGCTTCTATAAGGTCTTGGTCCGCTTGGTGGGCGGGCTTAGAAACTTCTGTATCGCGTATAACAGATAAATATTCAATTACCTTATCTTTATTTTGGATACTTTCAGTCATAAATATCGCTCCTTTCCCGAAAAGATTTTCCTCCTTTCAATATATAATGACAATATATTGAAAAGACTTCATATTTTTTTAAAAAAATTTTAAAAATTTTTATATTTTTATAAAAACAACGCTTTTATTATTACCTGACCTATTACGGTAAGTGACAAGCTTACAAGATTTTTAATTTTCTTTTTAAGTCTTAAAACCCTTAAGTTTACGGCTTTTTCGGTTAAATTCATCTCTTCTGCCACTTGTCGGTATTTTTTCTTCTCAACAAATACTTTTGTGTATAGCACATATTCCTTTTGGCTGAGAGATTTTAATATGAGCTCCTTGCATTTCTCTATGTATTCATCCGAAACCTCGTCGATACCCTCAAAGTATCGGTCAATGTATATGAACATATCTTCCGTTGGTGCTTCGTTGGGGTTCAGAGGAACTAATTTTTGTTCCTTTTTGTTCTTTCTGAAGTGTTCCCGCACCTTGTTTTTTGCCGTAGCCAACAGCCAGGCGCGTATGTTCATATCTTCAAGCTTATCGAGCTTTTGCTGAAAGATTAAAAATACCTCCTGGGTGATATCTGCCGCTTCGCTTTCGCTGCAATCAGCGTATGAAAGGCAATATGTATATACATCTTCATAATATTCTTTTGCTATTTCCCGAGCTTTGGATTTTTCTATCATACATATCGCCTCCTTTTGTCGAATTTTGTATTATTGGTTATGATATCACTTATTTTAAATTAAATCAATATCATTATTTTTTCTCGGATATAAATACCCTGAATAACGGTAGGCACGCCTCAAAAAAGCCCTTATAGCTTTCGCAGTAGCTTCTGTCCTCGCGGGAGCGTTTGCATCCGCCTGCACGGCAGAGGGGATAAAACTTGCATTTTTTACATTCTTCGGGGGTGTAAAGGCTCTCTTTCAAAAAGCTTATTGCTTTTTCGCAGTGGGCGAGGGTGTCAAAATTTTCTTTTTCATTGTTTATGTTACCCAAAAGCCATTTGTCCGTGCAATAAAAGTCACAGGGATAAATATTGCCGTTGCCTTCGGCTACAAACTGATGCATACAGTGTCCGCACATACCGCATTGCTCAGTAGGATTACCGAGATATAAATGCACAAGGTTGTCAAAGTAGCGTATGCTGGTATATTCATTCCTTACATAGTCCTTTACATAACTGTTAAAGCCGTGTATAAGAAAGTGCTTGTATTGCTCGGGGGTCATATACAGCTCGCTTTCGCTGTTGTCGCCAAAGGGACGAAGGCAGGGGATAAACTGTAAATATCTGAAGCCACGCTTTTTATAGTGCTTTAATATATCGTCAATATTCTCGGCGCATCTGCCGGTTAAAACCGTAAGTATATTGAAATCTACACCATGTTTTTCAAATGTATTTGCGGCCTTTGTTATTTTGTAATATGAATTTTCCCCGTTGGCATCAACTCTGAACGAATTGTTCTCGAAATCGCCGTCAAGGCTCAGACCTATCAGGAATTTACGCTGCTTAAAAAACTTAGCCCATCTGTCATCAATGAGGGTGCCGTTGGTCTGAAGACCGTAGTGAATGGTGCTGTTTCGGGTGTTCAGCTCATCAACCCTTTTGCAAAAGAATCTGAAAAAGTCCAAACCGATCATAGTGGGCTCGCCACCCTGAAAGGCAAAGGCTACACTTTCGCCATCTGCAAAATCCAAAGCTTTTTTTATAATATTCTCTGCAGTTTCTTCGTTCATAAAGCCAAAGCTTTTAATATCCCTATGGTCTGTAACATCATGATAAAAGCAGTATTTACACCGCATATTACAAAGACTTGATGCAGGCTTTATCATTATGGAAAGTGGGGGCATTTCTCACACCTCGTTTTAAAAACCCTCAACGCCGACTTACGATGTTGAGGGTGTGTTTATTAATTGTTTTTTATAACGCCTCTGCGATTGCTTTTGAAATCCTTCATAATGTTGTTCATTTCGGCATTCATTTCCTCCGCAATAGTGGGGTAAACCGAGGAACGATTAAGATTTTCTCCTGAGTCATCGCTGAGTATATGCAACCAATTCTTTCGGTATTTATCAAAGAAAGCTGAGTTATCATTCTGAATATTTTCGAAATACTTGAACGTTATGTATTCGTTATCCGTTAAAACAGGGTAGTTGTAATCCTTGTATTCTTCTCTCTTTAATACTTCTGAAGTAGGTACCGTGTATTGAATAGCCTTAAGCTTTTCGCGCTTCATATGAAGAATTGGGTAATCCTTGGTATGGATTACAGCATCGTTTTTAAGTAACGGTAAAAGTGAAATACCGTCAATTTCACGGTCAGTGGGAATATAGTTTTTCTGTCCGCCGTCACCGGTAATACCGCAAAGCTCAATGAATGTGGGGAACAAATCAACAAGTGTTGCGCTTTGTGACCTTGTTTCACCGGGCTTCCAGAGATTATTGTTGTTACCCCAGCGAATCATAAACGGAACCTTCTGCCCCGCCTCATAAGCTGTGTATTTACCGCCTCTGAGTTCCCCTGCTGAGCCTTCCAGTGCAGGACCGTTGTCACTGGTGAATACAATAATTGTATCATCCATAACGCCGAGTGTTTCAAGTGTTGTGAATAATTCTCCCAGGTAGTAGTCAAATTCTGTCACACAGTCCGCGTATGTGCCCATACCAGTTTCGCCTTTAAAGTCATCACCCACAAAAACGGGTGCGTGAGGCCAGGGGGTTGCATAGTATGCGAAGAAGGGTTCGTCAGTCTCGGTTACCTGCTCGGTGATCCAATCGGTAATTTCCTCGTGAATCCATTCGGTCATTTCGCTTTGGTCTTTTTTGCCTTTTTCGTCACGTAAATCGTCGGTGCCTTTTACGATCTCATATTCACCGTTTTCTTCCGAAACATGGTAGAAGGGGGTCATATCATTAACATGGTGACTGCCGTAGAAATAATCGAAACCTTGGTTTGTGGGTAAGTATTCGCCGTAATCCCCAAGATGCCATTTGCCGAAAGCGCCTGTATTATAGCCTGCGTTTTTGAAAACTTCAGCTATTGTTATCTCGTCACCAAGCATACCGTCACAGTTGTTACCCATTTCAATGGAGTTGAAAATTCTGGTCTGAGCAAAGGGAGTCAGCGTGTCAACCGTGGGGTAAATAACGTTATCTGCATAACCTCTGAAGGGATATCTTCCGGTCATCAAGGCAAATCTTGCAGGGGAACAAACAGAATAGCTTGAATAGAAGTTGTCGAAGTTAAGACCTTCTTCACCGATTCTGTCCATATTCGGAGTGTCATAAATAGCTCCGTTAAGGGATGTATCCCCGTAACCCATATCATCCATAAGTATGAAAAGTACATTGGGACTACCTTTCTTTACATTGTCAACACCATTGAGATAATCGTCGTGACCTTCCCAAAGGCGAATAACATTGGGCTCTGAGCGAAGATTCATTGTAAGCACATAGAAAACAGTTGTACCTGCAAGTAAAATGCTTAAAAATGATGTTACAATTCGCTGTATAACTACTTTACAATTTAATTTTTTAACGCAAAGAATCAAAAGAGCAACAGCAGTTATGCAGGGCAGGAGTAGAAGTAAACCGCCGCCTAAACGGGTAAAGAAACTTCCTTCACCTGCAAAAAGCGGATTGCCCGCGCTTGTCCAACCGGCTTTACCGCTTGAAAATGCGCCAAAGCCTGCATCCGCCCCCCATATAAGGAAGTAGATAAAAATACCGACTGCCGATGCACCGTAACCGACTAAAAACCATTTGTAAAGCTTCTTACAGAATATAACTCCGATAAATATGCAAGCGCTTACTATGCACATAAATGCAACATTTATAACAGCTAAAAGGTTCAGTCGCATAATATTAAGTGTAAGAGCTAATATAACACCTATGGCGGCAATTATTATAGGGAAGGGTTGAAGTGCTTTTTCTGACAAAGTTTTGTTTTTCAACTTAAAAACCTCGCTTTATATAGATATGGAAATTACATAATCATTACCGCTGAAAAGATTTGTGACTTCGTCGGGATTAATATGGCTTTTAGCCCTTATAGTGAAAATACAAGCGTATTTTTCCTGCCTTTTTTCAACTGAGTTTGAAATGATTGTGTAACCGTTATCTTTAAAAATATTTGAAATAACCTCAACAGCATCTGCGTCGTCAACAAGCTTCATGGAAACCGATGTAGTGCTCGTGTTTTCAACGGGTAAAAGACGGTGTATTACAATCTGAACCACAAGAAGAATTATTGTAGCATAAACCGCTATACCGTACATACCCGCACCTGCGGCAAGACCTATACCCGCAGTGGTCCATACACCTGCGGCAGTAGTAAGACCCTTAACCGTACCTTTATAAACGATAATACCTGCACCCAAAAAGCTTATACCGGTAACGACCTGAGCTGCAAGACGGGCACCGTCAAGTTTAACACTATCTGAAAAACTCATAAGATCAAAGAAACCATATTTACTTACTATCATGATAAGAGCAGAGCCGAGGGCCACTATTATGTGAGTTCTAATACCTGCTTCTTTTTGGCGCAATGTTCTTTCAACACCAATTGCCGCACCGCAGATAACGGCTACAAGAAGTCCTAACAGGTAGGGAAGGAAACTATTAATCCTGAATGTTTCGATGAAGTTTTGAAAAACTTCATTGAGTTCATAAACGGGTGATGTTGACAAAATCAATGGATTACACTCCTTAAAATATATTTATATATCTATATATAATATCATATTATGTTTTTTATGTCAATTATTTGGGTTTTTGTCATAAAACTCGTCTGTGTTTCATAAGTATTGTTGAAAGTCAAGGTGCAAATGGAGGTAGATTTATGACAGAAACAAGTATTTATAAGGATATTCAAAAAAGGACGGGAGGAGATATTTATATCGGTGTCGTGGGACCTGTTCGTACGGGTAAATCATCATTTATTAAAAGGTTTATGGATACTCTTGTTATTCCCAATATAGACAGCGAATATAAACGGGGAAGAGCGCAGGACGAATTGCCCCAATCTGCCGCAGGCAGAACAATTATGACAACAGAACCGAAATTTATACCCGAAGAAGCGGTTAAAATTGATTTACCGGACAATGCATCTCTCAATGTAAGGTTGATTGATTGTGTCGGATATATTGTACCGAGCTCTTTGGGTTATGTTGAGGAAGAAAAGCCCCGTATGGTAAAAACGCCTTGGTATGACCACGAGATACCCTTTAATATGGCGGCAGAAATAGGCACACAAAAGGTTATAACCGAGCACTCCACAATAGGCTTACTAGTAACAACCGATGGCAGTATCAGTGATATACCGCGAGACGAATATGAGGAAGCGGAGGAGAGGGTAGTTGATGAATTAAAAGCAATAAATAAACCGTTTGTGATGCTTCTTAATTCAACAATGCCCGACAGTCCCGAGGTATTGCGTTTAGCAGCTAAACTAACCGAAAAATATTCAGTACCCGTTATGCCCGTGAATTGTCTTGATATGGATGAAAGTCTTATCAAAGAGGTTTTATCCGCAATTCTTTACAGATTTCCCGTTACTGAAATCGGCATAAGTCTGCCAAACTGGGTTATGTCACTTGACCGTGAGCACTGGTTGCGCTCGTCAATTTGTCAGAGTGTCAAAGATTCAGCAGTGAATATAGCCTGTGTCGGGGATATCAGCTCAATGATTAATGGCCTTAGTGAAAACAAAAACATAATTTCTGCGGAAATTTCAAACCTTGATTTGGGTAGGGGTTGCGCTCAGATAAAGGGTGTGCTTTCAGGAGAACTTATGTACAAAATTATAGAAGAAAAAACGGGACTTGATATAAAGGGCGAAGAGGCTCTGATGGAAAACCTCGAGAATCTTTGTGATATTAAGAAAAAATACGACCGCATCAAAAATGCACTTGATGAAGTGGAAGCAACGGGCTATGGCATTGTAATGCCCGATATTGATGAATTGACTCTAAAAGAGCCTGAAATTGTGAAACAGGGCGGTCGTTACGGCGTAAGATTATCCGCATCAGCACCGTCTATACATATGCTCAAAACCTGTATAGAAACCGAGGTTGCACCGGTAGTAGGAACGGAAAGTCAATCGGAGGAGCTTCTTAAATATCTGCTTGATGGGTTTGAAGAAGACCCCCACAAAATATGGGAGTCTGATATCTTCGGTAAATCCTTGAATGAACTTGTGAATGAAGGTTTAAGAAGTAAGCTTTGCCATATGCCCGTTGATGCAAGATCCAAAATTCAGGAAACCCTTGAGCGTATAATTAACGACGGTTGCAGTGGACTTATATGTATAATTCTTTAATCGTTTTCACTTTTTAAAACTCCATAGCTTCTGTCAACAACCACAACTGCGTAAAGGTTGCCGTTACCGGCTTCGTTTACGCGGTTTTTTATGAGCCCTTTCAGCTCTTTGTCCGTGAGTTTGTATTTCGGGGGAACAACCACATCAAAAAGTACATTTTTTGCAGTATCACCAACAACAACCCTGAAATCGTGGAATGTGATTACGGGATCTATGTCATAAAGAATTTCTCTTACCACTTCTTTGAGTTCGTTTGTTTCTTCGCAATCGAGAACAGTGGGGTCAAGATGAACTACAAGGTGTATATTTAATTGCTTAAGAAAATCGCGCTCAATTTTATCCATAATGTCGTGACAGACGAGCACATCTATTTTGGCATCCATTTCAATGTGAGCTGATGCAAAATATGAACCGGGTCCGTAGCTGTGAACCAATAAGTCGTGAACACCCAGAACATTTTCATATGACAGCATTTTTTGCTCGATTTTTTCGTAAAGCTCCTTTGAGGGTGCCTGACCTAAAAGGGGACCGACAGTTTCTTTAACCAAGCCAATTCCCGATATGAAGATGAAAATTGCAACACCCACACCCATATAACCATCAAGATTAAACCCTGTGAAATGTGAGATAACGGCAGCTAAAAGAACGACTGCGGTTGAAATGCAGTCATTCCTGCTGTCGGCAGCAGTGGCATCAAGAGCGGTTGATTTAATGAGCTTGCCCAGGGCTTTATTAAAGCGACTGAGCCATAGCTTTACAACAATAGAAACTACCAGAATTATTGCGGTTACTAAACGGAAATCGCTTTCTTCGGGCGTTATTATTTTTTCTATCGAGGTTTTGAAAATTTCAAAACCGATGAGCATAATTAAGAATGAAATTATTAATCCTGTAATGTATTCAATTCTTGCGTGACCATAGGGGTGGTCCTCATCAGCAGGCTTTTCTGAGAGCCTGAAACCAATCAGGGTAATAATCGACGAGCCTGCGTCTGCAATATTGTTTGTAGCATCGGCAGTGATTGAAACGCTGTGTGTAAGATAACCTAACACGAATTTCAACGCACTTAAAAACAGGTTGCATATAATCCCTACAATACCTGCCAGTTTACCGTAGCTCTCTCTTCCGCCGGGAGTATCGGGACTTTTATTTTTTAAAAATAATTTTGTAATCAGTTTGGTCATAAAATATCTCCGTTTCAGGGTGTTTGCTTCAATTATAAGGCTAAAAATATAAAAGTCAACCACGATTAAAGTTAGTATGGACAAAAAAGTTATTGTATGATATTATGTTATAGTACAAAAGTAAGCGGAATTGTTGCTTACATATTGAAAGGTTGGTTTAAAATGGATAAAACATTAGTGATTCTTGCTGCAGGTATGGGTAGCCGTTACGGTGGTCTTAAGCAGATAGATCCCGTTGGTCCCGACAACTCAATTATTATTGATTACTCAATTTATGATGCTTTAAAGAGCGGTTTTAATAAGGTTGTTTTCATTATTAAAAAAGAGAATGAACAGCTTTTCAGAGAAGTTATAGGGGACAAGGTTTCAAAACACATTAAGGTTGAATATGTTTTCCAGAGTCTTGATAAACTTCCCGAGGGCTACACAGTGCCTGAAGAGAGAGTTAAACCCTGGGGTACAGCACATGCTATTTATTGCTGTAAAGGTGTTGTCAATGAACCTTTTGCAGTTATAAACTCAGATGACTTCTATGGCAGAGGCGCATACGCTACTGTTTCAAATTGGATTGAAAACACCGATTTTTCAGGTGACAAATTCAAAATTGCCATGGCGGGTTATCTTCTTAAAAATACCCTTACCGATAACGGAACAGTTTCCCGCGGTGTTTGTGAGGTTGACGAAAACAATCAGCTTATCGACGTTATTGAGAGAACTAAAATCCAGCGTGTTGACGGCAAAATTTGTTACACAGAAGACGGCGAAACATGGAACGAGCTTTGCGAGGATGCATACGCTTCAATGAATTTCTGGTGCTATCCTCCCGAAATTATTGATGAAATAGAAAGCTATCTCATTAAATTCCTCGAAACTGAAGTGCCTTCAAATCCTCTTAAATCCGAATTTTTCCTTCCTTTCCTTGTTCGTGATTTACTCAAAGAAAATAAATGTACTGTCGATGTTCTTGAAACAAAGGACCGTTGGTTCGGTGTTACATACAAAGAAGACAAACCAGATGTTGTTAAATCCGTTCAGGAGCTTGTTGATAACGGCGTTTATCCCGAAAAGTTGTGGTAATTGATATGAGAAAAATTGCATTGATTTTATCGGTACTTATGATTTTGTGTGTTTTTGCTTCCTGTGGTAATAACGCAGATAACGAAACAACTACCGAGGTTACCGAATCTCAGCCGGAAAATGTTGAAATCCGCATAAAAAAAGACCTGGTTGACGAGGTGGAATTTATGGTCTCAATCAGTGAAGTTGAGGGTATTTCGGTTGCGAGCGATGATGTTTATCACATTCTTACCATGTCGCAGGAAACCTACATTAACTTCCTTAAAAGCAAAGCACAGGATGTTTACGATGCTTTTGATGAATTGGTTGCTGCAGGAAGTTTCATTGAAGATATCAGTTACACTGAAGATTTCAGAACAATTTCTGTATATGTTGACCGTGAGGGCTTTGATGCCATCGACAAAGGTACTCAAAGAATGCAACTCATAACCGTCGGCGCTTATGCGATGAGTTATCAGATGTTTTTAGCAGATGAAGGTCAGAAAACAACTGTTACAGCAATTTATTCTGACACTAAAGAAGAGGCAATGATTATTTCGTTACCGATTACGGTTTAATCTAAAAATAAAGACTGCAAACTCAATGGGTTTGCAGTCTTTTTTTATACCAGGGTATCATAAAAGGGAATGTAATAATTGTTGTTATCAAGAGGACCACCCGTCATAAGCTCGTGTGCCGCATTTTTAAGATGTGTCAGGGTTCTTATAAGTCCCTCATCCTTAATGTGAAGTTTTTTCATTAAACGCAAGGGAAAGGCGAGTGCCTGAGTGAAAACAATATAATAAGCAGAGCCTTCTTCGTGTTTTACAAGAGAGCCGTCAAGAATTGAGTGGAATGTTGAGAAAATCATATCCGTTACCTTAATGTCCCCGATTTCCTTTGCGGCATTTTTATCGATAGCCTTGCCGAATGATATGAAGTTTAGTATCCTTGCAGTTTTCTTGACTGTAAGCTTATCAACCCATTTTAAAAGGGGCTTGGCAACTATCCACATTTTGTTTGCCTTTTTTTCGTTAATGCCAAGGCAGGCAACAAGTGCAGAAAATCTTTCTTTTTCATTTTCACGAGCCGCCGCAAAAAGCTTTGTGAACATTGCCGTAGCGTGTTCCTTGAGATAATCATTAGTATATTCTTCGCCGTTATATGTAAAAGCCTTAAGATGCTCTGTTTTAAGGTCGAGTCCCTCGTTATTTACATCACAATAAACAATCGGGGCAGGGTAGCCGCTGATTGAACCAACATTGACCTCGTAGAATGGATTGCCTTTGTCTGACTCAATGCGTCTTATGTGGTGCATATGTGAGTGTCCCGTAAACATAATGGAAAAACCGATATCAGCAAACTTTTTGCAGAGCTTCTCTCTGTATTCAACGGAACCTTTACCGTTAATAACTCTGTCAAATTCGGTTAAATGTAAGTGATGGTGTTGCATACCGAAAACGGCATCACCGCGTTTTTTTGCTTCAATAGTCTGTTGGGTAATCCACTCGAAGTGCTCGTCAGAATAACCTGAACCGCCTTCGCCGTTCTGGTCATCATCAAGGCAGAACACTGTTAAACCCTCGCAGGGTCTTACAACATAAGATACCTTATCCTGATGCGTATGAAATTCTGAAATTGCTTCACTCAAACCGTAATCTCTGTAAAACTCGTGTAATTCTTCGGGAGGAATGGTATCAACATCGTTAAATACCTCATCCCCGTCAAATCGTCTTGGATTTCCGTCGCAACACCAGTCATGAGTTGCGGTTATGACATAAACAGGCTTAGTCTTTTTGAATTCCGCAAGAAGCTCGCGCATTTCCTCGTGAGAGCAACGCTCACCGTCGTTTGAAAGGTCACCGGCAATTAATAAAAACTCGGCATCGGATTTTTTGATTTCCTCAAGAGCGGCGGAAATTGTACCTTTGCTTTTAGCAAGCATTTTTTGGTCAGAAGCTTCGCGTCTTTCGTATGCCTTGCCTGTAACACCCAATTTTTCGGAGTAATAGTGTGGGTCGGCAATTATGGCAAATTTACTCATTAAAATCAATCCTTACCAATGAATGTAAACTGTTGAACCTTCAACACGATAAGTCATAGGGTCCATAATGGAAGTTGAGGCAGTCTTTTTAAGAGCCTTAACAAATTGCTGAGCCATAACTTTATCGGTGAAAGTGAGTTTCATATCAAGGTCAATAAGGAAGGGAACACCTGCGTGGAAAACCTTGAAGCCTGTAAGCCACCAGTGCTTTTCGGGTCCTCTGGAGAATACATACTCATTCGTGTTATAAAAATCAAATTGCATTTCGATTAAGTCTTCGTCATCGGCGCAGTCATACTGGAAATTTCTTTCGGGGTCTCTGTTATAAAGTCCGATTTCAGCACCTGAAGTGATACCATACTGACCCTTCCAGATCTGGATCATCCACTCTCGGCCATCATATTCAAACTCAATACGCTTTGTGTCGTAAATCATACCGGCAAGGGGTGCCGCCATATCGTAAACAAGGTTGAAGCCGAATTTTCTCTGAAGGGGATTCATCTGTGAATAATAGATTCCTTGTTCTTCATCATATTCGAAACCTGCGATTTTAAGGATTTTACCGGCAGTGTTAGGGTCTTTTGTAGCAAAAAGCAAGTCCTGAAGCTCTTTAACGGATAAATCCCCTAATTCTTCATCGGTGATGGGCTCAGTAGTCTCAGGTGCATTTGTAGTGGTATTATTTTGGTTTTCCTGCGTTGTGTTGTTTTCAGGCTTTGCGCCGCCATTATTTGTTGCACCGTTATTTGTTGTACCGTTGTTTGAGGTGCTGTTTGAAGAGGGAACATCGGTTGACGGGGCGTTAACATCAGCAGAGTCGGTAACATTCTGGTTGTTGTTTGTAACATCACCGTTAACCTGGGAATTACCGATATTTGCAGAAACATCAGTGTTATCCTTGTGGAATATTGACCTTGTGAAATCAACAATTCCGCAACCGGAAAAACAAATTACAATTACGAGAAGTATAGCAACGGCCGAAATGGGTCTTGCAAACTTTTTCATTTTAATCACTCCTTAATCAGTATATAATATAACATATAAAAAGTGAATTGTCATCATTTTTTTGGTAAATTAACAACTATTTAACAACATTGACAAATCGTGTAGTGAATTATATAATTTAATTGAATATACAGAGGTGATTCTATATGTACAGTAAGTTGAAAGAAATTGTGTGTAAAGCAAATATTGAGCTTCATTCGTTGGGTCTTGCGCCGTTTACCTGGGGTAATGTTTCTCAGGTTGACAGAGAAAACGGTGTTTTTGCAATTAAACCCTCGGGCGTGCCCTATTCAGAACTCACACCTGAAAAAATTGTTGTTGTGTCTTTAGCTGACGGCAGTGTTGTTGAGGGTGAATATAATCCATCTTCCGACACACCTACTCACTATGTTTTGTACAAAGAATTTGCTGATATAAGTGGTGTTGTACACACTCATTCCGTAAATGCTTCCGCTTTTGCTCAGGCAGGCAGAGATATTCCTGCTTACGGTACAACTCATGCGGATTTTTCATATACATCCGTACCTTGTACAAGGGCACTGACTGAAGAAGAGGTAAAAACAGAATACGAGCTTAATACAGGTAAAGTTATTGTTGAGCATTTCAGAAATGAAAAACTGGATGTTAAGTCCACGCCTGCGGTGCTTGTGCGTTCACACGCTCCTTTTGCCTTCGGCAAAAATGCAAGTGATGCAGTACACAATGCTGCAGTCCTCGAAATAGTTGCTGAAATGGCTCTTAAAACCGAAATTATAAACAACAGGGTTAATGATATTGATAAATATCTTGCAGATAAACATTATTTCAGAAAACACGGTAAGGATGCCTATTACGGGCAAAAATAAATGATATGACAGATTTTACTCACTTACATCTTCATACCGAGTACAGCCTTCTCGATGGTGCTTGTCGTATCGGGGAGGTGGTTTCTCTTGCCAAAAATCTTGGTCAGAAGAGTATTGCAGTAACAGACCATGGCGTTTTATACGGTGCAGTTGCTTTTTACAAAGCCTGTAAAGCAGAGGGAATTAAGCCCATTATTGGTTGCGAGGTGTATGTCGCGCCCCGTTCAAGATATGATAAGGTGCATGGCGTTGACAGCGCAAGATATCATCTTATTCTTTTGTGTAAAAATGAAACGGGTTATAAAAATCTCTTGAAACTTGTGTCTTCTGCATGGGTTGACGGATTTTATACCAAGCCCCGCGTTGACAGGGATTTATTGGAAGAGTACCATGAGGGCCTTATTGCTTTATCCGGTTGTCTTTTCGGAGAGGTGGCTCAGAAAATTGTTCAGAGAAACCCCGAAGAGGCAGAATCCGCCGCCGTTTGGTATAAAAATGTATTCGGCGAAGGTAATTATTATCTTGAAGTGCAGAATCACGGCATGATTGAGGAAAAGGAAGTCCTCGAGGGTGTTGTTGATATAAGCAGAAAACACAATATTCCCATAGTTGCCACCAATGACGTTCATTATTGCTATAAGAGCGACGCAGATATTCAGCGCGTACTCATAGCTATTCAGACCAATAAGGTTGTAGGCGAAGAAAATGCCCTTGAGTTTACCAATGATGAATTTTATCTTAAAAGCGGCGACGAAATGGTGGTGGCTTTTGCTGATTATCCCGAAGCGATAGAAAATACGAAGATTATTGCCGAACAATGTAATTTTGATTTTGAGTTCGGTGTAACAAAACTTCCTTTGTTTGACATTCCTACAGATGATCACAAGGCATATCTAAGAAACGATTGCCTGACGGGTCTTAAAAATATAATGGGTACAATTCCCGATAATTATATGAAACGCCTTGATTACGAGCTTTCGGTAATTAATGAAATGGGCTTTAACGACTATTTTCTCATAGTTGCCGATTTTATTCGTTTTGCTAAAAGTAAGGATATTCCCGTAGGTCCCGGTCGAGGCTCTGCGGCAGGCTCTTTGGCGGCATATTCGTTGGGGATAACGGGTATAGACCCGATACAGAATAAATTACTTTTCGAGCGTTTTCTTAATCCTGAAAGGGTAAGTATGCCCGATATTGATATTGACTTCTGTTATGAACGCAGAGGTGAAGTAATTGATTATGTAACCGGAAAATACGGTAGCGACAGGGTAGCGCAGATTGTGACTTTCGGTACATTGCAGGCAAAAGCCGCGGTTCGTGATGTTGCGAGAGCTCTTGGATTACCGTATAGTACGGGCGATATCATTGCAAAACAGATATCCCGTGAATTCAAAGATATAAACGATGCTCTTTCAAAAAACAATGACCTTAAAGCGTTGTATGATTCTGACGAAAATATCAAAAAGGTAATTGATACAGCTTCAAGGCTTGAGGGTATGCCGCGTCACGCCTCGACCCATGCTGCGGGCGTTGTTATAACCCGCGACGAGGTTTGCTCCTATGTACCTCTTGCCAGAAATGGTGACCAGACTGTTACCCAGTTTACAATGACTGAAATTGAACAGCTGGGACTTCTCAAAATGGACGTGCGATTTGTTCGCTAATGAAACACTTCCGAAAGGAAAACAAATTAGCGGAGCAAATGAATGAAATATACAAGTACAGTTGGTACAAAAGTGGTCAGAACCCGCCTGCTGGAAAGTATAAAGTAAAGAGTTTGCTTAACTGTTAAATCGATTTGAGTGGTGAAATCCCACTTACGAGGTAAATGTCGATACCTCACTCCCTAATACTCCGTTATGC
The DNA here is from genome assembly GCA_045543075.1 of Acutalibacteraceae bacterium. Classification (GTDB taxonomy): domain Bacteria; phylum Bacillota; class Clostridia; order Oscillospirales; family Acutalibacteraceae; genus DTU089. The sequence goes on from JAZQLZ010000001.1 coordinate 80,488, forward strand.
GATATTAACTTAAATTAACATCGTATAAAGCACGGTGAAGTCGGTTGAAAAACACCTAAATAGAAGAAATAATAGGAGTAAAGTTGGTTCAAAAGTGGTTAGAACCCGCCCGCTTGAAAATATTAAAGTAGACTATATGGTAGTGAAGTAAATCGGGGGTCCTGTAAAATGTAATATGCCTACTCACCAGAAATTGCCGTATGAAAGGCTCGTGATTTAGAGACCCTGACGAAAGTTGGGTTGCCCCCATAGGGGTTTAAATCGCAGTAACAGTATTGTCCATTGCGGTTACTGTTCCTATCCATTACAATGGTTAGGAGTTCTTATTCCTTCGACAGTGGAAAAAAGAACGGTTTACGGGTTAAAGGCAAAGGCTAAGTTACAATAATCAAAGGATAGATTTAACGGAACAAATGAACCTCAAAAGAAAATGACAAGGTTTTTAAGAACCGATGTTTCTAATAGGTAGGAAATGACCTATGTATTTGAGGGACAGCAGCCCGTAGTAGTGATGAAGCAGAGTAATGTCTGTGGAGCGAAGGGGCATAGTCGTGAATAGAATGATGTAAGATAGCTTCAATTGTTAAGGTAGCCGTTGAGCGATACGAACTAACCATAGGGGGTGATTACCTATGGGGACAAAACTTAACAAGGTTCCTGTAAACGAAAAGGAACTCAACGAACTCTTACAAGACCTATATTTAACGGCAAAACAGAATTATGATAATAGACAGAAAAGTAATTTCACTGGAATTCTGGAAATCATAGCATCTGAACCTAACATACTTTCAGCTATTCATAAAATCAAAAGTAACAAAGGAAGCCATACCGCAGGTATAGACGGAAAAGTTATAGATGATTGTCTGAATATGAAATATGATGAAGTTATAGAGATGGTGCGTAAAAAATTATACGACTATCATCCAGATGCCGTAAAAAGAGTTTATATACCCAAACCGGGTAAGTCTGAACTCAGACCACTTGGAATTCCGACAATTTCAGACCGAATAATACAACAATGTGTTAAGAACATTCTTGAACCCATAGCAGAAGGACAGTTCTTTGAACATTCCTATGGCTTTAGACCTATGAGGTCAGCCGATATGGTAAATGATAGAATTAAAAGACTTTGCCACATTGCTAAATGTCACTGGGTAGTCGAAGGAGATATCAAAGGTTTCTTTGACAACATAGACCACAATGTAATGATTAAAAGTCTATGGGAAATCGGCATCAGAGACAAGAGGGTATTAGCAATCATTAAACAAATGCTAAAAGCAGGAGTTATGAATGAATGTAGAACAAGTGAAATGGGAACACCGCAAGGTGGCGTCATTTCACCCCTACTTGCAAATATATACTTAAATCGGTTTGACCACTTTATTGCGAGCGACTTTGAAAGAAAAAAGCTCAAAAGACCCCACACCAGAAGAGACGGCGAACTTACCGCTATGAGAAATCATAGCTGTCTCAAAACCGCCTACTTTATCAGATATGCAGACGATTGGGTTATCCTTACAGATAGCAAAGAAGATGCAACGAAACTGAAATACAAAGCAAAAAGATATCTACAAGATACTCTCAAGCTTGAACTTTCGGAAGAAAAAACTCTGATAACTAATGTCAAAAGTAAGCCTGTAAAGTTTTTAGGGGCTGAAATTAAATTAGTAAATAAGAATGGAAAATGGGTCTCAAAGGTTTACCCTGAAAAACAAAGGTTTGACAGGAAAATGAAAAGTCTAAGTCAGGAACTGTTTATGATTAGGAAAACACCAACATCAGACAGAGAGAGGCTTATACAGAATATAACCAGAGTTAATTCAATAATAGTGGGACTAATAAATTACTACAGTATGTGTGACCAAATTAGCGTTGTGGTTCGCAAGTATGCGTGGAAATTAAAATACACAGCATATAAATCACTTAAACGCTATGGAGGTAAATGGGTCAAAGCTAACAAAGTTTCTAACCTAATCGGATTGCACAGTGGGCACAATGCTCACATACCAGCAATTGAATACAATGGAATGTATATAGGAATAACTGATATAAACTTTGCCAAATGGGAGAACCCAATGGCAAAGAACCAAAAGGAAACTCCTTACACTCCCGAAGGTAGAGAACTTTACAACAAAAGAATGCGAAAGAAAGGTCTCAAGGTTCGAGTAGATGAAGTAAATTCCTCGGAACACGCTCTCTACATCAGAACTAACAAAAGCCCTTTATACAATTTCGAATACTTTATGAACCGACCCTATGTGTACAATCGTGATAAAGGGAAATGCAAGATATGTAATGGCTATGTGGAACCGAATGAGGTTCGCATACACCACATTTCACCCAAACTTCCCATAAACGAAGTCAATAAGACTAAATATCTTATTACAGTGCACGAATACTGTCACAAACTAATTCATAATGATGAATTGCCTGAAAAACTGTCAGAAGACACAAAGAAAAGACTTGCTAAATACCGCAAGAAATTGAATTAGATATTATTAAACGATAATATGTTTCTGACATCATTCGAAAGTAGATTACCGAAGTCTACTATTCACGATGGAACGCCGTATGCGATGAAAGTCGCACGTACGGTGTGAAGTGGGGGAAAATGACCCGTAACAGATAATGCTGACGGTGTTCACTACCTATCACTATTTCCTCGGCTTAAGAACCTTAACGGTTATTAACGATGCTGTTGAAGAGGTTAAAAAGAGTGAGCCCGGGTTTGATATTTCAAGAATACCCCTTGATTATGAGGGTGTGTTTACTGAGATGTCACAGGGAAATACTGTAGGTGTATTCCAATGCGAATCTGCAGGAATGACAAACCTTATAGTAAATATGAAACCTGAAAGATTTTCTGATATTGCGGCGGCAATTGCACTTTACCGTCCTGGTCCTATGTATTTTATTGATACTTACCTTGATAACAGAAAGAACAGAAATCACATTTCTTACAGAACCCCTTTGCTTAAGGATATACTTGATGAAACCAACGGATGCATGGTTTATCAGGAACAGGTGATGCAGGTTTTCAGAACCTTGGCAGGATATTCATACGGCAGAGCGGATGTTGTAAGGCGTGCGATGAGTAAAAAGAAGCGCGATGTTATGGAAAGCGAGCGCAATATTTTTATTCACGGTCTTAATGATGAAAAGGGTAATTGTATTATCGAAGGTGCGGTGCGCAGAGGTATTGATGAAAAAACAGCGGACGATGTGTTTTCTGATATGATATCCTTTGCGTCATACGGCTTCAATAAGAGTCATACCGCCGCGTACGGCCTTGTGGCTTATCAGACAGCGTACCTTAAGGTTAAATATCCGAAAGCCTTTATGGCAGCACTTCTTACGAGTGTAATAGGTGATGTAACGAAAACTGTAATTTATATTAACGAGTGCGCAAGATTATCGTTAAATGTTCTGCCGCCCCATGTAAACCGAAGCGGAAACAGATTTTCTGTTGTGGGAGATGATATTGTTTTTCCGCTTTTGGGTATCAAAAATCTCGGGAGAGCATTGATTGACAAGATAGAAATTGAGCGAAAAGAGAACGGAAATTTCAAAAGCTATTGGGATTTTTGTAAGCGCGTAAGCGGAACAGAGCTTAATCGTCGGGCTCTTGAGTGCCTGATAAAGGCAGGTGCCCTTGACGGTCTCGGAATGAATCGTTGCGAAATGCTCAGAAATCTTGATTTGGCTATTGAAAGTGCCGCTAAGGAAAGTGCAATGTACGCCGGCGGACAGATGGATTTATTCTCTGTTTTCGGTGGTGATGATTACTCATCTGAGCCTGTGTTTTCTAAATGTGACGAGTTGCCCAAGAACGAGCTTCTGAATTTTGAAAAAGAGGTTGCGGGATTGTATTTCTCAGGTCATCCTCTCGAGGAATACCGAGAAGTGAGCGAAGGTCTTAATTGCCCGAAAACTGCGGATATTTATGATTACCTCGAAAGTGGTAAAGAGAGCCTTATAGATAATAGCAAGGTTCAGTTTTTGGGTATAATCAATTCTGTTAAAAAGAAGGTTACCAAGCGCGATGAGATTATGGCTTTTTGCAGTATTGAGGATTTATACGGAGATATTGAGATGATAATATTCCCGAAAATTCTTGCGGAATTTGCAGAAGTGCTCACTGTGGGAAATATAGTTCTGATTGATGGCAAAATTTCAGTCAAGGACGATGAAGTTAAGCTTCTTGCAGAAAAAATTTCATCCGCGCCTAAGAGCCTGAAGGAGCTTGGTATTGCTGTGAAAACAACGGAAATAAACAATTCCAAACAGCGTAAAGGCTTGTTTTTGCGATTGGCTGAGCGGGAAGAAGCAATAATAAGCTCTGTTAAAAATCTTGTTTCGATTTTTGACGGTAATACACCGGTTTATCTTTATTTCGAGGATACTAAACAATATGAGTTTTTGGGGAGCGATTTTCTGACAAATGTAAATGATCCCATGATTAAAGAATTAAAAATAAAAATCGGTGAAAATAATGTTGTTTTAAGACAGTGATATGACAATTTTTGTCATTTACTCTTGTTAATTTAAATAATGTGTGGTATAATCCCATAGATTTATAATCACAAATGTGTTATGGAGGTTCTGAAATTGAAAACTATTGGTGTTCTTACAAGCGGCGGAGATGCTCCCGGTATGAATGCCGCCATTCGTGCGGTTGTCAGAAGCGGTTGTGAAAGCGGAATGCGCGTTATGGGTATTCGTCGCGGTTATAAAGGTCTTATTGAGGGCGATATGTTCGAAATGAATCTTCGCTCAGTTTCCGACATTATCCATCGTGGCGGTACAATGCTTTACTCGGCTCGTTGCACAGAGTTTGCTGATCCTGAGGTACAGGATAAGGCTGTTGAGGTGTGTAAGGAGTTTGGTCTTGACGGTATTGTTACTATCGGCGGTGACGGTACTTTCAAGGGTGCTCGTGCTCTTACCCTCAAAGGTATTCCTTGTATCGGTATTCCCGGTACTATTGATAACGATATTGCTTCATGTGATTATACTATCGGTTATGATACTGCTTTGAATACAGTCATGGATATGGTTGACAGAATCCGTGATACCACAGAATCTCACGACAGATGCTCAATAGTTGAGGTTATGGGCAGAAATGCAGGTTATCTTGCTCTTAATGCCGGTATCGCAGTTGGTGCTACTTGTATTCTTATCCCTGAAATTGATTATGATATTGATTCATACATAATCGAGCGTATGAAACGTACTCAGAAAACCGGTAAAGAGCATTTCGTTATCGTTGTTGCTGAAGGCGTTAAGGGTATTGATGTCAACTCTCTTGCTAAATATATCGAGCAGAAAACAGGTGTGGAAAGCCGTGCAACAGTTCTCGGTCATGTTCAGCGTGGCGGTTCCCCCTCAGTTCGCGACAGAGTTCTTGCAAGCCAGATGGGCTTCTATGCGGTTCAGTTACTTAAACAGGATATCGGTAATAGAGTTGTTGTTGTAAAGAATGACGAAATTATTGACTATGATATCATTGAAGCGCTCAATATGAAAAAGAGTATTGACCCCGAGCTTTATCGTATCGCAAACGAAATTTCAATCTGATTTGTTTTCAGAAATTACCATCCCCGTTTTTCGGGGATGGTTTTATTTTGCTTAAATTTACATTTTTATTTTCTCCGTCTTTGCGCAAATTAAATTTGTGAGTGCGGAGGTGTGAATTTTGAAAGTAAGAAAAGCATTTTTATCCCTTTTTTCCATTATATTGTGCGGTTGTTTATTATTCTCGGTTTTTGCGGTTTCAAATATTAAAAGTACCGCTTTAGCTGATGTGAAATTATACGGTGTTACGGGCAGATTACAAAAAATAGGCGAAGATCTTTTTGATGTCATTAATCGCGAAAAAGATGAGGTTCAACCGCGCACGAGTCAGGAGAGTCAAGATGAAAAGGTTTATCTTGGGGGATATCCGGTAGGACTTAAATTATATGCCGATGGCGTGATTGTGGTAGGAACAGAGTCCGTCGATACATCAACAGGTTATGTAAACCCTGCTGAAAGTGCCGGACTGAAAATAGGGGATGTTATTAAATCTGTTAATGGTAACAAAGTAAGTACAAATTTTGAGGTTTCATCCTATATTGAAAAAAGTCAAGGGGATGATTTGCAGTTTGAGGTTATGCGCGAAGGCGAATCTATGAACATAACATTCAAGGGGGCTTTTTCTGTAAGTGAAAGCAAATACAAGGCAGGACTTTGGATAAGGGATAGCTCGGCTGGCATAGGAACAGTTACCTTTTGTACGGAAGACGGGAATTTTGCGTCTTTGGGTCACGCGGTATGTGATATAGATACCAAGGCCGTTTTACCCATTTCCCAGGGATCTTGTACTGATGTTAATATTACCGAAATTCATAAAGGAAACAACAGCGTTACCGGTGAACTCTGCGGTGTTCTTGAAAGAGAAGAAACGGGTCAGGTTTATCATAACGGTGATTTAGGGGTTTACGGTAAGTTTAAAAATATAAAAGAAAGCTCTGTATATGAAATAGCGCAGCCCGATGAAATCAAAACCGGAAAAGCTACAATTTTTACAACGGTTGAAAATGGTGTTATTACAGAGTTTGAAATAGAAATTATAACTATTGATAATGATTCACATGATAACAAAAACCTTGTTCTGAAGGTCCGTGACGAAGAGCTTATAGAGAAAACCGGTGGTATAGTGCAGGGTATGAGCGGTTCACCAATTGTACAGAACGGCAAAATTATAGGCGCGGTTACGCATGTTTTTCTGAATGATCCAACCGGTGGTTACGGTATATTTGCCGTTACTATGTATGAAAAGCTTCAAACAGTTTGCTATTGACTTGCAATATTTATAGACTTAAATTATAATGGTTATATATTCCTTTTGGAGGTATATTATGAACTATTATATAGGTGCGGATTTAGGTACATCCGCTTTGAAATTATTACTTGTTGATACTGATGGTAATATTATTAATACCGTATCTGAAACCTATGCTGTGTGTTTTCCCAATCCGGGTTGGAGCGAACAGAATCCGGAGGATTGGTGGACTGCACTTGTTAAGGGAATCAAAGCTTTAACAAAGGGTTTTGATGTTTCTTTAATCCGCGGTATAGGTGTGGGCGGTCAAATGCACGGCCTCGTTATACTTGATGAGAGTGATAAAGTTATACGCCCTGCGATTCTCTGGAATGACGGCAGAACATTTAAAGAAACAGAGTATTTAAATGAGGTTGTAGGGAAAAAGAAACTGGCTGAGCTTACCGGTAATATTGCCTTCGCAGGTTTTACCGCACCTAAAATAATGTGGGTCAGGGATAATGAGCCTGAAAACTTCAGTAAAATTTCAAAAATTATGTTGCCGAAGGATTATCTTAATTATCGTCTTACAGGTGTACATTCTATTGATTATTCCGATGCTTCGGGTATGCTTTTACTTGATGTTGAAAATAAAAAATGGTCAAAGGAAATGCTCGGAATCTGCGGTATTAATGAATGTCAACTTCCGAAACTTTTTGAAAGCTATCATAAAACGGGTAATGTTCTTCCCGAAATTCTCAAGGAGTTAGGTTTAACCGGTGATATTACCGTTGTAGCCGGTGCAGGTGATAATGCTGCTGCGGCAATCGGTACAGGTACTGTTGTTGACGGAAAATGCAATATCTCACTGGGTACTTCCGGTACATTCTTTGTTTCGAATGAAAGCTATGCGGCTCTGAGTAATAACGCTATTCATTCCTTTTGCCATGCAAACGGAGATTATCATATAATGGGGTGCATTCTCTCGGCAGCCTCTTGTAACAAATGGCTTTGTGAGGATATATTAAGAACAGATGATTTTACCGCTGAACAGACGGATATCGCCGATGAGGATTTGGGTGCAAATGATGTATATTTCCTGCCGTACTTAATGGGTGAGCGTAGCCCCATAAATGATACGGATGCACGGGGTGTACTTATCGGTATGCGACTTGATACCAAACGCAAAGATATTGTTCAGGCAGTTCTCGAGGGTGTTGCTTTTGCTGTTCGGGATAATTTTGAAATCGCAAAAGAAGCAGGTGTTATTATTTCGCGTAGTACTCTTTGCGGCGGTGGTGCAAAGTCACCCCTCTGGCGTAAAATTATGGCGAATGTTCTTAATATTCCCATTGATATTCCCTCTGCTGAGGAGGGGCCCGGATTCGGCGGTGCCGTTCTGGCTATGGTCGGGGATGGTGCTTATGAGAATGTTTCTCAATGTGCTCAGAAATTCGTGACTGTTAAAGGTACAGTTGCCCCCGATCCTGTAATCGCAGAAAGATATAATAACAGATATGAGAAGTTTAAAGAGATTTATCCTTCATTAAAACAAGTTTTTAAAGCAATAAAATAAATAAATGCGGTCGGTTTTCCGACTGCTTTTTGCTTTTTACTATAAGATAATCCGATTAGTGATATAATTACAAATTTTTCTGTCAAAAACAGTTCAACAGTTATAGTTTTATTTGTTTTTTGTATAGTGAAATATTGATTTCGACAAAGGTTTCGACATTTTTCGACAAAATGAATTTGCAAAAGACTTTTTATTCTTGTTAAAGAGGGCGTAGTTTTGTTTAAAATAACGATATTTGTTTAGGTATCTTGATATAATAGTAAATTGGTGCTACAATTATGTTACTTTTTTAGGAGGTGTTTACGGAATGGTTAGCAACTTATCTGTTTTGTTGACTGGTGAAAAGGATGATGCCACTCTTAAGCTTGCAACAGTTCTTCGCAGTAACAAAATGGATGTGAGGATGTGTGCGAAGAATGGTGCGGAATTATTAAAATACTATGAGGATTATCATCCCGAAGTAATTATTATGGATGCTTTTTTACAGCATATCGATGCAATGGGCGTAATATCCCGTATTAATATGAAGGATCCTGTTAAAAGGCCGTTGATTATCGTAATGTCGGGCATTGATAACCCTAATTTTGAAAGGGAAATTACAAAATGCGGTGTGGATTATTATTTCCTCAAACCCATTGATCCCCAGATGATGGCTGAGCGTATTATACAGATATCCAGCTGGAAGGGTGTGGGTATTACAGCCCATTATGAGGCTCAGGAGGATTTGACGGTTGTTATTACCGATATTCTCCATCAGATTGGTGTTCCTGCTCATATTAAAGGGTACCAATATGTCAGGGAGGCTATACGGCTTACTGTTGAAAATCCCGAAATGTTAAATTCGGTTACAAAAATTCTTTATCCCACCGTGGCAAAGAATTTTAAGAGCACATCATCACGTGTGGAAAGAGCTATTCGTCACGCAATTGAAGTTGCCTGGGACAGAGGGGATGTTGAAGTTTTAAATTCTTATTTCGGCTACACTATACAAAGTCAGCGCGGTAAACCTACAAACTCTGAATTTGTTGCTATGATTTCTGATAAAATAAGGCTTAAAAGGCGAGTTTCGTAAAATACAGGGTCGGCAGTTATGCTGTCGGCTCTGTTTTGTTGTGTATTTTAAATATAAATATATAGATATTTTTAGTTATTTAACTATTTACAAGAGTTAGCATTTATTGTAAAATAATATAGTAAAAAATTATGCCGTAATCTACGGCTGAAAGGGGATTTATATATGGAACCCGTTTATAAAAGATTGCTTTTAAAACTCAGCGGTGAGGTTCTTGCCGGTGAAGCAGGTCACGGTTTTGATTTCAATATTATCAACGAGGTCTGTTCAGCAGTCAAAAAGGTTACAGATAAGGGCGTTCAGGTTGGTATCGTAGTTGGCGGCGGTAATTTCTGGCGCGGTCGTTCAAGTGGTGATATGGACAGAACACGAGCTGACAGTATCGGTATGTTAGCAACAGTTATGAATTCATTGGCTTTGCAACAGGGCTTTCTTGATGTTGGCGTTGATGCCCGCGTAATGTCAGCAGTTCAGATTGTTGGTGTTGTTGAAACTTTTGTCAGAGACGAAGCTGTAAGACATCTCGAGAAGGGCAGAGTGGTTATTTTCGCAGGTGGTACAGGTAACCCCTTCTTCTCAACAGACTCGGGTGCCGCTCTCAGAGCTGCCCAGATTAATGCCGATGTTTACTTTAAGGCAACAAATGTTGATGGCGTTTATGATAAGGATCCCAACAAATTCAGTGATGCCGTCAAATTTGATAAAATTTCTCACGATGAACTTCTTCAGCGAAATCTTGCGGTTATGGATACTGCCGCTGCAGCAATTTGTCGTGAAAACAAAATTCCGATTCTTGTATTTAATCTCAATGATACAGAAAATATCAACAGAGCTGTTTGCGGCGAAAACGCAGGTACAGTAGTTTCTTAATTTACGGAGGATAATTTTATGAATTCAGTATTTAACAGAGCAAAAGAAAAAATGGAGAAATCAATCAATTCTCTTAAATATGAGTACAACTCAATCAGAGCAGGCAGAGCAAATGCTGCGGTTCTTGACAGAATACAGGTTGACTACTATGGTTGTCCCACTCCCATTAACCAGATGGCGGCTATTTCAGTTCCTGAAGCACGCGTTCTTGCTATTCAGCCCTGGGATATGTCTGCATTAAGCCTCATTGAAAAAGCAATTCAGGCTTCTGATTTGGGTCTTAATCCTTCCAATGACGGCAGAATTATCCGTCTTGTTTTCCCTGCACTTACAGAGGAACGCAGAAAACAGCTTTCTAAGGATGTTGCATCATTGGGCGAAGAAGCAAAAGTTGCTGTTCGTCAGATCAGACGTGATTGTATAGAAAAAATCAAAACAATGAAAAAGAATTCAGAAATCACCGAAGATGACCAGAAATACGGTGAAGAAGAAATCCAGAAGATTACAGACGAATTCATCAAAAAAATTGATGAAGTTGCAGCAGCAAAAACTAAAGAGATAATGGAAATATAATTATGTACGATAATATACCTGAATTTGAAGTTTTACCACAGCATATCGGTTTTATTATGGATGGTAACGGCAGATGGGCGAAAATGCGCGGTCTTGAGCGTAGTGCGGGCCATAAAGAAGGTGCTAAAACTTTCCGTAAAATCTGCGAATATTGCGCTGATGTGGGTGTTAAGCATATGACTTTTTATGCTTTTTCAACCGAGAACTGGACACGACCCAAAAAAGAGGTCGGTGCTCTTATGAAGCTCTTTAAAGAGTACCTTCTTGAAGGTGATGAAAGAACAGCTGAAAATGATATTCGTCAGATGCGTCTTAAGTTTATCGGCGAAAGAGAGGGGCTTCCCAAAGATCTTCTCCGATTAATTGAAAAAGCTGAGAAAAGAACGGCTAAATACTCTAATGTTACCGTTAATATTGCCTTGAATTATGGTGGAAGAGCTGAAATAACCCATGCGGTTAAAGAAATTGCACAAAAAGTCAAAGATGGCGAAATGGCTTTAGACGATATTTCCCAGGAAATTATAAGTGATTATATTTATACTGCAGGTCAACCTGACCCGGATATTATTGTAAGACCGAGTGGTGAATATCGTTTATCAAACTTTTTGACCTGGCAATCTGCTTATTCCGAGTTTTGGTTTTCTGATATTCTTTGGCCTGATTTCGATGAAGAATGTGTGAATGAAATTCTTTTTGATTATCAAAAACGAAATCGCCGTTTCGGTGGTGTATAATACTTTTTATTAAAAATCCGTTTGCGAAAGCTCTCGGATTTTAATGGCTTTTTATAGTAATATTCGAAAGAGTGGTTTTATGAAACAAAGAGTAATAACGGGGGCTTTGTTTGCAATAATATTTATTGGTGCAATGCTCCTTATGAACACTATCGTATTCCCGATTTTTATTGCTGTACTCTCAGCAATCGCTGTTTGGGAAGTTGAAAAGGCAGTAGGTCTCGAGAATCGTTTTATAATGGCTGCAAGTATGACGCTCTCGGCTGCTGTGCCTTTTATGTTCCAATTCAGGGTCAACGTTCCTTTTGCTGTTTTTGGCGGTGTTTATGTTATTGCTATACTGATAATGATGCTGCTGCAATACCAAAAAACTCGCTTTATTCACGCTGTGATGGCGATTTTTGCATCTGTTTGTATTCCGTATGCATTCTCAGTTATGATAATCTTCCGTGATATTGAGTATTATATTGCCGGTTATAAACAGATTGATGGTATTTATTTACTGATTTTTGCTTTCTTTGCTTCGTGGATGACCGATATATTCGCTTATTTTGTGGGCAGTAAGCTTGGTAAACATAAGCTTTGTCCCAACATAAGCCCCAAAAAGTCTGTCGAAGGTGCAATCGGTGGTGTTCTCGGTGCGGTTTTGCTGAATGTCTTGCTGCTTTTCGTTTTCAAGAAATTCTTTGGCGGCGGTGCAGGCTTCTCCTATGTTGCTGTAATTATTTTGAGCATTATCCTTTCGGTAGTAAGTATGTTCGGTGACCTTGCCGCATCTACAATCAAGCGTAATTTCGGTATTAAGGATTTCGGTAAGCTTTTACCCGGTCATGGCGGAATTATGGATAGATTTGACAGCGCGTTGTTCGTTATGCCGGTTTTATATTCGGCAATTTACATAGTAGATAAGTTTTGAGTGATGATTATGAAAAAAATTAATTTATTGGGCTCTACAGGCTCTATTGGTGTTCAGACACTTGACGTTGCAAGAGCGAGGGGATATAAAATTGAATCCCTTGCGGCATTTTCGAATGTTGATATTATTGAAAAACAAATAAGAGAATTTAAACCTGCTTACGCGGCACTTGTTGACGAGAAAGCCGCAGCAGACCTTAGGGTGAGAGTTGCTGATTTGCCTGTTAAGGTTTACAGCGGTCTTGAAGGTGTTTCTTTCTGCGGTGCAGAGGCGGACGGTGAAATTACTCTTAACTCTGTTGTAGGCATGGCGGGTCTCAAGCCCACTCTTGATGCTGTAAATGCGGGCAAAATAATAGCCCTTGCCAATAAGGAAACTCTTGTTGCAGGCGGTAAGCTTGTTACTGACGCTGCTAAGAAGAATAATGTTCCTCTGCTTCCCGTTGATAGTGAACATTCTGCTATATTCCAGTGCCTTTTGGGTTCACCACGTAACTCTGCATTAAAGAGAATTATATTAACTGCTTCAGGTGGTCCTTTCTTCGGTAAAACAAGAGCTGAACTTGAAAAAGTTACTCTTGCCGATGCTCTTAAACACCCCAGCTGGAGTATGGGTCAGAAAATAACCATTGACAGCGCAACAATGTTCAACAAAGGTCTCGAACTTATTGAAGCTGTGTGGCTGTTCGATGTAAGCCCCGATATGATTGATATTGTGGTGCATCGTGAGAGTATTGTTCACTCACTTATAGAATATGATGATAATTCTGTTATTGCTCAGCTTGGTCATCCCGATATGCGCTTGCCCATACAGTTTGCAATAACTTATCCCGACCGTTTTGAGTCACCTGAAAAGCAGTTGGATTTGTGGGAAGTGGGTAATCTTTCCTTCTATAAACCTGATTATGAAAACTTCCCCTGTATGGACATTTGCCGTAATGCAATTAAAAAAGGCGGATTGATTCCCGCGGCGGTTAACTGTGCCAACGAAGAAGCAAATCTTCTTTTCAGACAGGGTAAAATTTCATTCCTTCAGATTCCCGAGTTTATCTCAAAGGCGGCAGAATTCGCTCCCGATAAACCCGATTACACATTACAGGATGTCCTTGATACCGACATTCTTATGCGCGAAAAAGTTCGCGAATTAGCATCTGTTTAATTTGGAGGTGTTTTTTATCAATCTCAATATTAGTGCTATCTGGTCCAATGTATGGCCCTATTTGTTAGCGGTTCTCCTTTTTGGATTAATTATAGGTATTCACGAGTTCGGACATTTCTTCTTTGCTAAACTTTTTAAAGTGAAGGTTAATGAGTTTTCATTGGGAATGGGTCCGAAGATTATAAAAAAGCAAATAGGTGAGACTCTTTATGCAATAAGGCTTTTCCCAATAGGCGGTTTTGTTAGCATGGAGGGTGAGGATGAGGAAAGCGACAACGAAAGAGCTTTCGGTAAAAAGCCTGCATGGCAAAGATTTATTATAATTGCTGCAGGTGCAATATTAAATCTGATACTTGGTGTTATTGTTGTCGGTATTTGTCTTACCTCAAGCGGTATAGTCGGTACAAGAACAGTTTATGGTTTTATGCCGGGTGCCGTCAGTCAGGAAAGTGGACTTCAGGCCGGTGACGAGATTGTTAAAATAAACAATACAACAATTTACTCATCAATGGGTATTTCGTTTAACCTTGTTCGTGATACTGATAATAAAATTGATTTTACCGTTATTCGTGACGGTAAAAAGATTGAGCTTAAAGATGTTGAGTTTAAGCAATTTGATTTTGAAGGTAAAAAGTATATTCAACAGGATTTTCAGCTTCTTGGTGAAAGACCTAATGTTAGGAATGTAATTGTAAATTCGATTCTTGATTCTGCATCCATTGTTCAGATGGTGAGACTGAGTCTTGTTGATATTGTTACCGGTAAATACGGTATGAAAGAGATTTCAGGTCCTATCGGTACGATTTCAGCAATTGCCGAAACCACATCCCAAGCAGCAACAACCGGTGATAAGGTACTTACCGCATTATCCTTTTTATCCATGCTTACTATTAATGTCGGTGTTTTCAATCTTTTACCGATTCCTGCTCTTGACGGTGGCAGATTGTTCTTTATTTTCATCGAAATGATCAGGAGAAAACCCATTCCGCCGAAGCGTGAGGGTATTGTTCATACAGTAGGTATAGTTATTTTGTTGCTGTTTATGGCAGCCATATCCATAAAAGATATTATATTTTTATTTTAGCGGTGATTAATTATGATTAGACGTGTTTCAAGACAAGTAAAAGTAGGTAATATTAAAATTGGCGGCGATGCCCCCATTGCAATTCAGTCAATGCTTAATGCACCGGCATCGGACTTTGATGCCAACTTATCTCAGCTTAAAGCTTTGGAGGAAGCAGGCTGTGAAATTGTGCGTATGGCTGTGCCCGATATGGATGCGGTTAAGGTCCTCGGTAAGCTTAAAGAACAGGCGAAAGTGCCCCTTGTTGCCGATATTCATTTTGATTACAGACTTGCACTTGAAAGTCTTCAGGCGGGTGTTGATAAAATTCGTATAAATCCCGGTAATATCGGCTCTGCAGAGCGTGTGGCGGCTGTTGCGGACGCTTGCGCTTTAAAGAGTGTTCCTATCCGTATCGGTGTAAACTCAGGCTCAGTAGAGAAGGATTTACTTGAAAAATTCGGCGGTGCAACACCCGAAGCAATGGTTGAAAGTGCATTCAGACATGTTAAGCTGCTTGAGGATTGCGGCTTTTATGATACTGTGATTTCAATTAAATCATCGGATGTTGAGAATATGGTAAATGCATATTCTCTTGTTGCTGAAAGATGTGACTATCCTTTACATTTAGGTGTTACAGAGGCAGGAACAGAAAGAAGCTCATTGGTTAAATCTTCAATAGGCATAGGTTCATTGCTTCTTAAGGGTATCGGCGATACTATGAGAGTTTCCATTACCGATTCACCCGTTAAAGAAATTTATGCCGCAAGAAATATTCTTAACGCTGTTAATCTGCGTGTTGAAACACCCCAGATTGTTGCTTGTCCTACTTGCGGAAGAACAAAAATTGACCTTGTATCTTTAGCGGCACAGGTTGAAGATGCAGTTAAAAATATAAAAAAACCCGTTAAAATAGCTGTTATGGGTTGCGTTGTAAACGGGCCAGGTGAGGCGAGAGAAGCTGACATAGGTATTGCAGGCGGGGACGGCTGTGCAGTCCTTTTCAAAAAAGGCGAAATTTTAAGAAAGGTGTCCGAAGAGGACATTGTCAAAGAATTACTTGACGAATTAGATAAAATATGAAATTGTATAATTTCCTTGAAATTTTCGGTGAGTACATATCTACTGAGAAATATCGCAGTATGTTGAAGAAAACTTTGTTTACCGATTTACAAATTAATAAAGAGGAAAAGTCCATGTCCGCTTTATTGCATATTGATATTTTTGATAATATTATGTGCCTTAAAGCCGTGGCAGGGGAGGTTAAAAATTCACTTTCTCTTAAGAGGGTTGATTTTGATTACGTTTTACCTCCCGAGGCACTTAAATACGAGTGTTTCCCCATGCTTTTAAGAGTTGTTAAAAAGAGTGTTCCTCAGACCAATGGTTTTTTAGACCAGATAGAAACAACTTTTGTTAATGATGTTTTTACCGTTAAGTTTTTAAAACACGGTAGGGATATATGCGAAAATGCCAAAGCAGATAAATTCCTTGAAGACTATATATTACAACATTTTGAACGAAAAATTACAGTTGTTTTCGAGGGCGAAAATAGTAGCGAAGAGGATTTTCTGAAAAAACAACGTGAAATTGACAGATCAAATCAACCTCTAAAACCCCCTGAGACTAATCCTAATTTTGAGGGAGTACCCCTTGATTTCAATACTGTACAGACAATTATAGGTCAGTACAAATATGCAAAACCCACACCAATGAGCGATATATCCTTTGAAGATGGTGAAGTATTGGTATGGGGTGATGTTTTCAAGTATGAAAAAAGAGAAACCAAAGACGGGAAACGCCTTATTGTCGAGTTCAACATTACCGACAACACAGGCTCTTTCGGTTGTAAGTTTTTTGAATTAAAAGAACAGCTTGAGAACCTTGACAATAAAATAAAAGATGGTGTTACGGTAATTGTACGCGGTCCGCTTTTATATGACGAATATAAAAAGGATTATATAATTAAACCCGTTTCTCTCTCTACAATCACAAAGGTTGAGCCGGTTGACGAGGCCGAGGAAAAGCGAATAGAGCTTCATCTTCACACAAATATGTCAGCAATGGATGCTATGAGTAGTGCTAAATCCATTGTAAAAACCGCTATGAAGTGGGGACATAAGGCTATTGCAATTACTGACCACGGCTGTGTACAAGCCTTCCCCGAGGCCTGTAATACCGCACGAGGCAGTGATTTTAAAATCATTTACGGTTGCGAAGCATACCTTGTTGACGATTATAACAGCGACGGTACAAAAAAGAGTAAAGAGGAAATTTTAGCAGGCAACTATTTCCATTGCATTTTGCTTGTTAAAAATAAAGTTGGTCTTAAGAACCTTTATAAACTCATTTCCCGTTCCAACCTGGATTATTTCCATGGTAAACCCAGAATGCCTAAGAGCCTTATACATGAAATGCGAGAAGGCCTCATTATCGGTAGCGCTTGTTCTGAGGGTGAGCTTTTTGATGCTTTTGTAAGAAAGGAAAGTCACGAAAAGTTGCTGGAAATTGCCTCTTTTTATGATTACCTTGAAATACAGCCCGTTGGAAACAACGAATATATGCTGAGAAAAGAACATATGAAAGAAGCTAATAAGGAGCTTTTTTCTGACATCAACTCTTTTGATGATATCAGAGCTATCAACCGCGCTATTATTGCTCTTGGTGACGAATTAGATAAAAAGACAGTTGCCACAGGTGACGTGCATTTCCTAAAGAAGAACGATGCTAAATTCAGAGCAATTCTTCAGGCAGGTCAGGGCTTTAAGGATGCGGATTACCAACCGCCATTGTATCTTAAAACTACCGCTGAAATGCTTGAGGAGTTCAGTTATCTTGGTGAAGATACGGCAAAAGAGGTTGTTATTACAAATACAAATCTTATTGCTGATATGGTTGAGCCCGGAATTTTACCAATTCCCGACGGCACATTTAACCCGGTAATTCCCGGTGCTGAGGAAGATTTAACCAAGCATTGCTGGGACAGAGCTAAAGAATGGTATGGTGACCCTGTTCCCAAGATAGTTGCAGATAGACTTGATAAGGAGCTTAAATCCATTATTGAGAACGGATTTGCGGGTCTTTATATGATAGCCCGACTTCTCGTTAAACATTCCGAGGAGTGTGGTTATTATGTTGGCTCGAGAGGTTCTGTCGGTTCATCATTCGTTGCAATTATGGCGGGTATTTCTGAGGTTAATCCCTTGCAACCCCACTATCGTTGCCCTAATTGCCGTTATTCGGAGTTTTTTATACACAACGAAGTAGGTTCAGGTTTTGATTTACCGCCTAAGAATTGTCCTGACTGCGGAACTCCGTTGATTCGTGACGGTCACGAAATTCCTTTTGAAACCTTCCTTGGCTTCTTTGGTGATAAATCCCCCGATATTGACCTTAACTTTGCGGGTGAATATCAGGCTCAATCTCATAAATATACTGAAGAATTATTCGGAAAAGCATATGTTTTCAAAGCGGGTACTATCTCGGGTGTTGCTGATAAAACCGCTTACGGCTTTGTTAAAAAGTATATTGATGAACGCGGTCTCAGTATGACTAAGGCGGAGATTGATCGTCTTACAATCGGCTGTACAGGCGTTAAGAGAACTACGGGTCAGCACCCGGGCGGTATGGTTGTTGTTCCTAATACCTACGAGGTTGAGGACTTTACTCCTGTTCAAAGACCTGCCGACGACACTACAAAGGATATTATTACAACCCACTTTGACTTCAACTCAATGCACGATACTTTGTTGAAGCTCGACGAACTCGGTCATGATGTTCCCACGATTTATAAACATTTGACTGATTTGACGGGTATTGATGTTCTTGATATTGATATCAGTGACCGTAAGCTTTATGATATTTGTACATCTCCCGAACCTCTGGGTGTTACGGAGGAAGAGCTGGGTTGGCCTACCGGTACTCTTTCAATTCCCGAAATGGGTACAGATTTTACAAAGGGGATGCTTCTTGAAGCAAGACCCAAAACATTTGCCGACCTTATTCAGATTGCGGGTCTTTCTCACGGTACTGCCGTGTGGCTGGGTAATGCACAGGACCTCATTAAAGAGGGTACTTGTACAATTTCAGAGGTTATTGGTACCCGTGACAGTATTATGGTTTATCTTCTCCATAAGGGTCTCGAGCCTAAACACGCCTTTGATATTATGGAAGATGTCCGTAAGAAGAATAAACAGTTAAAACCCGAGCAAGAGGCTATGATGCGTGAGCACGGTGTTCCCGAATGGTATATTGATTCTTGTAAGAAGATTCAGTATATGTTCCCGAAAGCCCATGCTGCTGCATATATTATTGCATCATTAAGACTTGCGTGGTTTAAAATTTATAAACCTCTTGAATACTACTGCGCATATCTTACCGTACGAGGTGATGATGTGGATGCGGAGGCAATGTCCAAGGGTAAGGGTGCTGTTAAATCCCTCTTACAGATGATTAAAGCAAAGGGTAAAGAAGCCTCTGCTGCTGAAAAGAGCAAGGAAACAATTATGATGATTGTTTACGAGGCTATGGTGCGCGGTATTGAGTTCTTACCCATTGATGTATATAAATCTACTGCGAGCTCGTATGTGCCTGAAGACGGCAAAATACGTATGCCTTTTGCTTCTCTTGCAGGAGTTGGTGAGAATGCTGCCGCACAGCTTGCAAATGCAAGAAATGACGGCGGACCGGAGTTTTCTTCTATTGAAGATTTTGAAATGCGCTCAGGTGCAGGTAGTTCGACAATTGCTGTTTTAAAGGCTTGCGGCGCTTTCGGGGACCTTCCCGACAGTGACCAGATGTCTTTGTTTTAATATTATATTTCAGGAGTTGAGGATATGAAAAAAATCGCTAAATATATTTTAGCAGGTACAGGTGCCGTAGCAGCCGCAGGTGTTGGCGTTAGTATGGCTCGTGCCGCAACTACTTATAAAGCTAAACCCGTTACCGAAGTTGATAAACTTCCACCCGAAAACGTTGATGTTGAAAGATTTGTTGTGAATCTTTCAAAAGCAATTCAGATTCCTACAATTGCCAATGTTGACGAGAGTCTTGTGGATTGGTCCAAATTTGATGAACTTCACGCATTCTTGAAAGAGGCATATCCTCTTATTCACGAGAAGCTTGATTTACAGATTATTTCAACCCGCAGTCTTATGTACCATTGGAAAAGTGCTCATCCTGAAAAAGAGCCCATTGCATTGCTTGCTCATCAGGATGTAGTTCCTGTTACACCGGGTACTGAGGATGATTGGACTCATGCACCTTTTGGTGGTGAAATAGCTGACGGTTATGTGTGGGGCAGAGGCGCAATCGATATTAAAAACCAGCTTATCGGTATTATGGAAGCCGTAGAAACACTTCTTGAAGAAGATTATATACCCGAGCGCGATGTTTATCTTTGCTTTGGTCATAACGAGGAGGTTATGGCAGAGGGCGAGTTGTGCGGTGCTCACAGTATGATGATGTGGTTTAAAGAACACGGAATCAAACTCGACAGTGTTATTGATGAGGGCGGAGCAATTCTTTCCGTTAAAGTAGATAAGGTTATTGACGGTCACCTTGCAGGTATAGGTATTGCTGAAAAAGGTCATGTTGATTTTGAAATCTCAGTTAATGCTAAGGGTGGTCACTCATCTCAGCCGCCTAAGCATAGTGCAATCGGTGAGCTTTCCAAGATTGTGTGTAATCTTGAAAAACATCAGTTTAAAGCTGAACTCACACCCCAGCTTTCTTCACTTTTTAATGAACTCGGTAAGAGCACAACATACCCTGTAAGATGTGTTATGAGTAATTTCCCCATCCTCAAACCCCTTATTAAAAGGATTTGTACAGAAATTCCTCCCGTTGCTTCAATGATGAGAACAACTACTGCTATCACAATGGCTAACGGCAGCCCGGCACCCAATGTTCTTCCTCAGAAGGCATCAGTTGTTGCCAACTTCCGTATTATGCCCGGACAGACGGTCGAAGATGTTGAGGCTCATATCAAAAAGTACGCAGGTCCTAAAGCAGAGGTTAAGCTTATCAGCGGTAAGAATCCGTCCAAGATTTCTCCCACTGATTCAAGAGCATTTAAAGTTATTGAAAATATCTGCCGTTCTATGGATCCCAAGGTTATCGTAGCACCTTACCTTGTTATGGGAGGTACGGATGCCCGTCAGTATGAAGATGTATGCGATAATATTTACCGCTATTCACCCTTCCTTATGAGCACGGAGCTTCTTCTTACAACTCACGGTACAAACGAAAGAATCCCCATAAGCACTATGGAATCAGGCGTTGCTTTCTTTAAGAGATATATACGCGCTCTTACAAAGGACTAATAAAATAACAGGTCAGTAAGTTTTTTGCTTACTGACCTGTTTTTATATGGATTCGATTGTGTTTTTGAATTCAGTAAAGAATCTTTCCAAAAGCTCTTTGTCTTTTTCATTACCCCTTAAGCACATAGAGGCTTTTAAAACACCGTTTATGCTTAACGCTGTCATAACTGCACAGGGTTTATTCTTTGCAGCACCTGCAACGAAGGCTGAGAAAGGCTCATTATTCGCTAAAGAAAATGCAAGCGTATCAATCTTACCAACATTACTGACTGAAAGGGTGGGGTTATTATAAAATAACTTTACAACCTTTTCTGCCTGAAAATATATCATTGTTTTGTAGGCAATATTAAGTAAAGGTAATCCATGAAGACCCATATAGGGGTCTTTTTTTAATTCCTTGGTTTTTAAAGAAACTTTTTTTAGAGTATCCTTAAAATCAGTACCTTTTTGCTCTAAATAACAATGGGAAAAAGATACGTGGTTTGTGTAACCGATTGTAGAAGGGTTTTTAAGGTGTCGCCGTAAATCAGTAGCACAGGAAACCTTTATCGGCTCATTTTCAGCCATTTTTGAAACTTTACCAAACGCATCGATATACGCCGCAACTATAATATCATTTACGGTTGCGCCAATGCTCCTTGCGTATTCGATCGCTTTTGAAAACTTATCAGCATCTATTTCCCTGGAAACAATAATTACATTATTTTCCTTTTTTATTTCCTCAAAAGGTAAAATATGCTTATCACGGGGTGACGTGTTTGCAAATTGTTTTTTTGCTTGTTTACTGAAACCTTTATCCATATCTTTATAAATTTCAGTATATTTTCTTGAAACTACAGAAAAGTCAACGGGAGATATGCCGTTGAGTACATACTCTGAGTAGTTTCTGCAAAAATCACTCCAGAAGGCTTTGTAACCGCCACCATCGAAGCACATATGATTCCATATAAAGAGTACATATGATTTGTTTTCATTTATGAAAACTCCGATATTCATCTGAATATTGCTGTTTAACGGAATTTCTTTTGAGAAAAATTCCTCACGGGCTTTATCTATATCTGATACCTCTTTAAAAGTTATCATTTGATCGATATGATAGTCACAAACCTTCCAATAGGGGGAAATGGGGCTGTTCACAACTTTTGAATGCATAAAAGGTGCACATTCAAGACAACAAATTGCTACATTTTTAAAAGCTGTTTCATCAATAACAAAGGCATAATCAACTTCAAAACGCGCCATTCTGTCCATATATTTACGACACATAAGATTGACCTTGTCGTACATTTCACAAGGGATTTTTTTATTGAACAGGTGAGGGTATTTCTCCTTGCGTGCAATAAGGTCTCTGATAACCTTCTCGTCTGATAAGCCTTTGTTTTTCAGTGATTCGAATTCACTTTTGAAGTCAGTTTTTAATGCCATATAATCACCCGGAAATATGAGAGAGGAAAAAGTCTCTTTTTTCATCGTTGTCAATAACCTTAATAGGTTTAACCTGGTTAAGGTTTGCGCCTCTTGCTCTTAAACCCTCGCGGTAATCATCATAAGTACCGTGGCGCAGGAATTTAACTTCACAATGACCTAAAGCACCGCTTTTAATAAGGGGCTCAACGCTTACATTACCTTTGCAAAGCATTTCTTCAAAGGCTTCGTTATACTTTGCTTTCTTTTCATCGGTGACAGGCTCTGCGGTTTCAACCAACAATATGTAATGACCCGGCGAGGTGCTTCTGTCAGGATAAATACTGTAGCCGATATATAAATCGCCCATTTTCTCCGATAAATTGGCAACGATTTCGTCAAAGGCAAGTGAGCTTACTTTTTCACCGCTGATGTTTGCAATCTGATTAAGGCGATAACAGAATGTGATTTTAGGACACTGATGGTAATAACCGGTAACCTTTATAACATCTTCAATTCTGTAACGATAGAATCCACTCATATTAGTGAGAATTATTTCATATTCCTTACCTACTTCAAGGTCTTTTATGGTAAGTAGATTGTCGTAGCTATCGCTGTCAATAGGTCTGAATTCATAGAAACCGTTCTGCGGAAGCATAACATATTCAAAAGAATTCAATTCAATGGGAACTGCCATAAATGCCTCTGTTGCAGTGTAACCGAGATAGTGTATGGGCATATCTTCACCGATATATCTTCTGAGCTTCTTTGCGTAAAATGCGAGAGCACCCGTACCCATACCGTACATCCATTCCACCTTGGGCCATATTCTCGGGATAATGGGTGATTCGTCAAAGCCTTTACGGAATTCTTTGCGCAATTCCTCAGCTCTTTTGGGATTGGGTCTAAGCTTTTTGTTGTATTTTTTGCGAAGCTCCTCGGGCATTTTGATACTATCGTTAATTATACCCTTTTCAATATCATCACAAAGCATTTCCCAGTTTTCTTCCATATAAAAGAACATGGATTCAAGGGTAGTGATGAACACTGTACCTAAATAGCTCGTCTTTTTATTAGGCAAAGCAAAGCGTAGTTTAAGGTAATGCATGTCCATATCTGCACCGGGTTCGGGGAAAAGTACTTCTTTAGGTGACGTTGCAAAAAACGGAACAAGGGGACGAAGATTCAAAAGTGGAATGGATGATAAACAACTTATTGTGCCGCCTTTGACCTTTCTTCTGCCTGTTTCTGCAGTAAGAAGTCCTTTCTGAGGGGGGATAGGTCTGCCTTTTTTCCAGAACCATTTAACTGCACAGCCAACGGGTGCACTGAAGCTGAAGCATTGGCAAACCCACTCAGCCCAATATGAGAGAGGAACAAGCTTCTGTTTACCCGTACTTCCGGAGGATTCGGTGAAACGGCGCACAAACATATTTGTGATAAGTCCTTTTTCACCGTTTGCCATTCGCCACACGTATTCGTCATAGTCAGCATAAGTTGAGAGGGGTACTATGCGTTGATAATCCTCAATAGATTTAACGCTTTTAAAATTATTTAATTTGCCGTAAACTGTTGATTTGTTCTTTCGCATGAGGCGCTTGATGCAGGTTTTCTGCATTTTGTTGGCTCTGCGTGAATAAATGTTAAGCTTTATGTGTTCACATACACCTAACATACCGCCGAAACCGGCAAGAATCTGTCCTTTTAAATCAAACATAAAAATACTCCAAAAATTAATTGATTACGAGTGTCATATCACTCATGGGATATGAGCAACATGGGTGAATGATACCGTGGCTCGAGTCTGCAAGTCTTCGGAAATCAACACCTTCAGGTATAAAAACATTACCCTTGAGAAGTTTTGCACGGCAGAATCCGCATTCGCCTGAACGACAAAGTGAGGGTGCCTCAATTCCTTCACGTTCTAAGGCTACAAGCAAAGTTTCAGTGGAACTGCAAGGTACCGTTGTTAAGGGCTCACCATTTTTAATAACCTTACACAAGAATGTTTTGCCAATGGCATCCTGTGGGAAATCCGCGAGACTCTCAGGATTATTGATCTGCCCGTTCAAGCCAAAGCGGATATACTTGTTTTCTAATTTTAATTCGCTTATCTGAGGAATCAAGCGATTGTATAAAGCATTTGAACCGCAGACAAATAAACTGTATTTAGTGAAGGGGGCATATTTTTCAATAAGGCTTTTTGTAACAAAACCCCGTTCGCATTTGAATACATATTCGTCGCTGAAAACATAAACTATTCTGAAATTAGGCGTGCCTTCTGCAAGTTCATCAAACCTTTGGGACATAATTGCTTCATTTTGTTTTCTTGCGTAATATATAAGGGTTAAATCTGCATTGATTGTTTTGTCCGCTATAGCTTCCGCCATGGATAAAAACGGTGTAAAGCCCTCATTATCGCAGATTGCAACGATGTTTTTAGAATCTCTCAAGGGCTGATAATAAAAATTACCGTTAGGCGCAGATGCGGTGATTTCAGTTCCTTTTTTCCAATTATTGAATATATAATTGGAAGCAAAACCATTCGGCTTTTTCGCCACTATAAGCATATACTCATCCTCAACTGAACGTAAAGGAGAAGCGCAAAGGGTGTAGGGTCTTGTGACAACTGCATTACCGATATTAAGTGTTATGCTAATCCATTGACCCGGTCTGAAATATGCTAATTTAGCAGTACCGTGCGCGGGGTCAGGTTCAAGTATATATGCTCTTACACTGCGATTGATTTCAGCAACCTGTTTAACTCTGAGGTTCTGAATAGCAGGATGAAGAAAGTTTGCAGTTGAGTTTACAGCAAAATTGCCGTTTACAGGAGTTTCGGGTGCTTCGGCAATTACGCCTTTTCTAAGCTCCGGTATATTGGTGAAATTCCGTATATCTTTGATAGAAGAGCGTACAGTTACTTTATTCTTCATTTTGTCCGCTCCTTCCTTCATCAATATCTCCGAGGGTTGCGTATGTGGCGTTTCTGCCCGAAGCAACGGCAGCATTTACACCTGATAGTTGAGTACCCCAACCCCCGCAAAAACGAAGTCCGGGTGTGTCGCAATCAAGTGCTTCCGTCATAAATCTTGGAAGGATACTGTCCCAGTCATCACCAAGATAACCGTAAACTGTACCTTGCGGAGTGTTAGTATATCGGGCAAAGGTAACGGGCGTTGCGACTTCAATCTCCTCGATATATTTGTGTATCGTTATACCCGTTGCATCTTCAAATCGTGAAATAAGACGGGCAGCGAGTAAATCCTTTTCATCAAAATAACCTTCAGGGGTTATATCTGCCCAGCAGTTATCGGTGTAAAGAGCTTTAATTAAGAGAACGGTTGTTCCCTGAGGGGAACAATCAGGGTTTGCTATATTTAAACAAACAGTAGCCTGAGCACTGTTTGTATCTATCGATTTCATAAGTGCGAATTGTGATGCGGTGTCTGCAGTATCGGTGATGAAATATGAATAGTCTTTTATACCAAGTTCTTCAGGAGAACGGTTAAGACCCAGGTAAACACAAGCACCTCTTGCACCAAAAGATCGTGCATTTGTTCTTTTAAGTGCCGACACAGGAACGTCGGCTTTTTTCATCATTTTAGAGTAAACTGTTGTGGGAGAACAGTTACAGATTATATGTTCACATTCGATTTTGTCACCGTTTTTGAGAATAACTCCGCTTGCGTGACTTTCATTAAAGAGAATTCGTGAAACATGGGAATTATAACGAACTTCACCGCCGTTATCTTCAATTGCGCCAACCAAAGCCATACTCATAGCGTGACTGTGCAGAGAGGGGATAGATGCCCCTGATTTAATATAGGAATTTAACATAGAAATATAGTGGGTGAAACTTAAACGGTCGCAATCCACACCAAGATATAACCAATATGCGTTAAATATTTCCTGGGCTTTTTTTGGTACATTCAAAGCATCAAGAACTTCATTTACAGAGTACGGTGCAGTTTTAATAAAGTTACCGTGCTTTTTAATAATACTGCGTAATTCTTTGTATTTCCCTGTGGTTTCATTGGCGGTAAAGTATTTAATACCTTCCTCTGTTTCTTCGGCAAGCTTAAAGAGCTTTGTCATGGAAGCTTTACTTCCGGGGACATAGTGTTCCATTGCCTCAATGAAGTTTTTTGTGCCGAAAGGCATGGTTACATCAATTTTTGAGCCGTCATAGGACTTGCTTATTAAACGGTAGGCATTAGGGATTGGTGACCACTGAATTTTGTCAGTAATGCCTATTGAATCGAAAATAAAGCGCAATTCACCAAGCCCTGCATCATCAGTGAATCCGCAGAGCTGGTGAAGTGAAACATCAAATTCAAATCTGCCCCTTACGAAACTCGAGGAAAAACCACCCGGGGCATTATGGCGTTCAAGTAGTAATACTTTTTTCCCCTCTTTAGCAGCACATGCCGCGGCGGTAAGACCGCCGCAACCTGCACCAATAACTATAATATCATAGTTTTTATCTGACATTAAAAAAGACCTCTTAGTTGATTTCGGAAAGCTTAACGGGTCTGTGTTCATTAGCAGATTTTTCAGCGGCAAGAGCAATCTTGACTGACTGAAGACCTGCATGAATACCAACGGGTGTTTCTTTATCGTTTATACAGCAGTCAACAAACTGTCTTACTTCTTCAGAGAATGAACCCATATATCTCTCGAGGAAGAAATAGAGGGGCTTTTCACCTGTAACACCGTTTGCATCTGCAATAACAGCAGTTGAAAGCGTGTCGTTAGCAGTTGCAACCATACCTTTTGAACCGAAAAGCTCTGCTCTCTGGTCGTAGCCGTACATAGCCTGTCGTGAATTATCGATGACTGCAAGAGCGCCATTTTCCATTTTCATTGAAATGATAGCTGTATCAAAATCACCATATTCACGGATTCCGGGATTAATAAGAGCATCAGCATATACATAGAGCTCTTCAACATCACTGTTTGTAAGGAAGCAAGCCATATCAAAATCGTGAATTGTCATATCAAGGAATATGCTTGCTGCACAGTAGCCAACCGGTGGTGCCTGGGGGTCACGGGAAGTGATTTTAAGAATCTGTGCATCACCGATTTTGCCTTCATCATAAGCTTTTCTGACAGCGGCAAAGTTATGGTCAAAACGACGGTTAAAGCCAACCTGGAATTTAACTTCAGGATGGGCCTTGAGAGCTTCTGCAATTTCAAGGATTTTATCCACTGTGTTTGCAAGGGGTTTTTCGCAGAATACGTGTTTGCCTGCTTCAATCGCTTCGATAGAAATAGGAGCGTGGGTGTCGGTAGATGAACAAACAAGAACTGCATCAATTGTTTCGTCTTCAATGATTTTTTTATAATCTGTGTAGATTTTTTCTACGCCAAAGCCTTCACAAAAAGCTTTTGTTTCGTCATTCATAAAGGGGTCTGCAATTGCAGTTACAACTGCATTTTTAACATGGTAAGAAATTGATTCAAGGTGAACCTTACCGATACGGCCTGCGCCGATAATACCAATATTAAGCATAATTATTATATCCTTTCAAAGCAAATAATCAGATAGTGCCATCCCATGTGGAAACTTCTGTTTTCTTGATTTCGTCTTCATCAAACCAGCGTGTTGTAATGCATTTGCTTTCAGTGAAGAATCTGTAAGAATCTTTTCCGAGACAGTGGAGGTCACCGAAGAACGAATCCTTGTGACCTGAGAAGGGGAAGAAGCCGATGGGTACGGGAATACCAACATTGACACCGACCATGCCGCCATGGGTGTGACGGGTGAACTCACGGGCATAGTGACCGTTCTGAGTGAAAATAACAGAACCGTTTGCGTAGGGGTTAGCGTTCATAACAGCAAGGCCCTCGTGGAAGTCCTTAACACGCTTGATGCAAAGTACGGGACCGAAAACCTCGTCTCTGCCGATGGTCATATCCTCGGTAACATTATCAAAAATTGTGGGTCCAACAAAATAACCGTTTTTGATTTCCTCGGGAAGCTCGGGATTTCTGCCGTCAAGAACGAGTGTTGCACCTTCTTTAACACCTTTTTCGATGTCTGCGAGTACTTCCTCGTAATGCTTTTTATATGTAATGGGTCCGAGCTTGGATGTTTTATCAACTGATTTACCAACTTTAATCTGCATAGCCTGTTTCTTAAGCTCAGCAACAAACTTATCGGCAATGGATTCCTGAACTACACAGCAGGAGAGAGCCATACAACGCTGACCTGCACAACCGTATGCAGAGTTAATGATACCTGCAACTGTTCTTTCGATAGGTGTATCCTCAAGAACAAGTGCATGATTTTTAGCCTGACAGAGAGCCTGGACACGTTTGCCTGCTTTGGCTGCTCTTTCATAAATGAGTTTACCGACAGGTGTTGAGCCTACGAAAGTGATACCCTTGATATCGGGATGGTCGAGCAAGGTGTTGATTTCGTTTCTTGAACAAGTAACAATGTTTACAACACCGTCGGGCATACCTGCTTCTTTATAGAGCTCAGCAATTCTGAGTGCTGTTCTGGGGGTTAATGATGCAGCCTTAAGTACAATTGTATTACCACAGGCAACACAAACGGGAACCATCCAGCCAAAGGGAATCATAGCAGGAAAGTTTACGGGAACTATACCTGCAAAAACGCCCATAGATTCACGATAAAGAACAGTATCAAAGCCTTTTGAAGCATCCATAAGGCTTTCGCCCATCATAAGTGAAGTAACCTGAATAGCGAGCTCCGTGCCTTCTTTTGCTTTAAGTACATCACCTTCGGCTTCAGACCATACTTTACCGTTTTCCTCAGCAACGAGTGTTGTGAGTTCTTCCATATGTTCAACAAGAAGATTACGGACATTGTAAAGAATCTGAGAACGCTTTATAGCAGGTGTTGCACTCCAGGAAGGATATGCTGCTTTTGCGGCTTCAACAGCCTCAAGAACCTCTTCATTTGTGCAACAAGGAGCGTAACCTGTTACTTCGCCTGTACTGGGATTGTGAAGGTCGTACCATACATCGGTTTTTGACTCAACGTACTGACCGTTACAAAAATATTTGATTTTTTCTGCTGACATTTATATTACCTCCAAATTACAGACCTGCTTTTTCAGCAATATATTTTCTTGCTTTAAGAGCATATTCGAAAGGATTAGCAATAGCGGGATCCTGCTCTGCTTCTACAAGTACATAACCCTCGTAATTGTTTGCTTCAAGAACTTCGAAAATAGGAGCAAAATCAATAACACCGTCACCGGGTACTGTGAATGTACCTTTTCTTACACCCTGAAGGAAGCTCTCTTTGTTTGCTTTAACATCAGCAATAACATCGGGGCGGATATCCTTAAGGTGAACATGCTTTATTCTGTCGATGTACTTTTTAAGAACACTCATATAGTCCTCGCCGCAATATGCAAGATGACCTGAGTCGAAAAGGAGGTTGAAAAGCTCGGGATCTGTGTTTTCCATAAGTCTGTCAATCTCAGCCTCAGTCTGAACAACAGTACCCATATGATGGTGGAATGTAAGGGTAATACCCATATCCTTTGCTACTTTACCAAGCTTGTTAAGTCCTGTGCAAAGCATATCCCATTCTTCATCATTCATAATGTACTTGTCATCAAAGATTGAAAGGTCAGTACCCTGGATTGAGTGACCTTGTTCGGATACACCAACAACCTTCGCACCCATTTCTTTAAGGAAAGTGATGTGTTTAATAAATTCAGCTTCGGTTTCTTCGTAAGGCTTTGTTGTAAGGAAAGTTGAAAACCATGCGTTACAAATCTGCATACCGCGAAGGTCAAGGGCCTTTTTAAGAACTGCAGTATCCTTGGGGTATTTGTTACCTACCTCGCAACCTGTGAAACCTGCAAGCGCCATTTCGGAAATGCACTGTTCGAATGTGTTTTCTGCTCCGAGGTCGGGCATATCGTCGTTTGTCCACGCGATAGGAGCAATGCCGAGTTTTACTTTGTTTTTATCAAGCATCAGAATTTCCTCGCTTTTCTAAGATTTTCTTCTTTATTTTGGAAGGCGTTGTTAACCCCTTCTTTAGATGAAGTTGATGCGATGCCAACATGCCACCAGGCACCGTAGCCATCGGTCATAGATTTGGGAAGCACTTTAATATCAATAAGGGTTGAAACATTTTGCTTTTTACTGTCGATAAGTGCTTCTTCAAGTTCTTCAAGGGTTGTTGCGGTATAAGTTTTTACCCCGTAACCGGAAGCGCTCTTTGCAAAGTCAATTGTGAAAATTTCGCCGAGAAGGTTACCGTTTTCGTCGCGTTTTCTGAACTCTGTTGCAAGATTTCCTATTCCGTTTGACATCTGAAGATTGTTAATGCAACCGAAGCCCGAGTTATCAAAGAGAAGAACATTGATTTTCTTGTTTTCCTGAATAGCGGTTACAAGCTCGCTGTGAAGCATAAGGTAACTACCGTCACCACAGAAGGCATAAACTTCTTTTTCGGGCTCTGCGAGCTTAGAACCGAGAGCGCCTGCGATTTCATATCCCATACAGGAATAGCCGTACTCCATATTGTAAGAATAAAGACTGTCCGTTGTCCACATTCTTTGCATACAACCGGGAAGTGAGCCTGCAGCTGCTACTGCAATAGCGTCTTCGTCAATTATTCTTCTGATAAGAGCGAGAGCGGCAGTCTGGGTTATTTTACCGCCTGTCTTTTCAACAAATTCGGGAATTGTTTTCTCATATCTTGCCTTGATAATCGGTTCGAAGTTGTCTGTGTAGGTGTAGGTTGAAAGCTTTTCCATTTCTTCAGCCCAGGCTTTTTTTGCATCCTCGATTTCAGTTGTATAATTAGTCTTATAATCACCGATAATTTCAGCGAGAGCTTCAATGCCCAGCTTAGCATCGCAAACGGCTTTTGTTGCGCCTAATTTATATGCATCAAATCTGTCAGTGTTTATTGTTACGAATTTAGCATCGTCTTTAAACAGCGATTTAGAAGCAGTTGTGAAGTCGGAAAAACGGGTACCGATACCAATAATAACATCCGCATCTTTTGCTATTAAGTTAGCGGAAAGATTACCGGTAACACCAACACCGCCAAGGTTTAAATCGTGTGATGAAAGTACGGCGGATTTACCGTTCTGGGTTTCGGCAAAGGGGATATTGTGTTTTTCGCAGAATTTTTGCAATGTGTCGCCACATTCTGAGTATCTTACACCGCCGCCGGCAATTATAAGAGGCTTTTTAGAAGCTTTTATAATTTCTGCAATTTCTGTGATTTCATCTTCCGCAGGAGTAATTCTTGTGATTTTATGTACACGCTTTTTGAAGAACTCTTCAGGGTAATCGTAGCTTTCACCCTCAACATCCTGACACAGTGCAATACAAACCGCACCTGTATTTGCTGTATCTGTAAGAACGCGCATTGCATTCATCATTGCAGACATGAGCTGCTCCGGGCGTACAATTCTGTCCCAATATCTGCAGACGGGCTTATATGCATCGTTTGTAGTAACGGATAATGAATAGGGCTGTTCAAACTGCTGTAAAACAGGGTCGGGCTGGCGACAAGCGAATGTGTCGGCAGGAAATAACAAAAGTGGAATATTATTTACTGTTGCAGTAGCCGCCGCGGTAATCATATTAGCCGCACCGGGACCTATTGAGGAAGAACAGGCAATTATTTTTCTTCTGTTGTGCTGTTTTGCAAAACTTGCAGCAACATGTGCCATACCTTGTTCGTTTTTGCCTTGATATACTTTTAATGAACCGGGATTTTCATCAAGTGCCTGACCAAGACCGCAAACTATACCGTGACCGAAAACAGTGAAAATACCGTCAACGAATTTCGTTTCTTTGCCGTCAAAAGATACATACTGATTGTCAAGGAATTTAACAAGGGCCTGGCCCATAGTCATAATTGGCATTTATATCACTCCTTAGATTAATTTACTTTGTAAGCCATTGGTGTTCGTCGGAAACAAAACGAGTTGTTTTATACCAGGGATCATCGGGTAAGTGACGAATCATCCAGATATAACACATTTCATAACCGGGGGCTACAACCTGCTGATGGTCGTTGCCGTCTGTAATATAAACAGCACTGCCTTGAACACTTTTATATACATTGTCTCCCACAAACGAAGCACCGAAGCCCTGGGGTTTATCAAATTGATAATAATATACTTCGGGTTGGGGATGATGGTGTGGCGGATAACTTGACCAACGGCCTTGTTGGTTATAAACCTCACCAAGTACCATGTTTGAATACGGTGCGTTGTCGGGATCAAAAACAGTTGAAACAATTCTGTAACCTGTACCTTCCCACTGGTCTTTACCGAAATGCTGGTAAAGAATCATATCAGGTGTATAAAAAACAGGTGTGAAAATAATATCGTTGTCTGTTTGCTGAATAAGAATTCGGGATTCCTTGTTCGCCTTGATTGTAACCTCGGTTTCTTTCGGAACATGTAAGCAATATGAAGCTTTTATGAAGGGGTTTTCCCGTGTCATATTTTCATTTTCACCATTCCAGCTGATATCAACATCCCCGTAAAGAATAAGGAAAGCAGTTTCACATTCATTATCAAATAGGGTGTATGTATCGCCATCTTTAAATTGCTTTACTTTTATGTTCATGAGCATATCGGAATGTTTACCGTCAATCTCGCAAAGAATCTGCTCGTTGTTTTCATTAAATGAAAGTTTTTCAAACATCAGTAATATCTCCTCCCGGGTATTTTGCCGTGTTTTCATCATCTGTAAGATTACCGCTTGCGCTGATGGGAATAACCGAACCTAAGTATGTTGGCTCGGGTTGAGCGATGCACCACACGACATCCTTACATCTTGCAAGTGATTCGCGCAGACTGTTGTATGAACGTGTATAAAGTCCATAGTTGTATTGACCATCTGCCGCCACTCCGTAAGCTTCAAGCCCTAATTTGCGTGCATCATAAATCGCTCTGTAAAGGTGGTATTTCTGAGTTACGATGATGAGTGATTTTACTTCAAAAACATCTCGTGCGCGGTACATGGACTCATAGGTTGAGAACCCTGCATGGTCCATAAAGACCTCTTGCGGTACAGCTCCGCTTTCAATGGCAAAGCTTTTCATAACATTTACTTCGTCGTATTCAACTCTGCCGTGGTCACCGCTCATAAGTAACCTGTCGGTAGGCGAATTCGCATAAACTTCTATTCCGCGGTTAAGTCTTTCCTCAAGCATATGGGAAGGACCGTCTTCCCAGACACCTGCGCCGAGAACCATAACGCAATCAACAGTTTTGTTTGTGTATTCTTCGGGAGTCAGTATGTAACGGGAAGAATAACACACTACATATAAATTAAGTATTATCGGAACAGAAGCCGCAACCGCTATGATAATCAAAGCTGTTGAAATAAATCTCCTGAGTAATCCCTTTCTGCTTTTTTCTTTAGCTTTTTTGGATTTTTTCATATATTAACCTCTTGCGATCATTTCTCCGTATTCTTCTTTTTCTTTCTTTATGAATTCTTTTACAGCGTCCACATTGGGCATATCCTGTGAACATGCGTGGCTTGCTACAAGCATTGCAGCGGATGCAGAGCCGAATTCAAGGGCATCCATAATATCCCAACCTTCGAAAATGCCGTAGAGGAACGCGGATGCGTAACCGTCACCGCCACCGAAGGATTTGAGAAGCTTAACGGGGAAGGGTTTGATTTTATAGGATTCGCCGTCGTGAGTGTATGCTGTTGAACCTTCTTTACCGTGTTTTACAATAACGATTTTTGCACCTTGAGAATGCCAGTATTTTGCTGTTGTTTCATCCGTACCGTCAAGACCGATAAGTTTTTCGGTAAGGTCAAATTCTTCTCTTGAGCCTAAAATGATATCTGCCTTTGAAGCAAGGGTTGAATAGTAAATCGCGATTTCATCAGCATTTTTCCAGTTATAAGCACGGTAGTCAATATCGAAAATAACGGGAGTATTGTTTTTCTTTGCGATCATTGTCGCTTTGAGAGCTGCTTCTCTTGAAGGACTTTCACAAAGAGATGTACCGGAAATAAGAAGTGCCTTTGCTTTGTTTATGTAGTCCTCGTCAATGTCTTCCACCGATAATTTGAGGTCAGCCGCCTCGTTTCTGTACATAAGAATTGAGCTTTCGGTTTCGGAACGGATTTCGGTAAAGGTAAGCCCGATTTTTTCGCCGTTTTTGCAACGGGTTATGTGGGAGCAATCAATGCCTTCGTTCTTAAAGAAGTTTTCTACAAAAGTGCCTAACTCATCATCAGAAACTCTGGCGAAGAAGCCACATTTTTTACCGAGTCTTGAAAGACCAACGGCGATGTTGGCAGGGGAGCCGCCAAGATATCGTTTAAAGGTGGTGCTTTCTGACAGGGGGCAGTAGTAGTCAACGGGGTTAAAGTCAACTGCAACTCTACCAAGAAGGATTAAATCATATTCTTTGTTATTGTCAAATTCTATGTATTTCATAAATAAGTCTCCTTATTTTAAATTTTCCATATTAAATATTTTTATGTGTTTTTCTATATTCTGACAAACGCCGTTTGCAATATCTGAAGAAAGAGTAAAGTAATTTGCATCCTCGTCTTCAAGAGTATTTCTTGATGCGTTTACAACTGCATCAAAGCTTGCTGTAGCGATATTGATTTTTCTTATGCCTTTTCTGATACATTCCTGAAAAACTTCAGGGGTGATACCTGTTCCGCCGTGAAGCACAAGGGGCGTTGAGCACTTATTATCAATTTCTTCCAGAATATCGGTTCTTAATTCGGGTTCAACTTTATAATGACCGTGTGCATTACCGATTGCAACGGCAAGAGCATCAATTCCGGTCCTTTCACAGAAGTCTTTTGCTACCGCTGGGTCGGTCCACTGAATGTTATGAGCTTTTCCGCCACCTTCATTACCACCTACAATACCTAATTCTGCTTCAACCGAGGCACCGTATTGAGAGGCTTTATCAACAACCTTTTTAGTAAGCTCAATGTTATCTTCAAAAGGCAACAGCGAGCCGTCAAGCATAACAGAGGGAAAACCGATTTCAAGTGCTTTTTCTACAGTTTCGTAATTTAAACCGTGGTCAAGGTGAACGCATATATCAACAGTACTGTTTTTTGCCGCTGCTACCATCATCGGACCGATTATTTCAAGAGGAGATGTGGGTAACCTAACCTCTGCAATCTGAATGATAATCGGGGTGTTTGTTTTTTCTGCAGCTTTAACTGCACCTAAAACCATTTCCATATTACCTACGGAGAATGCACCGACCGCGATTTTTTTGTTTTCAGCACGCTCCAGAAGTTTCTTTAAAGTAACAAGTGGCATTACGTTTCTCCTTTATGCATTATTTAGTATTATTTTACAATATAAGACATAATATTTCAATAAAAAACCTGTGATTTATAACTTTTACAGTTGATAAAATACAGACTTGAAATTATACAAAATACACAAAAAGTGTTCAACAAAAATAACGAGAGCCGTCTTAAAAAAACGGCTCTCGTTATTTGCGTAAAGTTATTGGCGTATTAACTTTAATGATATGTTATCACGGATTATTTTAAAAATCAAGTGCAAATGGATAGTTATTTTCAACAAATATTAAGCGTCAAAATTATGCAAAACGATTGATTGGGGTTAATTGCTTTTTAATGCTTATTATGATAATATTGTATTGGAAATATGGGGGGATTATTGTGCAATATTTTTTCATTTTTGTAGGGTTAATAACGGTTATAATTTTTAATTGCGTACGCAAGCCTGCCGTTAGTCTTAATATGGTAATTCTTAAGGGATCAGCAAGCCTTTGCTTTATTTTTACGGCCTTATTTTCCTTCGTAGCTAATGCCGAATGCCCCGGTTATGTGGGTGCACTGACTGTTGTCGGTGCCTGTTTCGGGCTTATTGGTGATATCGTCCTTGATTTAAAATATGTCTATAAGAAAGATTCTGATAAGTATTTAAGAACCGGTTTTTCAAGCTTTCTGATTGGTCATATTTTTTATACAGCTTCAATAATCTATGGCTACGGTTTTAAGCTTTATCCGATTCTTTTCGGTGTGCTTTGTTTCGTTTTCGGAATTGTTTTTGCATTGTTTGCCGAGAAACTTTTGAAATTAAAATATGGAAAATTTAAATTAATTACTGTGCTTTATACAGCAGTTATCAATACCACTTTTGGTTTGGCGTTTGCTTATATGGTTTCTGAGCCTTCAGCTCATACAATTATTTTTACGGTTGGTATGTTTCTGTTCTTTGTTTCTGACGGTATTCTTTCCCGTACATACTTCAGCATCAATGAAAAAGACCACAACAGTCGTGTTGCTGTTGTTTTGAATCATACATCGTATTTTATAGCACAGTATCTTATTGCAATATCACTTATTTTCTTCAGGGGTTAATATGAAGACTGTTAAATTATATTATCAAGACCCATATATCAACAAATTTGATGCAACCGTTCTTTCTTGTGAGAGTGTAAAGAACGGTTACGCAATTATCCTGGATAAAACCGCATTTTTCCCTGAAGGTGGCGGACAGAAAAGTGACGATGGTTTTATAGGTAATGTGTATGTCAATGATGTTCAGGAAATCGATAATGCTATATATCACTATACATCGGAGCCTTTTAAAGAGGGGACCGAGGTTTCTTGCTCAATAGAATGGGATAAGCGCTTTTTGAGAATGCAGAATCATAGCGGTGAGCACATTGTTTCGGGTGTTGTTCACTCTTTATTTGGTTATGACAATGTTGGTTTTCATATGGAAGAAGACAGCGTTATAGTCGATTTTAACGGCGAACTTACTTCCGAACAATTGGATTTAGTTGAAACCAAGGCTAATGAAGCTATATATAAAAACTATAAAATCAACTGTTTCTTTCCCGATGTAAAGGAGCTCGAAAAATATGATTACCGAAGTAAGCTTGAATTAACAGAGAATGTAAGATTAGTGGAAATAGAAAATACAGATTTATGTGCCTGCTGTGCGCCACATGTCAGCCGTACCGGTGAAATCGGTATAATTAAGATTCTTGATTTTATGAGACATCGTGGCGGTGTGCGTATAACTATGAAATCAGGCTTTGATGCTCTTAATGACTATCGACAGAAGTATAAAAATGTCCGTGAAATTTCAAATCTCTTATCCGCAAAACAAGAGAATGTTGCTGATTATGTGAAGCGGGTGCTTGATGAAACCGATTCATTAAAACGGGAGTTTTATCAATTCAGATTAAGCGTAGCACAAAAAGACAAAGAGCATTTAAAATTCAACGAGAGTTTATCATATTTGATTACTGACGGCTACGATGCGGATATGATGCGTGAGGTTGCAAACTACGGTGCAGAAAAATCTTCGCTTTGTATTGTTTTTTCGGGGGATGATGAATCCGGTTATTCCTATATTGCCTGTAGCAAGAGCAGTGATATGAAAAATATTGCAAAATCAATTAATACAGCTCTTTCCGGTAGGGGCGGTGGCAGAGATACTATGATTCAAGGTAAGGTTACCGCAACGAAGGAAAGAATAATTGAATATATTGAGTCGGATTTTTTGAGGTAATTATGGTGAATTTATTGAATAAAATACCTTCGTTTGACTTAAAAGAATATGAGTTTTACCCGTCTGGTGAAGGTTGTGAGCTTTATCTTTTAAAAAAAGTGACTTTTGAAAGTTTTGTTACGTATTGTTCAAAGCTGAATAAAGCGGGCTTTATATGCGTAAATAAAAACAAAATCGAAGAAAATTACTTCGAGTTTTATAAAAAAGATGATATTGCTGTTTGTGTAGGATTTTATAATTGTGATAAAACAATGCGCATTGTTATTGATGAGAAAAGTGATTTTCCTTGCTTTGTACCTCGGAGATACAGTAAAAAGTGCAACAGCATTTTCTGGCAATTTGAGGTTGATCACTCCCTTATAGATTGCGGCATGTGTTATATTTTGCAGTTATCTTCAGGTGCGTTTTTTATTATCGACAGTCCTCATACTTACTCAATTAATGACTGCGAAAGAATACATAACTTTTTAAGAGCCAGAACCCCCGCTGATGAAAAAATTCACATTGCCGGTTGGTTTTTCTCCCATGCTCACGAGGATCATATAGCCCAGTTTATAAGCTATCTTAATTTTTATTGTGACGATACGACTATTGATGCACTGTATTTTAATTTTGTGTCAACTGATCATCGTGACGGTGGGGACTGGATGGAATCCCACAGAGGATATTATGCCTTGTTTTATAATGCATTAAATGACCATAAGGAAATACCCGTTATTCGTTTACACACTGGTGAGACTTTTTACATTGATAATCTAAAGGTTGATGTTCTTTGTTCTCATGAGGACGTTTTTCCGAATGATAACAGTAATTTTAATGACTCGTCGGTCGTAATTATGCTTACAGTGGATGATACAAAAATACTTGTGCCGGGTGATGCAGGGCACGAAGAAAGTTATATCCTTGAAGCAAGATACCCGGAATATCTTAAAGCTGAAATTGTTCAATCGGCACATCACGGACATTTCGGTACCACTGAGAATTTTTATCGCCTTGTTAATGCAAGGGTCGTTCTTTTTCCGGTTACTCAGATTATGTTTGATGGGGATTTTGAGCGTTATCCCGAAAATAAATTTGCCATTGA
Organism: Acutalibacteraceae bacterium; assembly: GCA_045543075.1. Taxonomy (GTDB): domain Bacteria; phylum Bacillota; class Clostridia; order Oscillospirales; family Acutalibacteraceae; genus DTU089. The sequence goes on from JAZQLZ010000001.1 coordinate 119,586, forward strand.
TTTAGCCGACGAATATCACATCGCTTCAAACGGCACGGTTGAAATTCCTTTGCCTTATAAGAAGGGGAATATAAAAGTTTATCCTGATGAAACCTTTGAAAGCTTTAAGGGTGTATATGATTTGTGGTCATATACTTACACTCCCGAATATAAACAAAAGCTTTATAATGAATATCTCGCTCGCGGCGGTAAGCCATTAGAGGAGTATAAAGACGGTTTTTAATATGAAGTCAGAATATACTCTTATTCGCTCGGACCGTAAATCCATAGCGATACAAGTCGGTGCGGATTGTGCAGTTACCGTACGAGCACCCCGACGAATGTCTCAAAGGGATATTGATAAATTCATTGAAAGCAAAAAAGATTGGCTGGCTAAGGCTATCGCTTCCCAACGGGAAAAAGCAAAGAATATTAAAATTTATACTGATGCTGAGGTTGAAGAACTGAGAAAACTTGCTAAGGAAATTATACCTCAGAAAGTCAGTTATTATCAGCGTATAATGGGTGTTACTCCGACCGGGGTCAGAATCAATTCAGCTAAGAAGCGTTACGGCTCTTGCTCCGGGAATAATTCGCTTAATTTTTCGCTTTTCCTTATGAGCAAGGATGAACGCTTTATTGACTATGTTGTTGTGCATGAGCTTGCACATATAAAGCATCATAATCACAGTAAGGATTTTTATAAGTTTATTGAAAGCTTTATGCCTGATTATAAAGAGAGAATGAAATTATAAAGGGGGATTTTTATGTCCTTTGTTTCATCGTTATTAACAACTGTTGTTAAAACCCGAGGTAAAATGAGTCTCAGAAAAAAGGCGGCAAAACCACTTAAGGATACTCAGGTGGATATTATTGAAAAGCCCGTTGGAGAATATTATACTGTTGGGTTTGGTAAATCGGTTTTGTTGCCCGACGATATTGAAACGAAAAAGTACTATATTGCAGGTTATGGTGAGAATAACCCTGCGAGAGGAGTAATTGACCCCCAATATGCACACGCAGTGTATATAGATGATAACTCTTCAAGGGGCGCGGTTTTACTTATTTCTCTTGATGTTGTGGGTCTTCTTAATAAGGATGTTAATATTATCAGAGAAAAGCTCAAAGAGTTTTGTGAAAAAACCGGTTGTCGTAAAATTGATGTTATGAGTACCCATAACCATGCAGGCATTGATACCATGGGTATATGGGGTAAATTGCCCTTTACGGGAAAAGACCCTAATTTTATGGGGATTCTCTTTGAGGCCGTAAAAAAAGCCGCCTATGAAGCTTACGAAAGCCGTAAAGACGGTAATCTCTACCTCGGAACTATTGATGTTCCGGATATGCAGGAGGATATAAGAACACCCATTGTTTATTCAAAAACACTTACTCGTTTTAGATTCAAGCCATTTAACGAAGGTAACGAGGTATGGCTTTTGAATTTCGCTTCACATTCCGAGTCTCTTCAAGGTTGTAATCACCTTGTCAGTGCTGATTTCCCCTGCTATTTACGCGAAAAAATTAAAAAGACAGTAGGGGCAGATACATTCTATACAGTTGGTGCAATCGGCGGTATGATAAGTATGGATGTCCCTGACGAAGATACTTTGCGTAAAGAATACAGATTGATTGAATCCACCCGTGATATAGGCTATAAGCTTGCTGATTACGCAATATCAATTTCTGATGAAATCAAACTTGAGCCTAAAATTAACTTTGCAACAAAAGAGTTTTATGCAGATGTTGAAAATCCCGTTCTTACGATAGCTTGTGATGTGGGCATTATGACTGCCGAAAAATTTGCGACTAAAGATGCACCCTTGTATTGGACTTTGAAATCAGAAATTACTTATTACGAAATCGGTCACAAGAAGATTTTGCTTCTGCCTTGTGAGATTTTCCCCGAGTTAGTTTTTGGTGGTGCTTTAAGTGCAGAGGAATCAGGTACGGGTAAAGGTCCTGAGATTAATCCCGAGCTTCTTTGTGATATAACAGGGGATAAGGAGATTCTTATTTTCGGACTTGCCAACGATGAGTTGGGCTACGTTTTACCGCCTAATGATTTTGTACTTAATGAAAAATCACCTTATGTTGATGACGGCAGAGATAAACATAATCGACGCCATTACGAAGAAACAAACTCGGTTGGTCCCAAAACCGCTGAGGTTATTGCAGGAGTTGTTAAGGAAATTTTAGATGATATAAAATAATAAAAATAACCCCCGTATCAACTTTTAAAAGCTGATACGGGGGTTTTGATAAGGATTGGGGAGGTTCCTGAGTCTTGTTGATTATTCACACGAACAATCCCCGAATCCTGTTAAAAAACTAAAACAAACTACTGATTTTAAAGAGGTTTTATAGTATTAAAACCGAGACATAGAACCGTCAACCTGATTGGTCCTTGATTGGTTCGGGCCCCTGATTGGTTCGCTCTATGTGGCATCCGATAAACCGGACACTATTTGGTGCAAGTCAATTTCAGGGGAATAGAAGAAATAAGGATTATTAATGAAAAGTAAAAAGGAGCATGGATTTTTACCTGAATAGTTAACATTAAAAACAACGCACTCGTTATCAGAAATCAAATAAACCTTTGTTGAAACGCTATCACGGTCCGGCACGCCTAATAAATCCACAGTGAAATGACCAAGAGATTCCCATCTTTTGCATTTTGCTTCTTCGTAATAAATTTCAATGCCATCAATTTCATCGTAAAAAACATAAGTTGGATACCAATTCATTGATTCTTTTTTTTCTGATTCTGTCATTTTAATTTCTTTAAGAAGCCTTTCGGTAGTCTCAGTATCCCAAAAAGATACCCATCCAAACATAGTATCGGTACTATAATTTTGATCTTCACTAAAAACATCTTTATTTTGTTTGACAAAAGTAAAAGTTTCAGTAACGGCATCTGTTTTTATCCTTATTCTTGCAGTAGGTTCTGTGTACCCCAAAAGAACACAGGCACACAATGCAACACATACAACAGCAAGCTTAACTTTACACTTTTTCAGCTTATGCTTTTTTAATAATATACAATATCGGATTATTAAGTATATCAGAAAGATTGTAAAGCCAATGAATCCTATACGAAAAAGAATTGTCAACAGGAAGAACATAAAACTATCCATAATTTCACTCCTTAATCAATAACACAAAAAACTATATTTTGATGAAAACTCTTTCAATATTTTTTTGGATTGAATTGCAGCATGACGCAACTGATTGGTACGCACGCGAGCATTATCGGCATTTCCGAATGGCGAATGCATCCATATTCCAGTATCAATAATATTATATCCAATAACAGCACCAAATGCATCATATATAGTCTCTGAAGTTTTTATTGTGAAACACACATCACTCGTATGCGCAAAAATATCTTGTATTGGATGTAATGCCATACCCAAATAGACCAATCCACTATTTATGTTATTTGTTTCAAAACAATACTTTGCTTTTGTGATCATACTATTACTATTAATTATTCGTGAATCGACCTTTTTTTCGCCCCAATAAATATTAAAATGCCATGATTGGCATTAAAGAATTTTTAAAACCTTCAAGACCGAGACACAGAACTGTCCCTCTGTCTCGAGACCGAGACACAGAACCGTCCCTCTGTCTCGTCTCCCTCTGTCTCGTCGAACAGTCACTTGATTGGTCCTATCCCAAAAGTTCCATTGCAGATAACGCAGGCGGTTTTAATCCAAAAAATATAGATGGTGACGCACAAACAGCATATTGGCAAATATATGCATCTTCACCATTTTGAATACAAAACTCACCATAATATAACCCGTAAAGAGGAATAATATCATCTTCGTTAATAGACGCCTCCAGAGGAGTTGAAATCCAACAACAATCTCCGAATTCACCTGTTTCAATCATTTTATAATACCGTCCGTTCAGAACGTCAGAATGATTTTCGAAATAACAGGGTGAGCAGGAATAAAAATCTTCTTTTTCCATCTCTTTTCCACTGAATTTTGAAACTCGTAATTCATATGTATCGGTAGAAACATAGTATTCTCCAATCGGTTTTTTGTCAGGATAAATGGGGTCTCCTTCAGTTTCATCGTATTCTTCAGGCATACTGTAATCTAATTGATTCAATACCTCAACTATTTCTTCTACTGTATCTTGCGAAATATTCAATTCGTTTTCCCAAAATCTTGTATATTGAGGAACATATACTAAAGCTGTTAAAACAGAAATAACAATTACGGCCAGCACAAGTATAATAGGTACCACTATTTTTAATACATTATTTTTCATTTTGTGCACGTCACCTCAATCTAAATCAACGTATTTTGTTGCCTGCTTGTAAGTTTTAAAACAATCAGGGGACGGTTCTATGATTGATCAGATTTTCTGAACAACATAATAACTTACCCCTGTCAATCTGCTGATTTGCCTAATAGAAATTCCTTTATCTTTAAAAACATTTAAAAACTTGTCTCTTTTAGCAATCGGCAATGATTGAAAATCCGAAACACTTTCGCATCTTGAATATTTTTTTATTATCTTATGAGCTTCTTCGTCCGTAACACGTCTTACATTCATTTTCTCAACGCCAAGACAAACAGCAGAGCTTGGTTCGTTGTTGTATTCAATAAACGATTCTTTTTTCATCAAAGAAAAAGCCTGATCTGCATCAATAATTTGAGGCTCTTTTAAATACTCGTTATAGCTACTGTATCTGTAATCTTCAACTTTTTTACACAAACCGGCTTTTACCGGATTTTGATGGATATATCTTATTACTGTTAAAAAATACGAATCATCTTCAACAGGTTCACTTTTAAATCTATCTTGGAACAAATGACCTTTCCTTTGGTATTTAATGTTATACCAATAGACGTATTTGCTTCCGATTCATTTAAAAGCCTGACCTATTGTTTCATTGTTAAATCTCATTGATAAATGGATATGGTTACCCATCAGGCAATACGCGTATATTGTGTACCCGCATATTGCCTGATAGTTTTTTTACTTCGAAGAATTTCTGATAATCTTCTTCATCTTCAAATATTTGTTGTTGGTTTATGCCTCTCAGCATAATGTGATATGTTTCACTTTGGTTTGTTTTTCGCGCTTCTCTTGGTATTTTCATCACCCAAAGCAATTTTAACACTTATCACATTTTTGTCAATCACAGAACCGTCCCCTGATTGGCTTTTTTCAAAATTTGTAGATACGCACAAAAAACCACATCTGTTTTGTGCAAAACAGATGTGGTTTTTTGAATATTAATCGTAATTATTTCATTAAGCCGTTTGCTACGCACCAATCGTGGAATGATTTGATTGAGCGAAGTCTTGCGGGTGAAAGATCGTGTGAGCCTCTTGTGTACCAATTAAAGCCTTCAACACCCTGAAGTCTGATAAGCTCTTTTGCACTTGCACAGAAGCCACTGTCAATTGCATTGTCAAGAAGAATGATTTCGTTATATCTCTGCTCAGCAAGAGCCATATTACCTGAGATAAATGCCTCGTGGAATCTCTGGAAGAACGCACCGCCACAAGATGTAGGTGTAGCCATAACACCGCGTGCACCCGCTACATAAGAGTCAAAAAGATAGGGCATATTTGCCTGAATAATTGTTGAATCACCTTTGTTAGCGATTTTATCCTTGATTTTTTCCAGTGAGCAGGTGGTATCCTTAATACCCCAGATAAGACCGTCTTTTGTAAGCTCGCCGTATGCTTTACCACTCATTAAGTGGGGCTGGAAACCGGGGAATTCATAAAGGAAAACGGGAAGAGTTGTGCTTGAGGCTAACTCTCTGATATATTCAACAAGCTTGTCGTCATCGTCGCCCATACCTTTTGTTGTAAGAACAAGTCCGTCAACGCCTGTCTGTTCCATTTTTTTGATTTCTTCAAGATTTTCTTCTTTTGTAGGTTCAATATTAGCGGTTGCAACAACAGTTGTTTCACCTTTATGTTTAACGGTAAGAGCAGCAAGTTTAAGTCTTTCTTCGAGTGAAAGCTCTCTCATTTCAGAACTGCCGCATACTGCAAAAAGGTGGTCAACACCCTGTGCTACCTGCCAATCGGCATATTCTTCATATGTATTATAGTCAATGCTTCTGTCCTCAAAGAAGGGTGTGAGCATAAGTGAATAAATACCGTCTTTATTTTCTCTTGTGAGCTTTGACATAAATATTACTTCTTTCTGAAATATATTTTAAAGATTCTAAGGGCTATGCAAAAGCATAACCCTTATGATTTTTAATTATTGAACGTTTTTCTTAAGAGTGTCAAGTTCTGCAGCAAGTACGGGAGGAATCCTGTCGCCGAATTTAGCGTAGAATTCTTCGATACCCTTTGCATCTTCCTGCCAGAGTTCTTTTTCAACTTCAAGAATGCTCTTAAGTGAGTCAAGAGAAACTTCACCTTCAAGACCTTCGATGTTGATATCCTCAGCGTAGGGGATGTAACCGATTTCTGTTGATTTAGCATCTACCTTGCCTTCGCAACGGTTGATAATCCACTCAAGCACACGAAGGTTGTCGCCGAAGCCGGGCCACATGAAGTTGCCTTCATCGTCTTTACGGAACCAGTTAACGTTAAAGATTTTGGGAGCTTTTTCAGGATCAAGATCAGCACCGATGTCAATCCAGTGCTGCCAGTAGTCAGCCATGTTGTAGCCACAGAAGGGGATCATAGCCATGGGGTCACGGCGAACAACACCAACTGCACCTGTTGCTGCAGCAGTTGTTTCTGAAGCCATGCTTGAGCCTACGAACACACCATGGTTC
>JAZQLZ010000002.1:0-119977 GCA_045543075.1 Acutalibacteraceae bacterium
TTCAAGGGCTATATACCATGTTACAACCAATATGCAGGGCGATGTAAATGCCATTTACAACAATTCCGGCGCCCTTGTTGCAAGGTATGAATACGATGCCTGGGGTAACACCCTTTCCGTAACCGATGCCAACGGCAACCCAATTACAGCATGGTACAATATAGCAAACGCCAACCCCATCCGTTACCGTGGTTATTACTACGATAAGGATTTAGACCTTTACTACCTCCAGAGCCGTTATTACGATTCCAATACGGGTAGATTCTTGAATGCGGATAAATTTGTAACAACAGGGCAGGGCGTTCTTAGTTACAATATGTTTGCGTATTGTGGGAATAATCCTGTTATGTTTGGTGACCCGAGTGGGTATAATGCAGTGATTTTAGGTTTAATGGCAGCCGCAGCAGTTTTTGTTTCTGTTGCAACTGCAGTATTAGTTATTCCGACAGTTGTTAATCTTGTTGTAAACCAAATCAATTATGCATCAATAAATACTCAAACCCAAAGCAGTTATACGGTAGATGAAGCTAAAACAGAGATTAATAACATTGTGAATAAGTATGGTGCGGAAGTTTATTATTTTGAAAACGGACAAATACAGATAAATGATTCAAAGAATGTAACTTCAAGAAAAGATAGGCAACATGTTTCCACTATTATTTCTAGAACAGAGGGGTTTGAAGGTAGCTCTGCTTCAAACTTATCTGCTGAATGGACAGCACATAATGTTGGTTATTATGTAACATCTGTAATTCCTATTAGCGACTATAATGATCATTGTAAAGATGTTAATTTGGCATGTACCAGGGAAGATAGACCTGTTGCAAAAGAGTGTACTATCATTTGTGAGGTGTTAGGATGGGAATGATAAAAAAATCCGGACGTATAGTATGTCTTTTGTGTGTACTTTTGTTATTTGGTGGTTGTAAGACGGAAGAAGAAAACAAGCTTTATGGTGATTTTAATGATTCCAAAAATATAGTTTTCTATGACGTCGGCATTTATTCTGTAGGAAATAATCATAAAAAGCTTAACCTTCGTGAATTACCCATTGAAGTACCTACAGATTTTTTCTTCATACATGAAGTTCATTGCGTTACTGACGAAAAGGTGTATTTCTCGTATTCATATGATTTGGATGATGAAGATAAAAGATTTTGGGTATTGGCGTCGGTTAATTGGGATGGTACAGAGATAGAAACAATATATCAGGACGAGTTTATTAATAGCCCTGCTCGATATAATCACATTATCGATAAGGACTATTCCTACAGAGAGGGATTTTTTGCAAATGATAAAATCGTTTTACATAAGGAAGGTAAAGTTATAGAGTACGATATTAATACTGAAGAAATTAATGTGTTCGACGAAAACGACTATACTTTTCCTTCAATGGGATATGATGTTTCACTTTCCTCTGATGAAAAAATTATTACAATAAATTTCAATAATAATACGCATAAAACATTGTATATGGATTATATAGCTAAAGAAGTGATGGACAAGGATCCGGAGCTGTGTTCACTTTATTATATGCAAATGTGCGAAGATAAGCTGTATTTGTATGTGTTATATAACCAAAATTCTTTGCTTAAAAACAGATTTTACTTATATGAATATGATATTAGTAAAGATAATTTCGAGTATGTATATTCGCGTTATTGGGTTCACGATGAATATGATCTGATAGTTGTTCCGGTTGTTGATGACCAGTGACTATCCGCTGATTCTTCCATGTGATTGCCCCCTGAAACGCGAAGCCTAACATCCCTGTTTCAGCTTTGCTGAAATAGGGAGGGGGACACCGCCGTAGGCGGGGTGGTGGGTAGTTCTCTTACTGCTATTCTTCAGTCGGATAGAACGATACTCCGCCGTAGGGTACGCATCTATGCGTACCGCAACATTCAGTTCATCCTTCTTCGGGACGGATAGATCCGTCCCCTACAGTATGGTTTTAATTCAGTTGATATACCGTAGGGGCTATGCTTGCGTAGCCCGCAAAGTTAACGATAAACAAAAGCGGGTCGGGCAAGCCTGACCCCTACCGATAATGCACAAATCAAGGGCGGTTTCATCGGGAAACTACCCAATCACAGAACCGTCCCCTGTCCTATCCGAGGCTTTGGTTGGTTTGATGGTTATTATTTAGAATTTTATGGATAAGAAGAAAGAGGTTCACAATGAAAATATATTGTCTTTATCACGAATACGAGCTGTATGAAGACTTTATGGAAAGTAAAGAAATAGGCTTTTTTGATTCCATGGCAGAAGTTGAAGATTTGATTAAAAAATATCAGGTGTTACCCGGCTTCGATCTCTACCCGGATAGATTTTTTGTTCAGCCAGTCTTACTTGATAACTTGTCTGATGAATCTTCTCAAACATCAAAAGACCTAAAAACAAAAGATGTTTATGCAGTTTACGAAGTGAAAATTTGTGAAAAATACGATGATGAAGTTTCCAGTTTGCTTGGTTGTTTTACAACATTGAGAAAAGCAGAAGCATTTGCTGAATCTGTAAAGTTAAACCACACTGATGAGGACAAGGATATTTCTATTGAGATATATGATAGAAGAATTGGTTTGAAAGGTTGGTGCTATGGGTTCACAATGTGGGATGACTCTGATTTGGATGACTGAGAATTCGTCAGGATGTTTTGGATAACACAGGGGACCAATCAGCCGACGGTTCTGTGATTTGCTATTGATTTTCTTGGAAAATCCTAAGCTTTAAGGCTACAAATTTACCGTAAGGTAAGCTTGTAGCCTGTTTTTTATCTTGAATTAATTTCCCTTTTATCGTATAATAAGCATATATTTGTGCATTATCTGATTGAGGTGAGTGTTTTGATTTGTCAGAATTGTAATAAAAACGAAGCTAATATGCACATGAAACGCATTATAAACGGCAGGGCAGCAGAGGTTCATCTTTGCTCTGATTGCGCCCGCTCCTTGGGCTACGGTGAGGCTTTTTCGGGCTTGGGGCTCGGTTTGGGTGAGTTGTTCGGTGAGCTTTTAGGTAAAAGCGACGGTACTGCCTCAAGCGCCCGTTGTCCCGGTTGCGGTAAATATTTTGATGAAATTATTTCCGACGGTAAAATGGGTTGTGCCGAATGCTACGGCGTTTTTTATGATAAGCTTCTTCCGTCTTTGCGCCGTATTCACGGCAAGGCAACCTATGTGGGCTCTAAACCCGCTTCTCAGAATGTATTATCCGTAGAGGATAGGGTGGATGAATTGAAAAAGAATCTTGCCGATGCAGTCGCAGAGCAGAATTTTGAGCTTGCGGCGCAGATTCGGGATGAAATAATTGCTTTAACTATGATGGGAGGGGATTCTTAATGTGTGCTAAATGGTATCTTGGTACCGGCGCTCAGAATGATGTTGTTATTAACACCAGTATTCACCTTGCACGTAATATCCGCAGCTTCCCTTTCCCGGGCAGACTTTCACTTCCTGATAAGCTTAAAGTAAATGCAGTTATCAAAAATGCCGCAGATACTATTGAGGATCATTATTTCAATTATTCTGAAATGAAAACATTGTCCCAGTCAGAGGTGGTTTCCCTTGCGGAGCGTCACCTGGTAAGTCCTGAGTTTGCCTCTTCACGGGATGGCAGAGCCTTGCTTTTAACAGAGGATGAAGCCGTGAGCATAATGCTTAATGAAGAGGACCACATAAGACTTCAGGTTATGTACGCAGGCTTTGCTCTTGATGATGCTTATAAAACCGCAAGTCAGATTGATAATGAGCTTTCGGGAAAACTCGATTTTGCTTTTGATGATAAACTGGGTTATCTTACCCAGGACCCCACTGCTTTGGGCACGGGTATGAAGGCTTCTGTTGTTTTGCATCTTCCCGCCCTTGTTTCAACTTCGCAGATAACAAAGCTCATTACAACGGTTTCAAAATTAGGTTTATCTCTCAGGGGATCTTACGGTGAGGGCGCCGCGGCAAAGGGTGATATGTTCAGATTAAGTAATACTATAACCCTCGGTATTTCAGAAAAAGCGGCTATCGAAAATCTGAAATCCATAGCTTTGCAGATAGCTGCTCAGGAAAGAGCCGCACGCGAGGAGCTTTTCAAAGCCCCCATAACTGAGGACAGAATTTACAGAGCATACGGTGTTCTTAAATATGCCCGCCTTATAGACACAAACGAGTTTATGGAGCTCATATCACTTGTAAGACTCGGTGCCGTTAAAGGTATTATAAATATGGATTGTGCACAGATTGAAGCGCTTATGATTCATATGCAACCGGCAACAATTTCCCTTTCGGTTGACCGTCCTCTTGACAGAGTTGAGAGAGATAAATTACGGGCGGCCATGGTGCGAAAAGCTTTGATGTGATTAAAAACCTGTCAATTTACACTTGCTGTAAATTGACAGGTTTTTTGTTAATAGTAATAATTTCGGTTGATAATATAATTAAGTTGTGGTAATATATCGTTTGTTATTTTTGAATTCAGAGGTTCTTATGGCGCGGAATAATAAAAAATCAAAGTCCTTTGTGGCTTCAATGCTGCTGATTTTAGCAGCGTTTATATGGGGTTCAACATTCGTTGCGCAAAAAGAAGGTCTTGAAGAAATAGGGAATTTTACTTTTCTTGCTTTAAGGTCATATCTTGCGGTAGTTGTGTTGACTCCTGTATCATTGTTCATTTATAAAACTAATAAAAAGAAAATCGGCGAAGGTGAGCATGGCGAGAACAAAACATTTTTCTCGAAACGCTTGTTTTTTGGCGGTGTCCTTTGCGGTGCATCTGTCTGTCTTGCGTCTTTGATGCAACAGTACGGCATAATGCTGTCCGAAAAGGATTCGAGTGTGAGTAAATCGGGATTTCTTACCACCCTGTATATTTTAATGGTGCCGCTTATCGGCTTGATTTTCAGGAAAAAGGTTAAACCGATTTTGTGGTTCTGCATTGTTATTGCTACTGCGGGAATGTACTTTTTATGCGTTACCGAGGTGGGCGGTATAGGTATCGGCGATATTTTTCTGATACTTTGTGCATTCCTTTTTGCTGTTCAGATAATGATTGTTGACCATTTCGTGAAAACCCTTGACGGTGTAAGGCTTTCCCTTGTTCAGTTCGGTGTGGCGGCGGTTATTTCAACTGTGGGTATGTTCCTCTTTGAGGAGGTTGACCCCGTTACTATCGGTGATGCATGGTTCCCCATTTTCTATGCGGGCGTGCTTTCTTCGGGCGTAGCCTTCACCCTGCAGGTTGTAGCACAGAAGAATCTGAATCCGACAGTTGCAAGCCTTATTATGAGTCTTGAATCTGTTTTCGCCGCTTTGTCAGGCGCATTCTTCGGCGAAAAGCTAACAAGTAACGAAATTTTCGGTTGTGCCCTGGTGTTCCTGGCAATTATCCTTGCTCAGTTACCAATCGAAAAAATATTTAAAAGAAAAAAGAGATAAAAATACAAACAACGCACCTTGTTGAAGGGTGCGTTGTTTTTTATGCTTGTTTATCCCTCTAATGCCATATTAACAACATTTTGATATGAATTTACATCAACTGTGTCAGAAGCCTCGCCGTTGGCGGCGTATGTTTCTAAGTAAGTCGCGGTGGCGTTGGCATTTGATATCCTTTCCGTTTTACTTGCGTCGAGTACATCGCATACGCTGTCACCGTTAAGGTCGCCGATAACTACAACTGTGTAATCACCCACGTGAACACCGTTTTCAAAAAGAGTAAGGGTTGTTCCCGTACCGCAGTATTCCGTATTACCGTTGGTGTAGCTTGCAGTTACAACAACTTGTGTGCTGTCAGCAAAGGTGACTATTTCTGCCAAATCAGAACAGGCTTTTTCCTTAGTTATTATTACGTTGTTGGCAAAGTCTATTGTTGTGTCTTCGGTGCTTTTTAAATCAATAAGGAAAAATTTTATGTTGTTTTCTATAGCGTATTGGTGGGCGGCACTTCCGCTATGACAGTATATAATAAGGCTTTCATCGCAACCGTAAAATGCTTGTGTGCCGATATCCGTAACGCTTGATGGAATATATATTCCTTCAAGTGACGAACAATTCATAAATGCGGTGTTTCCGATGGTTGTTACGCCATTTGTTATAGAAATAGTATTTACTGTGTCCGTATCACGGAAACTATTTGACCCGATGGTTTTTACTTGTTTACCATCAATTTCTGCCGGGATTGATACATCACCACCCTGACCGATGTAATCGGTTAAGGTGTATTCGTCGGATGTGGTTTCGGTAAATGTGAAGTTACAGTAAGGACAAAGCTTATCGTATCCGTTTTCAGAAACTTGTTCATAGCATATTGAACAGGTTTTTGTGGTAGTGTGGGGGTGTTCATTGTTTTTTGAAATTATAGAATATTCGTGCTCGTGTTCGACTGTTAATGCCTGAACACAGTAGTTAGCGTAGTTGTATTTAGTATTGTCATACCACGCGTAGTTACTGCCCCAGAAACTTTCACCTGCTTCTGCAGGATAATCAATATGTTCCATTGGTGCCTGATTCTTTTCAATATCCGGACAACTCGTCTGAATTACGACGGAATAAATCATATCGGGTTCGAGCAAGACTTCCACATCTTCGGGCACCGACAAGGTGTGATAGCCTTCTCTGTCAATGTGAGTGCTCCATGATGCCGCGAGTGTTCCCTGGGCAGGGTTTGTGTAATTTGAGGGGAGGTCAGTATAAATGCTTACTGTAAGGTCAGTGTTGGGGTTACAAGCGTAAGTTGCAACAGCCGAAATAACCTCATAATCTTTGGCGGTGAAAACGTTTGAATACTTAAACACGCCCGATAGACTTATAGTATAAACCCAACCTTCTGCAGTATATGTATAGTTGTTTTTAATTCTATCTGCACTTCTGCTTGAAAAACCGACTTTTTGCTTAATTGAAGGGTCCTCGTATGATAACCAGAAGTATCCGTCAAGACCCCAACCTTCGCCCCAACTGTTTTTTACGAGCCACGCCCCATCTGATGCAGGTCTGTAATTCGTTATAAAGTTCTCTCTTGAATAGTTGTCGTCCCAACCTACTATAGTTATCAAGTGATTGGATGTGAAAGTAGCGTTGCAGTTGTATGCGTATGTTGAGGTATTAAGATAAGCATCATTATGGTAATAAGCCGCCGTAACCGAGCCGTGCTCCATAATCCATTGCTTCATATCGTTACTATCAAGCATCATTTCGGTAGAGTTTATAATTATACCGCTACCCGTATCGTAACGTTGGCTTTCGGGATAGTTACCCATTTGTGTCGCATTGTATGGATAAAACGGATAATCGCTATCCTCTGCAAGACCTGACCAACGGGCGAGTGCGTTTGTGCTATATTTCCAGTTTCCTCCGGCGGAAGAGCCTGTATAGGGGTCGGAATTAGTTGAACCCTCACCGTATGTGGGGTGTGTTGTATCGGTAGTTGCACTATTTTTAGCAAACCAAACAAGGTGAGCCTCGGAGTAATTTGCAGTTTCAAGGTCATCAATGCCTTTAACAATACTGTCACTTTCTAAGGCACTGATAGTACCGAAAGCCCAGCAGTTACCCGTGCTACCCTGATTTTTAACTGAGGTTACATAGCCGTAATCTCTTGAATCGTAGGAGGCCGGTAAGTTTACGGCATACAAAAGGTTATCTCTTGTTGACGATGCTTCGGGCTTTTCGACTTCGTTACCATATTCATCAACAAGAATGAAATCCTCGTAGCCGTATTCACCAACACCCAGACTTTCAAAATGGTAAAGCTCGGGAGATGGTATAAATACCGCATTCGCGGGAATAGCAAGCTGTAATATAAAAACGACTATAAGTATTAAAGAACTTATTCTTTTCATATAATTCACGCTTTCTGTTATTTATACCTTTATTTTATCACTTGACGGAAATTTATCAATATCTAAAAAGAAAAAATATACTTTTAATATAAAAAAGACCTTGGCAAATGCTTTGGATTAGGCTTCTTTGTGTTGAAACTTTTTTTGAAATTTTATATAATTTTTGTAACGAAATTGAAATTTCCTTATCTAATAACAGGAAGGCGGTGAGAATGTGACCGATTTTGAAAAAGTGTTTAAGGAAAACAATGCTTTTATTTATAAGTTCCTGTTTAAGCTTTGTCAAGATGAAGCCCTTGCGGAGGAATTGACTCAGGAAACTTTTTTTCGTGCATATATGAATATAAGTTCCTTACGGGATGTGGAAAAAATACCCGTATGGCTTTGTCAGATTGCTAAAAATACATATTTCGCCTGGTACAATGCACAGAAAAAACAATTAAGTCTTGACGATACTAAAGACATAAAAGAAGCTTTTGATATAGAACAACAGTTAGTTGAAAAGGATTTGACTGAAAAAGCGCTTAAATGTCTTCATGAGCTTGATGAACCATACAAAGAGGTTTTTATGTTGGCGGTTTTAGGACAGGTTTCATTAAAGGATATAAGTAAAATGTTCGGCAAAAGCGAAAGTTGGGCAAGGGTCACATTTTATCGCGCTAAACAAAAGTTATCAGAAAGGATGAATGAAATTTATGAGTAGAGCAGTTTGTACGGAATGTGGTATTATACAGGATTTGATTCCTCTTTACATAGACGAATGTTGCTCGGAGGAAAGCAAAGCAACAGTAGAATCTCACTTGAAGAAATGTGAAGATTGTAAAGCCGTTTTTGAAAGTATGAGTTCCGTTTCAGTAGATAAAGAACAAGAATTTAATGTACCCCAAAAGCTAAGCAAAATTAACGATTGGAAAGCCTCTGTTTTGCAATCTGTATTGCTTTTCGTTTCGTTTGCGGTGTTGGCAGTGTCAATTACTATGGAGGCATATACACCATATGGTATTACGAATGGTATTTGGGCTTTTGCTGCCATTGTTCCTACTGCCGGATTTATGTTGTCCCTTTCTAATTGGTACTTTGTAAGGGGGTATAAGAGCAGGCGTGTTTTTTCAAACTGTTCCGCCCTGTTGACGTTAATTATAAGTGCTTGTAGTTATGTGTGGGCGGTTATTCATTATAACTCCACTTTCTTCAGCTTGTCGGGTTCTCTTTTTAAATTTTTGGCAATAGGCATTGTAATAACAGCGGCGTTTTGTATTGTTTCAAAGGTTACATCAAGCTTTTATGCTAAAATGTTGGGTAAAGAGTAAGCCTATGGGAGCGTAATATGGCAGATAAGAAAAAATTATCAAGGAAAAACATAGCTATAATTATTATTGCTTGCATTGTTTTGAGTGTTGCTTTAGTGATGTCCGTTTTATGTGTTGGCTTTAGGATTGCCTTCGGTACTGTTAAAGAGCATATTACCGAGCAAGTTGAGATATATGTGCCTGATGGGGTGGCAAACGAATTTAAACAATATTTATCTATTGATATAGATGAATATTGGATTTTCCGTTTGAATACAGAAGAACAAAACGAAATGCAAAAAGATATAGAAATAAACAGTTGGCGAGTTATGAATGACACAGATGTAATGATAGTTGAAAACCACACAGGTCATTATGATGATAGTGTTATTTATGAATCAATAAATAATCATAGATGTTATATCTATATCTTCGATTGTGATAATAAAATTGAATTACCCAACGATAATGGCTATTTTATGGGTAACGATTGTTACCAATGGATAATCTTTATTTACGATACCGAAACAAATTATTATTACATTTTTCATCAGAGTATGTAGCCGTAATTAGCGGAGTGTGTTGAATATGAAAAAAATATTTGCCTTAGCCATAGGCTTGACACCGGTTATTGTACATACTTTTCTTAGCGTATGTATTTTGATTGCATTTTTAATAGGCTGTAAATTTTCGCTTTCTAATTATACTTTTTTTGCAGTCGCAAGCCTTTTGTTTTCGTTGCTTTCGGCAGTTGTAGTATTTTTAAAGAAAGACAGTTTTAGTGGTAAAGAATTTTTTTTGTTTGGTTTATCAATACCGATTTGTTTTGTGGATTGGTTATGTTACCTGATAAAAAGCGATTCAGTAGTTCCGGTGGTTTGTTTGCTCATAAGCATTGTTTGTGCCCTTGCGGTAAATATAAAAATAAGCAGATTTAAAGTCAGTAAAATCATATTATCCGTTTTAACCCCCTTGGTAATCTTGGCACTTGCTTTTGTGTCATTTATTACTATGATTTTGGGTGAATTCGGTGTTAGTACGGTAGTTGCGGATATTCCTTCGCAAAACAGTCGATATTTTGCACAGGTGGTCGATATTGACCAAGGGGCATTTGGCGGTAGCACAGCGGTGGATGTTTTTGAAAACAGGGGAATGGATTTGGGTGTTTGTGAGTTTTCCGATATCCCTGAACGTGTGTACATAGGTGAGTGGGGCGAGTACAAGGATATGAATATATACTGGAAAAATGATTATTGTTTGATTATAAATTCAACGGAGTATATTATAGATTAACAAATATTTATATACGAAACTATCTGAGAGATAAGATATATAAACAAAAAAGACCTTGGCGGATTATTCTCCGTCAAGGTCTTTTGTATGTTGAATTATTAAAGCTTTTCTACAATCTCTTTTGTATCTCTTGCAATAGCAAGCTCTTCGTTTGTAGGAACGCAGAATGCTCTTACGGGGCAACCGGGCTGAGTGAGCTCGATTTCTTCACCGCGTACTGCATTTGCTTCGGGATTAATTTTAATACCGAGGTATGAAAGGTTGTTAAGAACATCTTCGCGAAGGTCTGTACAGTTTTCACCGATACCGCCTGTGAATGCGATTACGTCAACACCATCCATAGCTGCAACGTATGAACCGATGCATTTACGAATCTGGTACCACTGCATATCACGGGCAAGCTTTGCTCTCTTGTTGCCTTCTTCTGCAGCAGCGCGAACTGCTCTGTCGTCGGAGTGAACGCCTGAGATACCGAGAACACCGCTCTGCTTATTCATAATTGTGTCCATTTCCTTGGGAGAAAGGTTGTGCTTATCCATAATATAAGTAACAACTGAGGGGTCAATAGCACCGCAGCGAGTACCCATTACAAAACCGTCAAGGGGAGTAAGACCCATGCTTGTGTCAAGAACCTTACCGTCTTTGATAGCTGTGATTGAGCAACCGTTACCAAGGTGGCAGGTAATGAGCTTGATGTCCTTAAGGTCTTTGCCTACGATTTCAGCAGTTCTGTAAGCAACAAAACGGTGTGAAGTACCGTGAGCACCGTAACGGCGGATGTGGTCTTCTTCGTAATATTTGTAGGGGATACCGAACATATATGATGTTTCGGGCATTGTGCTGTGGAATGCGTTATCAAAAACTGCTACCTGAGGAACTGAGGCACCGAAAACCTCGTTACAGCATTCAATACCGATAACGTGTGCAGGGTTGTGAAGAGGAGCGAGAACGCTGAGGTCGTCAATAGCCTTGAGAACGCTGTCGTCAATAAGCACGCTTTCTGTGAAAACATCGCCGCCCTGAACAACTCTGTGACCGATAGCGCCGATTTCAGAAAGAGAGTCGATAACCTTGCAATCACCTGAAACAAGAGCATCTTTAACGATGTTGAAAGCAACCTTGTGGTCGGGGATATCTACATATTTGTCGAAGCTTCTGCCGTCAAATGTGGAACCTTTTGTGTGGCTCATATCTGTGGCAATGGATTCACAAATACCCTTTGCAAGTACTTTTTCGTCCTCCATATCAAAGAGCTGATACTTTAAAGAGGAGCTTCCGCAGTTAATTACGAGAATTTTCATTAATAAACCTCCAATAAAAAAGCGCATATTTCTAATTCGGAAAATAAAACGCGCATTAATTGTGTAAAATAATTACCAAGTAATAATTATACCACTAATATTTAGTTTTTCAAGTGCAAATGTGAAATAAGTAACAGTAATTAAGGGGGTGTTGCCGTGAACTACGGTATTGTGGCGGAGTTTAATCCGTTTCATAACGGCCATAAACATATTGTCGATATACTGAAAGCCCATGGGGAAAATACCGTTACAGCGGTAATGTCCGAAAGCTTCGTACAACGGGGCGAATGCGCCTGTATGTCACCCTATGAGCGCACTATGGCGGCACTTTCCTGCGGTGTCGATTTGGTTCTGAGTCTTCCCGTGCCGTACGCTACCGCATCTGCCGAGCGATTTGCTTCGGGCGGTGTTACTGTTCTCGGCTCTCTCGGTTGTATTGATGCTCTCGGGTTCGGCTCGGAGTGCGGTGATACAAAAGTTTTGAAAAAATGTGCCGAAGCTATTACGGCGGAGGAGTTTTCACCGCTTCTCGAGAATCGTCTGAGCGAGGGCTTGTCATTTCCTACTGCAAGGCAAAAGGCACTCCGTGATATGTACGGTGATGAATTTGCCGATGTCCTGTCTTCACCGAATGATTTGCTCGGGGTTGAGTATATCAAGGCCATTGAGAAAAATAAATTTCCCATAAAACCCGTTTCCGTAAAAAGGGTTGGGGTTTCACACGATTCTGAGGAAATCAATGTTGATTTTTGCTCTGCTTCCGCTATACGCTCATTTTTGAAAAACGGCGAGGATTATAAAAACTTTATGCCCGAAAAGTCTTTTAATATATTGAGTGAAGCGGTTGCGTCGGGTAACGCACCTGCAGATTTCGGTAAACTTGAAAACACAATTTTATATAAACTTCGCACTATGAGTGTTGAAGATTTCAGGAACATCCCCGATGTGAGCGAGGGCCTTGAATACAGGTTTTATGAAGCGGTACGGAATTCGGTTGCTTTAAGTGAAATACTTGAAAAAGTCAAGACAAAGCGTTATACTCATTCAAGGCTCAGAAGAATTGTTCTTTGCGCTTTATTGGGTATAGAAGCCGCTGATACAAACGCACCTGTTCCGTATATTCGCGTTCTCGGCTTTAATGAGTGCGGTGCCGGGATTTTAAAACAGGCAAAGAGTACGGCAACTTTACCCATTGTTTCAAAGTCATCTGATTTTAAAAATCTTGACCCCAATGCACAAAAAATGTTCGAATTGGAATGTAAAGCCAGGGATATTTTTTCTCTTTGTCTGCCTGCCCCTCAGGTGTGCGGCAAAGAGATGACGGATAAACTTATTGTTTTATAAAGGATAATTTTATGGATTTAATCGTAATCGGCGGCGGAGCCGCAGGTCTTATGGCAGCAGGGACTGCCGCAAAAAGAGGACTGAAAGTCACCCTTATTGAACGAAATGATAAATTAGCCCGTAAGGTTGCTATAACGGGTAAAGGCAGATGTAATGTTACTAACTCCTGTCCGCTTCTGAACGACCTTATCGGCAATGTGCCTGTAAACGGCAGATTTCTTTACGGAGCATTTTCAAGGTTTACAACTGATGATACCATTGACTTTTTTGAGGAAATGGGCGTGCCCTTGAAAATAGAAAGGGGAAACAGAGTTTTTCCTGTTTCAGACAGAGCCCTTGATATTGTAGATGCTCTCAATAAATTCATTACCGTAAACGGTGTTAAAAGAAAACAGGGCAGAGTTACGGAGCTTATTATTGAAGATGGCTCTGCAAAAGGCTGCAGAACCGATGACGGCAGAGAGTTTTTTGCGGAAAATGTACTTATCGCAACGGGTGGTATTTCATACCCTGCAACGGGCTCAACGGGCGACGGCTATACTCTCGCAAAGCAGGCGGGTCATACAATAACCGAGCTCAAGCCATCTCTCGTACCCCTTGAGTGTCACGAAGGTTGGTGTACCGATGCTCAGGGACTTTCACTCCGTAACGTTGAAATAAGAGTTGAGGATAATAAAACCTACAAGGAAGTTTATAAAGACTTCGGAGAAATGCTTTTTACACACTACGGTGTGTCAGGTCCTATGATTTTATCCGCATCATCCCATATGCGCAATATGGAACGTGGCAGATACACGATACATATTGACTTTAAGCCCGCGCTCACTTACGAGCAGCTTGATAAACGCCTTCAACGGGATTTGTTGGAGTGTTCAAATAAAAATCTTTATAATACATTGGCGTTGATGTTACCCCGTAAAATGATACCCGTAATAGTTAAGCTTTCGGGTCTCAACGGCAATATCAAATCCAACCAGGTCACTAAAGAAATGCGCGGTATATTGGTAGAACTTCTGAAGGATATAAGGCTTACGGTTACGGATTTCAGACCCATTGATGAGGCAATAATTACCTCCGGCGGTGTAAGCGTTGCTGAAATAGACCCGAAAACTATGAAAAGCAAGCTTGTTGACGGACTTTATTTTGCAGGTGAAGTTATTGATGTTGATGCATACACAGGCGGCTTCAATCTTCAGATAGCATTTTCAACCGGTCACCTTGCAGGAAACTCCGTTTCCTGACGGAATGCAAAATTCAAAATGCAGAATGCAAAATTTCGGGGCAAAGCCGATTATAGATAATGTTTCAGTATAGCGAAGCTTATCATCCCTGTTTCAGTTTGCTGAAATAGGGAGGGGGACCATCGCTTGCGATGGTGGTGGGTAGTTCTCTTTCTGTTTTTATTTAGTCGGTTAGAGTTCTGAATATATATCGCTATGCCAAACGAGAGTATAAAGGAGAAATCATTATGTCAATCAATATCGCAATCGACGGTCCTGCGGGCGCAGGTAAAAGTACAATAGCAAAAAAAGTATCAAAGGAGCTCGGGTTCATTTATGTTGATACGGGTGCTCTTTACAGAACAGTCGGTCTTAATGTTTTAAGACAGGGAAAGGACACAAAAAGCGTTGAGGATGTAGTTCCTACCCTTGAAGGCATTAAGGTTTCGCTTCGTTTTATTGATGGTGAACAGAGAGTTTTCCTCGGCGAAGAAGATGTTTCCGAAGCTATCAGACAGAACGAGGTTTCTATGGCAGCATCCAATGTTTCCGCTATTCCTCAGGTGCGCGAATTCCTCTTTTCTTTGCAGAGAAACATTGCCGCAGAGAATAACTGTATTATGGATGGTCGCGATATCGGTACGGTAGTTCTTCCCGATGCACAGATTAAAATTTATCTTACCGCATCTGCTCAGGCAAGAGCTGACAGAAGATACAAAGAGCTTATAGAAAAAGGTCAGGAAGTAGTTTTTGAAGAAATTCTCAAGGATATCGAACTTCGTGATTATCAGGATACTCACCGTGAAATTGCACCTCTCAAAAAAGCAGAGGATGCAATTTTAGTAGATACAACAAACCTTGACCTTGAAGGCTCAATTGAGTATATGCTCAAGGTTATAAAGGAGAGACTTTAATGGCTGAAATCATTTTAGCGGAAAAGGCGGGCTTTTGCTTCGGTGTTGACCGTGCCATAAAGCTTATTGAGAAGCTTGCGTCAGAAGGTCGCAAGGTTGCGACCCTTGGTCCCATTATCCATAATAGTCAGGTTATTGATGATCTGGCAAAGAGGGGAGTTAAGGTAGTAGAGTCTCCTTCGGAGGTTGAGCCCGATGCAATACTCGTTCTGCGTACTCACGGCGTTACTCAGGAGGTTCTCAGAGAGGTTGAAGAAAGCGGATGTGAATTTATCGATGCCGCTTGTCCTTTTGTTAAGAAAATACACAAAATCGTTCTTGATAATTCCTCGGAGGATGTAGTGACCTTGATTGCAGGTGACGAAAACCACCCCGAGGTAAAAGGTATTAAAAGCTGTGCTAAAGGCGAGTCCTATGTAATCGGTAATGCTGAAAAGATCGACGAACTTCTCGGTGAACATCCTTCTTTTTCAGAAAAACCTCTGATTTTTGTTTCTCAGACCACTTTTAGTATAAAAGAATGGCAAAAAAGTGTAAAAAAAATAAATTTACTATGTACAAATGCGAAAATATTTGATACAATATGCAGTGCGACCGAAGAAAGGCAGAACGAAGCAGCCGAGTTGTCGCGTTCAAGTGATGCTATGGTGATTGTTGGCGGACGGCACAGCTCCAACACCCGTAAGTTGCTTGGCGTGTGCGAGGTTAATTGTCCTGCGTTTCTTGTTGAAACTGCTTCAGAGCTTTATGGTATTCCTCTGAAGGGGTACAGCTCAATCGGTCTTACTGCGGGTGCATCTACTCCCGCCGGTATTATAAAGGAGGTACTTGAAACCATGTCCGAAATTGTAAACGAAAACAAAATGATTGAGGAGGAGAAAGTGCTGGACTCTGCAGCAGCTACTGATGAATTTGACTTTGCAGCAGCTTTAGAGGAATCACTCAACAGTATGAACAGCGACCAGAAGGTTGTTGGTACAGTATTGAGTGTATCTCCCACAGAGATACAGGTTGATATCGGCAGGAAGCAGACAGGCTATGTTCCCTATGGCGAATACAGCAACGACCCGAACGCAGATCCCAAAGCTGAACTTAAAGTCGGCGACACACTTAATCTCATCATCATGAAAACCAACGACCAGGAAGGCGTTACAATGCTTTCCAAAAAGCGTTACGACGCTATCGCTGCTTGGGACGAAATCGTCAAGGCAGAAGGTACAGACACAATCCTTGAAGGTGTTGTTACCGAAATCGTTCGTGGCGGTGTTATCGTAGTATCCAAGAATGCTCGTCTTTTTGTTCCTGCATCTCTTGCAACTATGAGCCGTAACGACAAACTCGAAGATCTTCTCAAAACAACAGTTAGATTCAAAGTTATTGAAGTTAACAAACAGAGAAGAAGAGCTGTTGGCTCAATCCGTGCCGTACTTAAAGAAGAAAGAAAAGCTAACGAAGAAAAATTCTGGGCTGAAATCCAGGAAGGCGATGTTCGTAAAGGTATTGTTAAATCCATTATGAAATTCGGCGCTTTTGTTGACATCGGTGGTGTTGACGGTATGATTCATGTTTCTGAGCTCTCATGGAACAGAATCAAAGACCCCTCAGAGGTTGTAAGCGTTGGCGATGAAGTTGAGGTTACTATCAAATCTCTCAATCCCGAAAAGAAACAGATTGCTCTCGGCTACAAGAAGCTTGAGGATAATCCTTGGGAAATCTTCAAGAGAACTTATGCTGTTGATTCAGAGGTTGAAGTTGAGATCGCAAACTTCACAGACTTCGGTGCATTTGCTCACATTATGCCCGGCATTGACGGTCTTATCCACATCTCACAGATTGCTAACAAACATGTTTCCAAGCCTGCAGATGTTCTTAAAATCGGCGAAAAGGTAAACGTTAAGATTACTGATATCGACGACGAAAGAAAGAGAGTAAGCCTTTCAATCCGCGCACTTCTTCCCGAAGAAGTTGTTGAAGAAGTTGCAGAAGAAGCAGCTGAAGAAGCAGCACAATAATTCTTTTTTGAATTAATACGGTTCATCCGTGATAAATATAACCGTAGAAGGCTTCGTCTTTCTACGGTTTTTATTTAGAAAAATATATGTAAAGAGGTGAGTTTATGTACTGCGAAAAATGTCACAAGCAAAGTCCCGAAAATTTCATAAATTGTGCTTATTGCGGTGCGAAACTTGACTCACCCAAAAAGAAGATGCCTTCAAAGTTCGTCAAAAGCGAGAGCTTTAAATTCAATTTTTCTTTAAAGACTGTACTGAGTGGCTTGGTAGGTTTTGCGGTGCTTTTGGTAATAGCGGCATTGCTCACATCTTCGTTCACTGCTTCAAAGCCCGAAAAGCTAATAAAAAATTTTATAAAAGCTACTCAAAACGAAGATGCGGATTTGTATTATTCTCTTTTCGATGATAATGTAAAAGAATATAAGCTTAACAACCGCTATTTTGCAGAGGATGAAACCTTCCGACAAATGGTACTTCCCATGGAGACCAGTCACGACTTTTACATTGATAAATGTGGCGAGGATTATAAACTTACATATAGCGTCAAATCAACAACAACCCTTACTGAGGGTGAGCTTGAACACTTTAATGAGGTTTTAGAAAATAATTTTTCGTATTACGAGTTTCCGTCACAGGTTGACTTGATATGTGTTGACATTGTTGCTAAAGGTGAAAAGGGTACATATACGAGCCGTTACAATGATTTTTGGTGTATGAAAATCAAGGGCAGATGGTACAAGGTTGATAAGAATATATACACCGAATATCTTAATAGTGAAAATTAACTCTCTGATTTTTCGTGAATCAGGGAGTTTTTTATGTCGAAAAGAGAATTATTCTGTATTTTTCACAAAAAATATGGCGGATTGTCAAAAAATATTTGACAAAATAACAAAAACGTGTTATATTACTTGTAATTGTACAAGAATAATTTGAGGTGGTATGTTGAGTAAGAAGTATTCTGAGTATTCCGCCCTCACCAACGAAGAACTTGTTCAATTAACCCAGACCGGCGACGAATACGCCTTTGATGTTCTTGCACGCCGTTTTCTCAATACCCGTTATATAAACACCACTGCCGCATATCTTGATACCGACGATTTTGTGCAGGAGGGGATGTTCGGTTTTCTTAACGCCGTAAGAACATACGATGCTTCAAAAGGTGTCCCCTTTGAAGCATATGCCTTTGTGTGTATGCGTAACAGTATTAATACTGCCGCTTACAATGCTTCGGGTGATATCCCTGTTGAAGATACCACTGAGGTTTATCAGGGGCTGGAAAGTGCCGAGGATCCGCTCAAACAAATACTCACAACCGAAAGGCTCAACGAAGTCCTTAATGCTTGCGAGGTTTCCCTTTCAGAGGTGGAAAAGACCGTTGTGTTTTTCAAGGCGAGCGGTATGTCTTACGCAGAGATCGGTGTAAAATTAGGTATGACACCAAAATCCGTTGACAATGCGGTTCAACGGGCAAGGCGCAAATTAAAAGATGTATTTTCCGAGTAATTCGGTATATATACATAAATATGTCCTCTTAGCTTAAAAGCAGAGCGTTGTTAGGTTGCGGAGTTCTCCGAAACCTTCACCAAAGGTGGCGGTGCAATTCCGTTAGAGGGCAACATCATATACAAGCGAGGTAGCAAAAATGTACGAAGACAAAACACTCATCTGTAAAGAGTGCGGCAACGAATTTATTTTCACAGCCGGCGAACAGGAATTTTACGCTGAAAAAGGCTTAGTAAACGAGCCCAAGAGCTGCAAGGCATGCCGTGATGCACGTAAGCAGGCAATGAGAGGCGAGCGTGAAAAATTCACAGCAGTATGTGCAGAGTGCGGCGGTGTTGCTGAAGTTCCCTTCAAGCCCCGTGAGGATCGCCCTGTTTACTGCAGCGATTGCTTCAAAAAGAAAAAAGAAGCAGAGGCTTAATTACATAAAATATATGTAAAAGTTTCACCCCGTCAGTTATGACGGGGTTTTGCTTTTTATATAGATGTTTTCGCTTATTTCTTTAAATACAGGTCCGCAATCTCCGCCGCCGGAAGCTCCGTCTTCTTTCATTACGCATATTGTGTATTTGGGGTTTTGGGCAGGAAAAAAACCGCCGAACCAGCATATCTTGATTTCGTTTGCGTTATTGTCATATTGACCGCTTTGAGCAGTTGCAGTTTTGGCGCAGGAGTCAAAAAGTGATGAAAATGCAAGCTCTCCCGTACCCTCTTTTACTGTGCCCAACATGGCGTTTTTTATTGTTTTGCAAGAGCTTTCTTTGAAAATCCGTGTTTGGCTGTGATTGAGCTCAGGTGAAAAGGCTCCCTTTTCATTTGCGATACCCTTTATTAAATAAGGTTCTTTATAAATGCCGTCGTTTGCAACCGTATTTAAAAATGCAGCTACCTGCAAAGGTGTTGCTGTGAATTTTCCTTGTCCGAAAGCAAAGTTTCCGATAGCGGCATCACTGTTCAGATCACTTTCTTCGGGTAAAATTCCCGAATCGGTAAAATTGCCGTTTCCTAAATCCGTGCTTTTTCCGAAACCTGAAATTTCTGCAGTGTATAAAAGCTTTTCGGCACCGGTTTTTGTGCCGAGTTCTATAAAATAAGGGTTACATGATAATGAAACCGCCTTTGCAAGATTAATATTGCCGTGACCTTCCGTTTTATTGCAGTTAAATACATTACCGCTTTTTTCGATTTTTCCGACACAATTATATGAGGTCAGGGTTATGTTGTTTTCAAGTGCTGAAACTGTAGTGACCAGCTTGAAAACCGAGCCCACGGGATAAGCACAAAAGCCTCTGTTTAAAAACGGTGCGTTTTCGTCGTTTATATATTCCCCGAGGTAGTTTCTGTCATAGCAGGGAACTGAGGCACAGGCGAGAATACCGCCGCTTTCGGTATCAAGAACAATAACGGCACCCTTTGTAATATTGTGATTTTTAAGGGCGTTTTCAGCGATGGTCTGAATGTCCTTATCTATTGTCAGTACCACTCCGTCATTGTCATAGTACGCGTTATTGCGTATTTCGGTAGCTTCGCCCACAAGTAGTCTGTTGTTTGCATCCGCCGAATACGCTACATCGAGCGACCCGCCGCTTTTTTTTAGAAAATCATCATAGAATTTTTCTGTACCGCAGACCCCGTTTCCGTCAGAATCAGTGTAGCCGATGATGTGCAGGGCGCAATTATCAGGATAACGCTTGAATATGGATATGGATTTAATGTATTCACTTTCGGGGAAAGCCCATTTATAATCCGTTTCAATAAAAACCATTTTGCCTTTTTTGAGCTGCTCAACCTCGGTGGTGTAGCCTTTTTGAGTCAGTAAAGTTATTGCAGAAGGTGAGGGCTTTATTAAAAATGTGTATGTGTAATCACTGTTTACCAATGGTTTCATATTACGGTCATAAATGATACCTCTTGAAGCATCAATTTCTTTTACCCGCAAACTTGACTGTAAAGATGCGGTTTCAGAAGTGTTTGATATTAAAAAAAGCCTGCCGCACAGAAAAATAAATATAAAATTGAATGTGAGAATAAGGGCGATGAGTCGTTTTTTCATTTCTTTAATGCCTTCCGTAAAAATATTGGGGTAATTTTCATATATTATTTGACATTTTCCTTAATAATATTATAAAATGAAACATATGAATGGAGGTGGGCTTGTGGACGACAGATTTTCGCGCACCGTAAGGGTTATCGGTGCAGAAAAAATGGATTTAATAAGAAATGCTTCGGTTATTGTTTTCGGCCTTGGGGGCGTTGGCTCTGCTGCGGCAGAAGCTCTTGTGAGAGCAGGTGTGGGGACTATCGGTATAGTGGATAAAGATGTGGTCGATATCACCAATATCAACAGACAGCTTATTGCAACCGACGAAACTATCGGTGAAAAGAAAACCGATGTTACTCAAAAAAGACTTCTGAGTATAAATCCCGAGCTTGTAATTCACAAGTACGACCTTTTTTATTTACCCGAAACTGCCGACAGTATTGATTTGGGTAAGTACGATTTTATAGTGGATTGTATCGACAATGTCAGTGCCAAAATCGAACTTGCTGTCAGAGCCCAAAAAGCGAGAGTCGGGATAATTTCATCCATGGGCACGGGTAATAAGCTACACCCGGAAATGCTGGAGATTTCCGATATTTCCAAAACCAGCGTGTGTCCCTTGGCTCGCGTTATGCGTCGGGAGTTAAAAAAACGCGGTGTTTATAAATTGCCCGTGGTTTACTCAAAAGAAGAGCCTGTTAAAACAGATTCGTCCGTTCCCGGTTCTGTTTCATTTACGCCACCTGTGGCAGGTTATCTTATGTCTTCTTTTGTTATTAATTTAATCATAAAGTGAGGAATACTCTTATGAATTTTCAGAAATGTGAAAAAACAGGCTTGTATGAGGGCTTTGCTCTTGTAAAAAGCTGTGATAAAAAGAGCGCCAAAAACGGCACATTTTTCCTTGATGCTCTTCTGGGGGATAAAGACGGTGAGATTTACGCTAAAATGTGGGATTACCGCGAGGAAAATACACCAATGCCTAAGGCTAATACAGTTGTTAAGGTCCGCGGCTTACTGCAACAGTACAACGGCAATGACCAGTTCATAATTCAACGCATAAGACCTGTGACAGAAGATGATGGTGTGGATATTTCCGATTTTGTGAAGTCTGCCGATTGTAACGGTCGGGATATGTATGAAACAATAGTTGGAATTGTAAACTCGTTTAAGGATGCCGAGCTTAAAGCGGTGGTCCTTTCCATGCTCGATGACAATAAAACAGCGCTTGAAACCTTCCCTGCCGCAGAGAAGCTTCATCACGCTATGCTGGGCGGTCTTTTGTATCATACTCTTTCCATCGTCCGCCTTGCAGAATGTGTATGCAGTATTTATCCTTGTATAGACCGTGAGTTACTTGTATCGGGCGCGGTGCTTCACGATATTGCTAAAATCAGAGAGTACAGTGTTAATGATGCAGGTGTTGTTGACGGTCATACTTTAGAGGGTATGCTTTTAGGCCACCTTGTTATGGGCGCGGAAGATGTGGGCAGAAAATGCGACGAGCTCAATATTGATGCTGAGAAAAAATATCTGCTTCAGCATATGCTTGTTTCTCACCATGGTCAGCTTGAATTCGGTGCGGCTGTGCGTCCCGGATTTATTGAGGCTGAGGTGCTTGCTCAGCTTGATATGTTCGATGCTAATATCTACGAAATGGCAGATGCTCTTAAGGATGTCGAAAAAGGCGGTTTTACAAACCGTCTGTGGATGCTCGATAACAGACGCTTCTATAACCACGGCAGAATTGATGTTCAGCCTCAGGCTAACATTATTAAAGAATAATATGGGGTGAAAATATGAGAAATCACGAAGTAACAAATGTGCAAAAGCTTTTAAAGGAAGATGGCTCTTTGCGTGAGCCGGGCTGGTCAAAGCAGCTTGTCCAGCAGTATTCACGCGATGATATAAAAGCCCCTAAATTCAGAATAAAAGAATGGGACTATTATCTTGTGGTGTCCGAAGAACACGATATTGCGGTTGCTTTTACAATTTCCGATGACGGTTATATTGGTTTGCAGTCCGCCTCGTTCCTTGATCTGGGCGATAATCCTTGGGAGCATACGGAAACTATCCTTAACGCATTCCCAATGGGTAAATTCCGCCTTCCCGTTTCAAGTGAGTCGGGTGTTACAAAATATAAAGACAAGCGCCTTGATATGTCATTTACAGTGGGTGAGAACAAGCGCGTTCTCCGTTGCGATTACAAGAACTTCAATAAAGAAAAAGAACTTAAATGTAATATAACACTCGCTCAGCCTCCCATGGATACAATGGTTATTGCTACTCCCTGGAAGGAAAAGAAAACTGCATTCTACTACAATCAGAAAATCAACTGTATGAGAGCAAGCGGTACTATTGAGTATGATGGAGCAGTTTATGAACTCAACCCGGAAACTGATTACGGAACACTTGACTGGGGCAGGGGCGTATGGACTTACGACAACACCTGGTATTGGGGCTCGGGCAATATGACCGTAAACGGAAAACCCTTCGGGTTTAATATCGGTTACGGCTTCGGCGATACTACCGCAGCCAGTGAAAATATCCTTTTCTATGACGGTAAGTGCCATAAGCTTGACGATGTAACCTTCAACATTCCCGAGTCAGGCTATACCGACCCCTGGACATTTACATCGAGTGACGGCAGATTTGAAATGGAATTTATTCCCATTCTTGACCGTGCCGCTAAAATTGATGTTAAGTTTATTATTACCGACCAGCATCAGGTATTCGGCAGACTCAGCGGTAAAGCAATTCTCGATGACGGAACGGTTCTTGAAATCAAAGACTGCCTTTGCTTTGCTGAAGATGTACATAACAAATATTGAGGTGCGTAATGGAATATACCGAAGTTAAAATTTTTGTACCCACAGAGCATACCGAAAAGGCATCGGGTATAGCTGTTATGACTGTGCCGTACGGCATTTATATTGAAGATTACAGTAATCTTGAAACTGAGGCATGGGAGATTGCTCACATAGACCTTATTGATGAGGATTTACTTAAAAAGAGCAGGGAAGAGTCAATAATTCATATCTATCTTGAAGAAGATATGAACCCTGCGGAAGCAGTGTCTTTTATATCTGAAAGACTTGATGCACAGGGAATTGATTATAAAATCGAAACTGACGGTTGCTCCGAAGAAGATTGGGCGGATAAATGGAAAGCCTATTTTAAGCCCACTCCCATTGGCGAAAGACTTTTTATAAGACCAACCTGGATAGATGAATATGACTCGGGCGAAAGAGCAATTCTTAATATTGAACCGGGTGCTGCTTTCGGCACCGGTACTCACGATACCACAAGGCTCTGTCTCGAGGTTCTTGATGAAATCGTAAAAGATAATGACAGTGTTCTCGATATCGGTTGCGGCAGCGGTATCCTTGCCATTGCGGCTATGCTTCTGGGTGCCGAAAAAGGTTTTGGGGTGGATATTGACCCTGTGGCGGTTAAAACTGCTGCTGAGAACGCCAAAATGAACGGTATCGGAGATGATAAGCTGCAGTTTGTCTGCGGTGACCTTGCAGATAAGGTAACCGAAAAGTACAGTATTGTTGTTGCTAATATTGTTGCGGATATTATTAAGCTTTTCAGCACGCAAGTACGGGCATTTATGCTACCGGGTGCTAAGTTTATTGCCTCCGGTATAATAGATACAAGAGCCGACGAGGTTTGTGAAAGCCTTGAAAATGCAGGTCTTAAAATAGCTCGCCGAATAGAAAAAGGCGGCTGGGTATGCCTTGTGTGTGAATAATATTAAAAAAGTCTTCCGAAAAACGGAAGGCTTTTTTTAAATGCAAAATGCAGAATTCAAAATGCAAAATTTCGGGGCTACGCCGAATTATAAATAAAGTTGTTGAAATGCGAAGCCTTATCATCCCATTTTTTCCTTCGGCAAAAAAGGGAGGGGGACCAAAAGCTCTGCTTTTGGTGGTGGGTAGTTCTCTTTCGGTTATTCTTCAGTTAGAGAAAGCAATATGCCACGCTTTAGCGTGGTGGGTGGTACAAACCTCGTTTCGCAAAGCGAAACATATCGAATTTGAGCGCAGCGAGAATATATCGAGTGCTTCAGCACATATCGAATGCGACCGCATAAAACCGGATGCGAATTATGCCGATAATGACAATGATAATGACAATGATAATGACAATGATAATGACAATGATAATGACAATGATAATGACAATGATAATGACAATGATAATGACAATGATAATGACAATGATAATGTAAATGACAATGTAAATGACAATGTAAATGATAATGACAATGATATAAGCACTTCTTCGTTTTCTTCGAAAACGGCGTGTGCATAATTTGCTATATCAAAATGAGCATTACACCGTTATTGCCTTCATATATATTTACGAAATATTATATGAAAAGGTGAGTTGTGTGAAAAGATTTACAGCTGTTTTTTTATCTTTGCTTTTTGTGTTTCAGATAGCCGTTGTGGGTTTGTGTACGGACGGTAAGGTTAGTGACGATGACGAAAACCAGGTGCCCTCAACTTTTACGGCAAGTGTTACAAATAGTGAAGATGTGACTCAATTACCCGTTGAAATCAAAGCCAAATCTGCTGTGCTTATGGATGTTACAACAGGGAAAGTATTACTGCAATACAATGCAGATGTTAAATTGTTTCCTGCATCCGTTACCAAAATTATGACAATGCTCCTTGTTGCAGAGGCGATAGATTCAAAGCGTATAACCCTCGCAGACAAGGTTTCCTGCTCAGCAAATGCGGCATCAAAGGGCGGTTCGCAAATCTGGCTTGAGGAAGGGGAGGTTATGACGGTTGATGAGCTTTTGAGAGCAACCGTTATCGGCAGTGCCAATGATG
The DNA here is from genome assembly GCA_045543075.1 of Acutalibacteraceae bacterium. Taxonomy (GTDB): domain Bacteria; phylum Bacillota; class Clostridia; order Oscillospirales; family Acutalibacteraceae; genus DTU089. The sequence goes on from JAZQLZ010000002.1 coordinate 25,593, forward strand.
CGGCAACGCTTCTTGGGGAACATATCTCGGGAAGCGAGGAGTCATTTATAGCCCTTATGAATGCCAGAGCAAAGGAATTGGGAATGAAAAATACATATTTTGTAAATGCTACGGGGCTTGATGATACAACTGATGAGCATATGACAACCGCACGGGATATTGCGATTATGTCAAGGGAATTACTGAAGCATGAGTTCATTATTGATTACACAACAGTGTGGATGGATTCTTTAAGAAACGGTGAAACTGAGCTTGTAAACACCAATAAGCTGGTACGCTTTTATGAGGGCACCACAGGGCTTAAAACAGGCACAACCGCAAAGGCAGGTTGTTGTGTATCGGCAAGTGCCAAACGGGAGAATCTGCACCTTGTGGCGGTGGTAATGGGCAGTGAAAACAGTAATGACCGCTTCAATACGGCGAAAGCAATGTTAAGTTGGGGATTTACAAATTATACATCTTATACTCCCGAGGTTGATATTAAGCAGTATGAAAAGGTGAAGGTCAATTCGGGCAGAAGTGAGTTTGCCGAAACCGTATTTCCCGAAATTTCACCGATTCTTATAAAAAAAGGAGAGGAAGAAAAGGTTAAGGTTACGGTGGAATTGTGTGAAAGTGCCGATGCTCCTGTTATGGAGAAACAAACTCTCGGTACAGTGAAAATAGCATTGGAGGATAAGACGGTTTGTGAATACAAAATTCTATCGGGAAAAAGTGTAAAAAAACTTACTTTCTTTGATGGAATGCTTAAAATATTCAATTTTATTTCTAACGGAAAAACAGCATATCCCTTTACAAGTGCTTGACAATTATTGTACCCTTTGGTAAAATTAGTTGATAATGAATAAGTATGATTAAAATCTAAGGATGTGTTTGTTGTGTTATATACTTCAACAAGAGATAACAATGTAAAAGTAACGGCTTCCAAGGCAATTACAGACGGTATTTCACCCGATGGCGGTTTGTATATACCCGAGTCAATTCCCTGCCTCAGTGCCGATGAAATCAAGGCTCTCTGCAGTGTTGATTATAAAGAGCGCGCTAAAAAGGTTTTGGGCCTTTACCTTACCGACTTTACTAAAGAAGAGTTGGATTATTGTGTTGAGGGTGCATATAAAGACGGTAAATTCGCTTCTGAATTTGTAGCCCCCGTGGTTAATCTTCATGATAATGTTAATATACTCGAGCTCTTTAAAGGTCCTACCTGTGCTTTCAAGGACATGGCTTTGCAGATTCTTCCTTATCTTCTTACTGTTTCCGCTAAAAAGAACCTTAAGGATAAAGAGATAGTAATCCTTGTTGCCACATCCGGTGACACAGGTAAAGCTGCACTCGAAGGCTTCAAGGATGTTGAGGGTACAAAAATTCTTGTATTCTATCCCGATGACGGCGTAAGCCCAATGCAGAAATTACAGATGACAACACAGGATGGTAACAATGTTGGTGTTTGTGCCGTTTACGGTAACTTTGATGATTGCCAGACCGGTGTTAAAAACATTTTTACCAACAAAGAGATTCTCGAAAAATTTGAAAAGAATAATCTCGTTTTCTCTTCCGCTAACTCCATTAACTGGGGTAGGCTTGCACCTCAGATTGTTTACTATGTTTCCGCATACTGCGATATGGTAAATAACGGTTCTGTTAATTTCGGTGACAAAATCAATGTAGTTGTTCCCACAGGTAACTTCGGTAATATCCTTGCTGCTTATTTTGCAAAGGAAATGGGCTTACCCATAGATAAGCTTGTCTGTGCTTCAAATGCAAATAATGTTCTCACAGACTTTATTGAAACAGGCGTTTACGACAGAAACCGCAGCTTCTATACTACCGATTCTCCTTCAATGGATATTCTTATTTCAAGTAACCTTGAAAGACTTCTCTACATTCTTTGCGGCAGAAACGATGAAACCATAAACGATTGGTTCTCAAAGCTTAAAACGGACGGTAAATATACCGTTTCCGATGATGTTAAAAAGCTTATTAAAGATATGTTCTATGCAGGTTGCTGTGATGATAAGGCTACGGCTGAAACAATAAGCGCAACATATAACGATTTCGGTTATCTTGCTGATACTCATACGTCCGTTGCTCTCAATGTCTGCAACGCTTATATAGAAAAAACAGGGGATAAAACTCCCGTTGTGGTTGCATCAACCGCATCACCCTTCAAATTCTCCAAGGCGGTGCTTTCCGCAGTTTGCAAGGATTGTGCTGATTATGACGATGAATTCAGTACAGTGGATGCTCTTGAAAAAATATCTTCTCTTAAAGCTCCCGAGCAGCTCTCAGCCCTTAAAGGCAAAGAGGTAAGATTTACTCAGGTAACAGCCAAAGAGGATATGGCGGATGTTGTATTCAATATGTTAGGTATCTGAGAAAGGCGGTTTCCGATGTCTTTATTTACAATCGGTGACACACATCTGTCTTTATCTGTTGATAAACCAATGGATGTTTTTCGCGGGTGGACTGACTATACAGAACGCCTTGCCGTTAATTGGAATAAAGTGGTCGGCGAGAGTGACAGTGTGGTCATTCCCGGCGACATTTCCTGGGCAATGAATTTTGAAGAAGCAAAGAAGGATTTTGCTTTTCTCAATTCATTGAACGGTATGAAATATATCCTTAAGGGTAACCACGATTATTGGTGGAATACAATGTCAAAAATGACAAAGTTTCTGGACGAAAACGGTTTTGATTCAATAAAGATAATTCACAATAATGCGTACTCGGTTGAGGGCTTTGCTCTTGCAGGCACCCGCGGTTGGTTTTACGACGATTCAGAGGGGGATGTACACAAGGTTATCCTCCGTGAGGCAGGGCGTCTGCGCGCTTCATTGAAGGCAGCCTCGGAATTGGGCGGTGAAATTATAGCGTTTCTTCATTATCCGCCTGTAAATGAGGTTCAGCGTTGCGACGAGCTTCTCGATGTTTTAAAGGAGTTCCCCGTAAAAAGGTGCTACTTCGGTCATCTTCACGGCTTCGTAGCTCCCGGTTGCTCAAAGGTTGAAAGTGACGGTATATCATTCAGTCTCGTATCAGCAGATCACCTGGGTTTTACACCTAAATTAATCGTTCCTTGATTTATTCAATTAAAATCAAGTTGTTTTTGTTAAAATGTTAATTTATTTTACCAAATATTGTAAAATTATTTAAAAAACAGTGGAAATTCGCGGATTATTATGATATAATTTCGCAGTTAATATGTTTATTAAATGTTCGCAAATGAAAGGATGTTATTCAAATGAGTTTAAAGTCTTGCGAAAAAATCGAAACAAACGTATATGCAGTTGAAATTTCTCTTGAAGGCGATGCTTTTAAAGCAGCAGTTTCAAAGGCTTATGCAAAAACAAGGGGCAAATACAATGTTCCCGGTTTCCGCAAGGGTAAGGCTCCCAAGCACATTATCGAAACCTACTATGGTAAAGAAACATTCTGGTACGATGCAATTGATGCTGAGTACGGTGCTCTTTACGAAGCAGCTGTTAAAGAAGCAGGTATTGAGCCTGTTGCAGCTCCCTATGACGATGAAATCGTTGACATCAGTGAAAACGGCTTCACAATCAAATTTAAAGTAACTGTTAAACCCGAGGTTGAGCTTAAAGCTTACAAGGGCATCAAAGCAGAAAAAGAAAAAGTTACTGTTAAGAAAGCAGAAATTAAAGAAGAAGTTGAAAAAGCACTTGAAAAAGATGCAAAGCTCGTTGCTGTTGAAGGCAAAGCTGCTAAAAAAGGCGACATTGCAACAATCGACTTCGAAGGTTTCCTTGACGGCGTAGCATTCGACGGCGGCAAAGGCGAAGGCTATGACCTTGAACTCGGTTCAGGTAGCTTTATTCCCGGCTTTGAGGAGCAGGTAATCGGTCACAAGGTTAACGAAGAATTCGATATCGACGTTACTTTCCCCGAGGATTACGGCTCAGAGGAGCTTGCAGGTAAAGCAGTTGTTTTCAAAATCAAGCTTCATAAGATTATGAAAAAGGAACTCCCCAAATATGATGATGAGTTCGTTAAAGATGTAAGCGAATTTGACACTGTTGCCGAATATGAAAAACATCTTGAAGAAGAAATCAAAGCAAGAAAAGAAGCTGCTGCAGACCGCGCATTCGAAAGCGAAGTTATGGATACTCTCGTTGACAATGTTATTGCTGAAATTCCCGCAGCTATGATCGAAAAAGAAATCGACAACGAGCTTAACGAGTTTGAATACAGACTTCGTTCACAGGGTCTTCAGCTTGATATGTACCTTCAGTACCTCGGTATGGATGTTGCTGCTCTTCGTGAGAGCTATAAAGAGGGTGCTGAAAAACAGGTTAAACTTCGCCTTGCTCTTGAAAAAGTTGCAGCTCTTGAAAATATCGAAATCTCTGACGAGGATGTTGAAACAGAGCTTAAAACATATGCTGATGCATACGGTATGCCCATGGAGAAAATCAAATCTCTTATTTCTGCTGACGATGTTAAGGCTGACCTTGCTTGCAGAAAAGCTATGGATATCGTGAAAGATACTGCAGTTGCAGGCGCTAAGAAAAAAGCTGCTCCCAAGGCAGATGACGCTGCAGCGGAAGAAAAGCCGGCGGCAAAAAAGGCTCCCGCAAAGAAAACAACCGCAAAAAAGACTGCAGCTAAGAAAGCTGAAGATGCTGAATAATTAAATTTATGCCGCCACAGTTATAACTGCGGCGGTATATGTATATTTTTGCAAAGTGTTTAAACCATCAAAAACACTCCAATAATCTTAAATGTTACTATTGTTAGGAGGTTAACATTATGGCACTCGTTCCTTACGTTGTTGAGCAGACCAATCGCGGTGAACGCTCATACGATATTTTTTCAAGACTTCTCAATGACAGAATCATTGTTCTTTCCGATGAAGTAAACGACGCTACTGCAAGCATAGTGGTTGCTCAGATGCTTTATCTTGAGGGTCAGGACCCCGAAAAGGATATTAATTTCTATATTAACAGTCCCGGTGGAAGTGTTACTGCAGGTCTTGCTATTTACGATACAATGCAGTACATCAAATGTGATGTTTCAACTATCTGCATGGGCATGGCTGCATCTATGGGCGCATTCCTTTTCTCATCAGGCGCTAAAGGCAAACGCTACATTCTTCCCAATGCTGAGGTTATGATTCATCAGCCTCTCGGCGGTGCAAGAGGCCAGGCTACTGAAATTCTTATTGCTGCTGACCACATCAAGAGAACCAAAGACCGTTTGAATAAAATTCTTGCAGAAAACACAGGCAAGAGTGTTGAAGAAATCTTTGCAGATACAGAGCGTGATAATTGGCTCACTGCTGAGGAAGCCGTAGCATACGGACTTGCAGATAAAATTATCGAAAAAAGATAATAATCGGAGGTGCTCTTTTTGGCACGAGATGACGATAGAGAAAAGAAGGTAAGGTGTTCCTTCTGTGGCAAAACAGCCGACCAGGTTGAACGTATGATATCCGGTCCGGGTGTGTTTATTTGTGATGCCTGTGTTGAGTTGTGTATGGATATTGTTGAGGGTGTGCCCTCAAAGCAACAAAAGAAGGTAACCACCAAGCCGGCCAAAAAACTTCCCAAGCCTGTTGAGATAAAAAAAGAACTTGACGAATATGTTATCGGTCAGGAAACAGCCAAACAGGTTTTAAGTGTTGCGGTTTATAACCATTACAAAAGAATATATTATAATTCACCCGATGATGTTGAGATAAATAAGAGTAATGTACTTATGCTCGGTCCTACCGGTGTCGGTAAAACATTGCTTGCTTCAACACTTGCAAAAATCCTTGATGTGCCTTTCGCTATTGCGGATGCTACTACATTGACTGAAGCAGGTTATGTGGGCGAGGACGTTGAAAACATCCTTCTCCGTCTTATTCAGGCGGCAGATTTTGATGTTGAAAAAGCTGAGCACGGCATTATTTATGTTGATGAAATCGACAAAATCGGCAGAAAATCCGAGAATACCTCAATCACCCGTGATGTAAGCGGTGAGGGTGTGCAACAGGCACTTCTTAAAATCATTGAGGGAACAGTGGCAAATGTTCCTCCGCAAGGCGGCAGAAAGCATCCTCAGCAGGAGTTTATACAGATTGATACTTCCAAGATTTTATTCATATGCGGCGGTGCTTTTTCGGGTATCGAAAAACTCGTTGAAGACAGACTCGGCAAAACCGTTTTGGGCTTCGGCGGTGAGCTTCATTCAAAGAGTGAACTTAAATCCATGGATATGTACGCTAAGGTCATACCTCAGGATTTGGTGAAATTCGGTCTTATTCCCGAGCTTGTAGGTCGTATTCCTGTTATCACATCTCTCGAAAATCTTGATGTTGACGGCTTGGTAAATATAATTACACAACCTAAAAATGCTCTTTTAAAACAATATAAGAGCCTCCTTAAAATGGATAAGGTTGAGCTTAATTTTACCGACGATGCAATCAAGAGGGTGGCAGAGCTTACCATTGAGAGGGAGACGGGGGCGAGAGGCCTTCGCTCCATTATGGAGAGTATTCTCATTCCCGTTATGTACAGTGTTCCGTCAGATCCGTCTGTTACGGGAGTGAAAATTACCTCTGATGTAGTAGATGGAAAGAGCGAACCCGTTTACGTAAAGAAACCTAAAGAAAACAATAAAGCGGTTTAATACCGAAATTTTCAGGGTGATTTATCATTTTCTTTAAAAGGAATATGAATTTCACCCTGTGTTAAATTACTCGTATTTTACAGGAGTTTATATGTCAGAAAAAATCTATCAGCCCGAAACCTTGCCCGTTCTTGCTCTGAGAAATCTTGTTATTTTTCCTGAGCAGACAATGAGCTTTGAGGTGGGCAGATTAAAATCAGTACGCGCAATAAAATCCGCAATTGAAACTGAGAGCAGAAGGATTTTTCTCGTTTCTCAAAAGGATGCTAAAATAGAGGACCCCAAATTTTCAGAGTTGAGTGAGGTTGGTGTTGTAGCCGAAATCAAGCAGATTTCAGGCTCCGCTGACAGTAACAATTTTGAAATTGTAGTTGAGGGTCTTTACAGGGCGTGTGTAAAAGAAGTTACAAGGGAGCGAATTTCACTTCGTGCTGTTGTTGAGCAAGTCCCTGAGATTTATCCTGATAACGAAGACGCTCTTACAATAGCAACCCTCAGAACGCTTAAATCAAAGTTTGATGAATATATTTCAGTCAGTCCGAGAATTGCGCCTGAGATTTTTATTGCGATACTTGAAGAGGAAAATATTGCCGATGTAACCGATGATATTGCAGGGCACTTCCATTTTGAGGTTTCTGATAAACAGAAGCTTTTAAATGAACTGAATGTTATGAAACGAGCTGAGATGCTTTGCGGTATTTTATCCAAGGAAACTGAGCTTCTTAAACTTGAGCTTGAAATATCTGATAAAGTTCAGGAGCGAATGGATAAGAATCAAAGAGAGTACTATCTTCGCGAGGAAATGAAGGTTATTTCCAACGAGTTGGGCGATGATGATTCACCCGTTGCAGAGGCTAACAAATATAAAAATAAAATATCCGCTTTACCGATAGACGAAAAGTCCAAGAAAAAGCTTTTTGAGGAATGTGACCGACTTGTAAGAACGTCGCAGGGCAGTCCCGAATCAAATGTTACGCGTACATATCTTGAAAGAGTAACCAACTTACCCTGGGGTGTTTATACTGAGGATTCACTTGATGTTGCAGCGGCTCGTAAAATTCTTGATAACGAGCATTACGGACTTCAGGAAGTTAAAGAGCGTATAATTGAGCTTATCGCTGTAAAGAGGCTTGCACCTGATGCAAATGCTCAGATTTTATGTCTTGTAGGTCCTCCCGGTGTAGGTAAAACCTCTGTTGCAAAATCTCTCGCAAAAGCCCTTGGTCGTAAATATGCGCGTATTTCCCTGGGCGGTGTCCGTGACGAGGCTGAAATCCGCGGCCACAGAAAAACCTATATAGGCTCAATGCCCGGTAGAATTATTACGGCTATCGAACAGGCAGAAACAGCCAATCCCTTGATTTTGCTTGATGAAATAGATAAATTGGGCAGTGATTATAAGGGTGACCCTTCATCTGCCTTACTCGAGGTTTTAGACGGTGAGCAGAATAACACTTTTACAGACCATTATGTAGAAATTCCCTTTGATTTAAGTAAGGCTTTGTTTATTACTACAGCAAACGACGCTTCGCAGATTCCTGCGCCCCTTTATGACCGTATGGAAGTAATTGAGCTGTACAGCTACACCGCTGAGGATAAATTTGCGATTGCTAAGAAACATCTTGTACCAAAGCAGGTTAAAAACTTCGGTATGAATAGCCGTATGATAAGATTTACCGATGCTGCTCTCAGATGTATTATTTCGGATTACACTAAAGAAGCGGGAGTTCGTACACTCGACAGAACCATTACTAAGATTATAAGAAAAGTCGCGGTGAAGTTTGCCGAAGGCTTTGAGGGTAAAGTAACGGTTGATCCTGACTCGTTGACCGAGTATCTCGGTGCACCCCGTTATAAAACAACAAAACTCGATTTTGAAGATATGATAGGTGCGGCAAACGGACTTGCCTGGACTTCTGTCGGCGGTGAAATGATGCAGATTGAAGTTGCCGTGCTTGATGGCAGCGGCAAGGTTGAATTGACGGGCTCTTTGGGTGATGTTATGAAGGAGTCTGCAAAAGCCGCTATTACATACATAAGAAGCAGGGCGGATAACTTGGATATTGATAAAGAGTTTTATAAAACCAAGGATATTCATATCCATGTACCCGAGGGCGCAGTTCCCAAGGATGGTCCTTCTGCAGGCGTTACTATGACAACCGCATTAGCATCTGCCCTGACCGGCAGAGCAGTTAATAAAACTGTTGCTATGACAGGTGAAATTACCCTGAGGGGTAAGGTTCTTGCCATTGGTGGTCTTCGGGAAAAATCAACAGCCGCATTCAAAAACGGTATGAAAACCGTTCTTATTCCCGAAGAAAACAAAGCTGACTTAGATAAGGTCAACGAAACAGTTAAAAACGCAATTGAGTTTGTTCCCGTAAGCGATCTGGACGAGGTTCTGAGTGTGGCTTTAGAAGAACCTCGGAGAAAGAACACCGGGAAGCCTGAAGAGAAAAAGAGAAGCCCCATTAAAAAGACTGAGCCTGAAAACAAGGCAACGGGAGTTTATTGCAGAGAGGTGTAAACATGAATTATAATAAAGTTCAGTTTGAAGCCGCTTTTGGTACATTAAAGCAAATACCTCAATCGGATTTACCCGAAATTGTTTTTGCAGGTCGTTCAAATGTTGGTAAATCTTCGATGCTCAACCGTATTTTTAACAGAAAAAATCTTGCGAGAGTTTCTTCTGTTCCCGGCAAAACAATTACTATTAACTTCTTTAAAGTTGATGATGTGCGGATTGTTGACCTTCCCGGCTATGGTTACGCAAAGGTTGCCAAAGGTGAAAAACGTCGTTGGGCTGAAATGATGGAAGGCTATTTCCGGAGTCCCCGTAATATCAAGCTTGTGGTACAGCTTGTTGATATGCGCCACAAACCTTCGGAAGATGACTACATTATGATGCGCTTTTTAAAAGAGGCGGACATTCCTTTTGTTGTGGCGGCAACCAAAAGCGATAAGCTTAATAAAACTCAATATAACCAGCGTAAAAACGCCCTCAGAGACGAGTTAGCGGAGTTCGGAGATAACTTAACCGTAATTCCTTTCTCCTCTGAAAAAGGCGACGGCGTTGACCAATTGAAAGCGGTTATAGAAAGTGTTTTATGATTAAAAAAGAGAGTCGAATTTTTGAATTCGACTCTCAATTTTTATTCTATTTCCTCATACAGAATAAGCTCTGATGAAAGTGATGCGGGAATGTTGACGGGCACACCGTCTGTTATAAGCTCTCGGCCGGTAGCGGTAAATGAACTACCGCTGTTATCAAGGGTGACTTTGTAGGTTTTTCCTATATCAATACCTTTAGGTTTAATTGTTGAAGCTATTTCGTTTGTAGCAGTAAGGGTGATAACCGTCATAGCGCCCTTTGTTTTATCGGGAGAAGCTATTTCGAGAACCGAACAGTCGGCATCCGTAAGGTCGGGGGTGTGATGGAATATCTTTGATTCTCCCAGAAATGTGCGTATGAAGTTTTTATAAATATCCGTAGAATGGCGGACAAATGCCATTTGATTTTTATTTATATCAGCATTATCGGGAGAGATTACATTCAAAGAAATGTGACCGAGCATTGTGTTTCTCATATGAGAATCAAAGGAGCCCAGTGTGTGGCAACCCATACCCGCAAAAAGTCTGTCAACTCTTTCAGGAGGTAATGCCATAGTCATACCGTTTGTAATTTCGGCGCAACGGGGCATTTTCTGCCAATCAGAAACCCAGGAATGGTTGAAGCTTCTCATCATACCCAGGTCGGTTCTTCCGCCGCCGCCTGCGCAGTTTTCAAAAATAACATTCGGGAAACGCTTTTTTAAATTCTCGTACATCCGGTAAACTGCCTGATTGTGTTTTACGCAAACACACTCGGGGAGTCCGTAGCCTGTGTCACGCATACCGAAATATTCGGTGAAATCAACATTGTGGTCAACTCGCAAAAGGTCAAGCTCATATTCCTCGATTATTCTTGCAAGTTCATCCTCAGCCCATTTGCTGACCTCGGGGTTTGACATATCAAGAAATTTGTGATTTCTTTCTCCGAAAATGTTCAGAGGACGCCATTCAGGGTGTTCTTTGTGTATCCTGCAGTGTTTTCCCACACTTTCAATATCAACCCATAACCCGAATTTCAGACCTTTTTTGTGTGAGTAATCACAAAGCTCCTTGATTGAGTTGGGATAACGGTCGGAGTCGGGGATGTTTCTGCCATTGTAATGTGGCCATTCCATCTGTTCATCAGGGGGGCATTCCCAACCTGCATCTATTGTGAAAATTTCACCGCCCATTTCGGCAAATTGGTCGATGAAAGCCTTGCTTTCATCAACGCTCATGTTATGCTCCGCACCCATACCGCAGTTAATAAGTGCTTGGGCTCCGTCTGCTTCGGGGAGGTTTAAAACGGATTTCCTGATGTGTGCGTGCATTTCATTAACGGCATCGTCAAGGTCACCGTGAACAAGACCAATATAAACAACGGGGGAAACAAATTTTTCTTTCGGTCCGATAATGTATATAGGATTATGACCTGTAATTTCGGCTTCAAAAGACAGGTGAGCAGCAGATTCGTGTTTTTTTGCATTGTAGTCAACTTTAAAGCTGTAACCGCCACTCCAGCCTATCTGAGCAAACCAGATTTTACCAAGAAGGTTATTCCTTATAAACAAAAGCGGGTGACGGAAACGATTTCTCGTAAATCGCCCGTCAACAGAAATCGCACCGGGATAAAGGGTGTTCCATCTGAAAAGACCTTCGTTTCCCCAACGGTCGTCACTGAAGTAACCTGTTGAATAGTAGTCCTCAACGCCCTTGTCGGTGTTGTAATCGGAAACATCCATACTCTCAAGCGGTCCGCTGAAAACAGAGAGCTTGTTGATTTTAAGAATTTCATCCGAAGTATTTTCAACTTCAACCCAACGGGAAAACATCTGTGTTCCGTCAATGAGTGTAAAAATCTTAATTGTGACGGGTTTTACGGTACTTTTAAGTGTTAAAATGAATGTTGCGCTTTCTTCGGTTCTTTCAGTTTTATAATCAACCGCTTCAAGACCGAAATTTACACTCTGACCGTCAAGCTCAAGCTTGAAGGGGAAAGGCTCTGCATATCTCTTTTTGTTTATATATGTGGGGCAGTTTCTCAGAACGTTAAGTGGATAGCCCGAGGCATTATAACCGGCGGTTATAAGAGAGCCGTCTGCAAACACTTCTTCATAAACCATTTCACCACTTCTGAAACAGAAGTGGTGTTCATTATTGTTTTTATGGCAATAAATATCAAAATAGTTGTTATTCATAGGTACCAACCTTTTTAGTTATGATATTAATCCTCATCAAGCTTAAGTATGGCCATAAATGCTTCCTGAGGAACTTCAACAGTACCGAAGGAGCGCATACGCTTTTTACCTTCCTTCTGCTTTTCAAGAAGCTTTTTCTTACGGGTAATGTCACCGCCGTAGCATTTTGCAAGAACGTCTTTACGCATAGCTTTGACAGTTTCTCTTGCGATAACCTTACCGCCGATAGCAATCTGAATAGGAATTTCAAACATCTGTCTCGGGATGTTATCCTTGAGCTTTTCTGCAATTTTTCTGGCTCTGCCGTAGGCTTTGTCAGCGTGGACAATAAATGACAGTGCGTCAACAACATCCCCGTTGAGAAGAACATCGAGTTTAACAAGGTTGGAACGCTTGTATTCTGAAATTTCATAATCGAGAGAAGCGTAACCGCGTGTTCTTGATTTAAGGGCATCAAAGAAGTCGTAGATAATTTCGTTAAGGGGTAAATCGTATTTAATCTCTACACGGTCACCCGAGATGTAATCCATATTTTTAAAGGTACCGCGTCGTTCCTGGCAAAGTTCCATAACCGAGCCGACATATTCCTGGGGTGCGTAAATGTGAGCATCCGCAACGGGCTCTTCGCTGTAATCAATAAGAGCAGGATCGGGGTAGTGAGTGGGGTTATCGATTTCAACAATCTCACCGTTGGTAAGGTGGATTTTATAAACAACGCTGGGAACGGTTGTTACAAGGTCAAGGTCATATTCTCTTTCCAGTCTTTCCTGAATAATTTCAAGATGCAAAAGACCGAGGAAACCGCAACGGAAACCAAAGCCGAGAGCACCCGATGTTTCGGGCTCGTATGAAAGGGAAGCATCATTTAACTGTAATTTTTCAAGTGCTTCGTGTAAGTTTTCATAGTCTGCACCATCGGCAGGGTAGATACCGCAGTAAACCATTGGTGTTGCTTTTCTGTAACCGGGCAAAGGCTCTGCAGCAGGTTTTGATGAAAGGGTAATTGTATCACCTACAACTGCATCGCGCACTGTTTTAATCGAGGCGGTAATGTAACCTACTTCGCCTGAGCAAAGCTTGTCTGTGGGCTGAAGTCCCGTGGCTTTCATAGTGCCTGTTTCAACAACAGTAAACTCCGCACCCGTTGCCATCATTTTCATTGTGTCACCGGGCTTGATAGTACCGTCAACAATTCGTACATAAACAATAACACCTTTGTAGTTATCGTAAATGGAGTCGAATATAAGAGCTCTGAGAGGTGCATCGTCATCGCCCTCCGGAGGGGGAACAAGCTCAACTATCTGTTCAAGCACCTGCTCAACATTCTGACCTGTTTTTGCAGAAACACGGGGAGCCGTGTCGCAGGGCAAGCCGATAATTTCCTCGACCTCATTTGCTACTCTGTCGGGGTCAGCAGAAGGAAGGTCGATTTTATTTATAACGGGCACAAGCTCTAAGTTGTGGTCAAGAGCAAGGTATGTGTTGCCCAGGGTCTGAGCCTCAATACCCTGAGAGGCATCTATAATGAGTATAGCACCCTCACAGGCCGCGAGAGAGCGTGACACCTCGTAGTTAAAGTCAACGTGACCGGGTGTATCAATAAGGTTAAGTCGGTAAGTTTTACCGTCCTGTGCTTTGTAATCAAGCTTAACAGCATGAGCCTTGATGGTGATACCTCTTTCTTTTTCAAGGTCCATATCATCAAGTATCTGTGCTTCCATATCGCGTTTTGAAACAGAATCGGTTATTTCGAGCAATCTGTCCGCAAGGGTGGATTTACCGTGGTCGATATGTGCAATAATTGAAAAGTTTCGTATATCTTCTTTTTTTACAAGGGACATTTTGAGTTTCCTTTCAGTAGGGTTTTATTTCACCCTGAATATCTCTTATTGGTTGTTTTGATTTTCAATATAAACTTTGTAAGTGCTGAGATTGAAAATTTCTTTAATTCTCTGAGTCTCACCGCACAGATATAAATATCCGTAAAGCGTTTCGAGACCCGTAGCGTATCGGTAATCGGCATCACTCTGGTTTTTTGGTGAATGTGCACTGTGTGCATTTCTGCCGCGCTTGAAAATGTATTCTTCATTTTCGTTAAGGTGCGGCAGTAACTCTTTTACAGCCTGTGCCTGAAACGCCGCGTTGACATACGTTATTGATTCTTTATGTAATTTACCGGTGGGCTTGTTGGCAGAAAGCGCCAACATATTTCGCACAAGTAAACTGTAAACTGCATCACCTAAAAAAGCCAGGGTAAGAGGACTGTACATCCTTGCCTCTTTTTCACTTAAGGGTGTGCAAATGTCGGTTAAAATATTCGATTCATCAGGGAACATAGTCAAACTCCAAGTCATAAATACTTACTGTGTCGCCTTCGGTAATGCCTCTGTCAATGAGGGCTTGGATTATACCGCTTGTTTGCAGAATATTCTGAAAGTACTGAAGTGATTCATAGTCGTTAAGGTCGGTTTTCATAAGTATTTTTCCGAGCCATTCAGCTTCAACAATAAAGACGTCACCTTCAACGCGGATTTTATAATCCTGTTTAGCATTGCGGAAAATCTCTTTAGGTGTTATTTCCTGTTTTTCGTAAATCTTAACAGGGGGCAATTTCTGAAGCTCGGCGGCAACTGCATTTATGAGCTCCTGAGTTCCTTCTGCAATGGGTGCGATAATTTCGTAATAGTCAAGCCCTTTGTTACGTATATATTCTTTGAAGGCTTCTCTTTGTTCGTCAGTTGCAAGGTCGATTTTGTTACCTGCTACAATCTGTGGGTAATTAACGAGCTCCTCGTTGTATTTTGCCAGTTCTGCGTTAATTGCTTCAAAATCTTCGATGGGGTCTCTGCCTTCGCTTCCTGCAACATCAACTACATGTACAAGCAAACGGCAACGCTCAATGTGTCTCAAAAACTCGTGGCCAAGACCCACGCCGTCACTTGCTCCCTCAATGATACCGGGAATGTCCGCCATTACAAAGCTGCTTTCGGGACCCATTCTCACAACACCGGGGACGGGGATAAGGGTAGTGAAATGATAGTCGGCAATAATGGGCTTTGCCTCACTTACAATTGAAATCAGAGTGGATTTACCAACATTCGGAAAACCGATTAAACCAACATCAGCCAATAATTTAAGCTCAAGGGTTACTTCCCAATCTTCGCCGGGTGCACCGTCTTTAGCAAAACGGGGAGTCTGCCTTGTGGATGTCTTGAAATGAGAGTTACCCCAGCCGCCTTTACCGCCTTTAGCCGCAATAAAGGTTTCATCAACGCTCATATCTGCCATTACGAAGCCTGTTTCAACTTCTTTAATGACAGTACCGCGGGGAACTTTGATTATCAGATCTTCGCCCTTTTTACCGTTACAGTGCGAGCCTCTGCCGTTTTCGCCGCTCTGGGCTTTGTATTTTCTTTTGTAGCGGAAATCGGAAAGGGTGGAGAGGTTGTCATCAACCTGAAAGACGATATTACCGCCTCTTCCGCCGTCACCGCCGTCGGGTCCGCCGGCATTAATGTATTTTTCTCTGTGGAAGGCAACGGCACCGTTACCGCCGTTACCCGCTATTATTCTTATTTTTGCTTTATCAACAAACATATTTTTACCTCAAAAAGTCATATTTGCGTATTATCTTTAATATTATACATTATTTACAATGAAAGATAAATACCTAAAATAAAAAATATAAAACAAAATTTTTGTTCGGTTCCTGTGAAGATATGTTCGGTTTTTGAAGTTTTTTGGTCTGATGACTGTAAATGTTTTTTTGCAAAATTTATCGAAAAAACCGAAAAAATCGACGAAAAACTGCATAAAGTACTTAAAAAGGGACTAAAAATCAAAAATAAACGAAACATTTGTGTTGACTTTGGCGAAAAAGATGCTATAATGAAACCACAAAAACAAATGTTCGTTATTTGTTCGGAGGTATAATTATGACAACATTCGCATCATTACAGATAGTTTTTATGTTAACTCTTATTCTCATCGGTTCTTACGCTATATTCAGAGAAAAGGATCTTATTAAATTTGAGCGTAAAGTAAAGAAATATATAAAAGCGTTTTTCAAAGCAGTTTACCTTACTTTACAAGAAAAGAAAAATAAGAAGATTAATGCAGCTAAAGTTCAGGCATTGCCCGATACCCGTTATAACGAGGAATACGCTGAGATGCTTGCCAATATAAACAAAGCATCTAAAATTGATGATATCCTTGTGGCTTGACACCAAACTCCGCTGATAATATAATCATAAATGACAGGGGTGATTTTATGATTATTGAATCATTGGATTTAAAGTCCGCAAATGCAATGCTACCCAAAAGGGATATTAACGGCAATAAGGGTACTTTCGGTAAGGTGCTTTTAATTTGCGGAAGCAAAAATATGGTGGGTTGCTGTGTTCTTGCCACCGAGGGCGCTCTCCGTAGCGGTGCGGGACTTGTTACTCTCTCATTTCCTGATTGTTTATATAATCCTCTTACTTCAAGGCTTACCGAGAATCTCTTTTTGCCCCTACCTTCTGATGATAAAGGTTTCATAGACTATACAGCGGTTGGGACTGTCCTTGACGCTGCAGATAAAGCGGACGTGGTTATGGTAGGCTGCGGTATCGGTACCGGTTTTGCTCCGAGTCTTATTACAACTGCCCTTGTTGAGAATTGCAGTAAGCCATTAATTTTAGATGCAGATTCTCTTAATTGCCTGTCTGTTTGTCCGGATGTTTTAAAGAAAGCCAATACTGATATTCTTCTTACACCACATCCGGGTGAGATGGCACGCCTTAATTCTAAGTCTGTTGATGACATAGAAGGTGACCGAATTAAAGCAGTTGAGGAATTCTGTAAGGAATATAAAGTCAATGTTCTCTTAAAGGGTCACGAAACCGTTATTTGTAACTCCGAAGCAAATGAAGTCTATATTAATAAAACCGGTAATACGGGTCTTTCGAAAGGCGGAGCAGGGGATTTGCTTTCAGGTATTATCACAGGACTTACGCCGTCGTTTAATGGTGATTTGTTCAAAAGCGCTGTTTTAGGGGCTTTTGTTCACGGGTTGAGTGCAGATGTTCTTAAAGACGAGTTTTCTGAATATTCTATATTACCTACGGATTGTGCTGAAAATCTCCATAGGGCTTACTCAATGATTGAAAAGGGTGTTGCCAATTAAATCTGCCGCGAAATACGGGGTTTTACTATTTGTCGGCATACTTGTATTTTCATCGTGCTCGATGCCTTTTAAATCCCGTTCTTATCCGGAAGTTGATTTTACCTCTTTTAAGGATGTACAGCTTACGTACAAACAGAATATTTATAATATACAGGTTCAGTATTCCCGAAGTGTTCTGGATGTTGTGTTTGTTGAGAATAATACCTCATATGACGGCATTTCATATAAATTAACACCTGAAAGCTGTCAGGTTAGCTTTTCAGGTCTTGTTCACTCTTTTGATGTCAATGAGCTTCCCGAAAATTACTTACCCGTGATTATTCTGGGACTGTTCAGCGACACGGGAAGTCAGATAACTACTGAAAATTACGATTCTGAAAATGATTGTTACTATATATCACGCGCTGTGAACAGTAGTTTTGTTAAGCTTCAGATTTATGAAAATGAGAGTAATATATCATATACACTGATAATTACATAAAACACATCAAAAAACAAATGCACGAGTTACCTCGTGCATTTGTTTTTTATAAAAGTTTATTTGCTTAAAAGAGAAGCTGCGTCTTCATCAAGGAAGATAATAACATCATCGTGTTCCTGTAAAACAGAAGCGGGAACCTGAGCCGTAACGGGACCTTCAACCATATTGCGGATAGCTTCTGCCTTTTTTGGACCTGTTGCTATAAGAACAATTTTCTTTGCTGACATAATCTGTCTTATACCCATTGTAAGAGCATATTCGGGCATGGGATTCTCATCAAAGTATATTTTGTTGGCGTTGATTGTGCTTTCGGTAAGCTGAACTTTAAATGAACCGTTTGTGAATTCATCGGCAGGCTCATTGAAGCCGATGTGTGCATTATTACCGATGCCGAGAAGCTGTATATCAATACCGCCTGCGTTATTAATTTCGTCATCATATCTTTTGCACTCTGCTTCGCAGTCAGTTGCATTACCATCAAGGAAATGAACATTTTCCTCAAGGATATCAAGACCGTTGAATAATTGTTCGTGCATAAAGGTGTAGTAACTGTTTTTGTCGTTTTTGGGTAAGTTGCAGTATTCATCAAGATTGTATGTTTTTACATCTTTGAAGGTTATACCGCCCTGCGCAAAGGTTTTTTTGATGTTGTTGTAAGTTGGAATGGGTGTAGCACCCGTTGCAAGCCCGAGCACGCAGGAAGGGTTGTTTTTTACTTCATCGATAAAAATTTTAGCCGCTTCAATACCGATTTCTTCTGCAGTTTTTAAGATAATAATTTCCATTTGTATTCCCCCAAATTATTATTGAGATTACAGTATAACATATTTATTAAATTTTTAAAGTGAATTTTTAAAATTTTTTAAGAAATATTGAAATATTTTTTATAGGTGTTATAATGAAAATAGATATTTATAGGATTGATGCATTTTGATTAAAAATATTGTATTTGATATGGGTGGCGTTTTAATTGATTTTAATTTCGATAAAACTCTTAATGAGTGTTTTTCGCCCGAATATCACGACATCTTAAATAAATTGGTTTTTAAGAACCCTATATGGCGCGAAATGGACGCAGGTCGGAGACGTTCCGATGAGTTCACAGAAGAGGTTTTACCAAAGCTTCCCGCTGATACCCGCGAGCTGATCGCCGAAATGTTGTCGGATTTTTACCCTTATATGCCCGTCTTTGACGGTATGGAGGATTTAGTACGCAGACTGAAGAGTGCAGGGTATAAAGTTTACCTTCTCTCAAATGCGACACCCCGTGTTTTTGACCACTATCTCGATATACCTGCCATTCCGTTGATGGACGGTATGTTTATTTCGTGCTTGTATAAACTTCTTAAACCCCAACCTGAAATTTACGAGGCTTTCTGTAATAAGTTTTCGCTTAAGGCAGAAGAATGTTTTTTCATTGACGATGTGCCTGAAAATATAAAAGGTGCAATTGACTATGGTATGAGCGGTTTTGTTTACAAAAAGGATATATCTGCACTTGAGGTTGCTTTGCGCGACAAAGGTATCAATATATAATTACGGAGGATATTTTATGAAAAAGATTTTTGCTTTATGCTCACTCATTCTTTGTGTTTCTCTTATGGTTACTGTTTTTGTTTCCTGCGGTAAGGAGAAGGATGGTGATACTACCAACACAAATGAAAGTAATATTGTTTCTGTTACAAACGGTGACTTTGTCTTTACTGCCGAGGTTGGTGAAAAGAACACAGTTATTAAAAATAAGGGTGAAGAGTATCAGACTCTGGAATATCCTTCAGGTGTTGGTTTTGTTTTTGATTTTGCACATGCAAAATCTCACGCAGAGTTTATTGATATGAACTTTGACGGTCAGCCCGACTTTTATATTGAGGTTTCCGTAAACGGTAAAACCAAAAATTATTACTGTTGGCTTTTCAATGCTACATCTAAGAAATTTGATCCTGCTCCGTTGCTTACTGCTTTGACTAATATTTCAGTTGTTCCTGAGAAGCAGGTGATTTATTCAACTCAGTATGTAGGTGACCAAGAAAGAATAGTTGAATATGTATGGGTTAATGGTCAGCTTACTTATAAGGAAGTTTATGACAATGAGGAAAATACAATTCCTCCCGAAGTTCATGAAGATGCGCAACAGAATGTAATCGGCAACGTAACAAAGCCTGCTACAACCACCGCAACAAAAACCACCGAAGGAAATAAGACAACTGCTTCCGACGGTGATAACCAGAGCACGACCCAAGAAAGCAAACCCCTCAACACTACAACTACCTCTCCTCGTTTAAGCGGCGTTGAGATTGAAACCGGGGACATAAATGAAGGTTGGTATTAAGGAGTATAAAAATGAGCGAAAATGTAATTAAAGAACCTGTAACCCAAACAACAGAAGCTCCGCAGGCTACTGCAAAACCCGTGACGGAAACGGGAAAAGAAGCAACAAACGAAACCAAAGATAACGGAATTAAGTTCTTCAGGAATTGCTCAGCATCCCTTAAGCGCTTTTCAATTTTGCTTTTTGTTATCAACATTTTCCTTGCGGTTACATTAGTGTCCGTAGGAACAATTTTGTTGGGTGTGTATTTTGGCTTCGCTTTGGTAGGAATTCTTGCGCTTCCTATTTTGACAGTTTTGATTATTTTAATTGTCCTTGCAAGATTTTTTTCCTCACTTATTTACGGCTTTGCGGAAATTGTAGAAAAGGCAGAAAAATAATTTTTGTATAATTATTTAAAAATTATACATTTTGCCTTGACAAACCCGAAACAGAGGAGTAGAATACTCCCATATTGATTTCAGAGGTGAAACAGATGTTTTATAACTTTAATAAACGATTTTATTATTATAGTTTGGATTGTCTGTGTACTCCTCGTAAATGCAAGTAATTGCAACGAATTGTATATGGTCAGTCCGCATTCTGCTATGCTTCAAAAGTATATCGGTTTGCGGATTGTTTTATTTTTATTTTTAAGGAGTAAATTAAATGTTATCTCAAAAAATGTTGGAATTAGGAAAGAAAAGCTCTGTTATTCGCGAAATATTCGAGTACGGCAGAGTCCGCAAAAGTGAAATTGGAGCGGAGAATGTTTTTGATTTCAGTTTAGGTAATCCCAGTGTGCCTGCTCCCCAAAAAGTAACTGATGTAATGAACAAGCTTATTGCAGAAACCCCTGCGGAAGAGCTCCACGGTTATACATCGGGTCCCGGTGATTTAAATGTAAGAAGTGCTATTGCAGAGTATATAAAGAATAAATACGGGGTTAATGCAACACCTTCACTTATATATATGACCTGTGGCGCTGCAGCCTCTCTTACAATTACTCTTAATGCAATAGCTGAGGAGGGTGACGAGGTAATTGCCTTTGCTCCGTTCTTTCCTGAATACAGAGTTTTCGTCGAACAATCGGGTGCAAAGTTCGTTCCCATAAGTTGTAAAAAAGATGATTTGCAAATAGATTTTGAACTTTTAGAGAAAAGCATCAATAAAAATACAAAGGCAGTCATTATAAATTCACCCAATAACCCTTCGGGCGTTATTGTTCCTGAAAAGGATATCATAAAATTAGCGCAATTACTTAATGAAAAACAGAATGAATACGGCAAAGAAATTTTCCTTATTTCAGATGAACCTTACAGAGAGCTTGTTTTCACAGGCGAAAAGGTAGCGTATATTCCCGCATATTACGATAATTCATTTGTTTGTTATTCGTATTCAAAGGCTCTTTCATTACCCGGTGAAAGAATTGGTTATATATTTGTTTCACCCACAATGAAGGATTGCGGCGATGCGTTTGCTGCTGTATGTGGCTCGGGCAGAGCTCTCGGTTATGTGTGTGCTCCCAGTCTTATGCAATATACAATCGCTCAGTGTCTTGATGATACGGCGGATGTATCCGTTTACGAAGAAAACAGAAAAATTCTTTATGATGGACTTACTGACATCGGTTATACGGTTATTAAACCCGACGGGGCTTTCTATATGTTCGTAAAATCTCTCGAGGATGATGCTTACAAATTCTATGAAAGAGCAAAGAAGTTTGAGCTTCTTCTTGTGCCGAGCGACGATTTCGGTTGCGATGGTTTTGTTAGAATTGCCTATTGTGTAGATACTAATTTGATTAAGCGTTCTCTGAGCGCATTTAAAGAACTTTACGAGGATTATAAAAATGAATGAATATGACAAAAGATTTGGTGAGGCACGAGAAACCATAAGTCAGGTTGATAAGGAAATAGCCAAGCTCTTCGAAAAAAGAATGAAGGCTGCGGTTGATGTTGCCGAGTATAAGAAGGTCAACGGAATACCCGTTGAAGATATGGTCAGGGAAAAACAACTTATTGAAACTAACAGCTTGTTGATTGAAAGCGATGAAATTCGCTCATATTATGTAAGCTTCCTGAAAAATACAATGAAGCTTTCCAAGGATTATCAGCATAAAATAATCGATGGAACTCGTGTCGCTTTTTCCGGTGTTAAGGGAGCTTTCGCCGAAATTGCAGTAAAGCGCATTTTCCCCGATTCTGTTCCCGTACCGTATCCCGATTTCAAATCTGCTTACAAGGCTGTTGAGAGCGGTGAGTGTGATGTTGCTGTGTTGCCGGTTGAAAACAGTTTCGAGGGTGACGTTGCGAGGGTTATGGATTTAACCTATTTCGGTACACTTTTTATAAACGGTATTTATGATATGGGTGTTGAGCAGAATCTTTTCGGCATTCAGCAAGCGGACAGCAAGAGCATCAGAAAAGTTCTCAGCCATCCCCAGGCTCTGGGCCAGTGTGCGGAGTTTATAGAACAAAAAGGCTACGCAACCGAAGAAACGGTCAATACTGCAGTTGCGGCTTCAGTTGTTGCTGAAAAGCAGGACGCTTCACTGGGCGTAATTTGCAGTCTTGAGGCAGGCAATGAATACGGCTTGAAGCTTATTGACAGAAAAATCAATAAAGACAGTGCCAATACAACCCGTTTTGCTGTTTTTTCAAGAGTTCCCCGTGAAAATACAGCGGACCTTAATAACTTTATAGTTCTTTTTACCGTTCGTGATGAAGCGGGTTCTTTGGGAAGAGCCGTTTCTGTTTTCGGTGAATGTGGCTATAACCTAAAAGCACTCAAAAGCAGACCTTCAAAGGATGTTATCTGGAATTATTATTTCTTCCTTGAAGGTGAGGGACATCTTACACCCGAAGCAGAAAAGACAATGATTGAAAAGCTTTCTGAAGTTTGCACCAATGTGCGACTTGTGGGTCGTTATCCCAAAGAACAAAACATTTAAAGGTCGTAAGATTTTATGGTAATAACAGTAAAAAACTCAACAGGCAGTTACGATATAGTTCTTGAACGAGGCGCATTAAACCGGGTTTGTGAGCTTTGTGATGTAAAAAAACGTGCACTCGTAGTGACTGATGACGGGGTCCCTTCAGAGTACGCAAAAATTGTTTCGGAACAGTTTGAAGCCTCTGTTATTAAGACAATACCTCAGGGTGAAAAATCCAAAAACTTTGATACATATAAAGACCTTCTGGAAATTATGTGCGAAAATGATTTTTCACGATATGATTGTGTTGTAGCAGTCGGCGGTGGCGTTGTTGGTGATATGTCGGGTTTTGCTGCATCTACATATATGAGAGGAATAACCTTTTACAATATTCCCACCACTCTTTTATCACAGGTCGATTCGTCCATCGGAGGTAAAACCGCAATAGATTTCGGCGGTTATAAAAATATTGTTGGTGCGTTTTATCAACCATCGAAGGTTATAATTGACCCTGACGTTCTTAAAACTCTTTCTGCGCGTCAGTTAAATAACGGCCTTGCGGAAAGTATAAAAATGGGCGCTACCTCTGATGCTTCTCTTTTTGAACTTATTGAGAATAAAAACGCTTACGACGAGATTGATACAGTAATTGAAAAATCATTACTTGTCAAAAAGGCGGTTGTTGAAGAGGATGAAAAAGAGCTGGGACTACGACGGGTTCTTAATTTCGGGCACACCGTAGGACACGCAATTGAAACCGCAACGGGATTGGGTGACTTGTTACACGGCGAGTGCGTGGCTTTGGGAATGTTGGCTTTTTCCTCAGAAAATGTAAGAAAAAGATTAGTTGAAGTTCTTAAGAAATATTCATTGCCTTACTCTATTGATATCACTCCCGAAACACTTACCAATGCTTTGCGACATGATAAAAAGGCTGATTCCGTGGGAGTAAATGCGGTAAAAGTAAATGATATAGGAAGTTTTGAATTCAGCTTTGCGGAATTTTCAGAGCTTGATGAAATTATAAGGGAGGCGTATTCAAAGTGAAAAACACTTTTGGCAACAATGTGAGTGTAACTCTTTTTGGTGAAAGTCACGGCGCGGCAGTTGGTGCGATTATTGACGGCATTCCCGCAGGTGTTGAAGTTGACGAAGGTTTTATTTCACATCAACTCTCTTTGCGCCGTCCTTTCGGTAAAATTTCAACTCCAAGATGTGAAAAAGACAATTATAATATATTGAGCGGTGTTTTTAACGGCAAGACAACGGGTACACCCGTTTGCATTGTTATACCCAATGAAAACACAAAATCAAAGGATTATGCGGCTCAATACGGCAAAGCAAGACCGGGTCACGCTGATTATACAGCTTTCGTGAAATATGGCGGAAGCGAAGATTATCGCGGCGGCGGACATTTCAGCGGCAGAATTACTGCAGGGCTTGTCGGTGCGGGCGCAATTGCAATAGACTTACTTAAAAATAAAAATATTTTTATAGGAACCCACATTAAAAAATGTGCAGGTGTTGAGGATGTTCCTTTTGATGATTATAAAAAGGACATAGGTTTTCTTTCGGATGCACAGTTTCCTGTTTTAAATGATGATGCAAAGAATCAGATGATTTCTGCTATCGAAAAGGCAGCATCAGAAGGGGACAGTGTGGGAGGTATTCTTGAAACCGTGGTACTTGGCGTACCTGCAGGAGTAGGCGAACCGTGGTTTGACAGTGTTGAGAGTATAATTTCTCACGCACTTTTCTCAATTCCCGCAATAAAGGGTGTTGAGTTCGGCTCGGGTTTTTCTTGTGCTGATATGCGCGGTAGTGAAATGAACGATGCTTTTCAGGTTGAAAATGGCGAAATAACCACCCAAACAAATAATAATGGTGGTATCAACGGCGGTATTGCCAACGGAATGCCCCTGGTTTTCAGGTGCGCCGTAAAACCGACACCGTCGATTTCAAAAGAGCAGAATACGGTTGATTTTATCAGCGGTGAAAATGTTAAACTCAGTGTTTCTGGAAGGCATGACCCCTGTATCGTGCATCGTGCAAGAGTGGTTGTTGACAGTATCGTGGCTATTGCTCTTTGTGACTTGCTTTCCCAGAAATTCGGTACTGATTGGTTGGTGTGAGCGATGGAATACGGTTGCATAGGTGAGCATTTAAAACACAGCTTTTCCAAGGAAATACATAACGCTCTCGCTGATTATGACTATAAAATCCTTGAAATTGAAAGAGAAAATCTTGCGGATTTTTTTGCAAAACGGGATTTTAAGGCGATTAATGTAACGATACCCTATAAGCAGGAGATAATACCTTTTCTTGATGAAATATCTGATGAGGCAAAAAAAATAAACGCTGTTAATACAGTGGTGAACCGTAACGGTAAGCTTTATGGCTACAATACGGATTTTTATGGGTTAAAAGCGCTTATCGAACGGAAAAATGTTACTTTGAAAGATAAAAAGGTTTTGATTTTAGGTAGTGGCGGTACATCAAATACCGCAGTTGCCGTTGCCGAATTTATGGGAGCAAAGGAAATCGTTAAGGTTTCCCGTGGTGGTAAGGAGGGTTACATAACTTACGAAAATATTCCCGGGAAATGTGCTGATTTTCAGATTATTATTAATACAACGCCTTGCGGAATGTTCCCGAATATCGGAAAGTCTGCAGTTGATTTAGATGCATTTACCTCTCTTGAAGCGGTTTTTGACGCAGTTTATAATCCTTTGAAATCAAAGCTTATTTGTGATGCAAAGAATAAAGGCATTGTTTCCTCCGGGGGACTGTATATGCTCGTTTCCCAGGCAGCTTATGCCGTTGAAAAGTTTATTGATTCTCCGGTGGACGAGGCAGAGGTTGAGCGTATTTTCAAGGAGCTTTATAAAGATAAGAGCAACATTGTTCTTGTGGGAATGCCCGGAAGCGGTAAAACGACTATCGGAAAAATCATTTCCCGAACACTATCTAAGGATTTTGTGGATACAGACGATTTGATAGTGGAATCTCAGGAAAAAGCAATACCCGAGATTTTTTCCGAAGTCGGTGAAAAGGGCTTCAGAAAAATTGAAAAAGACCAAATATTTGCAGCTGCAACCCGAAATAAGAGCATAATTGCAACGGGCGGCGGTGCAATACTCGATAAAGACAATACGGAAATATTAAAAGAAAACGGACGAATTTATTTTATAGACAGACCCTTAGAGTTACTTGTCGGCACAGATGACAGACCTTTGTCCGGGGATGCGGATGCATTGAGAGCGCGTTATAACGAGCGTTATTCAATTTATCTTGAGTGTGCAGATGTGGTTATTGACGGTAACGGAACACCAACAGAGGTTGCAGAAAGAATTGAGGCGGATTTCAATGAATATTCTTGTGATTAACGGACCTAACCTGAATATGCTCGGAATCAGGGAACCGGATATTTACGGCAGGGAAACTTATTCTACCCTTGTCAAGAAAATTGAAGACTATGCCAAGGACAAAGGTGTATCGGTTAAATGTTATCAATCCAACCATGAGGGTGACCTGGTGGATAATATTCAGTTTGCATATGGTGTTTTTGACGGTATCGTTATTAATCCCGGTGCATATACCCATACATCAGTAGCCTTACTTGATGCAGTTAAGGCTGTGGCTATTCCGACGGTAGAGGTACACATTTCTGATGTAAGTGCCCGTGAAGATTTCAGGCAGGTAAGCTACATCCGTCAGGCGTGCTTTAAGACAATATGCGGAAAAGGAACGGATGGTTATCTTGAGGCCATAGATGCACTTATAGAGAAGGTGGAAAAATGAATGTAGTTATAACACCGTCTGTTGCAAGAGGTGTAATAACCGCGCCTCCCTCAAAAAGCGTTGCCCACAGGTTGCTGATATGTGCTTCTCTTGCAGAGGGTACTTCTGTTATAGAAAATATCGGCACAAACGATGATGTTACCGCAACTGTTGAGTGTCTGAGAAATCTTGGTGCAAAAATAGATATTAGTGACGGCGTTGCAACCGTTACGGGTGTTTCATCCACCGCCAAAAGCGAGAAAAAGAGTTTTTTCTGTAATGAGAGCGGTAGTACATTGAGATTTCTTATTCCTCTCGGTCTTGTTTTTTCAAACCGGTGCGAGTTTTCGGGAAAAGGCAGGCTTATGGAACGCCCTCAGAATGTGTATAAAGAACTTTTGGAACAAAAGGGTTGTTGTCTTGGTGTTAAGGATAACGTGCTTTACACGGGCGGTGAGCTTAAAGGCGGGGAATATAAATTGCCCGGTGATGTAAGCAGTCAGTTTCTTACAGGTTTAATGTTTGCGTTACCTCTGCTTTCGGATGACAGCGAAATCATTTTGACCAAAAAACTTGAAAGTGCACCTTATGTTGATATAACAATCGGAGTACTGAAAGAATTCGGTGTTATTATAGAAAGAACCTCCGACGGCTTCTTTATCAAAGGAAATCAGAAGTATAAAAGCCGTAACCTTGAAACTGAAGGTGATTGGTCAAATACCGCATTTCTTGATGCATTTAATCTTGCGGGAGGGAAGGTAATCGTAAACGGTCTTAATCCCGACAGCTTTCAGGGCGACAAGATTTACAGGGATTTTTATCGGAAACTTTCGGAGCGTACAACCGAACTTGATATTTCTCAGTATCCCGACCTGGGGCCTGTGCTTATGGTTGGAGCTGTTCTCAGAAGCGGTGCGAAGCTGACGGGGACAAACCGTCTGAAAATCAAAGAAAGCGACCGAGGTATGGCTATGGCGCAGGAATTGAAAAAATTCGGTGTTTCAGTAGAAATTGGGGATGATTATATAATTATTCCTGAAGCTATTCCTCAAAAACCAACGGAGGAAATTGCTTGTCACAATGATCACAGAATTGCAATGTCTATGGCGGTTTTGTGCAGTGTGACAGGGGGCGTATTAAAAGGCGCCCAATGTGTTAATAAGAGTTATCCCGACTTTTTTAAGGATGTTAAAAACCTCGGAGTACAATATGAAATTATTTGATTGGAGAGATTTAATATGGCAATGAATTTCAAAAGAAAACTCCCCATTCCGATGGATATCAAGGAACAATATCCTCTTACCCTTCAGATGGCAGAGCAAAAAGCAAAAAATGATGAGGAAATAAGAAAAGTATTTGCGGGAGAGTCCGACAAGCTTTTGCTTATTATCGGTCCTTGCTCGGCAGACTCAAAAGAACCGGTTCTTGAATATATTTCGCGCCTTGCCGAAATCCGCGAAAAAGTAAAGGACAGGGTTGTTATAGTTCCCAGAATTTACACAAACAAACCCAGAACAACAGGCTCAGGATATAAGGGTATGCTTCATCAGCCCGACCCTAACGAGAAACCCGATATGCTCCACGGTATAGTTGCTATCCGTGACCTTCATATGTGTGCTCTTAAAGAATATGGTTTTTCCTGTGCGGATGAAATGCTTTATCCCGCAAACTATCGTTATCTTTCTGATTTGCTTTCATATGTTGCTATTGGTGCCCGTTCCGTTGAAAATCAGGAGCATCGTCTTGTTTCAAGCGGTATTTCGGTTCCTGTTGGTATGAAAAACCCCACGGGCGGTGATATTTCAGTTATGATGAATGCAATCACCGCGGCTCAGAGTAGCCATACATTCATATATCGCGGATGGGAAGTTGAGAGCGAGGGTAACCCCTATGCTCATGCAATTATGAGAGGTCTGGTTGACCGTGACGGCCATAATATCTCCAACTATCATTATGAGGATTTGCTTAATCTCAGCGATTCTTATGCAAAAGCAGGACTTAAAAATCCCGCTTGTATAGTTGATGCAAACCATGCAAACTCAGGTAAAAAATATCTTGAACAGGTGCGTATAACCAAGGATATTCTTTACAGCCGCGCTCATAACGATGATATCAAAAAGCTCGTAAAGGGTATTATGATAGAGAGTTATCTTGAAGACGGCGCACAGAAAATAGGGGACGGAATATACGGAAAATCAATTACTGACCCCTGTCTTGGTTGGGAAAAAACCGAAAGACTTATTTATGATATTGCCGAGTCTAATAAATAAAAGAAAATATTTGACTTTTTTTAAAAAAAGACTTGCTTTTTTGTTATCTTTGTGATAGTATTCTTGTGCTATTGTGTTATCATAAATAAAGAGGTGACTACAGAATGAAAGAAGGACTTCATCCCAAATACGGCGCAACTCAGGTTAAATGTGCATGCGGTGCTGTACTTGAGACAGCTTCCACAAAGGAAGGTATGCGTGTTGATATCTGCTCAAAATGCCATCCGTTCTTTACAGGCAAGCAGAAACTCGTTGATACAGGCGGACGTGTTGATAGATTCAATAAGAAATATAACCTTTCTAAGTAATTTCATATGCTTAGTAAGCCGGTGAGTTATCACCGGCTTTTTGCGTTATCCGGATTTTTCTGTTAGGTGGTGTTTTTATGAAACCCTACAAAACTCTCGGACATTATGCCGCCGAGGAATATATAGTTAAAAAATCGCGGTTTATAGGCTATGCCAAACCGGTTAAAAGCGAAAAGGAAGCCCTTGATTTTATCAGTGAGATATCGAAAAAGCATTGGGATGCAACTCACAATGTTTATGCTTATTCAATCCGTGAGGGCGGTATAAAGCGTTTTTCCGACGACGGTGAGCCTCAGGGTACGGCAGGAATGCCGGTGCTTAATGTTATAACTCAGGAGGATGTTACTGATTGTGTTGTGGTAGTGACAAGATATTTCGGCGGTATTCTTTTGGGTGGCGGAGGTCTTGTCAGAGCCTATTCTCATTCTGCGAAGCTCGGTATTGATGCCGCTGAAATTATAACACTTGTGCCCTGGTCCGTTTGCCGTATCAAATGTGATTATTCATTTTACGGCAAGGTTGAAACACTTGTCAGGGACCTTGACGGAGTAATGAACGAAACCGAATTTGCTGAAGATGTAACCCTTAATTTCCGTATCGAGCAGGGCATGGAACATAGCTTTGACAAAAAGCTTCAGGACCTATCAAACGGCAAATTGACATTCGAAATTGTTGGTGAAATTGTTGCCGCAAAATAATTTGTCAAAAAAAGAGGGTTTTTTAAAATTTTTCAGTATTAATATATAAAAGCGCATATTTAAGAATTTTCGGGTGATTTCGTGGATAATATTATCAGATTAAGAACTTTGCAGCGTGAGCGTGAAACTCTTTCACAATACGCTATGCTGTGCGAAAATACAAAAGGCAGAAAGAAAATTGAGGATGAGTGTCCCGTGCGTACTGCGTATCAGCGCGACCGTGACAGGATTATACATTCTTCGGCTTTCCGTCGTCTAAAAGATAAAACTCAGGTTTTTTTAGCACCTGATAATGTTCATTACAGAACCCGACTTACACATACTCTTGAAGTTGCCCAGATTGCCAGAACTATTGCCCGTTCACTCGCTTTGAATGAGGATTTAACCGAGGCTATTGCCCTGGGACACGATTTGGGTCATACACCCTTCGGTCACGCAGGCGAGCGCGCCTTAGCAAGTGTTTTTGAAGGCGGCTTTACTCATTTTGAACAGAGCTTAAGAGTTGTTGATATCATTGAGCAACGGGGTGATGGTCTTAACCTTACTTACGAAGTCCGTGACGGTATTTTGTGTCATACCCGCGGCAAAGAGGCGGACACATTAGAGGGCAGAATTGTTAAATTAAGCGACAAAATCGCTTATATAAACCACGATATTGATGATGCAAGGCGTGGGGATGTTTTAAGTGAAGATGATATTCCCCTTGATATCAGGCTTGTGCTCGGCTTTTCCAAAACCCAGCGCATTAATTCACTTATAATGTCAGTTATTGAAAACAGTAGTGATGAAATCCGTATGTCACCTGAAGTTCAGGATGCATTCGACAGACTTCATTCGTTTATGTTCAAATATGTTTACACAAATCCCGTGTGCAAAAGCGAGGAAAGTAAAGCCGAAAGTATGATAAAAGAGCTTTACCGCTATTTTTCCCGCAATCCTCATGAGATGCCCGAGTTTTATTTTGAAATAGCCAAGCGTGAAGGTGCCGAACGTGCCGCTTGTGACTATATTTCGGGTATGTCGGACAGTTATTCTCTCAAAACATTCAACGATTTATTTGTTCCTAAAACCTGGATATATTAACATATCCTCATTAATTAACGGAGGTGATTTACTTGGCAATGCGTTTTACTGATGATTTTATTGACAGATTGCGCGACAGTAATGACATTGAATCTGTAATTGCCGGGTATGTTGACCTTCGCAGAAGGGGAAAGACCTTAACGGGACTTTGTCCCTTCCATAACGAGAAAACCCCGTCATTTACCGTTTATCCCGAAACATCATCATATTATTGTTTCGGTTGCGGTGCAGGTGGCGATGTTATAAATTTCGTGAGAAATATTGAAAACCTTGATTATATTGAAGCGGTTAAGCTCCTTGCTGACAGAGCGGGTATTAAGATGCCCGATGACAAAGTTGATGACAGTGCTTCAAATCTCAGACGGCGGATTTACTCCGCTAACAGAGAGGCCGCGAGGTTTTTTCACGAAACTCTTTTTACCGAAGCCGGTAAAGCTCAGCTGGAGTATTTAAAGCGACGCAATATTCCTCTGAAAATGATAAAGCACTTCGGTCTCGGTGCCGCGCCCGATGATTGGCACGCCCTTGAAAATCACCTGAAATCAAAGGGCTTTAACAGGGATGAGCTTGTTGCAGCAAACCTTTTGCGTTTCAGCGAAAAAAACGGCAAGCGTTATTATTACGATGCTTTCAGAGCAAAGGTTATTTATCCTGTTATTGACCTTCGGGGTAATGTTGTAGCTTTCGGCGGCAGAGTGCTTGATAACAGTAAACCCAAGTATATCAATACCTCCGATACACTTGTTTATAAAAAAAGTAATGAGCTTTTTGCTTTGAATTTTGCAAAAAACGGCAATGAACGAAAAATTATCCTCTGTGAGGGTTATATGGACGTTATAGCCCTTCACGGTGCAGGTTTTGAAAATGCCGTTGCAGGACTCGGTACTGCACTTACTCCTGAACAGGTAAGCCTAATTTCCCGTTATGCGGATGAGGTTGCTCTTTGTTATGACTCTGACGAAGCGGGTCAGAAGGCAGTTCGTGCCGCTCTTAACCTTTTTTCAAAAACGGGTGTGCGCGTTAAGGTTATACGGCTTCAGGGCGGTAAGGACCCGGATGAAATTATACGGGTTCACGGCAAAGAAATGTTCGCGAAATTACTTAATAATGCAGATAATGATACCGAGTATAAATTATCTGTTATCCGTTCTAAATATGATGTGGAAAGCGCCGACGGTAAAGTGAATTTCCTGCGTGAAGCGGCAAACTATCTTGCAACTACCGATTCCTTGGAGCGGGATGTTTACGCAATGCGTCTTGCAGACGAGCTGGGTGTTTCAAAGGATGCCATGCTTCAACAGATTAAACAGGCGACAAGGCGCGAAAATTATAAAAAATCCAAGTCTGAGCTTGCAAATGCACAGAAACACGCTCAGGATATGGAAAAAATGGTTGATCCCCAAAGAGTTAAAAATATGCGTGCGGCAAAAGCGGAGGATACTTTGCTGATATCGCTGTTTAATAATGCCGCATTTTATAAAAAAATCAAGGACAGGCTTAATAGTGATGTTTTTGTTACCCCTGTCAATAAACGCATACTGACCGTTGTAATCGATAGGCTTAATGCAGATGAGAGCATTGATATTTCTCATTTATCGCGTTTTCTTACCTCCGACGAAACAGGTGCGGTTGCGAGACTTCTTTCAAAACAGTCAATGGTATCAAACACCTTAAAAGAGTGTGAAGATTGCCTGAACGTTTTAGAAGAAGAAAAGAAAAAACGCGAACTCTCAGACCCTTCGAAAATGAGTGATGACAGTTTTCTTGCGTTTTTCAATTCCTTGAATAAGGAAGAATAAATCAGTTTTAAATTTTTAAAAATAAATGTGTGAAAAGAAAGGTGAGATAAAATGGAAGGTTGGGAGAAAAAACCGCAAATTAAAGCTCTTATTGAAAAGGGTAAGGTGAGCGGTAAACTCGCTACGCATGATATCGACAATGTTATTCTTGAAATTGAAGGTTTTGATGTTGACGATATTGAAAAGCTCTATGAGCTTATCGAAACAAGCAACATAGAGATTATTGACGATATAGGCGAGGAAATGCTTGATGCACTTTCATTCGATATTGAGTCAACCAAAACAAACGAAGAGGATATGCCGGCGGATGCTAAAAATGTAGCAATTGATGACCCCGTTAAGGTGTATCTTAAAGAAATCGGCCGTGTTCCGCTTCTTACATCCGAGGAAGAAATTGAGCTTGCCATCAGAATTTCCGAGAATGACCCCGAGGCTAAACGCCGTCTTTCAGAGGCAAACCTTCGTCTTGTTGTAAGTATTGCTAAAAGATATGTTGGCAGAGGTATGCAGTTCCTTGACCTTATCCAGGAGGGTAACCTCGGTCTTATTAAAGCTGTTGATAAATTCGACTATACAAAAGGTTTTAAATTCTCAACTTATGCTACATGGTGGATTCGTCAGGCTATTACCCGTGCTATTGCGGATCAGGCGCGTACTATCCGAATCCCCGTTCATATGGTAGAAACCATTAACAAGGTTAAAAAGACTAACAGTCAGCTTCTTCACGAAAACGGCAGAGATCCGACTGCAGAAGAAATTGCAGAAAAGCTGGATATGCCCGTTGATAAAGTCCGTGAAATTCTTCGTGTTGCTCAGGAGCCCGTTTCACTTGAAACACCCATCGGTGAGGAGGAAGACAGCCATTTAGGTGACTTTATTCCCGATGATGATGCTCAGGCACCCGTTGATGCGGCTTCCATGGCTCTTATGAGAGAGCAGCTTGCAGAGGTTCTTAAAACACTTACTCCCAGAGAAGCAAGAGTATTGAGTCTTCGTTACGGTCTTGAGGACGGCAACCCCAAAACTCTTGAAGAGGTCGGTAAAGAATTTAATGTTACAAGAGAGCGTATCCGTCAGATTGAAGCAAAGGCTTTGAGAAAGCTTCGTCATCCCTCGCGCTCCAAGAAGCTCAGAGATTTCCTTGATTAAAAAATTATCGTCGGTCAGATTTTGACCGACGATTTTTTTATACTAAATAATTTTTTATAACAGGGATTTTGTTGAGTATGTGTGAAATTATTTCACAAGCAATGTAAGTAATCAAGAGAATGAGTAAAATGCTTAATACGGGATTGTATGTGACGGGGTTGATACCCAGTACTGTGTCGATTGTGGTAATTGCGAAGGGGTGAAGGAAATAAATACCGAAGGTATCCTTGGAAAGAGTACCGATAAATTTTTCACTTCGGGGTTTGAAATTGATTTTTCCGAAAATGTCTTTAATAAGAGTGATTACAAAAAGGCTTTCGAACAAAACAGTAATTGAGTTGTAGTTTCCGATTGCACCGAAATATTTGCCTGTTTCAAGTGATTTTGCTGAGGTGATGTAAGTTGTTGCAAGGAAGGAAAGGGGACCTGCAATATATATAATTGCTTTCATCCACTTTTTAATACCGAATTTGTTTATAAGATAACCGATTATAAAGAAGGATGTGTAACCCAGTGGCATAAACATAAAGATTTTATCCACCGATTTGTAAGCCCAATCGAGCTTTGGATGCTGTAAAAGGAAGGGAATCAGGAATGTAAATACCATTGATACACCGACAAAATATTTGGCAGTGTTTTTGTCAGCTGTGATTTTTCTGAGAATCGGCACGAGAATATAGAAGCCCACAATCAGGAACAAAAACCACATATGATAATGTCCGCCAACGAACTTTTTAATAAGCTCGGCTTTTGTAAGGTCTTTGTTAAGGTCGTACTGCGCCAAAAGATAAAATCCTGACCAGAAAATGAAGGAAACAACCATTCTTAAAATGTTTTTTGTATAAAGCTTTTTGATGCTGACCTTACGATCGGGGTCAAGGAAAAGCGCACCGCTTATCATACAGAATACGGGCACTGCCCATCTTGAACAGCTTGTGAAAAGATTGAAGATATTCCACTCAAATGTGTCATAACCGAAATTGTTCCAGTATGGTTTTGAGGCTGCGATATGAATAGCGATAACCGCAAAGGTAGCTGCAATGCGGGCTATATCAAGATACATTATTTTTTTCTTCATTAACATCAACTCCGTAAAAATTATAACAAATCAGAGAATTCATGTCAATCTGTTAACAAAACCTTGCTTTAACGGGTATTTGTGATAAAATATGTTTATTAAATAAAAAGCGATGATGTTATGTGTAAAGTCAGAATTAACAATGCTGAATATAAGGCTTATAAAGGCGAACTGTTATCACAGGTTTTAACCGATAACGGTTTTGTTGTTGCGCACACTTGTGGCGGCAGGGGGACTTGCGGTAAATGTAAGGTTACGGTAAACGGCGAAAAGGTTTTATCCTGTAAATATGTAATAAACACCGATATTGTTGTAGAAGTACCCCAAATAAGTGATATCAAATCTGCAACAGGCGCCAATGCAACAGGTGAGATGTCCGACAAAATGTGTTACGCGCTGGATTTAGGCACAACCACACTGGCGCTGGCGTTAGTTTCACTTGATAATAAAGCGGTTATAGATGTTGTAACTTGTACAAATCCCCAGGTATCATTTGGCGCAGACGTCATTTCCCGTATTGATTATTGCCGACAAGCCTCGGTTGAAGGTTTGCAGAAGACAGTTGTGAACGGAATCAATAATCTCATAAACCGTCTTGGTAATGTTTGTTGTAATGAAATGTATGTTTCGGGAAACACTACAATGCTCCATGTTTTATTCGGTAAAGACCCGACGTCAATGGGTGTGTCGCCATATATTCCCGAGTTTACAGATTCACAAACGGTGAAAGGAAATGCTTTGGGGATAAATTGTGCAAAGGCCATCATATCCTTGCCATGTATTTCTGCTTTTGTAGGTGCCGATTTGGTTGCAGGGCTTAATTTTACAGAAAAGCCAACGGATAATAAATACAATCTAATTGTGGATCTGGGCACAAATGCGGAAATAGTTTTGTTTTCTGAAAATCAGACCTTGTGTACCTCTGCGGCGGCAGGTCCCTGCTTCGAGGGCGCAAATATATCCTGCGGTATGAGTGCCACCGAAGGAGCAGTCTGTTCATTTGAAATAAAAAATAACAACCCGTTTTTTGAAACTATATCAGATAAAAAGGCTGTAGGAATATGCGGTACGGGACTTGTTGATATAATAAGCGAGCTTCGAAAAAATAACATAATTGACGACACAGGCTATATGGAGTGTGAAACCTATAAAATAGCTGAAAATGTTTATATTAATCAAAAGGATATACGCCAATATCAGCTTGCAAAATCCGCCGTGTATTCAGCAATAATTACCCTTATGAATGTGGGCGGAGTTGAGTTTTCGAGTATTGAAAAACTGTATATATCAGGTGGTTTTTCTGCAAAAATCAATATAGAAAATGCAGTTAAAACAGGTCTTTTGCCAAAGGAATTAAAAGAAAAAACCGAACCCATAAACAATTCAAGCCTTATGGGTACGGTTAAATATAGTGTCGAGAAAAATAATTTTTCAGATTATCTGAAAGATGCAGAATATATCGACCTTGCAACAAATTCAGAGTTTTCAAAGTTGTTTATTCAGAATATGGAGTTTTTGTCTTAACCTGCCTGCCCGCATGGTCAAACTCATAATTATCCCAATATATTAACTCGCTGACGGTTACAAATTCGTAGCCGTCGGTTTTTGATACAAAGGTAAAGTTTTTGTGAGTATTTTATGGTTGATATACAAGTTCGTTTGTGATATAATATAAAAAGAAGTGAGGTGCATTTTATGAGTGAAATTGAACGTATTATCAATGAAGTTGATAGTTCAATGTCTATGGAGGGATTGCCTCTTACGAGTGATGATAAAGAACGAATTTCGCTTTGTCTTAATAACCCTAAAATGCTTGATAGTATTATTAGTGAATTACTGAAGAAACACAAGGTTAATGCATAAGTTATGAAGAGTTACAGTTATGACTATGAGTGGGCTGGGGAATGTCGCCATGTAAATATATCAAAAGGAAATCAATTTTGTTTGTGGCAGAATTTAGAGTCTTATGCTGATACTGTAATCTGCCTTCCCGCATGGTCAAGCTCATAATTATCCCAATAAATCAATTCACTGACGGTTACAAATTCGTAGCCGTCGGTTTTTAATTTAGTGAGAATTTTATCAAGTGCCTCGGGGGTGTTTTCAACACCGTTATGGAATAAAATAATCGAGCCGTTTTGGGTTTTTGATATCACTCTTTCGTACATTTCGTCAACTGATAGCTTCTTCCAATCAAGGCTGTCAACATCCCATTGAATCATTTTCATACCCGAGTTTTCAGCAAAATCAATGCTTTTGTTGTCATAATCTCCGCTTGGAGCTCTTATGGTTTTCGGCTTCTGTCCCGTTATTTTTTCAATTTCATTATTGCAGTTTTCAATTTCTTGTATCATTTTTTCTTCGTTTATTTTACTGAAAAGGGCATGAGTGTCCGAGTGGTTTCCGATTTCGTGTCCTGCCTCATAAAATTTCTGTACTGCATCGGGATTGGCTCTTATCCAATCCCCAACGGCAAAAACCGTGATTTTAGCGTTGTGTTTTTTTAATATTTCTAAAATTAAATCCGTGTCCTCGGCACTCCAGGCTGCATCAAAAGTTACGGCAATTTTCTTTTCGTCAGTTTCAACTGAATAAATCGGCAGTCTTTTGCTTGTGACATTGGTACATATTCCTGTAAGGGTCAACGCGCCGGAAAAACCAAAAGCTACCATTACCGCCATGAAAAACACAGTAGCGTTAAATGAGAAAACTTTGAATTTCAAAAAAATCACCTCAAGGAAATATATTCCTTAAGGTGATTTTTAAGACTTAAAATTCGCCGTTTAAAACAGCTTCGGCACATCGTATGCCGTCAACAGCCGCGGAAACAATTCCACCGGCATAGCCGGCGCCTTCACCCGACGGGTAAAGACCGCGGAGCTTTGTAGCCTGGAAAAATTCGTCACGGCATATTCTTATGGGTGATGAGCTTCTTGATTCAGGGGCAGTTAAAACCGCATCGTAAAGATTAAAGCCGTTTAATTTTTTGTCAAAATCATAAATTGCTCCTGCGATTGTGTCCGTAACCTTCTTGGGTAATACCTGACGGATGTCCGTCATAGTAACACCTGTGGGGCAGGAGGGATTAACTGCGCCTAATTTCGTTGATGGTGTATCTTTTAAGAAGTCGCCTAAAAGCTGTGCAGGAGCGGTGTAATCTCCACCGCCAAGCTTAAAGGCTTTTTGCTCGATTTCTCTTTGCAAATACATACCTGCAAGGGGGTGGTCCGTGTCAAACGGCGGCTCAATTCCCACGAGTAAAGCGCAGTTTGCGTTTTCTTTGTCGCGGGCGTATTCGCTCATACCGTTTACGACCATACCGCCTTCCTCGGAAGAAGCGGCAACAACAGTTCCCCCGGGACACATACAGAAGGTGTAGAGACCTCTGCCGTGG
Organism: Acutalibacteraceae bacterium; assembly: GCA_045543075.1. Lineage (GTDB taxonomy): Bacteria > Bacillota > Clostridia > Oscillospirales > Acutalibacteraceae > DTU089. Next base: position 63,961 of record JAZQLZ010000002.1, read on the forward strand.
GGCGGATGACAGGCTAATTTATAGTCTGCTGCAGGGAGTAGGGGCGAGTTCCATAAATCTCCGTACTGAGCCTTGTTTATGTGCTCCTGAGGATGTTCAATTCGTGTGCCGACGGAAAAAGGCTTCTGAGTAATTTCAAGGCCTTTTTTGTGTACGAGTTCAAAAGTATCTCTTGCGGAGTGACCGATTGCAAGAATCAGTGCATCCGTTTCAATGTCACTCACCGAACCGTCGGGGTTTTCATAGCTTACCCCTTGAACAAAGCCGTTTGCGGTTATTATATCAACAAGTTTTGTGTTGAATTTAACTTCACCGCCAAGTTTTATGACTTCTTCGCGTAAGTTTTTAACAACCGTTTTAAGCTTGTCCGTACCAATATGGGGCGTTGCGGAATATAGGATTTCCCCGGGTGCGCCGAACTCTGCAAATCTTAAAAATACTTCTCTGCAACGGGGGTCCTTTATGCCCGTTGTGAGCTTACCGTCTGAAAAAGTACCTGCACCGCCCTCACCGAATTGCACATTTGACTCGGTGTTAAGCCTGCGGCTTGTCCAGAAGGTACTGACATCCTTTGTTCTTTCGTCAACATCCGCGCCACGCTCCAAAACAATGGGACAAAGTCCCGCTTTAGCGAGAGTGAGCGCCGCGAACATACCCGCAGGACCAAAGCCTGCAACAACGGGTCGTAACGGGAAATTCCTTTTGGGTGAGGGGATTTCATAATTGTACTTTTGTGTGATCATCGCTTTGTTGGGCGCGAAGCCGGCAATTATTTTTTCTTCGTTAAGGTCCGTTTCAATTTCAACGGAATAAACAAGTATAATGTTGTCTTTCTTGCGTGAGTCTATTGAACGCCTTGCAAGAGAAAAGTCTTTAATATCCTGTTCCTTTATTTTCAAAGCCTTGGCAGCGGCAATTTTAACTTCTTGCTCAGTTGCGCCCAAGGGCATTTTCAGCTCATTTAATCTAATCATAATTAATCCTTATGTGTAATGTATTCTGCTGCTCCGTTTCCTGCAATCCTGCCCGTAGTCCAGGCAAGGTGCAGGTTGTAGCCGCCGCAGTCCCCGTGAATATCAAGTATTTCGCCACAGATGAACAGACCGTTTACGAGCTTTGACATCATATTTTCGGGAGTTATTTCCCCTGTGTTTATACCGCCGCAGGTGATCTGAGCGTTTTCAAAACCCCGTGTGCCGTTAACTGAAATATCGAAATTCTTAAGAGTGTCAGCGAGTATATCAATTTGCTTTCTTTTTAAATCCTTAATTTTCGTGTGAGGTGGGATGCCGACTTTGTTCATAACAACAAAGCAGAGCTTTGTGTTGACTAAGCCGCTCAAAACCATTTCGCATTCTCTGTCGGGTGATGCGGATTTAACGAGATTAATATGTTCACGAAGCTCGTTAATTGATATTTCCTCGCAAAAATCAATTATAAGTGAGAGGCTTTTATTACTCTTGCAAAGGTGGGAAAGATTCATGACAGGAATACCCGAAATACCCTTGTCGGTAAATTGTATTTCGCCGCTTTCTTCGCCCAGGAGTGAGCTTCCGCTATATAAAGCTGCTTTGCCCTCGGCACGGACACCTTTTAAGGGATTAAGCCCTTTATCACCGGTTGTAAGACCGCAAAGGGCGGGGTAGAGGGGTGTTGTTGTATGTCCTGCTTGTTTGAGGATTTTATAACAGGAGCCGTCAGAGCCTTGTACGGGTGAGGCTTTACCGCCACCTGAAACTATAACCGCATCAAAAAATTCGCCGTTTATTATAAAACCTTTTTCGTTCTTTTTAAACTCAGTCACTGCGCAATCAGTTCTGATGTTTACGGATAAATCATTGAGCTTTGCTACCAGTAAGTCTCTTAAGGAAGATGCTTGTTGAGAGCGGGGATAAATTCTGCCGTCCTCGGTATATGACAATAATCCCAGAGAACGGAAATAATTTTCGGTATCCGCATAAGATGAAGTTAAAACCTTTCTGAGAAAAAGGGTGTCACCGTAGAAGTGAGCAGGCGATAGATTTTCGTTTGTGAAGTTGCATCTGCCGTTACCCGTAGCGAGTATTTTTTTCAGAACCTTCGGTAGGCGTTCAAAAATCGTGACATCAATTGATTCGTCACAATATTTAGCCTCAATTGCAGCGCACACACCCGAGGCACCGCCGCCTATTACGGCAAGCTTTTTGCTTTTCAAAAAATCAACCGCCTTTCTGTAATCATAATATGACATTATAAAACATTTTGAGAGAATATACAATACTTTATGCTTCGCAAACAAAAATAAAAATTTTACAATATAATGTAAAAAGAGTTTACAAAGTCGCGACTTTTTGATATAATGCATTCTATATGTGCATTTTAAATCATTAAATGTTATTTTATAATAATTTTTCGTGCTTTCGGGCACAGTTTTGGAGGCTTACAAGATGAAACGAGTTGAAATTGCTGAATTGTACAAAAATGCCGAGCAATTTGCCAACGGAGAAATTACCGTTTGCGGTTGGGTTAAAACCCAGCGTGCTTCAAAGGCAATCGGTTTCCTCGAGATTAATGACGGCGGCTGCTTCAAGGGTTTGCAGGTAGTTTTTGAAGATGCTAAAATTTCAAATTTCAAGGAGATTTGTAAAATTAATGTTGGCGCTGCAGTTATCGTAAGGGGTAACCTTATCATTACACCCGATGCTGCTCAGCCCTTTGAAATCAATGCTACCGAAATCACTATCGAAGGTGAGTCCACACCCGACTATCCCTTACAGAAGAAACGTCATACCCTTGAATATCTTCGTACTGTTGGTCATCTTCGTCCCAGAGCTAACACATATTCCGCGGCTTTCAGAGTTCGCTCCGTTGCTGCTTACGCTATCCATAAATTCTTCCAGGAGAGGGGCTTTATGTACGCTCATACACCCCTTATTTCCTGTAGTGACTGTGAGGGTGCAGGCGAGATGTTCCGCGTAACCTCATTTGACCTTGACAATATTCCCACCACTGATGACGGTGCAGTAGATTATTCTCAGGATTTCTTCGGCAAACCTGCATTCCTTACTGTTTCAGGTCAGCTTGAAGGCGAGATTATGGCGCAGTCTTTTGGTAAAATCTATACTTTTGGACCCACATTCAGAGCTGAACGTTCATATACCCAGCGCCATGCGGCTGAGTTCTGGATGATTGAGCCTGAAATTGCTTTCGCGGACCTTAACGATGATATGGACCTTGCGGAAGATATGATTAAATTTGTTATCAAGTATGTTCTTGAGCATTGCTCACAGGAGCTTGAATTCTGCAATAAGTTCATAGATAAGGGTCTTATTGAACGTCTTACAACTGTTGCAAACTCAGACTTTGCACGTGTGAGCTACACTGATGCTATCAAAGAACTTGAAAAGAATAACGACAACTTCCAGTTCAAGGCTCATTGGGGTTGCGACCTTCAGACTGAGCATGAAAGATATCTGACAGAAGAAGTTTTCAAAAAACCTGTTTTCGTAACAGATTATCCCAAGGAAATCAAGGCTTTCTATATGCGTCTTAACGATGACGGTAAAACTGTTGCCGCCGCAGACCTTCTTGTTATGGGCATTGGTGAAATTATCGGTGGCTCACAGCGTGAGGAACGTCTTGACGTGCTTCTTGACAGAATCAGAGAGCTCGGTCTTAATGAAGAAGATTATTGGTGGTATCTTGACCTTCGTCGTTATGGTGGCACACATCACGCAGGCTTCGGTCTTGGCTTTGAACGTCTCATTATGTATATGACAGGTATTTCCAATATCCGTGACGTTCTTCCTTTCCCCAGAACAACAGGTACAGCAGAGTTCTAATTAATACAAGCAATTTAGGAGTAAATTTATGGCTAAATCTTACCTTTCAATGTCTGCCGCTGAATTGCAGGCAGAGCTTGAATCAGTAAAAAAAGAATACGAAGAAATCAAAGCCCAGGGTTTTTCCATCGATATGTCCCGTGGTAAGCCCGGTGCAGACCAGCTTGATATTTCCGATGGTATGCTCAAGGTTCTTGATGATGGGAATTTCAAGAGTGAATCAGGTCTTGATGTTCGTAACTACGGTATGCTTGACGGTATTCCCGAGTGTAAGAAGCTCTTCGCAGACCTTCTTGGTGTTAAGCCTGAAAATGTAATTGTCGGCGGTAACTCAAGTCTTTCTCTTATGTTTGACTTTGTTTCACAGTGTATGTATCAGGGTGTAGGCTTTACACCTTGGGCACAGCAGGGGAAGGTTAAATTCCTTTGTCCTTGTCCCGGTTATGACCGTCACTTTGCAATCTGTGAATTTTTTGGTATAGAGATGATAAATATCCCTATGACTGCAGAGGGACCCGATATGGATGCTATCGAAGAAGCAGTAAAGGACAGTGCCGTTAAAGGTATGTTCTGTGTTCCTAAATATTCAAATCCCCAGGGCATTACATTCTCGGCAGATACAGTTAAAAGAATCGCAAACCTTGATACTGCAGCAGATGATTTCAGAATTATCTGGGACAATGCTTATATTGTTCATGATCTTACCGATACAACCGATGAACTTGTAAATATATTCGATATTCTTCCCGAAAAGAATAAAAATATGGTTATTGAAGTAGCTTCGACTTCAAAAATCTCATATCCCGGTGCAGGTGTTTCATGCCTTGTATCTTCGGTTGATAATATCAAAGGAATCCTTAAAAGACTTACTATTCAGGCTATCAGCTACGATAAAGTGAATATGCTTCGTCATGTTAAATTCTTTAAGGATGTTGAGGGTATAAAGGCTCATATGCAGCTTCATGCAAAGATTCTCAAGCCTAAATTTGATGCAGTTATCAACACACTCAATGCAGACCTTTCGGGTCTTGGAATTGCAGAGTGGAACGAGCCAAACGGCGGATATTTTATAAGCCTTGATGTTACGGGGGGCAGTGCGTCAAGAGTCGGTGTTCTTTGTAAAGAAGCAGGCGTTACTCTTACTAATGTCGGTGCAACATTCCCTTACGGCAAAGACCCCACTGACAGTAATATCCGCATTGCGCCAACATTCCCCACACCGGAAGTGCTTTCAAAAGCGGTTAAGGTTCTTACGGTTTCCGTTAAGCTCGCTTGTCTTGAAAATCTTTCAAAGTAAGTTGCCGACAGGAAGGTGATTTTATGATAAGAATCGGTCATGGTTATGATGTTCATGCATTTGCTGAAAACCGAAAGTGTATAATCGGCGGTGTTGACATCCCTTGTGAAAAAGGTCTTTTGGGTCACTCTGATGCGGACGTGCTTTTACACGCAATTTCTGACAGCCTTTTAGGAGCTGCTGCTTTAGGTGATATAGGGAAACATTTCCCGGATACCGATCCCCGATATAAAGGGGCAGACAGCCTGGTTCTATTGAAAAATGTGTATGGTCTGATCGCTTCTTTGGGTTACAAGGTGGTTAATATAGATGCCACCGTTATTGCACAGATGCCGAAGATGGCGCCATATATTGACTCTATGCGCTCAAATATTGCCGATGCTCTTAATGTTGATGTCGATTTCATCAGTGTTAAGGCAACCACCGAGGAAAAACTCGGCTTTACAGGCAGAAAAGAGGGTATTTCCGCCCACTGTGTATGCCTTATTGAAAAGTAAACTTTTAAATGCCCTTGCATATTATGTACAAGGACTCTCGCTTCTGAGGGTGCTTCATAATATGGGAGGGTCTTTTTTATGAGCAAAAAAGGCATAAAGGTCACCTCCGTTACCTACGCTATGAAGGGACGTGACCTTTTGCAGAAAAATGGTTATAAAGCTTATCTGACCCGCAATCCTCATCCGGTTGATGATGAGGGCTGCGGTTATGTTATTTATGTGAACAATATGGACAAAAGATGCTATGAAATTTTAAAAAGAAACGGCATAAAAGTTACGGGAACAGTTGATTTGGGGGATGTATTATGATTTATCTTGATAATGCAGCTACCAGTTATCCGAAGCCTCAGGCTGTAATAAATGCTGTGAAAAATTCGTTCATAAATTATGGTGCGAATCCCGGTAGAAGCGGTCATGCTTTGTCTGTTAAAACCGCTATGGAAGTCTATGAAACCCGTGAGCTTCTCAATGAGTTTTTTGACGGTTACGGCGGAGAATATGTGTCTTTTACCGTTAACTGCACACAGGCTCTTAATACGGCTATCAAAGGCATTTTAAAGAAAGGGGACCATGTTGTTATATCTTCCTTTGAACACAATTCCGTAGTAAGACCCATACACGCTTTGAGTGAGGAGGGGCTTATAACTTACTCCGTTTTCGGAGTGAGCGATGATGTCTCAAAAACCCTTGAAAACTTCAAAAAGTCAATTAAAAGTAACACTAAATTATGCGTCGTTACGGCAGTTTCCAATGTTTTCGGCAGAATTTTGCCATTGAAGGAATTGGGCGAAATTGCGAAAAAAGCAGGAGTATTATTTTTGGTTGACGGTGCTCAGGGTGCGGGCATTATTCCTCTGAGTATGAAAAAATTGCAGATTGATTGCCTGTGCATACCGGGTCATAAGGGGCTTTTAGGACCTATGGGTACGGGGGCAATTTTGCATAATAACCTTGATTTTAAACCGCTTATTGAGGGTGGTACGGGCTCCCGGTCTTTTGAATTACTGCAACCTTCTGAGTATCCCGACAGACTTGAAAGCGGGACACTTAATGTGCCGGGAATCTGCGGTCTAAAAGAGGGGATAAAAACTGTTAAAAACCTTGGTGTTGCTAACATCTTTAAGGCTGAAACATTCATTTGTAACGAGATTTTTGACGGGCTCAAAAATATAAAGGGAGTTAATTTATATGAAGAAAGCCGAAAAGGAAAACAATATGCTCCGGTACTGAGCTTTAATGTTGGAAATAAACACAGCGAGAGTGTTTCTGCAATACTCGACAGACATTTTATAGCGGTTCGCGGAGGCTTTCACTGTGCCCCTTCTGCACATAATTTTATGGGTACGGAAAAAAGCGGTACAGTAAGAGTTTCCCCGTCTTTTAAGACCACCAAAAAAGATATAAATATTCTGTTAAATTTAGTAAGAAAAATTGCAATTAATGAATTTATATGATATAATTACAATATATTTGTTAAAATCGGTTTAATTATAATCTTTTGCGGCAAGGGAGCGTAAAATTATGGAAGTTGTATCAGGTTATTTTGATAAACTTGCGGGTGCTATAATGAGTTTTAACTTTTTGTCGGATTTACTCGATATATTACTCGTGGCAATTGTTATTTATGAGGGAATCAAACTTATGCGAGGTTCCCGTACGTTCCAGTTAATAAAGGGTATCGCGTTCCTTGGTGTTCTTTTCCTGCTGGTTAAGGTTTGTCAGATGGAAGCCAGCGAGTATCTTTTGTCGATGATTTTTGAAAACGGTCTTATTATTCTTGTTGTTCTGTTTTCACCGGAGCTCCGAAAAATTCTTGAAAGATTCGGTAAACAATCACTCAAAGATATTTCAATATTCAATTTCAAAAACGGTGTTGATTACGAGAAAAAGGTCACTAACACAATTAACGATTTTTGCAAAGCCTCTGCCGATATGAGCGAAACAAAAACAGGCGCTCTCGTTGTTTTTGAAAAATCTGATTCGTTGCAAGAGGTTATTGAAACGGGTACGGTTATAGATGCCCAGTCTTCAACGGAGTTGTTCAACGGCTTGTTCTTCAAAAATTCTGCTCTGCATGATGGTGCGGTGGTTGTTCGCGAAGGCAGGATTTATGCTGCCGGTTGTATTTTACCCCTCACTCAGAATAATTCCCTTGCTTCTGAACTGGGTACCCGTCACAGAGCTGCAATCGGTATGAGCGAGCACGGTGATGCAGTTGCGGTTGTGGTGTCCGAGGAAACAGGCAAAATTTCCGTTGCCCGAAACGGCAGACTTTTAAGGGATGTTGCCCACAGTGAGCTTCGTGAGATTCTTTTAAGCGAGCTCATACAACCAACCGAGAAGTCTAAGCCCTCGGATAAAATTAAAAATATAAGAAAATCCCAAAAAGGCGGTGAAAAGAATGAAAATAAAAAAGCTGAATAATATTTTCCGGAACAACTTATTTGTTTTTATTCTTTCACTGTTTATTTCGGTTATTATATGGCTCTTTGTTGTAATCAATGTCAGTCCTCAGACTACGAGAGTAATCAAGGATGTTAAAGTTACCATTGATAATACGGTACCATCCCAGTTCGGGCTTGAGGTTTTCGGTGAATCTGAATTTTTCGTTGATGTTACCGTAAAGGGTAAAAAATACCAGATATCAAGCGGTAATCTTTCTGCTGAGGACATTGTTGTTACAGCGGTTACCACAAATGTGGATGCCCCCGGCTTCAGAACATTACAGCTGAGAGCAGAGCCCGCTTCAGAGAACGCATCTTATGTTATTTCATCGGTTTCTCTTAAGACGGTGGATGTTTATTTTGATACTGCGAAAAGTGTTCAGTTCGTGGTCGAGCCTGAGATTGTTACAGATGGATTCCCCGTTGTTGAAGAAGGTTTTACTTGCGGCGATATATCTTTATCTGAAAACTCGGTAGTTATTTCAGGTCCTTCTACCCAGGTTAATCGTATTGAAAAAGTAGTTGCTAAATGTGTTCTCAAAAGGTCACTGAACTCCAATTTTTCACTTGAAACCGATATCACATTGCTTGATGATAAAAACAAAAGCGATTTTAAGTATATAACGATGAGTGTTGATAAAACTGTTGTTGCGATTCCTGTTCTGCGGGTTAAAACAGTCGATACTGCCGTTAGTTTCAAAAATGTTCCCAAGAATTATGTAACGAATCCGTTGACTTATATAATTTCTCCCACAAAGGAAACATTCAATATTTTGGTTGACGAGTATGAAAAAACACTCAGTTACAGTGTGGGTACAGTGGATTTCAGAACACTTTCACCCACGAATAACACCTTTGTATTCTCATCTGATAAGCTTCCTGTTGCAGAGGGTGGCGCAGAGGAGTTTACGGTTAAGGTTGATATGAGCGGTTTCTCTCAGGAATACATAAGTGTTTCCGCAGAGAATATTGTAATTAACAATTCTGATAATATCGATTACTCGATAATTGATTTCCCGAAATCAGTAGTAGTTGTGGGACCCGAATCAGAGCTTAAGGGAATCACTAAGGATAAAATCCATATTGAGATTGATGCTTCACAGGTTGATATTGATAATGGTGAAACCGTAACAGTACCCGCGTTGGTAACGGTTGAAAGTGATACTTGTTGGGTTTACGGTATTTACGAGGTTGAGATAAGTTTATAATAAATCAAGGAGGGCAAAATGAATTTTAAAAAAATAATAGCAATAATTATGACTTTGATTCTCGTTGTTATGTGTTCAGGTTGCTCTCTTGATTTCTTTTCCGTTGAGAGTTTGTTGTCACCGCCAGTGCAATCGGGCAAAAACGGCGAGGTACAGAAAGCCTTTAATACACTTATGAAAGATACAAAGGTGCAGTTAAAGACGCCCGCATCCGGAGATTATCAGACGGCGTTCGTTCTTTTTGATATTAACGGAGACGGTATTGATGAGGCTTTCGTTTTCTATTCCGACGCTTCGGTTGAGTCAACCGTCAGAATGGCTTTGCTCGAATGTCTTGATGATGAATGGATGATTTCATCCGATATAAAGGGTGCAGGAAGCGGTGTTTTCGATATATGCTTCAATGACCTTGACGGTGACGGCTTAAGTGAGATTTTTGTCAGCTGGTCACTGTTCGATAGTAAAATTACACGAATTGTCAGTGTCTATGAGCCCGTGCTTACAAATGACGGTGTGTTCTCGTTAGAGTCCATCGGTAATGAGTATTGCAGTACAAAAAGCTTTCTTGATTTTAACAGCGATTTGAAAAACGACTTGGTTGTTGTTTATCTTGATGACACCGGCGAAACACAAAAATCCCTGTTGCGTTTTTTCTCTCTTTCGCCTGAAAAGCAGTTGGTAAAATATTCGGAGGTAAATATTGACAGCTCAGTTACCTCCGTAGAGGCCATTACAAGCGATGTTATAAGAGCGGGAGATAATTCATACGCCAGAGTATTTGTCGATTGCCTTAAAAACGAGAAAATGATGTTTACCGATATGGTTTATTGGGATACTGAGAAGTCAAAGCCTGTAAGAGCGTTTGCTGAGCCATATTTAACTACTGCAAGAAGCTCAAAAATTCTTTGCAGGGATATTGATAACGACGGTAATATTGAAATTCCCGCAGTTACAACTCTCAAGGGTGACCCGAAACAGTTCTCTCTTACGGATTACGATAATGTTTATACATTTACGCTTCTGAATTGGCTTGATGTAAAAGGGGATAGCCACAAAGAAAATATCCAGACTCTTTATAATCCCCTTGACAATTATATGCTGAAATTCGGTTGGAACGGTGAGATTTCAATACGTTATGATTCAGTTCAGACAGCGCTTCTGTTCTGTGTGTGGAATGAATCAAGTCAGACTTATGGTGATGAGCTGTTTTCCATTGCGTACCGCGGCGGTAAAGATGACGCACCTTACGGAGAGGTTCTTTATGAATGTGATGAAGGCGTTTATTATTACGAGATAACTAAAATCGGAACAAATTACGGTATAACCGAAGAGGTTTTGATTTCATCTTTTATAAAAATGTAGTGAAAGTAGGCAGTTTTATGAAAAAGGTTCTTATTGCAGAAGATGAAGCGGCAATCCGCGAAATAATAGCCATTACTTTAAGACGTTCAGGTTATGATGTTACAGAAGCATGTGATGGTCAGGAAGCTCTTGATATATATAATCAGATGGACGGCGATTTTGATGTTGTGCTTCTTGATATTATGATGCCCAATGTGGACGGTCTCGAGGTTTGTAAGCGCCTCAGGAGCATAAGCGGTACCGTAGGTATAATTATGCTTACAGCCAAAACACAGGAAATGGACAAGGTTTCAGGACTGCTTATGGGGGCTGACGACTATATCACAAAACCCTTCTCACCCTCGGAGCTTATGGCGCGTGTTGACAGTGTGTATCGTCGTGTTGCAATGAACACTCAGACTCCTGCAGCGCCTGTGCGTGCGGATAAAATCACCATTGAACCTTTCGAGCTTAACCTCAGAAACAGAACGCTTTACAAAAACAATGTACTTATTGAGTTGACTCAGGTTGAGTTCCAGATTATTGAATATTTCTTTACAAACCCGGGTAAAGCTCTCAGTCGTAATGACATTCTTAAAGAGGTCTGGGGCGAATTGTACTACGGCGACGAAAAGGTTGTTGATGTTAATATCCGTCGTCTCAGAATGAAAATTGAGGATGCCCCATCGGTACCCAAGCATCTCATTACAGTCTGGGGCATGGGCTATAAATGGATTTAAACCGAGTCTTAAACAAAGATATAAAGGAGGTGACAAGCGATGAAAAAGGTTAAATCGACCAAGAGGAGTGAAGTCTCTGAAGAGAAAAGAACTTCTGTAAAAAGGATTCAATACAAAAATTCTTCATCTGATGATAGCCAACAGAAGAATGATCTTCGTAAAAGGATTTTAACCCGTCCTGAGCGTAAGGGTATAACGGGTATTACTAAACGTTGGGCTACTAATACATTGCTTGTTACCGCTCTTATTCTGCTTGTTATTGTTGCGGCGTGTACTCTTTTTATTGTTCAGTATTACAGAAACTATGTTGTGAACTATGTTTCGGGCTACGCTAACGAAAGCGTAACAACATTCTTTACACCGTATCTTGATGCAAGTGACGAGGTCTTTAACCAGAAAGCCAAGGAATATATAGACAGCTTTTCAGATGAGTCAAAAATCGAAGTTCAGGTTATAAACCGCTACGGCTCGGTTGCAGTTTCCTCATCAGGTTTTGCGGTCAACGAAAAAATGGAAGATATGGACGATGTACTTGAGGCAGCGGAATCTACCACAGGTATATGCAAGTGGTTCGGATTTAACGAAAATGGTGAGCACATTATATCCGTTGCCATGGTTTTGCCTAAAAATTCCGATGGGGAATTTTCGGGCGCAGTAAGATTTATTACATCTATGCGCGGCATAGACAGTCAGATTATAGGCTTTATCCTTATTCTTCTGGTAGTGTATATTATAGCCTTGTTTTTTGTTTCTCTTTCGGGTGTGTTCTTTATACAGACCATTGTTACACCTGTTCGTAAAATTAACGATACGGCAAAGCTGATTGCCGAGGGTAATTATGATGTGCGAATTGAATCTACAAATAAGGATAATGACGAAATTACCGAGCTTGCAGATTCTATAAATACTATGATTTCCGAAATTGCGGTTTCGGATAAGCTTAAAAATGACTTTATTTCAACCGTTTCCCATGAATTGCGCACTCCCTTGACCGCTATTAAAGGTTGGGGCGAAATGCTCAAAGAGCTTGACGGGGAGGATAGGGAGATTTCCCGTCGCGGTACAGAGGTTATCATTAACGAAGCGGACCGTCTTTCAAAATTGGTTGAGGAGCTTCTGGATTTCTCAAGAATGCAAAACGGAAGTATGACATTGCGTCTTGAAAAAATTGATGTTCTCGCAGAATTAGATGAAGCAGTGTTTGTATTTAAGGAACGCTCAAAGCGTGACGGTATTGAGATCCGTTACAACGCACCCGACATTCCGGCGCCGATGATGGGAGACCCGAACAGGATAAAGCAGGTGTTTGTTAATATCCTCGATAATGCATTTAAATACAATAAACAAGGCGGACTTGTTGATGTTGAGGCTATTCTCGGCGATGGCACACTTACAATAAATGTATCCGACACCGGATGTGGTATTGCAGCCGATGATTTACCGAATGTAAAAAAGAAATTCTATAAAGCTAATATACAGGTGCGCGGTTCGGGTATCGGACTTGCGGTTGTTGACGAAATTATAAAGCTTCACAATGGTGTATTTGAAATTGCCAGTGAACTTGATGTAGGTACTACCGTAACAATTATTCTTCCTATTGAAAAAGTTGATGTAGAGCCGGTTGTGCCTCTTATAGAAGAAATGATGGTGGATGAAAATGAGTAAGAAAAAAGAAAAAGCTAAACAGCCGATTTCTGTCGGCGGACAAGCCCTTATTGAGGGCATTATGATGCAGGGACCGAAAGGCGCCGCTATGTCAGTTCGTTTACCCGACGGCACAATCGAAACTGAGGAGCTTGAAGTCAAGCATATACGCGACAAATTCAAACCCGCAGGTTTACCTATAATACGCGGTGTCTTCAATATGGTTGAAAGTCTGCTTTTCGGCTACAAATGCATGGAAAAATCAGCCGAAAAAATTGGTCTTGATGACGATACAGATCCCGAGAAAATGTCCAAGCTCGACAAATGGATTTCTGACCATTTCGGACCTAAAATGATGGCGGTTGTAACGGGCATTTCCCTTGTTCTGGGATTGGCTCTTGCCTTTGGTTTGTTCTTCTTCCTTCCCACATTTTTGGTTGAGTTGGTTGATGATCATCTTTTTAAGACTCTTGATTTTACAACACTTCATCCTCTTTTTGCGGGTATTTTGAGAATGATTATTTTTATTGCTTATATCTGGATTGTTTCGCTTGTTCCCGATATTAAAAGAGTGTTTATGTATCACGGGGCTGAACATAAGTCTATTTTCTGTTATGAAAGCGGTCTTGAGCTTACAGTCGAAAATGTAAAGAAACAAAAGCGTTTCCATCCCCGTTGCGGCACAAGCTTTATTTTTGTGATTCTCATAATCAATATTCTTATCACTTCTTTGATTGTAGTTGCTTTCCCCGAGCTCAGTGAAGACGATAACAGAATTCTCTGGACTGCCATAAGATTTGCAATAATTCCTTTAACCGTGGGTATTGGTTATGAATTTATAAGATTCGCAGGAAAACACGACAATTTCTTTGTGCGACTTCTTGCGGCTCCGGGTCTTTTAATGCAGCGGCTTACCACCAAAGAGCCCACCGACGATATTATTGAAGTTGGTATTGAATCTCTTAAAGCGGTATTGGATGATGTTGAGAAAAAGTCTGATAAAAACGATGAAAACACCGATGAATCGGAGGAGAAAAGCAATTGAAAACATTGTATTCGGTTTATCGTGAAGCTGTAAAGACGCTTACCGAGGCTCAGTGTGACAGTCCGGAATTCGATGCTCAACAGTTGGTTTCCTTTTGCTTTGGATATAATAAAACACAGTTGTTGATGAATTCGGGTTCAGAGGTTGATGAAATAAAACTCATTCATTTTGAGGATTGTGTAAAAAGAAGATGCAATCACGAGCCATTGCAGTACATAATAGGAATGTGGGATTTCCACAAGTTCTCATTTAAAGTGGGGGAGGGCGTTTTGATTCCTCGACCCGAAACTGAGATTCTGGTTGATTTCGCTGTTGATAAAATCCGGAAACAGGGTTATTCAGTGGTTATGGATTTATGTTGTGGCAGTGGCTGTATAGGGCTTAGCATTGCTAAGCTTTGTCCTAAAACCAAGGTGTATTGCGTTGATATTTCGGATAAAGCTCTTGAATACACCAGGATGAACAAAGAACTTCTGGGTGCTGATAATGTCAGCGTGATGAAGAGTGATGTTCTTGAGAGCAGTGGCTTTTTAGGCTTACCCCGACCCGATATTATCGTTTCAAATCCTCCTTATATAAGAAGTGCGGAGGTTGACGGTCTGCAACCTGAAATTGCATTTGAACCCAAACTTGCCCTTGATGGTGGTGAGGACGGACTTGTGTTTTACAGAGCACTTTCCGAAATCTGGTACCCGTTTATTAACAGGGGAGGTTATCTGGCAATGGAATGCGGGGAAGACCAGGCTAAAGACATATTTTCACTGTTTGTTGATAAAGCAGAGAAAGGCAAGATTATTAAAGATGCTGCAGATCTTGACAGAGTTGTAGTAATAGCAAGGTAAATATTCATTTTTTATTGACCTTTTTATTTATTTATAGTAAAATTATACAAATGAGGTGTTTATAAATTATGTTAAGGTTTTTTATTGAGTTTTTCAGTGGAGAATTGGAAGCCATTGACCTCATAATTTATATACTGTCGATTACGTATGTGTGTTTGTGTGCCACTCCCTTACATGAGTTTGCGCATGCTTTTGTTGCCGTAAAGCTGGGTGACGATACTCCAAGGCTTCGCGGAAGATTAACTATTAATCCTGCGGCGCATATCCATCCCATCGGAATTTTAATGATTTTCCTTTTCGGTTTCGGTTACGCGAAACCTGTTGAAATAAGAATCCGAAAGTTCAAGAAACCTAAAAGGGATATGGCTCTGGTGGCTCTCGCAGGCCCTTTATGTAACTTTATCCAGGCTTTTGTTTATATATTTATCTCTGTGATTTTTGATGTACTCGTATTAAAGCTGGGCTTTTCTGCCCTGGGTTATATATCTTTGTTCTTTAGTTTTGCGGCTCTTATTAATATCCGTCTCGGTGTATTCAATATGATACCTGTTCCGCCACTTGACGGTTCACGACTTCTGACTGCGTTACTCCCCACAAAAATCTATTTCAAGGTTATGCAGTATGAACGCTACATTTCAATAGGTCTTATGGTGTTAGTTTTTACGGGTGTTCTCTCAAAACCGCTTGTTTTTATTTCTGACTTTATTGAATTTGCTATGACATATGTAATTGCTTTTCCCATTAGTTTTATTGTAGGTTGATTTATGGAAAAATTATCATATAAGCTTGAGGTGTTTGAGGGTCCTATGGACTTGCTTTTACACCTTATAACAAAACATAAAATCGATATATACGATATCCCGATTTCCGAGCTTGTTGAGCAGTACGTTTCTTATGTCCGCGAAATGCAGGAGGAAAATATGGATGTCGCCAGTGAATTCCTTGAAATGGCGGCGCGACTTGTGTATATCAAAACTGTTTCACTCCTGCCTGTATATGACGAAGCTGAGGAGCTTAAAAATGAATTACGGGATGAGCTTATAGAATACCGCGACTGTAAACTTCTTGCGGCAAAGCTTTCTACAATGACAGACGGCTTTAACTATTCTGTAAGAACATTTCCGGAGGATATTTCGCCTGATAATTCGTACAAACGCTTACACGAGCCCACGGAATTATTGAGTGCATATTCTCTCGCGGCAGGTAAAAAATTGCGCCGTTTACCGCCTCCCATTGAATCTTTCAAGGCGATTGTTACAAAGAAAATTGTTTCTGTTGGTTCAAAAATTGATTCTATTGTTAAATCTCTTAAAACCAAACGCAAAACAAAGCTTATTGATTTATATAAACAAGCTGAATCTCGTTCCGATCTGATTGCCGCCTTTCTTGCGGTGCTTGAACTTGCCAAGAATAAAACGATTTTTGTTTCCGGTGAGGGTGATGATATTCAGATTGAACTTCTGGAAGGAAATGAAAGCATTTGATTAATAAAAAACAGGTGGCTTCAGTTGAGGCGGTGCTGTTCGCCGCTGCTGAGCCGATTGAATATACAAAAATAGCTGCTGCACTTGGCATGGATGATGAGCAGATTCTTTTGTGTATAGATTCTCTTAATGAAAAATACAGTGCTGAGGATAGCGGCATATGCCTTTTACAGCTCGATGCAAAATATCAGCTTTGCAGTAAAAAAGAGTTTGTTGAAGCAGTGCGCAATGTCCTTGATCTTAAACGCAACGCACCGTTATCTCAGGCGGCTTTTGAGGTTCTGGCGATTATTGCATATAACCAGCCTATTACAAAACCATACATAGAGCAAATCAGAGGTGTTGACTGTTCGGGTGTTGTAAATACCCTTTGTCAACGTGGTCTTGTAGAGGAAAAGGGCAGACTTGATGTCCCGGGACGTCCCGTTTTATACGGTACCACATCGGATTTCTTAAGGTGCTTCTCACTTAACAGTCTTTCAGAGCTTCCCGAGCTTCCTAAAGAAGATAAAGAAGTTCTTATGTCAGATGTTGATAACGGGCAGTTATCATTATTTGACGAGTCGGCTGAGGATAAAGCTGACGAATAAGTTTCATTAAATCAGAGGGGTGATAAAATGTCGTGGCTATATGTGCTCATAGGCTTAGCGGCGGTTGCTTTAATCATATTCATCCTTTTTTCAGTTAATTTATCTTTCATAATAGATTATTCCGACAAAACAGTTGTTACTCTGAAATATCTTTTCCTTAAAATTCCTTTGGTTGATACTTCAAAACCAAAGAAAGAAAAAAAGAAAAAGAAGAAAAAGAAGAAAACAGATGAGGAAAAGCCGGAAGAACCAAAAGCCGAAGATGAAGAAAAGAAAAAAGATGAACCTAAAGGCAATGGTTTAATTAAGCAGCTGTACCTTGACCAAGGGTACGACGGTATTGAAAAAATGTTCAGAGCATTAGGTAATTCCCTGGGCAGCTTTTTTGGTAGCGTGTATAAAAATCTCGTTGTTGATGAGCTTTACATAACAATGATTACAGCGGGTGGCGATGCTGCAGACACCGCAATAAAACACGGTAAACTCTGTGCATGGCTTTTCCCTGTATTAGGTAAGTTTGTTTCTACCTGCAAGGTTAAAAATTACGATATTGACATATCTCCCGACTTCCTTGCAACCAAGTCCGAAGCTTTCGTTTATGCTAAAATTCATTTCACACCCCGTGTGATTATTAATTCAGTTTTAGTACTTGCCTTAAGACTTGTATTTAAGGTTTTGATAAAGGTTGTTTTCTCAAAACAAAAAAGCGACAAATCGGTAAAATCCGCTGCCAAAGAAATTCTCAAGAACTCTGAGGCAGAGGTTAAAGATACAAAAAATAAAAGAAATATAAATAAGGATGGTGCTTCCAAATGAGCGACAAATCAGCAAACGGAATTCTTTCAACAACAATCGAAAAGGTAAGAGACCTCGTAGATGTCAGCACAATTATCGGCGACCCCATTAACCTTCCCGATGGTTTAACAATCATCCCCATTTCAAAGGTTACTTACGGTTTTGCTTCCGGCGGTTCTGATTTCCCCTCAAAGAACAATGTTGAACTTTTTGGCGGTGCAGGCGGCGCAGGCATCACAATTAACCCTGTTGCATTCCTTGTTGTAAAGGATGGCGAAGTTTCAATCAGACACATCGTTTCTAACGATAATGCGGCTGAAAGAGCAGTTACAATGATTCCCGAAATGTTTGATAAGGTTGTAAACCTTGCAGACAAAATCAAGAAGGATAAGGATCAACCCGCTGAAGAAGCTGCCGAATAATTTTTTCATTACAATATAACCACCTGCATATTATTCTTTGAAAGCAGGTGGTTTATTTTGCTAAAGAAAGCGTTTTCTGTGGTGCTGTGCTTGTGCCTTTTTGCGCCCTGTTTTGTGGTTTTTTCAAGATGTGCAGAGCCCGTAGTATCGGCTCAGTCCGCCATTGTGATGAATGCACATACAGGGGAAGTGGTTTTTTCCAAAAATCCTTATGAAAAAAGGGGAATGGCAAGTACGACCAAGATAATGACATCTTTGATTGCCCTTGAGAGTGATAAAATAAGTAAAACAATAACTGTCAGTAAAGAGGATATAGCCGTTGAGGGTACATCCATTTATCTCAAAGAAGGGGATAAGGTTACCCTGGATATTCTGGTTAAAGGTATGCTTCTTGAAAGCGGTAACGATGCCGCCAATGTTACGGCAACGGCTGTTTCGGGAAGTAAAAAAGAATTTGCAGTTCTTATGAATGCAAAAGCCCGCGAGCTGGGGATGTTTTCGACTAATTTTGTAAACCCCTCGGGCCTTACGGAAGACGGTCATTATTCGACGGCATACGATATGGCGCTTTTAGGGTCTGCGGCAATACGGAACGAAAAGTTCAGGGAAATATGCTCAGCACACTCCTTGAGCGTTTCGTTCGGTGAAGCTGAAGGAGAGCGCACATTTTATAATCACAACAAATTTCTTGATAAGTTTGATGGTGCGCTGGGTATTAAAACGGGTTTTACAAAAGCCTCGGGTAGGTGTCTTGTTACGGCTGCAAAGAGAAACGAGGTCACTTATGTGGCGGTTACGCTTAACGCTCCGGACGACTGGAATGACCACATTAAAATGATGAATTTTGCATTCGATAACACTCGGGTAAGTTACGCTGAATGTGACTTATCAGAGGTTTTGGTACCGGTTGTGGGTTCGGATGTGAATAATCTTAAAGTAACCCTTGCAACCCCCTTAGAAGTGTATTGTGTTAAGAATTTCGAGGATTATGAGGTGGTTATATATATTCCTCGGTTTGTATATTCGGGCATTAAAAAAGGGGATATTTCAGGACGTGTGGATTTAGTGTCTGAAAAAGGAGTTGTTATCGACTCTGCGCCCTTGCTTTTTACCGCAGATGCGCCCGAAGCTTTATATGAAATAAGAGAAAATGAAAGTTTTTTTGAAAAACTGAAAAATAAATTTAAAGAAGGACTGTCGTAGAGACAGACGTGAGTTATGGCACAGGAAAGATTACAGAAGTATTTATCCGAATGTTCCGTTGCTTCCAGAAGGAAGGCGGAAGAAATGATTAAGCAGGGTAAAGTTAAAGTCAACGGCAGGATTGCTCAGATTGGCGATAAAATCGACCCTAAAAAAGATACTGTTACAGTTAACGGTAAAAAGGTTGTAGCAGTTAAGCAAAAATATTATATTATGCTCAATAAACCCAGAGGTTATGTTACTACAATGAGTGATGAATTGGGCAGAAAATGCGTTGCGGAGCTTGTTGAAGATGTTGGCGCCCAGGTTTATCCCGTAGGTAGACTTGACAGAGATTCTGAGGGTATGTTGCTTCTTACAAATGACGGCGCTTTTGCAAATGCCGTAATGCACCCCAGAAAACAGGTTCCTAAAACATACCGTGTAACTGTTCGCTCAAATATCAATGACGCACAGATCGAAAAACTCGAAAATGGCATTGATATTGACGGCGACGGCAGAGAAACCTTACCTGCAAATGTGCGCATTATTGAAAAAAGCGCAGAAAGAAGTGTTTTCGAAATCACCATTTTTGAAGGCAGAAACCGCCAGATAAGAAAAATGTGTGAGCAGGTAAGCCTTGAGGTTATAAGACTCAAAAGAAACTCAATCGGCTCTGTTAAATTAGGTATGCTTAAAGTAGGTAAATGGCGTGAGCTTACCGAGGATGAGGTACATCGCTTACAATCTCAATAAAAATTGACAACAAAGTTCATATTTAGTATAATACAGAATAATTTAAATTTATTTAAGAGGCGTTAAAAATGATTAGAAGTATGACAGGCTTCGGCAGAGCACAGGGTTCTGTCGAAGGCTATAATATAACCGTTGAAATACGCAGTGTCAACCACCGCTATTTTGAGTTTTACGCTAAAATTCCCCGTACATATTCATTTCTTGAAGAAAAGGTTAAATCAACTCTTTCTACGGGTATTTCAAGGGGTAAGGTTGAGTGTTCATTACAGATTGAAGCAACAGCGGATGAAAGCGTTGTTGTAACGGTAAATGAACCGCTGGTAAAGGGTTATGTAGAGGCAATAGGTAACATTTCCGATACATTCAGCCTTTCAAACGATCTGACTGCACTTTCAATAGCTCGTTTTTCAGATGTTCTTTCCATTTCAAAAGCACCTGTTGATGAAGATGAGCTTTGGGCAAAGGTTGAACCTGTTGTTAAAGAGGCTTTGGCAGGCTTTGTTGCAATGCGTGAAACCGAGGGTAAAAAGCTCGCTGATGATGTTCTTTCGAGAGCAGAAATTATTCTCGATAATGTTTCGTATATTGAGGAGCGTTCACCTGAAACCGTAAAACAGTATTCCGAAAAACTTCTTGAGAGAATGAAAACCGTTCTCGGTGACACTCAGATTGACGAGTCAAGAATACTTACCGAGGCAGCAATTTATGCGGACAAGGTTGCTGTTGCAGAAGAAACAGTAAGACTCAGAAGTCATATTGACCAGCTTCGCACAATGCTTGAATCAAAAGAAGCAATCGGCAGAAAGCTTGATTTCCTTGTTCAGGAAATTAACCGTGAAGCCAATACAATCGGCTCTAAGGCGCAGGATGTTGATATTGCCCGCCGTGTAATTGATATAAAAGCAGAAGTCGAAAAAATCAGAGAACAGATTCAGAATATAGAGTAAAATTATGAAACTTGTTAATATCGGTTTCGGCAACCTTATAAATGCCGACAGGGTAGTGGCGGTAGTAAGTCCCGACTCTGCTCCTGCAAAACGAATGATACAGGAGTGTCGTGAAAGAGCGCAACTTGTAGATGCAACACACGGCAGAAAAACAAAGGGTGTTATTATTACTGACAGTGATAATGTTGTGCTTTCCTTTTTAAGTGCCGAGCAGCTTCTTGCGCGATTTAATGACCAGAAAGGCGGTCGTGATTTTGGCTTTGAAGAATAAAGGTTTACTTATAGTATTTTCAGGCCCTTCAGGCAGCGGTAAAGATACTGTTCTTGCCGAACTTAAAAACCGCGATATTAATATGCAACAGTCAATCTCTGTTACGACACGCGAAATGCGTGAGGGGGAGGTTGACGGCGTTGATTATTTCTTTACCGATGTTGAAACCTTCGAAAAAAATATCAGTGAGGGTTATTTCCTTGAGTATGTGAAATACGGCGAAAACTATTACGGAACGCCTAAAAAGCGAATTGAGGAATTAACTGAAGGCGGCTCAAATGTATTTTTGAAAATAGAGGTTGAGGGCGCAGGGAATGTTCGTAAGGTTTTCCCCGATGCTGTATCTGTTTTTATTGTTCCTCCTTCAATGGAAGAGCTTAAAAACCGCCTTATGGGTCGCGGTACGGAAACTGAAGAAAGTTTCAATAATCGTTTTGCAATCGCAAAGCAGGAAATAAAACGCGCCTGCGAATATGATTACATAGTTATAAACGACAGTGTTAGCCTTTGTGCAGATAAGGTTTGCGCCATAATTGAAGCGGAAACTCATAAATATGCACGAATGAAAGCACTTGTGGATGATATGAATTAATTTTTACTGAAAGGAAAATTATTATGCTTAATCAGGATCTCAGCAAAGTACTCTCCAAAAATATCAGTCGTTATTCACTTGTTACTGCTACTGCTAAGCGTGCACGTGAAATTTCTGATAAAAATCTTGAGGATAAGGTTATTACAACAGAAAAGGCAGTAAGCCTTGCACTTAATGATTTGCTTGAGGAAAAATATAAAATTATTGAACACGAAGAAATCGCAAAAATCTGATTATGGGTTCTGGCGCTTTTTTTGCTCTGGTAGCAGTTGAGGGTTTGGTGTATCATTTTGATGCACCGTACTCTTACAAAATACCCTTTGAACTTGAACCTTTTGCGGTTCCCGGATGCAGGGTAATGGTTCCGTTTGGTAACGGTAATCGCAAAAAACAGGGACTTATACTGTCCGTGAAGCCGCTTTTTGAGGCGGATGACTGTTTAAAGCTAAAGTCAATTTCGGCGGTTATTGATAAAAAACCGCTGTTCAATGATGAGATGCTTGAGCTTGTCACCCGACTTAAAGAGAACACTTTTTGTACGCTTTTTGAAGCTGCAAAAGCGATGCTTCCTGCCGGTATAGGTCTCAACTACGTTATTTCATATATGTCGCAGAAGGTTGACGAAAGTGTTATTTCTAAGCTTTCAGACGAAGAAAAACGCATTTACGATTACCTTAAGGATAATTGCAAATTTATAAAGCAGGATAAGATTATATCCGTTTTAGGATTGCCGGACAGTGCAGTTCTTGAGAAGCTTGTTAAAAAAGGTGTTCTTGTTACCAATGTTGATGCTAAACGCAAAACAGGCGACTTAACAGTTAAAAATGTCCGTCTTAGTATCAGTGAAACGGAAGCAGAGGAGGTTTTACCTCTTCTGACAGTTAAGCAAAGGAGCGTTATGTCGCTTCTGCGGGATATAGGGGGAGCCTCGGTTAAAGAGGTATGTTATTTTACGGGAGTTACTCAGGCGGTAATCACAACGCTTCTCAAAAAAGGTTTTGTTGAGCTTTTTGACAGCGAGCTTTACAGAAAACCCAAGTATGATTTGAACTGCGAGCGAACTCCTTCACCCAGTCTTACACCTACTCAGAATAAAGCTTATGAAGCACTTCTTTCTTCATATAGAAGCGGTAAGGGCTCTGCCTCGCTTCTCTACGGTGTTACCGGTAGCGGTAAAACACAGGTGTTTCTTAAACTTATTGAGCAGGTAGTAGCCGATAACAAGGGCGTTATTGTAATGGTGCCCGAAATTGCCCTTACACCTCAGACTCTGGGAATATTTTATTCCCATTTTGGTGACAGTGTGGCAGTTTTTCACAGTGCACTTTCTGCAGGTGAGCGTATTGATGAATGGAAACGGGTTAAAAACGGTGATGCTAAAATTGCAATAGGTACTCGTTCGGCAGTTTTCGCACCATTTGATAACCTTGGACTTATTGTTATGGACGAGGAGCAGGAACATACCTACAAATCCGAAATGACACCCCGTTATCACGCCCGTGATATTGCTAAATTCAGATGTGTTTATCATAATGCTCTGCTTGTTTTAGCATCAGCAACTCCGTCTATTGAAACTTACACCAATGCTATAAACGGCAGATACGGTTTCGTTAAACTTGATAAACGCTACGGTAAAGCAGTTTTACCCGAGGTAGTAACTGTTGATATCTCAAATACCAAGGGTGCTATAAGTAACGAATTATATACAGCTATTGAAGCGTGTCTCGGGAACAATCAACAAGCCATTCTTCTTATGAACAGGCGCGGCTTTAATACCTTTGCATCCTGCAATGCCTGCAAGACGGTCTTAACTTGTCCTAATTGCAGTATATCTCTTACATACCACAGTGCCAATAAGCGCCTTATGTGCCATTATTGCGGTCATTCCACTCCTTACACCGATGTGTGCCCCGAATGCGGAGAAAAATCCGTTACATATGCCGGCTTCGGTACTCAGAAAATTGAGGATGAATTGGCTGATATTTTTCCCAATGCCCGTATTCTCAGAATGGATGCCGATACTACCATGGCAAGGTATTCGTATCAGGAAAAGCTTACAGCATTTGCTGACGGTGAGTACGATATTCTTTTAGGAACACAAATGGTTGCTAAGGGTCTTGATTTTCCCCGCGTTACTTTGGTTGGTATAATTTCTATTGACCAGCAGCTATATAATGATGATTTCAGAAGCAGTGAAAAGGCATTCGATTTGCTTACTCAGGTTATAGGCAGGTCGGGCAGGGGCGAGTGCGAAGGCAAAGCCTACATCCAGACAGTGCTTCCTGATAACGATATTATTGAGCTTTCTGCGGCACAGGATTATGAATCTTTTTATAAGACCGAGAGCATTATACGTAAAAGTATGGTCTATCCGCCGTATTGTGATATCTGTACTGTAACTTTCTCCGGTGAGAATAATAACAAAGTTTACCAAGGCTCAAAAACTTTTTTCGAAATGCTTAAAAATGCAGTTAGCGTTGATTACAGTGATGTGAAAATAAATGTTTTGGGACCTATACAGCCCAGGGTAGGAAAAATCAGTAATAAATACAGATATGTTTTGACAATTAAATGTAAAAATAACAAGCGTTTCCGCAGTATGATGTCGGCTTTGCTTGTGCAGTATATGCGCGCATCACAAAACAGTGGTGTTACCGCAATAGTTGATATAAATTAGGAGATTTTTATGGCTATCAGAAATATCAGGGTTGATGATGACCCCATTCTCAGAAAAACATGTCGTCCCGTAACTGAGTTTAATGACAGGCTTTTTGATTTGCTCGACGATATGAAAGAAACCTTATATAAATCGGGCGGCGTGGGTCTTGCAGCGCCTCAGGTAGGCGTTTTAAGGCGCGTAGTAGTAATTGACGTCAGTGAGGACAGAAGTGACTATATTGAGCTGATAAACCCTGAAATCACAGGTGTTGAGGGAACTCAGACAGGTACCGAGGGTTGTCTTTCGCTTCCCGGACTTTACGGTACTGTTACAAGACCTATGGTTGTAAAGGTTAAGGCACAGAACCGCGAAGGTAAATGGTGTCTTTACAAAGGCGAAGGCTTGAAAGCCCGTTGCTTCTGCCATGAATTAGATCATCTTGACGGCATATTATATAAAGATAAACTTGACGAAGGCGAGTGCCTTTACAGAGCGGACGCAGAATAATTTTTTCGGTGATTAATATGAAAATAGTTTATATGGGTACGCCCGATTTTGCGGTATTACCCTTAAAGGCTCTTATTGAAAAGGGTTACGATGTTAAAGGTGTTTTTACTCAGCCGGATAAACCCGTGGGAAGAAAAGCAATTTTAACACCGCCTCCCGTTAAAACACTTGCGTTGGAGTCGGGTATTCCTGTTTTTCAGCCCACCACTCTTAAAAACGGCGAAGGTGTAAAAATTCTTGAAGAATTAAATCCCGATGTGGTTATTGTTGTTGCGTACGGTAAAATTCTGCCCGGAGATTTTCTTCGGTTTGCAAAATACGGTTGTATCAATATTCACGGCTCAATTTTACCCCGTTACAGAGGTGCCGCACCTATTCAGCGCTGTGTCCTTGACGGTGAAAAGTATGCAGGGGTTACCTCTATGCAGATGGATGAAGGTCTTGACACCGGTGATATGTTACTTAAAACTGTAACTGAAATAGGCGAAAATGAAACCTCGGGAGAGCTTTTTGACAGACTTGCGGTAATGGGTGCCGATCTGCTTATAGAGACCCTCGAGGCACTGGAAAAAGGTGAACTCAAACCCGAAAAGCAAGACGATTCAAAAAGTACTTACGCATCAATGCTGGATAAATCAATGTCACCCGTTGATTGGTCAAAATCGGCTCGTGAGGTGCATAATCAAATTCGCGGACTTGATCCGTGGCCCGTGGCACAGACTGTTCTTGAAGGGAAAAATCTCAAGCTGTTTAATTCGCAGCTTGTTGATAACGAGGGCAGCGGTGTTCCCGGAACAATCAAGATTACTAAAAAAGGTCTTATTGTTTATTGCGGTGACGGTAATCCCGTTTTCATAAAAGAAGTTCAGTACGAAGGTAAAAAAAGAATGGCTGCAGCGGATTTCTTCAGGGGACATCCCGTGGCGGAAGGTACAATTCTCGGTAATTGATTTCCAAAATATCTTAAATTAAACTATTGTTAATAAACTGTTTTTCATTATTTAAAATAATTTGTGTAAAATAATAAAAAATGTAAAACGGAGATGTCAGTATGTCAGATTATTTCTATGGTTTTATGCCGTTTTTCTATGGCTTTTTTGATTATTATTACCTTGTTTTGATTTTACCCGCTGTTATTGGCTCACTGATTGTTCAAATGTGGCTAAGGTCAACATATTCAAAATATTCGAGAATCCGAAACTCACGTAATATTACAGGTGCAAGGGCTGCGTATATGGTTTTGCAATATTACGGTATAAACGATGTGAATATTGCGAAAATCGGCGGTAATATGACCGACAGTTATGACCCTACCCAGAAGGTTATCAGGCTTTCTGAAGGCGTTTTCGACGGCAGTTCAATCGCTGCAGTCGGTATAGCTTGCCATGAGGCAGGTCACGCAGCACAGCACGCCGAAAGCTATGCACCCATCAGAATCAGAAATAAGATTTTACCTGTTTGTAATATCGGCTCGGCTTTGTCAATTCCCTTATTGATTGCAGGTGTTATATTCAGCTTCCAGCCTCTCGTGTGGATTGGTATCGGCTTTTTCGCCTTTACCACTATATTCCAGCTTGTAACACTTCCCGTTGAGTTTAATGCAAGCAGGAGGGCAATAAGCGTAATTGAGTCAAACAATCTACTCACTTTTGAAGAAAAACAAGGCGCACAGAAGGTTTTGAAGGCTGCTGCTATGACTTATGTTGCAGCTCTTGCGGTGAGCCTGGCTCAGCTTTTAAGGTTGATTTTCAGATTTACGGGGAGAAGACGCTAATGAGTAAATCCGCTCGACAGATTGCTTTTGAAATTCTTTTGAAAATTGAAAAAGACAAGGCGTTTTCAAACCTTGCTGTTGACAGTGCTGTTAAGGCTTATTGCCACGACAGCACTGATTGTGCTTTTATTTCACGACTTGTTTATGGTGTTACAGAGCGCAAAATTACCCTGGATTACATAATTTCACGCAATCTCGAGCAACCTATAAATAAATTAAAAAAGGAAGTTCTCGTTATATTGCGTTTAGGTGTTTATCAGATTATTTTTTCGGATAAAATACCTACATCTGCTGCAGTAAACGAGAGTGTTAAACTTACTAAAGCCAATAGATGTGCCTTTGCTTCGGGACTTGTGAATGCAGTTTTAAGAAAAGTGGGGGAAGATGGTTTTCTTTTGCCTGACGGTTTGAGCAGTTCCGAGAGAATAAGCGTTTTATATTCCGCACCCGAAGAGCTTGTAAAATTTCTGACGTATCATTATGGTGAAGATAACGCGCAGGCTTTTCTGAAATCTGCTTTAGAACCCAAGAGGATTTTTATAAGAGTCAATACAGTTAAAATAACCCCTGATGAGTTAAAAAAAGAACTTCTGAATGAAGGGGTGGAGGTTAAAGAAACAGTTTTAAAAAATGCTTTTGAAATAGAATTGAATAAAGCTGTTTACGAACTCGGGACATATAAAAAAGGTTATTTCCATGTGGAGGATATTTCCTCTCAGTTGTGCGTTGAAGCCTTATCGCCCCGAGAGGCTGCAACTGTCATTGATGTTTGCGCCGCACCGGGCGGTAAAAGCTTTACAATGGCACAGTATATGGGCAATAAAGGTGAGTTGTATTCTTGTGATATATATGAGTCCAGAACAAAGCTCATTAAAGATGGCGCCGAAAGACTTGGTCTTACTTGTATCAGGCCCATGGTTAATGACGCTTGTGAATATAACTCCGATATTCCCACTGCAGATTTCGTTCTGTGTGATGTACCGTGCTCGGGAATGGGAATTATTGGCAAAAAGCCCGAAATAAAATATAAAAAGCTCGATGATATAAAGGAGCTTTTACCTATTCAGCGTAGAATTCTTGCTGAAACATCCCGTTATGTAAAAAGCGGGGGGCGGTTGGTTTATTCAACTTGCTCGGTGAACCCTAACGAAAACAGGAAAATCTGCGACGCTTTTTTGAAAGAGCACGAGGACTTTTATACAGTTAAAGCGTTGCCTGATATTGACAGAACTATCGACGAGGGCGACTATCTTACACTTATGATGCATAAAAATAATTGCGACGGCTTTTTTATAGCTGTTTTTGAGAGAAAGTAAAATTATGAAAAAAGATATCGTTTCAATGAACTTTGAGGAGTTGTCTGCCGAGCTCAAAGAGATGGGTCTTCCTAAGTTCAGAGCAACCCAGATTTATGACTGGTTACATAAAAAATGCGTAACATCCTTCAGCGAAATGACCAATATTTCCAAGGATTTAATAAAGAAATTAGATGACAATTTTGTCATATTTTCGTGTACTATTGAAAAAAAACTTGTTTCGCGGTATGATAATACTGTAAAATACCTGTTTTCTTTGCCCGATGGTGAATATCTTGAATGTGTGGTTATGGATTATAAATACGGCCACACAATCTGTGTTTCCACTCAGGTGGGTTGTAAAATGGGTTGTGCTTTTTGCGCATCAGGTATAGGCGGCTTTAAACGCCAGCTTACACCGTCCGAGATTTTAAGCCAGATTTACACAGCCCAGAGAGATTTGTCTTTGCGTATATCCCGTATTGTGCTTATGGGTATGGGCGAACCTCTTGACAATTACGACAATGTAATAAAATTTCTCAGCCTTGTCAGTGATGAGCGCGGTCTTAATATCGGTATGCGCCACATATCTTTATCTACGAGTGGAATAGTACCGCGTATATATGATTTATTGAACGAGCGTTTACAGTTGACTTTGTCAGTTTCACTACACGCTCCCAATAATGAAATCCGTTCAAAAATAATGCCGGTAAACAAAAGCTGGGATATTGATGAGCTTTTGAAAGCCTGTAAAATATATGCCGATACCACTTCAAGGCGTATTTCATTCGAGTATGCTTTGATGAAGGGTGTAAATGATACACCCGAATGTGCAAGGGAGCTTTCATGCCGACTTAAGGGCATACTTTGTCATATAAATCTTATCCCTGCCAATGAAGTTCCTGAAAAAGGGCACGAGCGCAGCACTGATTCAAGTATTTCGTTGTTTAAGTCAATACTTGAAAAAGACGGTCATGCGGTTACGGTGAGGCGTACTTTAGGATCGGATATCAATGCTTCTTGCGGTCAGTTGCGCCGCGAGAAAATTAAAGAAAATCAAAATTAATTATCAGGAGAGAGGTGAAACACCGTGAAAATTTTTGCTAAAACCGATATAGGTGCCGTAAGAGATTCAAATCAGGATGATTATCAGGCGGGCATATTCGAATCAGGCGATGCCTGGGCAGTTGTCTGTGATGGTATGGGCGGTGTTTCAGGCGGTCAGGTTGCAAGTAAAATCTGTGTCGAACGGGTAGCAGATGCCATAAAACGCGGTTACCGTGAAAATATGACGGTTAAAACTGCTCAGAATTTACTTAATTCCGCTATTTGTGCCGCAAACTCCGCTGTTTTCTCAGAAGCACAAAAAAACCGCGAGTTCAGCGGTATGGGTACAACGGTTGTTGCAGTTATGACTGTAAAGGGCATAGCGGTTGTTGCTCATGTTGGTGACAGTCGTGCATATGTGTTTGACGATGATATAAACCTTGTAACAAAGGACCATTCATTGGTTCAGTATCTTATGGATACGGGCAAAATCACTAAAGATGAAGCCAAAGAGCATCCTGACAGAAATATCATAACCCGTGCGGTTGGTATTCTCAGTTTTGTTGATGTGGAATTCGATATAGTTGATATCGGTAAAGAAAAAAGCATTCTCATGTGCTCGGATGGGCTGAGCGGTTCTCTTGAAGCAGATGAGATGTTAAGTATAATCAAAAATAACGCTGATTCTTCAGCCGAAAAACTTGTTGAAAAAGCAATTGAAGCAGGCAGCCGCGATAATATAACTGCGGTACTCTTATTTGCTGACAGTCAAGGAGAGTAAGTATGGAAAATTATGTGGGTAAAAGATTAGACGGAAGATATGAGATACACGATGTCATCGGTGTGGGCGGTATGGCAATAGTTTACAAGGCCTACGATAATATTGATGACAGAATAGTTGCGGTTAAAATCCTCAAGGATGAATACCTTGCCAACGAGGAATTCCGTCGCAGATTTAAAAATGAATCGAAGGCAATAGCTGTTCTTTCGCATCCTAACATTGTTAAGGTTTTTGATGTTAGCTTCGGTGACAGATTACAGTACATTGTCATGGAATATATTGAGGGTATTACTCTTAAGGAGTATATTGAGGAACGTGGCGTCATCCAGTGGAAAGAAGCATTGTTCTTTATGAATCAGATTCTTAAAGCGCTTCAGCACGCCCATGATAAAGGTATTGTTCACAGGGACATCAAGCCTCAGAATATTATGCTCCTTGAAGATGGTACAATTAAAGTTGCTGACTTTGGTATAGCCCGTTTCAGTCACGGCGAGACCAAAACTATGACGGAAAAAGCAATCGGTTCAGTTCATTATATAAGTCCCGAGCAGGCTAAGGGAGAGCCTACGGATGAAAAGGCGGATATTTATTCCATCGGTGTGCTTCTCTATGAAATGTTGACGGGCAAATTACCCTTTGAGGCAGAGAACGCTGTTTCGGTTGCTCTTATGCAAGTCAATAAAAATCCCGTGCCTCCTCGCAAAATTAACCCCAATATCCCCATAGGCTTTGAGCAGATTACCATGAAGGCTATGCAAAAGAACCCTCGTGACAGATATTGCTCCGCTGCTGAGTTTTTAATGGATGTTGAGGATTTGCGCCGTAATCCTGATATCAAGTTCGATTACAGGACTGTTTTTGTGGATGACGAGCCTACCCGTTTTGTCAATAAGGTTGGTACAAGCGAGGCATCTACACAGGTTATCAAAACTGTTCCGCCGTCAAGCGGTGCTAAAATGAAGCCGGACGATTCAAATTCAAGAAATATTGAAGCTGTTCGGGATGTAGCACCTCGTAAACGCACAGGAACCAAGGTTATTGCGGTTATTGCGGGTATAGCGGTTGCTGTTTTTATATTTCTTATAGTTCTCATAGCTTCCGTGCTTAAGGACGGTGCACCTACACTTTTCGTGGGTAAAAAGGTTGAAGTTGATAATTTCATCGGCATGAATTACGAGGAAGAAATTGAAAATAACGAGGAATTTAACGAGCGTTTCAATTTCGAAATTAAAAAAGAGCCTTTCAGTGATGGTAAAGAGGGTTGCGTTTTCAAACAAGATCCCGAAGCAGGCACTAAAGTACCCAAGGGCCGTACAATAAAGCTTTATATCGCAACTTCCGCTGAAGGTAAGATTCTGCCTGATTTAAAAGGCGAAAATTATAAGGAAGCCATTGATACCCTTGAGGGTATGGGCTTTAAAGTAATATTAGAACCCGTTAATGATGATAAAACACCCATAGGAGAAGTTATTAAAACCAAACCTGCTGCAGGTGATAGTGTTTTTGAGGGTACGGATGTAACTGTTTATTACTCTGCTAACGAAGAGGCAGGAAAGCTTTTCAAAATGCCCGATGTTTCAGGTAAAACCTTAAGCGAAGCTCAAAAAATTCTTGAAAACAGCGGCTTGGTTGTCGATAAAACCGAGGTTGTTGATTCTACCATTGAGAAAGACCGTGTCGTTATGCAGTCACCGGTAGAAGGATCTCCCGTTAAAGAGGGCGACAAAGTAATTCTTACAATAAGCTCAGGTAAGGTTCTGTTTAAAAAGAATATTGACCTGCCACAAAAGGTGGGCAATGTAAATGTTAAACTCTATGTTGATAACGCTCTCGTAGCTGATGATAATATTAATACTGATTCAATCAGTAAATATACTATTGAAACCACCGGCGAATCAGCATCATCAATAATTAAGCTTCATATTAATGATAAGCTTTATTATGAATGTACTGTTAACTTTACGAGAGAGCCTGTTGTCGCTGCAAATGAGCGCTACTATACCATTCCTTTCTATATTAATGTTGTCGGACTTCCTGTTGCAGATGCACAGGCTAAGCTGAATCAGGCAGGTTACACCAATATATCAATTATTTATGTTCCTGATGACCAGAATGAAGGTACGGTTGTTGCCCAATCACCGCAACCCTCAAATTCACCTAATTTAGATAAAAATTCTGCTATCACATTATATGTGGCGCAGAAATCTGATATTGAGCAGAATACCGAAAATGCATAGGACGAGAATATGGAAAAAGTTTTAAACGGCGTTATTATTAAAGGTATCGGCGGCTTCTATTATGTAGAAGCCGCCGGAGAAGTTTATGAATGTAAAGCGCGCGGTGCTTTCAGAAGGAAGAAAATTACACCCCTTGCAGGGGATAATGTTACAATAACCGTTCGCGAAGGTAAGGAAAATACAATTGATGAAATAGGTGAACGAAAGAATTTTCTTTTACGACCTCCTGTTGCGAATATTGATACACTTATTATTGTATCTTCTGTTAAAGAACCTGTGCCGAGCCTTCTGGTAATTGATAAAATGACGGCAATAGCTGTTGATAAGGGCATAAAACCTTGCGTTGTGTTATCTAAAAGCGATTTGGGAGATACATCTCCATTTGAAGCTATTTATAGAAAAGCAGGTATAGATTTCGCCTCGGTTTGCTGTAAAACAGGTGAGGGGATAGACAAGGTCAAGGCAATGATAGGTGAAGGTATTACCGTTTTTACGGGTAATACAGGCGTTGGTAAGTCTTCGCTGCTTAATTGTATTGATGAGAGGTTTTCTCTTGCAACGGGCGAAATCAGCGGTAAGTTGGGCAGGGGCAGACACACGACCAGAGAGGTTACCCTATATCATATCGGAAAAGGTCTGGTTGCAGATACTCCCGGCTTCTCGTCTTTGGATATTGAACAGACAAGCGATGTCATTGTTAAAGAAAATCTTCCTTTCTGTTTCCCTGAGTTTCAGGATTATTTGGGTAAATGTAAATTCACATCTTGCTCTCATACTGTTGAAAAGGGCTGCCTTATTCTTGATGCATTGAAAAACGGTGATATTGACAAAAGTCGTCACGAGAGCTATGTTTCGATGTATAACGATGTGAGAGATTTAAAGGAGTGGCAATTGGGAGTGTAACACTTTTTTATCATCCTCATATTATGTATTAAACATAAAGGAGTGGTGATTTATGAAAGTTGTTGTTTGTCAGAGTCCTAAATTTTTGCGTAGTATTTTAAAATTTATGTTTGGTATAAAGGATTAAAAAGTAACTCCGTAGGATAATTTCCTGCGGAGTTTTACTTATTATTTGTATTCGGTTATTGTACCTGCGTTATATTCCCATCTTTCGAAACCTGCGTCAAAAGCGGGGGAATTTTCCGCAAGAGTAAAATCACGATTTTGGGCATCTTTGAAAAGGGGATCTGCCAGAACCGCGTTATTATAATAACCTCTGCCATACATACCTAAAATATTTTCACTATCAAAAATATTCGTGGAACCGCCTGAATAAACTGTTTTTCCAAAGGTGTTATAGTCCCAATATAAGTTGCTGTCATCTTTGAACCAGTCAAGACTATGAGTATCTTTATACATTGGTGTATCGTCACCAACAAGGATGTTATTATAAAGATATAAAGAGTTATGGTCCTCGTTTCGTGTTATTTTGAACTGTCCTTCACCACCAAAAGCAAAAATATTATTTCTTATCATATTGTCTTTACCGTAGTGCTGGTGGAAGGTCTGGGATGAACAATCATAAACGAGGTTTTTCTCAACAAGAATTTCTGATGAGCCTTCGTCAAGGTAAATACCCCAACCGCCGTAACCATATCTTCCTTCGTCACAGCCTACATTGTAAATAATGTTTTCCGAAATCACAGTGTCGGGCTGAATACCGAGGGTGTAGATAGCACCCATATCCGAAAGCCAACCGTTGCCTATATTGTAAATAAGGTTATTGCTTATGTTGATGTTGTTGGTAGGATTGTCTGTGTAACCCCAATTCCAGCCAACAGAAATGCCTGTGTACCATCCGTCGTGAATTTCGTTGTGTGTTAAGTCACAATCAATAGCGTGAGTAAGAAGAATGCCGATGGCATTATTGAAAATTCTGCCGTATTTACTGATGTGACAATCCGTAACATCAATATTTTGAGTGGTGGCAGGAACTACAAATTCACCGTTTATGAATATTGCATTAGCACCGATCTCATTGAATAAACAACTTGTTATAGCGCAATCTTTTGAAGCTTTTTCAAACTTAACGGCAGTATATGAAATGTTTTCAAAGGCACAATCGGTAAAATTGATGCTTTCGGAAGTATCGATGAGTATTGCCGCAGGAATTTCGAATGCTGCCTGGGGATGAATAGCGCCGTAATCTATATTTTTATATAACGGATGGTTTTCGTCAAAAGCCATTCCGAAATGACTGCTTTCTGTTCCGATATGGTCCCAGTCAGTATTTTGGAAGTTAATGCCTTGGAATGATATGTTCTCAGCATTATTTATTGATATAAGTTGTTCTGTTAAACCGGCATAAAGAACTGTATTATCAATTGTATCTCCCTCCCGGGGAATGTAATAAAGCTTTTCTTCGCTGCGGTCCAGATACCATTCACCCGGCAACGAAAGTGCTTCCTTTACATTTTCAAAAATATAGTTATCATCAACTCTTATGGTCATTGATGAGGGCTTTCTGGTTTCTATTCTGCCGGTTTGGGTGTCAACCGAGTGCACGGGCAGAAGCTCATCGCACCAGAAATGCATAACCCTTATATCGATATCCTGAGGATTACTGAAATTAAGGATATCTGATGTGTTTGCATAAAATGCAAGGGAGTGTGTGAAGAAATCGGGGTCTGTCTCCGGGATAACAGCTTCATCGGTTTTAGGATCCTTTACCTTGAAGAAATCTTCTTTTGGATAATTTGAACGAGAAAGACGTTTACCGTCTTTAAAAAGAGAACGGAAATAGTCATCTTCGCTATTAACGGGTACAGGAGTTACAAAAGCTTTTACGCCGTTTATTTTAGTTTCTTCCCAATTGCTTTTTATCTCCTTTGAACCGGAGAAAACAACATTTTCGTTTGGATAAGAACGATAAAGAACATTGGATTTGTCTGTTTCGTCAAAAGCTACAGTGTCAAAGATGGTATAAGTGCCTTCTCTGAACCATACAGTTATATGTACATCCTCTGAAACATCCAGAGCTTTTAGCTTTTCTTTAGCTCCTTGTAAAGTTTTTAAAGGGTTTTCCAATGTGCCTTCTGCTTGGTCATCGCCGTTTACGGCAACAATTAAATCATATTCGCCCATCTTAAATTCACCTTCGTCAAAAGACTTCTTTACATTTGCCGTACCACTATCATTGAATTCAGGTGTTCTCTTGTCAGGGAAGTTAGCTATAAATGCTACTGTACCCGCTGTTATTGAGAGTGTGAGAATGATAACAGTAAGAATTAAAAGTGACTTTTTTAATTTCTTTTTATTGACCTTTATTTTCATAATTTTACCTCATCTTAAAGCTTAACTCTTTCACCTGTGTGTGCGTTAACAATCGCTTTGTGTACACCGATATAAGTGTTGGAAATGTATTTATCCATATGCAAGCTGCCGAAGAACCAACGGCTGAATTCACTGCATTTTGAAAGCTCGTCAAAGTAAGCGTTAAGAGTTGTAACACGCACGGATTCGCTTTCACCGAGCTTTAAGAAGCTCTTGATGGTTGAAGAAGGCTCATGGGTGACAATAACATCAATTTTGCAATCGTGGTTTTCCAGGTTTGTGGCACCTTCAAGCAATTCTTCCTTGGAGGGAATTTCGTATTTTAACCAGGGGTTGTCCTCAAGGCGTGACTCCAGATCGGGGCTTTCGCCGCCGCCCATGGTGAAAATTTTTAATCCGTCAATTACGAACACCTGACCACGCATAAGATGATATATATTATCAGAAATCTGGTGAACCTTACCGCCGTTCCAGTTGGTGGTGGGATAGGCGTTTAAAAGCTCAAAATTTTCGTGAGTGCCGTCAATAAAACAAATATTATATTTCCTTTTAGAAAGGGATTTTAAAATCTTCTGTTCAGCTTTGGATCTGTCCCAGATAAAACCAAAGTCACCGCAGACAATGAGGGTGTCACCCTCGTTAAGGTTTTTCAAAACACTTTTTGACAGTCTTTTAGGGTCGCCATGTGTATCGCCCGTAACAAAAACCATAATTTTGTTCTCCTTTTTTATAAAATAGTATTTTATTCTGTCGAAAAAAATGATATACTGTCTTTAAATAATTATTTATTATATTTTATAACATTTAACGGTGATTGTCTATGAAAAAATTACTGATTTTTATATTTTGTTTAATATTCGCTTTGCCCGTATCAGTTATAGGTCTTGCCGCTGAAGATGAAAATATTATAAAAACCAAAAACGGCTACTATGATATCGAGGCACCTGAATATGAAACAGATATTGCTCTGTTGGTGAACGCAGATACGGATACTGTAATTTACAGCAAAAATGCGGATATGATTGCCGCACCTGCATCCCTTGCTAAGGTTACCACCGCACTTGTTGCTCTTTCAAAATGTAACGATTTGCAAACTGTAATCACTTGCTCGGAAAAGACCATTGACTCTCTTCTGGGTACGGGCAGTTCAATTGCGGGTCTTAAAGCAGGGGAAGAGGTTACATTGGAAATGCTTCTTTACTGCCTGTTTCTTGTGAGCGGTAATGATGCGGCACTTGTAATTGCAGAGCATTTCGGTAACGGTGATATTGATGCTTTCGTTGCTGAAATGAACACATATGTTAAAGAGTTAGGTTGTAAAAATACATATTTTGCAAATCCGCACGGTCTTGACGATGAATCTGTTGAGGGATTTGACAGTGATAAGCAGAACCGAACAACTGCATCGGACATGTATTTAATAGCTAAGAAAGCACTTGCCAATGACCATATAAAGCAAATATCATCAAAGTACGGTAAAACCATGCCCGAAACAAATAAGAGTGACATTCGTTATCTCTATAATACAAACCCATTGCTCAACAGCTATTCGTACTATTATTACGAAGGCGCAGTCGGTCTGAAAACGGGTACTACCGATAAAGCAGGCTGTTGTCTTATTTCAAGTGCAACTAAAGACGGCTACACCTTTATAGCTATCTCAATGAAGGGTAACGACGAGTATGTTGCTGACGGAGAACGCAGAAATACTGCCTATCTTATGTGCCGTTATATGTTAAGATGGGCTTTTAAAAATATTAAAATTAAAGAGCTTGCCGATACATCTTATAATATCGGTGAGGTTTCCGTTAAATACGGCAGGGGAAACGACTATGTTGCCTTAGTCCCGCAGGAGAAAGTAAGCGCGGTTGTTCATAAGGATATTGATATCGATAATATGAAAATCGAATACTCAGAGGGCTTCCCCGAGATGATAGATGCCCCGGTTAAAAAAGGTGATGTTGTCGGTAAAGCCAATATTGTTTATGAGGGTGTTAATGTAGCATCAATTACTCTGGTGGCTCAGGATGATGTTAAAAAGAATTACCTTTGGGCGATGTTTAACTGGCTCGAGAAGATAATGAGCTCAAAGGCATTTATAGTTTCGGTTATTGTAATCGCTGTGATTTTAATCATACTTTTCTTTGCTACAAAGAATGAGCGCCAACGAAGAAAGCGCCGTAAAAACCGCATTGATATCGTCAAGGATTACAGCAAACTTGCCAAATAAAATACAATATAATTGTACAACTTTTTGAATTTGCTAAAAGAGAAAACACTATGAAAAAACGAGAAAAACGAAGAAAACAAGAGATAGTGTTTGATATATAAAAATCTTGCAAAAAAAGTGTTGACTTTCCCGCGTTGCTATGATAATATATCAAGGCAATGCGGGGTTTTTGTGCCCCGAAACTATATCGGAGGTAACTGTTATGTCTACTTATATGCCTAAAGGCAAAACTGAGCGCCAGTGGTATGTTCTCGACGCAGAAGGCAGAACTCTCGGCGAAGTTGCTGTTGAAGCTGCTGTTCTTCTTCGTGGTAAACACAAACCCACATTCGCTCCTCACGCTGATTGCGGCGATAGCGTTATCATCATCAACGCTGCAAAAGTAGTTCTCACAGGTAACAAACTTGAGGACAAATATTATCACCATCACACAGGCTATGTCGGCAATATGAAATCTGTTAAATACGGTATTCTTATGAAAGAAAAACCCGAATTTGCAGTTCAGAAAGCCGTTAAGGGTATGCTCCCCGACAACACTCTCGGTAGAGCAGCTATGGCTCGTCTTCGTGTATATGCAGGTGCAGAGCACGAACAGGCAGCTCAGAAGCCTATCGTAAGAGAATTTTAAGGGAGGAGGCAACTAATTATGTACGAAAGCAAAGCATATTTCTACGGTACAGGTAGAAGAAAAAAATCTGTTGCTCGTGTTCGCGTATATCCCGGCACAGGCAAGGTTACAATCAACGACAGAGATATTGACGATTATTTCGGTCTTGAAACACTTAAACTTATCGTTCGTCAGCCTCTCGCTCTTACAGAGAGCCTT
This sequence comes from Acutalibacteraceae bacterium, assembly GCA_045543075.1. Taxonomy (GTDB): domain Bacteria; phylum Bacillota; class Clostridia; order Oscillospirales; family Acutalibacteraceae; genus DTU089. Next base: position 102,511 of record JAZQLZ010000002.1, read on the forward strand.
GACAAATACGACGTTGTTTGCCGTGTAAACGGTGGTGGCGTTACAGGTCAGGCAGGCGCAATCCGTCACGGTATTGCAAGAGCTCTTCTTCAGTCAGAAGATGATGTTCGTCCCGTTCTTAAAAAAGCAGGTCTCCTTACTCGTGACCCCAGAATGAAAGAAAGAAAGAAATACGGTCTCAAAGGCGCTCGTCGTGCACCTCAGTTCTCAAAGAGATAATCAGTATTATTTCGAATTTTTCAACTCCTTGCAGAAATGCAGGGAGTTGTTTTTGTTCAGTCGATATGATAATATAAAGCGATAGCTATAATTATTTTTATAATATCGGAAAGAAAGATGAAAATGGAATTTAACGAGAAGTTACAGAATTTAAGAAAGCAGAAGGGGCTGACGCAAGAAGAACTCGCCATGGCTCTTTATGTATCGAGAACTGCAATCTCAAAATGGGAGTCGGGCAGGGGTTACCCGAATATTGACTCTTTGAAAGCAATTGCAAGATATTTTAATATAACAATTGATGAGCTTCTGTCAGGCGACGAGGTGCTTACAATTGCCGAAGAGGAAAGTAAGCAGAAAGCAAAGCATTTTTGTGATTTGATTTTTGGTTTGCTTGATGTGAGCGTGGGAATGTTTCTGTTTTTGCCCTTGTTCGGACAAAAGTCAGGTGAATTTATAGAATCAGTTTCTCTTTTATCTCTTACTGCTGTACAGTCATATCTGCGTATTGGTTACTTTGCTCTGGTAATCGGAGTTGTTTTCTGGGGCATACTTATTCTTGCTTTGCAGAATTGCCGTAAACCTGTATGGGAAAGCACAAAGAGCAAAGTATCTCTAATATTAAATGTAATTGCGGTGCTTTTGTTTACTTTAAGCTTACAACCTTATCCTGCTGTATTCGCTTTTGTTTTCCTGGTTATAAAGGTTTTAGTGATGATAAAACGCCGATGACACGAATGGTGTCGCTAATGTCACACTGAAATTCTTGATGTTTTGTTCTCCTTATTGTAAGTTGTGCATATAACTCAAAAAAGGAGGAATAAAAATTGAAAAAAGAAAACAGAAAATTTTTATGCATCGCAATAGGTTTGCTTGCGGTGTTTGTGTTGTGGACGGTATCAGTTCGTTTTGTGGATGTGCAGCCCATAGGTCCCTTGGGCTCGTCGGTGGGCTTTGCAACGCTTAACGGATTTTTCCACAACCTGACTGGTACTCATATGTCGCTATACACTATCACCGATTGGCTCGGTCTTGTGCCGATTGTTGTGTGTATGTGCTTCGGCATTCTGGGTCTTGTTCAGTTGATTAAAAGGAAAAGTCTTTTCAAAATAGATTACAGCATTATTGCTTTGGGTTTATTTTATATTATTGTAATTGCTGTATATGTTTTATTTGAAAAATTGGCTGTCAATTACCGACCCGTTCTGATAAATGGAGTTTTAGAGGCATCTTACCCATCATCCACAACAATGCTTGTTATGTGCGTTATGCCTACCGCAATTATGCAGCTTAAAACACGCATGAAAAATAACGGTTTGAAAATGGTTGTTTCTTTTATCATTACTGCTTTTATTTGCTTTATGGTTATAGGAAGGCTTGCTTCGGGTGTGCATTGGGTTACTGATATTATTGGCGGAGCCTTACTCAGCGGAGGACTTGTGACGCTGTATTTTTCTTTTACCGGGCAAAAAAATATGTAAAAAAAGCACTCTCAATTGAGAGTGCTTTTAATATATAAGTTCAAATTAATTAGTCAGCGTAAACGTTATCAACATTTTTTGCAAAGCCATTGTATTCGTTGAAAGCATCGCCCATAGCATTGAAGTTTTTAATGATGATGTAGCGAGCAATAAAAGGACCGACAACGGGAATGCAAAGCTCATAAATTGTGGGAACAGCAGCGCTTTCGCTGATTCTGATATCATAACGTGCTGCATTATCTTTAAGTCTCTGAGCAAGTTTTGCTCTCCATACGATACCTGCAATGCCAAAGGTTACCATGTTGAGAAGCCAGATAAAAACATATTTCATTGTTTTCTTTCCGTCGCCTTCGCAAAGAACAGCAACTTCATTTGAAATTTTGTGCCAGAAAATAATGGGATAGATACCGAAGGTGAGTACGCTGAGGACTAAGTAGATTGCAAAACTTCTTTCTTCAATTCTTGATGTCATTTTAAAAACTCCTTTGAGCAGTTTTATTTACCACAACAGTATATTATATTTTTTACCAAAAATCAAGTGTTTTCGTAATTATAATATAATCTTTTTTTGTGCCTTCGGAAATTTATAATTATTATGTAATATAAACAATAAAAATACTTCTTTGAAACATTGACATTCATTTAATAATATGTGATAATAAGCAGTAATCGAATTTTCGAAAAATTGGTAATTTATTTTAGGAGGGACTTCTTTTGAAGAAAGAGCTCGCAAAGCAGTACGACCCTAAAAATGTTGAGGATCGTATATATAAATCATGGCTTGAAGGCAAATATTTCCACGCTAAGTGCGAGGAAGGCAAGCCCACTTACACTATTGTTATTCCGCCACCGAATATTACAGGTCAGCTTCATATGGGACACGCTCTTGACAATACACTCCAGGATATTCTCATCCGTTGGAAGAGAATGTCCGGCTACGATACTCTCTGGCTTCCCGGTACCGACCACGCCTCTATTGCTACCGAGGCAAAAATCGTTGAAAAAATGCGAGAAGAAGGTATTACCAAAGAGGATTTAGGTCGTGAAGAATTCCTTAAGAGAGCTTGGGAATGGAAGGCTCAGTACGGCGGCAGAATCGTTGAACAGTTGAAAAAACTCGGTTCTTCCTGCGATTGGGACAGAGAGCGTTTCACTCTTGACGAGGGTTGTAATAAAGCTGTAAATACAGTTTTCAAAACCCTTTACGACAAGGATTTAATTTACAGAGGTAACCGTATGGTTAACTGGTGTCCTTGCTGTAACACATCTATTTCCGACGCTGAAGTTGAATACGAAGAAAAAGACGGTAATTTCTGGCACCTTCTTTACACAGTTAAAGAAACAGGGGAGAAGCTTGAGCTTGCTACAACCCGTCCCGAAACAATGCTCGGTGATACCGCCGTTGCAATTAATGCAGAGGACGAGCGTTATAAGCATCTTCACGGTTGCCATGTGATTTTACCCTTACTTAATAAGGAAATTCCCATTGTCTGCGACGAACACGCCGATATGACTAAGGGAACAGGTGTTGTTAAAATTACACCTGCTCATGACCCCAACGACTTTGAAGTAGGTCAGAGATGCAATCTTCCTATTGTCCGTACATTTACATATGACGGTCATCTTACAGGTGCAGAGGATAAACGCATTGCTGATGAGCTTATTGCAAGCGGTAGAGCAGCTGAAAATGAGCCCGAGGTACTTGACTGCGGTAAATACGCAGGTATGACCACAATGGAAGCAAGAAAAGCAATTCTTGCTGACCTTGAAGCGGGCGGGTATATTAAAGAAATCGAGCCTCTTAAACACGAGGTTGGTACTTGCTACCGTTGTCACAGCACAATTGAGCCCATGGTTTCAAAACAGTGGTTTGTTCGTATGGTACCCCTTGCAAAACCTGCTATTGAAGCAGTTGAAAAGGGCGAAACAAAATTCGTTCCCGAAAGATTTACAAAGAACTACCTTAACTGGATGAACGGTACACGCGACTGGTGTATTTCCCGTCAGCTCTGGTGGGGTCACAGAATCCCTGCATGGTACTGCGAAGATTGCGGCGGCGTTACAGTTAGCGTTGGCGCACCCGATAAGTGTTCAAAATGCGGTTCGGCAAAGCTTACTCAGGACGAGGATACTCTTGATACCTGGTTGAGTTCCGCGCTCTGGCCCTTCTCAACATTGGGCTGGCCCGATAAAACTAAGGATTTGGAGCATTACTATCCCACAAACACCCTTGTTACAGGTTACGATATTATCGGTTTCTGGGTATCCCGTATGATATTCTCAGCCCTCGAATATACAGGTCAGGTTCCCTTCGACACTGTTCTTATTCACGGTCTTGTTCGTGACGCTCAGGGCAGAAAGATGTCAAAATCCTTGGGTAACGGTATTGATCCTCTTGAAATTATTGAAAACTACGGCGCAGACGCTTTGAGATTTTCACTTGCAACCGGTAATAGTCCCGGTAACGATATGCGTTTCCTTCCCGAGAAAATCGAGGCAAGCCGTAACTTTGCAAATAAACTCTGGAACGCAAACAGATTCATTCTTATGAATCTTGACGAGGATGAACCCGCGCCCCATATTCCCGAAAACCTTGCAACAGAGGATAAATGGATTCTCAGCCGTTTCAACACTCTTGTTAAAACAGTTCAGAATTCTCTGGAAAACTATGAATTAGGTATTGCAGTTCAGAATCTTTATGATTTCATTTGGGATGTATTCTGCGATTGGTATATTGAGATTGCAAAAATCCGTCTTAACGGTGACAACGAAGAGGGCAAAAAGACTGCAAAGGCTGTTCTTGTTTATGTAATGTCAAACACACTTAAGCTTCTCCATCCCTTTATGCCCTTTATTACTGAGGAAATCTGGCTTGCACTTCCTCATGACGGCGAATCAATTATGATTTCCGATTGGTGCAAGTATGACGAAGGTCTTAATTTCCCCGTTGAGGAAACTGCTATGGAGCGTGTTATGTCCGCTATCAAGGCTGTTCGTAATCGCCGTGCAGAGATGAATGTTCCTCCTTCAAAGAAGGCTAAGCTTTATATTGCAACAAAATACATTGAAGAGTTTAAAAACGGCAGTGTGTTTATGAACAGACTTGCATATGCCTCCGAGGTAGAAGTCGGCAGTGATTTTGAAATTGAAGGCAGCGTAAGCGTTATCACAGAATCCGCTAAGATTTTTATTCCTCTTAATGAGCTTGTTGACTTTGAGGCAGAGCGCGCAAGACTTCAGAAGGAGCTTGATGCAGCTAAAAAAGACCTTCAGTTTGTTGAGAATAAACTCAATAACCCCGGTTTCGTTGCTAAGGCTCCCGAAAAGGTTATAGCTCAGGAACGCGAAAAACAGGCAAAGCATCTTGAAAAAATCGCAATGCTTGAAGAAAGTCTTGAAAAACTCAAATGATTTATACTGAAGCAGTAGATTATATTCATTCATTATTAAAATTCGGTATCCGTCCCGGTCTCAACGGGATGGATGCCTTATTGCATTTGCTCGGCAATCCCGAGAAAAGCTTGAAATATGTACATATTGCGGGAACTAACGGCAAAGGCTCAACCTCAACGGCAATTTCAAACGTGCTTATTGAGTCGGGCTACAAGGTGGGGTTATACACCTCGCCCTATGTCAGCGAGTTTTTGGAGCGTGTGCAGTTCTGCGGTGCTCCCGTTGATAAAAATATTTTCGCTCGTAATGTGCGGAAAGTTAAATCTGCCGTAGAAGAGTTGGAAAGTAAAGATATAACCATAACAGAGTTTGAGGCACTTACTGCGTCGGCTTTCCTTTGCTTTAAGGAGCTCTGTTGTGATGTGGTTGTGCTTGAAGTAGGGCTTGGCGGAAGGCTTGATGCTACCAATATTATTGAAACGCCCCTTGTTAATGTTATCACCTCTCTCTCCATCGACCATTCTGCAATTCTCGGTGATACTATTGAAAAAATAGCCTTTGAAAAATGCGGTACAATAAAAGAAAATGGTAATGTTATTTGTTCATTCGGTCAAACCGATGGTGCTCTTGGAGTAATCAGAAAAACGATTAAAGAGAAAAATAACACCCTATTCATTCCTTGTGAGAATGACGTTAAAATAATAAAAAGTGACATTTTCGGTACTGTGTTTAAGTATAAAAATAACGAATATTTTGTCACTATGGCAGGTGAGCATCAGGTTAAAAATATGACCTGTGTTATTGAAGCCTGTGAAATTTTAAAGAAAAAATTCAATATTACCGAGGATGATATTAAAAACGGTATATCAAAAACCTGTCTTCCTGCAAGGGTCGAGGTTATAAGCGAAAATCCACTTGTAATTCTTGACGGCGGTCATAATCAGGACGGAGCAAAAGCCCTTTTTGATGCGGTTTCATCCGAATTGAAAAACAAAAAAGTGGTGGTAATTGCAGGAATGATGGGGGATAAAGCAGTAGAAAAATCCCTTGAGCCTCTTATGAGTGTTACAGATGTTTTTTTTGCTGTAACCCCCAAAAATCCGAGAGCTATGACATCGTCGGAGCTTTCGGAAATTGCGAAAAAATACGCAAAAGAAGTTTATGCAGTTGACGAAATAACCGATGCTTTAAAAATTGCGTGTGGTATTACAGATGAAAATACAGCGCTTCTTGTTGTGGGCTCTCTTTATCTTGCGGGTGAAATAAGAGAAACTCTCTTGGAAACTTTTAAAAAATAATTATTTTGTTGCTTTAATTCTTAAAAAATGGTAGAATATAAATAGCATAAACCATTGGGAAGGAGATGCTTTTGTGGTTAAGTTTGATGCTTTTGCAGGCGGTATCGAAATCGGCGGTCTGCGTAATATGTTAGATATTAAAATTCTTATTTGCTACATTCTTAAATCGGTTAAAACACCTATGAAACGCGCACAGATTTGCGACACTCTTCAAAAAACAGGTCTCGTAAATTATTTTGATACAAACGCCGCTATTGATGAGTTACTCGAAACGGGTACTGTCTGCGAGGAAATGTATATGGGTGAGCCCCATATTTCAGTTACTACCCTTGGTGGTAACAGTGCACTGGCTCTTGAAAATACGCTTTTACCCGGTGTGCGTGATAAAGCGGTAAAAACTGCTTTGAACATTGTTGCGCGTGCTCGCTCGGAAAGAGAGAATAAAGTTGTTATTACTAAAAAAGACGACAGTTGCGATGTAACCTTTGAAATTGAAAGTAACGGCGAGGTGCTGTTATCACTGACATTAAATGTTGCCGATGTTTTACAGGCGGAGCAGTTAAAAGACGGCTTCCTTGATGACCCGGGCGCTCTATATTCCGACATTATCGACAGGCTTATCGGAGAAAAATAAACTATTAAGCGAGGACATTTGTCCTTGCTTTTTTCTTTTTATTTAAGTTTATGTTTAAAACAAGTTTTACTGATAATAATATTTCAAGTAAAGGTCAACACAGGAAGTGAACAAATGACAGAAACTATTCTGAAAATGACAAATATCGGTAAAAGCTTTTCGGGAGTGCAGGCTCTTAAAAACGCCGCACTTGAACTCAGGGCAGGCGAGGTTCACGCTCTTATGGGTGAAAACGGTGCGGGAAAATCCACGCTTATGAAAATTCTTACGGGTATTCACACAAGGGATTCGGGCGAAATTGAGCTTTTCGGTGAAAAGGTTGAGTTTCAGAATGTGAAAGAATCCCAGGAAAAGGGAATTTCAATCATTCATCAGGAGCTTAATATGATGAAGGATTTAACCGTTGCTCAGAATATATTTATCGGCAGAGAGTTTACGAAATTCGGTATTTTTATTGATGACTCCTATATGGAAAAAGAGGCACAAAAGCTTCTTGAATATGTAGGTGTTAACATTTCACCCTCAACCCGACTTGGTAACCTTACCGTGGGTAAACAACAGATGGTGGAAATCGCGAAAGCAATATCCCATGATTCAAAAATTCTTATACTTGATGAGCCCACCGCAGCCCTTACATCCGTTGAGGTTGATGAGCTTTTCCGCATTATGAATGAGCTGAAGTCCAAGGGTATAGGTATGGTTTACATTTCCCACAGAATGGATGAAATAAAGCGTATATCAGACAGGGTAACCGTTATGCGTGACGGTGAATATATAGGAACGGTTAAAACCTCTGAAACAGATACTGAGGAAATAGTTAAAATGATGGTCGGAAGGGTAGTTTACGGTGATAAGAAAGAGAAAAGCAGTTGCCCCGAAGATGCCGAAACTGTTCTCGAGGTGGAGAATCTCACTGTGAAAGATACAGTTAAAAATGTCAGCTTCAGTCTTAAAAAAGGTGAGATTTTAGGCTTTTCGGGACTTATGGGCGCCGGGCGTACCGAGGTGGCAAGAGCGATTTTCGGCGCGGACAAAAAAGACGGCGGAAGGATTAAAATCAACGGAAGCTTTGTTGAAATAAACTCACCCGAAGAGGCAGTGAAAAACGGAATCTGTTACATTTCCGAGGACAGAAAACGATACGGCTTATTATTGGATAAGTCAGTTGCAGATAACTCTGTTCTGGCAAGTGTCGGGGATTTTGTAAGGTTCGGGTTTATTGATGATGGGGGAGCTCGAAAAGTGGCTGAGGAAGTTAACGGTAAGCTTCGCACCAAAGCTCCCTCAATGGCACAGAAGGTAAGAAACTTATCGGGTGGTAATCAGCAAAAGGTGGTTGTTGCCCGTTGGCTTATAAAAAACTCGGATATTTTCATTTTTGACGAGCCCACGAGAGGTATAGATATCGGTGCGAAAAGCGAAATGTACGCTCTTATGGATGATTTGGTGAAAAACGGCAAATCTATTATTATGATATCTTCCGAGCTTGCTGAAATCCAGCGTGTCTCCGATAGGGTGATTGTTATGTGTGAGGGCAGGATTACAGGTGAATTACCTATTGAAATGGCCACTCAGGAAAACATTATGAAGTATGCAATGATGCGTCAGTAAGGGGTGATTTGTTTTGAACAAAAGTCTTAAAGAAAGAAATTTTATCAGCGGATTTTTTGAAAAAAGCAAGCAGAATTTTATAATTGTCGGCGCATTAATAGTGCTGGTGCTTTTGTTTTACGCTCTTAATCCGAACTTTTTAAATGAATATAACATCATAAGTATGGCGCAGTCTCTCGCGCCCTATGCCATTATGGGTCTCGGTGTTACCTTCGCTATTGCGACGGGCGGTATTGATTTGTCAATAGGTACTGTCTGTATAGCATCCTCTGTTATAGCAGGTAAGCTTTACACCGATGGGGTTTTGCCCCTGTGGGGCACAGTGCCGGTTATGATATTAATAGGCGGACTTTTCGGTTTAATCAACGGGCTTTTAATTGCCAAGCTCAAATTACCCGCCTTTATAGCAACCTTGGGCACAATGATGGTTTCAAGGGGACTTTCTGCAATAATTGTAAACGCACCCAATGTTTTTTATCCGACAGGGACAGCCTTTAATAAGATTTTCTCGAATTACAACGGCTTTCCCTCAGGTATAGTGTGGGTTATCCTTTTTATGATACTTTGTATGTACCTTATGTATAAAAACAAAGTGGGAAGATATATTCTTTCAATCGGCTCCAATGAGGAGGCAACACGCCTTTCGGGTATAAATACCGATAAATATAAAATTATTGCCTATGTTTTAACGGGTCTTGGTGCAGGGTTAGCGGCAGTTTTCTGGTCATCCTCTTTTGTTACCGTGGCATCTGCAACGGGTAACGGTATGGAATTGGATGCCATAGCAGGTGTATATATCGGCGGTACTTCCGCGGCGGGCGGTGTAGCCTCAGTGGGAGGCTCCGTAATAGGTGCGGCAATGCTTGTGGTTATACGCTCGGGACTTAATTTCGTGCTCGCGAAATACAATGTAAGCGTTAATTCAACTTATGTAACCTATGTTCTTACGGGTGTTATTGTTGTGTTGTCGGTGCTTATTGATATTCTGAAAAACAAGAAGAAAAAATAATCGGAGGAATGTTTATGAAAATAAAAAGAATAGTGGCTTTAATGTGCGTTATATGCCTTATGTTTACTTTGTTTACCGCTTGCGGAGAGGATAAGAATAACGGTGCTACCCCTGACGGTAACTCAGGTAATAACGGCACAAATGCATCAAAAACAATTGCCGTGGTTGCGAAAGGGGAATCCCATGCGTTCTGGCAGGCGGTTAAAAGGGGCGCAGAGGATGCGGCTGAAAAATACGGCTATAATATAACATTCCGTGGCCCTGCCACCGAAAGCTCCTCTGATTTACCGTCACAAAAAGAAATGGTACAAACAGCCCTTTCAAACAATGTTTCAGGACTCGTTGTTGCCACAATAGGAGAGGGTTTTGCGGATATGCTGACCCAGGCTTATGACAAGAAAATTCCCGTTGTTCAGTTTGACAGCGGTGTCTGGGAAGCGGATATCAAGACCCTTGATTCTCAGAAAAAGAACCCTATTGTTTCAACCGTTGCAACCTCCAATAAGGATGCGGCAGCACTTAATGCCGAGCATTTCTTTGAAGCGATTAAAGCAGATATCACCAAAAGTCAGGGCACCTATGTTATCGGAGTAATTCAACACGACGAAACACAGACCGGTATTGACAGGGTAGAGGGCTTTATTGAAAAATTCACTGAGCTTGCGGATGCGGATGATACCACCAAAGGCAAATATAAAATTGAAAAAGAAGTAAAACCCGGTGACTCAAATAATGCCTATATTGATGCACTAAATGCCCTCGTAGAAAAGAAATGTAAGGCAATTTTTATGTCGAATGAAGGTGTCGTAAAGCAGGTGAGCGATGCTATTGCCGCAAATCAGGGTAAATATGACGGTATTGTTTTCAGTGGCTTTGATGCGGGTACAAAGCAAATTGAATGGATTAAAAATAAAAACTCAAAGTCAAAGCTTTTGGGCTCTGTTGCCCAGGACTCGTATAATATCGGTTATAACGCAGTTGAACAGTGCGTATTTGCTATTGAAGGCAAGGATGTTAAGACTAAAGTGGATATTGACGGTCAGTGGTATGATATGGAAAATATAGATAAAATGATTCAGGAGAATATAGTTTATCAGGGATAAAAATACGGAGGTATAGGGGAAACCTATATCTCCGTTAATTAATTGTTATTTACCGCAGCCGCAGTTACCTGAAGGGGGATAATTGCAGGAGCAATCAGTCTCGTGACAGTTGGGCGGGAAAAACTCGTCAATGGGGAAGCTGATTCTTCTGAATGTGTCGCAGGGATCTTCCGTATCACAACAGCATTCTTTAGTGGGTACGCAGAAATCATATGCAGGTATCAACATCTGTACATCCCGTTCGAGCTGTATGATGGTAAATACGCCCAGGGTGACTTTAATTGCCTTTTCGCCGTAATTCCCGAAATTACCGTCAAAGCAGCAACAGATATTACGGGGTACACTGTCGCAGCAATCACCCAGCGTGTTGCAGCAATCGCAGATTCTGCATATTTTTGCATCAAGAACTATCGGGTCAACGCATTGCACTTTTGCTTTGGGATTGGAGTTGGTAACGGGCATTTGCTCGTCGGAGCCGTTGCAGACATAACTTGATGTAAATATTTTAACATTACCGTCGCTGCCGTAGAGAATACACTTTTTGTTGAATGTTACGAGCCCCTCAATTGTGCAAGGGGGTGATGTGGGGCAGGTGAACGCATCAAGAGTGACTTTCACAAAGAATGTAAGGTCAACCGAGTAGCAACCTTTATTAAATGGTACTTTTTCAACTTCTATAATGCAGTTAAGTATTTGTGCACATCTGGGGCGTACCGAGGTTGCGGATTCGAGGATGTGTTGATTGCAATCTGTAAGATAAACCCTTAAATCCGTAAGGCAATCTTTGTCAGCGCAGGAATCGTAAACCCGATTTGTGTCAACACATATAGCTTCCTTGATGTGGTTCAGGTCGTTTGCGGGGAAGGATTTTTTGTCAGCCATATTATGCCTCCTGAAAAATATTTGAAGTTACTGACAATTGCTTAAACTTCAATACATAATATGACTGTGACGAGTATTGGTTACATAATTATTCTAAATTTTCGCCTGTTTCAAAGGGCGGTACATATTCTTCACTTGCGGATGACAGCTCCTGCATAAAACCGTCCTCAATACCCGAGCTGTAAAGGTAGTCTTCGATTTCTTCGTATTCTTCCCGTGTTAATCGTCGGTCAAGAATATCAATATTACAGCTTTTTATTGGTGTGAATTGACTCATAAGGCTGAATAAAACCTGACCCTCTTTAAAATTCTCACAAACCCAATCAATAACCCTTTTTGTGTTTTTTAACTGACCGGGTAAAATCAGGTGTCGGATTATAACGCCTTTTTGCATAATGCCGTTGCTGTCAAAAACGGGATTGCCTACCTGTCGGTACATTTCTTTAATTGCTTGGGTTGCTGTTTCAAAATAATCGGGTGCATTTGAGTATCTTTTGGCAAGAGTATTATCCGAGTATTTTAAGTCAGGCAGATAAATGTCAATTTTACCTTCAAGCGTTTTAAGCGCGTCAACACTCTCATAACCTCCGCAGTTATAAACAACGGGGACGGGGAGGGTGTCATCCAGTGATTCCCTGATTGCTTTTATAAAATGCGTACCCGTAACAAGATTAATATTGTGTGCGCCTTTTGAAATCAGTTCGTTATATATTTCCTTGAGTTCCTCGACGGTGATTTCTTTGCCGAATTTACCACGGCTGATTTTTTCATTCTGACAAAATACACATTGGAGATTACATCCCGTGAAAAACACGGTGCCGCTGCCATTGGTGCCGCTGATAGGCGGTTCTTCCCAGAAATGAAGGTCAGCTCTGGCTATAACCGGGTTTTCTCCCATATGGCAAAAGCCCTTACCTTTGTGGGTAAGAGCTTTTCTTTCTGTGTTACATTTTCTCGGACAATCGTTACAAATATACATAAAATTATGCCTGTTTAAGGTATTGGAATGAGAGCCAACCGTTAATTCCGTTATATTCTACATAACCCCATTCGCCGTAAACTGCGAGAATTTCTACCTGTTCGCCTTTGGGAACTTCACCGGCTCTCTCAGCATTCTGCTCGGGCTTGGTTCTGATACCGAGAGGATCATCCTGAGTAGCAATAGTGTATTTACCGGGCGCATGCTTAACGGTTACATTGGTTGCTGTAATTAATTCAACATACTTCATTGAAATCCAACCGCTCACACCGTCGTGCTTTACATAGCCCCAGTCGCCGTAAACTGTGAGAACTTCAATTTCACTGCCCTTGGGGATTTCGCTTACACGTTCAGCATTCTGTGCTGCCTGTAAACGGATACCGAGGGGGTCATCCTTGGTGACCACTTTATATTTACCTGCGCCGTTTTTATTGGCGGTAGCAGGAGTGCTTGTCTGAGGTGCTTTGCCCGTTGTTGAAGCGGTATCGTCGTTTTTAACGGTATCTGAAACGCTTGCCTGGGGTGTAGTGGTTGTATCGTCTTTATCTTTGAATTTCTCATATATTGAGGCTATACAGGTGATTATAACAGCTAACACAATCAAACCAGCTGCAACGATGAGGATTATTTTGTTTGCATCTAATTTTTTAGTCATAATTCATTCCGCCCTTCGGTAAATTAAAACTTTCTATATTGTGATTATATCAGTTAAATCGACTAAAATCAACATATTTTTACCTTAACGGAAGTATATTCAATAATATAAAAAAATACAATATAACAGTATAAAAAAATACAATATAACAGTTGATATTTCATCCTATTATATGGTATAATGATTTGAAAATTATGATGTGGTATTGTGTGGTGTTTTTATGGTAATATTCGGCATTGACCCGGGCTATGCTATTGTGGGTTGCGGTATAATACGATATGAACACAACGACTTTTCTTTAATTGGTTACGGTGCAGTTACCACCGACAAGGATATGCCCTTCAATCAACGGCTGAAAAGTATATATGACGACATCACCGAGCTTTTGGAAAAGTTCAAGCCCGATGCAGTCAGTATTGAAAGATTATATTTCAACACTAACCAGAAAACCGCTATTGATGTTGCTCAGGCGAGGGGTGTTATAGTCCTCGCTGTGGAGAATGCGGGGGTGCCTATTTTTGAATACACTCCGCTTCAGGTAAAGCAAAGTATAGTCGGTTACGGCAGAGCCGAGAAGTTTCAGGTGCAGGAAATGACGAGAACTTTCCTGAAGCTTGATAAAATACCGAAGCCCGATGACGCGGCGGATGCTCTGGCTCTTGCTATATGTCACGGACACGCAAGCGGTTCACTTATTCTTAACCTTAACAGGGGGAAATAATTATGTTTTACAGCCTTACGGGCAAATTAATATATATGGGCGACCAGTCATTCGCAATATCCTGCGGCGGTGTCGGCTTTAAGTGCTTCAGCACTCGCAGTACACTGACGGTCCTTAACGGTAAAAAAGACGTAATAACCGTTTTTACTCACCTTAATGTAAGAGAGGATGCCCTCGATTTATTTGGTTTTGCAACCGAGCAGGAGCTTGAGGCTTTTAAATTGCTTATCGGTGTGTCCGGTGTTGGACCCAAAGCCGCTCTTGCAATTCTTTCGGAACTCAGTCCCGATGCTTTTGCAATTGCCGTAGCTTCCGGTGATACCAAGGCGATAACTGCCGCAAACGGCGTTGGTCCTAAGCTTGCCCAGAGAGTTATTATGGAACTTAAAGATAAGATTTCCAATGTTTCGTTTGTCTCCGAGCAGAACGTGGCTACCTCAACGGCGGTCAGTGCGGTTAACAATATGAGTAACACTTCAGAAGCTATTGCGGCACTCACGGCTTTGGGTTACTCTCAGTCAGAGGCTTCCGTTGCTGTCAGTAAGCTTTCGCCCGACCTCACTGTTGAGGAGCTTATTAAGGGCGCTCTAAAGAATATGACCTTGCGTTTTTAGGAGATAAAATATGGACGACTTTTTTATTGCGGATGAGAACAGAGTTATAGCTCCCGAATATATATCAGCTGATAACGATATTGAAACATCCTTAAGACCCCATACTCTTGACGAGTATATCGGTCAGGAAAAGGCTAAAGAAAATCTTAAAATTTATATAGAAGCGGCTAAGAAAAGGCACGAACCCCTTGACCATGTTCTCTTATATGGCCCTCCGGGATTGGGTAAAACCACCCTTGCAGGTATTGTAGCCAACGAGATGGGAGTTCAGTTCCGCGTTACATCGGGACCCGCTATTGAAAAGCCCGGTGATTTAGCAGCTCTTCTCACGAGTCTTAATGACGGCGATGTTTTGTTTATAGATGAAATTCACCGACTTTCAAGAAGCATTGAGGAAGTTCTGTATCCCGCTATGGAAGATTTTGCTCTTGATATTATTATCGGCAAGGGCCCCTCGGCTCGCTCAATAAGGCTTGACTTAAAACGCTTCACACTCATCGGTGCTACGACCAGGGCGGGTCAGCTTTCCGCACCATTGCGTGACAGATTTGGTGTCATATTAAGACTTGAACTTTATACTCCCGAGGAGCTTGCAAAAATAGTTCAGCGAAGTGCAGGTATTCTCGATATAGACTCTACTAAGGACGGAGCACTTGAAATTGCTTCCCGTTCAAGGGGAACACCCCGAATAGCCAACCGACTTCTCAAACGCGCCCGCGACTATGCTCAGGTTATGGCGGAGGGTGTAATTGATGTTGAAAGTGCTCAGAAAGCCCTTTCACGAATGGAGATTGATGAGCTCGGACTGGATCTGGTTGACCGAAACCTCTTAAGAGCCATGATTGAAAATTACAACGGCGGCCCCGTTGGTCTCGACACTATCGCGGCATTAATCGGGGAGGAATCGGTAACCATTGAAGATGTTTATGAACCCTATCTTATGCAGTTAGGTTTTATAATGCGAACACCAAGAGGGCGAAAAGTAACTCCTGCGGGATATCGGCATTTAGGTTTAACACCTGTGGGTGATGATGAGCAGGGCAGTTTTGAATTCTATTAATTATATTAACGGAGTGATTATTTATGGGCAGACTTTTTGGTACAGAGGGCGCAAGAGGCGGGGCAAACCCGGAGCTTACTTGTGAACTTGGTATGCAGATAGGCAGAGCCGCCGCTATGGTTCTCACACAGCATACTAACAGAAAACCCAAGGTACTTATCGGTATGGACACCCGTGCATCCTCTCAGATGCTTGAATCTGCAATTTCTGCAGGTCTTTGTTCCGTTGGTGCCGATGTTATGCTTTTAGGTGAAATTCCCACACCTGCAGTTGCTTACCTTGTCAGAAAATACGAGTACGATGCAGCTGTAATGATTTCTGCTTCTCATAACCCTTGTGAGTATAACGGAATTAAGATTTTCCAGGGTAACGGCTATAAGCTTCCCGATGCTCTTGAAGAGGAAATTGAAAGCATCATTCTTGACAAAACTCAGGTTCCTCCAATTAAGGTTGGCGGTGAGGTAGGCAGAATTATCCGTTCAAGAACTTCTGTAATCGATTACTCAAGCTATCTCCGCCATGTTGCTCAGGATGAGTTGCGTGAATACGGCTTTGAGGACTTCAACGGTCTTAAAATTGCCGTTGACTGTTCAAATGGTGCAGCATCCGTAACAGCACCCCGTATTTTTATGAGACTTTGCGATGACTGCTTCTTTATGGCTTGCCATCCCAACGGTACCAATATTAATGCGAATTGCGGTTCAACTCACCTTGAGGTATTACAGGATTTCGTTGTAAGAAATAATTGTGATGCAGGTCTTGCTTTTGACGGTGATGCGGACAGATTCCTTGCGGTCGATGAAAAGGGTAATGTTGTTGACGGTGATAAGCTTATTGCTATTTTTGCAAAACATATGAAGAGCAAGGGCAAGCTTAAAAATAATGCCGCAGTTGTTACCGTTATGAGTAATATGGGCTTCTTCCAGTTCTGTGATGATAACGACATACATTGCGAAAAAACAAAAGTCGGCGACAGATATGTTCTCGAGAATATGCTCGAAAATGATTATGTTATCGGTGGCGAGCAGTCAGGTCATATAATTTTCCGTGACTTCGCAACAACGGGTGACGGTGAGCTTTCAGCACTTAAGCTTCTTTGTGTTATGAAAGAAACAGGGAAATCTCTTTCAGAGCTTGCTTCTGAAATGGAGGTTTATCCTCAGGTGCTTCTCAATGTTCGTGTTTCTGATTTCGGTAAAGCAAGATTCCCCAGAGATAAAGAAATTAAAAATGCTATTCAAACAGCTGAAAAAGAGCTTGGTAACGATGGCAGAGTGCTTGTTCGTGTGTCAGGTACCGAACCACTTGTCAGAGTTATGCTCGAAGGTAAAGACGAAGAAAAAATCAATGTGCTTGCTCAAGAAATTGCGCAGGTTGTCAGGGAGAGATTACTTTAATGCGTGTTTCCGACGGATGGAAAGATTATGAACTTATAGATTGCTCTTGTGGTGAGCGTCTTGAAAGATGGGGTAATATTACCCTTATTCGTCCTGACCCACAGGTAATCTGGAAAACAGAAAAGAAAAATCCATTGTGGCGCAAAGCAGATGCAATCTACCATCGTTCAAATTCAGGTGGTGGTCAGTGGGAAATCAGAAACAAAATCCCTGATTTCTGGACTATAAACTACCGTGATTTAACATTCAATATTAAAACAATGGGCTTTAAGCATACAGGGCTTTTTCCTGAGCAAGCAGTTAACTGGGCTTTGGCTCGTGACCTTATAAAAAAGGCAGATAGGGAAATATCTGTATTGAACCTGTTTGCATATACAGGAGGTGCTACTATTGCTTGCCTAGAAGCGGGCGCTA
>JAZQLZ010000003.1:0-45134 GCA_045543075.1 Acutalibacteraceae bacterium
GACAATCGATATCCTTAAGATCATAGGCAGATAAACCGCCCTTGATTGCGCCACAGGTTGCAACATTCTGAAAAGCAGGTGTCTGCACTGTTCCGTGAACGGTAGTGAATTCACCGCGCCTTGCAGTTCCTTCTGTTTTAATAAGTTTGAACATAAAATATACCTCTTAAAGAATCAACATACAATCGCCGAATGAGAAGAATCTGTACTTCTCATCAACTGCGGTTTTATATGCAGAAAGTGTTTTTTCATAGCCATAGAAAGCGGAAACAAGCATAATCAATGTGCTTTCAGGCAAATGGAAATTGGTTAAAAGTCCGTCAATACATTTGAATTTATAACCGGGATAAATGAATATATCAGTGTTTCTGTCGTCTTCTCTGATTTCGCCACAGAATGTTCCGACGCTTTCAAGTGTACGGCAGCTCGTTGTTCCAACAGCAATAACTCTGCCACCGTTTTTCTTGGTTTCATTGATTAAATCTGCAGTTTCTTTAGGTAAATGGTAGTGTTCGGAATGCATCTGATGGTCTTCGATTTTCTCTGCTTTAACAGGACGGAAAGTCCCTAAACCCACATGAAGAGTAACATAACCTATATTGACACCCTTATTTTTAAGCTTTTGAAGTATTTCTTCAGTGAAATGAAGACCTGCAGTGGGTGCTGCAGCAGAACCAAGCTCTTTTGAATAAACAGTCTGATATCTTTCTTTATCCTCAAGCTCCTCGGTTATGTAGTGAGGAAGTGGCATCTGACCGATTTTATCAAGAATGTTAAAAATATTATCGCTCTTATCGTAGAAAAAACGAACAATTCTGTTGCCGTTGTCAAGTACTTCCTCGACCTTTGCCTCGAGAATACCTTCACCGAAGGTAAACTCCGCACCTTCCTTTGCCCGTTTGCCGGGTCCTGCGAGGGTTTCCCACAAATCGTTTTCAATCTGCTTAAGTAGTAAAAATTCAACAGTAGCGCCTGTGTGCTTTTTCACTCCGTAAATTCTTGCAGGTAAAACCCTTGTATTGTTAAGAATGAGGCAGTCCCCTTCTTTAAAGTAATCCGTTATATCAAAAAAGTGTTTATG
This sequence comes from Acutalibacteraceae bacterium, assembly GCA_045543075.1. Lineage (GTDB taxonomy): Bacteria > Bacillota > Clostridia > Oscillospirales > Acutalibacteraceae > DTU089. The sequence goes on from JAZQLZ010000003.1 coordinate 1,082, forward strand.
TGAAATACTGTCATTTACTTTTGAGAGCACCATCATTCTTGAATGGTCCCTGGGCTCCAGAGGATGCTGAGCAATAAGCTCCTCGGGTAAATGGTAAAAAAAGTCAGATTTGTTCATAATTCTCCCTTTGTTTCCTTAATGTGCGTTAAAAATTATATATTATTACAGTTGACTAAACTCTTATATAATGATAAAATTCTAATGTTAAAAAGCGGATTATATTATAATTCATTTACACCGCAATTACAAGTGTTTTTTATTACGGAGGTACACTTATGAAAAAGTATAAAGTTGGTATTATCGGCGCAACAGGTATGGTTGGCCAGAGATTTGCTCTTTTACTCGCTGAGCATCCCTGGTACGATGTAACAGTTCTTGCCGCAAGCTCACGCTCAGCAGGTATGAGCTACAAGGAGGCTCTCGGTGACCGTTGGTGTATGGATGAACCCACACCTACAAAATACCTTGATATGCCCGTTCTTGATGCTGAAAAGGATATTGAAAAAATCGCTTCTGAAGTTGACTTCGTTTTCTGCGCAGTTAACCTCAGCAAGAACGAAACAAAGCTTCTCGAAGAAAAATATGCTAAGGCTGAGTGTCCCGTTGTTTCAAACAACAGCGCACACCGTATGACTCCCGACGTTCCCATGGTAGTTCCCGAGCTTAACCCCGAGCATATCGAAATTATCAAAGCCCAGAGAGAACGTCTCGGCACAAAGCGCGGTTTCATCGCTGTTAAATCAAACTGCTCACTTCAGTCATATGTTCCTGCACTCTTCCCTCTTCACGACAAATACACTGTTAAGGATGTAGTTGTCTGTACTTACCAGGCAATTTCAGGTGCAGGCAAAACCTTTGAAAGATGGCCCGAAATGGTTGATAACGTTATTCCCTTCATCGGCGGCGAAGAAGAAAAGAGCGAAAAAGACCCCCTTAAGCTCTGGGGTAAAATCGAAGGAAATGAAATCGTTTCTGCAACTGAGCCCCACTTTACAGCTCAGTGTATCCGTGTTCCCGTTTCCGACGGTCACATGGGCGCAGTGTTTGTACGCTTTGAAAATAAACCCGATAAGGAAGATATGATCGAAATGTGGAAGAATTTCAAGGGCAGAGCTCAGGAGCTTGAGCTTCCCTCAGCTCCCAAGCAGTTCCTTCACTATTTTGAAGAGGATAACTGTCCTCAGACAAAGCTCCACAGAAACCTTGAAAACGGTATGGCAGTTTCAATCGGCAGACTTCGTGAAGACAGCCAGTATGATTATAAAATTGTTTGGCTTGCACACAACACCTTAAGAGGTGCAGCAGGCGGCGCAGTTCTTCTTGCAGAGCTCCTCTGTGCAGAAGGCTACATGGATTAATTCGGAATTCATAATTCGGAATTCATAATTTAGGGGACACTTCGTGCCAATTTATGATTAAAGTTTCGCGAAGCATTCCGATAATTACGCATTAAGCATTACGAATTACGCATTATTAATATTTGGGGGTTTTACTGTGAAAAAGCCTATATTTACAGGTTCGGGTGTTGCTGTTGTAACCCCATTTACCGGCGAGGATCTTAAAATCAATTTCTCTCTTTTTGAGGAAATTATAGAAAATCAGATTCAGAACGGCACCGATGCAATTATCGTTTGCGGTACAACGGGCGAAAAATCAACCCTCGTTTACGACGAGCACGTTGAAGCTCTGCGCATTGCCGTTGAAACAGTAGGTAAAAGAATCCCCGTTATTGCAGGAACAGGCAGTAACGATACAAAGCACGCGGTTATGCTCTCAAATGATGCTGAGCGTTTCGGTGTTGATGGCCTTCTGATGGTCACACCCTACTACAACAAAGCATCACAGGACGGACTTATCGAGTCCTACACATACATTGAAAAACGCGTTTCAACCCCTATTATTTTATATAACGTACCAAGCAGAACAGGTGTAAACATAAAGCCCGAAACCTACCTTGAGCTCTCAAAATTACCCCTTGTTAACGGGGCTAAGGAAGCAAGCGGCGATATTTCAACCCTTGCTCAGTCAATGGCTCTTTGCGGCGACAACCTGAATTTCTATTCGGGTAATGATGACCAGATTACAGCATTTATGGCTCTTGGTGCCAAGGGTGTTATTTCGGTACTTGCAAATATTGCACCTAAGCTTACTCACGATATTGCTAAATTCGGGCTGGACGGTGACATTAAAAAGAGTGCCGAACTACAGCTGGAATACATTGATTTATGCAATGCATTGTTCTGTGATGTCAACCCCATTCCCGTTAAGGCGGCAATGTGTATGATGGGCTATGACGTTGGCAGATGCAGAATGCCCCTTTCCCCTCTTAATGAGAAAAATACCGAATACTTAAAATCAGTATTAAAAAGACATAATATGATTTGAAACTATGTTTCGGAGGAAGTTAAATGACAAGAATACTTTTAAGCGGTTGCTGCGGTAAAATGGGCAGATTTGTAGCCTCCGCCGTTGCAGGCCGTAAGGATTGTGAAATTGTAGCAGGTATTGATATAGTTGACGATTCAACGCTTGGTTTTCCCGTATTTTCAAATTACGACGAGGTTCAGGTGAAAGCTGATGTAATTATCGACTTTTCCAATCCCTCACTTTTACCCGCCATGCTCAGCTACGCAGTAAAAACGGGTACGGGCGTTGTTCTCGCTACAACGGGACTTAACGACGAGCAGATTAAAGCCGTTGAAAATGCAGGTAAAACCGTGCCCGTATTCTTCAGCTATAATATGTCAATCGGCGTGAGCCTTCTCTGCGAGCTTTCAAAGGTTGCCGCAAAGGTTCTCGGTAACGGCTTTGACGTTGAAATTGTTGAAGCCCACCACAATCAGAAGCTTGACGCTCCCAGTGGTACGGCAATTATGCTGGGTAACGCAATTAAAGAAGAAATGCCCGATGCTTACTTTGAGTATGACAGACACTCAAAACGCGAAAAAAGACACACTAACGAAATCGGTATCCACTCAGTTCGCGGCGGTACAATCGTCGGTGAGCACGAGGTTATTTTTGCGGGTAACGATGAAATCGTTAAGCTCAGCCACAGTGCCCGTTCAAGAGCAATTTTTGCAAACGGCGCAGTAAATGCCGCAGTGTTCCTTAAGAATAAAGAAAACGGCGTTTATAATATGAGCGACCTTGTTAATGAATAACAAAACATCCTCTCGCACCAAAGTGCGAGGGGATTTTTTTAATGAATAATGAATGATGAATATTGAAAAATGAATAATTTCGGGACCTGCGGTCGGCAAATATAATCGGCTTTTTCGAATCACATTTTGCTTCAGGGAAACAAGAATAGAACCTTCCACCAACTGACATACATTTCTATCGAACTGAAGAATAATGGCAAGAGAACTACCCACCAACGCTTCGCGGTATGTTGCTTTCTCTAACTGAAGAATAGCGGATAGAGAACTACCCACCACCACACCTACGCTTTGCTTCGGTGCGGTCCCCCTCCCTTTTTTGCTTCGCAAAAATGGGATGATAAGGCTTCGCGTTACTTTTACTTTATTTTATAATCGGCGTGAGCCCCGATAATTTTGCATTTTGCATTCTGCATTTTGCATTTCAATATCGGCACGAAGTGCCCCTTAACTCCTCACTCCTCACTCCTCACTCCTCACTAAAAAACCCACTTGCATAATCGCAAGTGGGTTTTGTCTTAGTACGCTTTACCCCAATAAACAAGGTGCTTTGCGGGCTTGCCGCAGCAGATACATTTATCTGAAATTTCTTCCTGGTCAAAGGGAATACAACGGGAGCCGACACCTGTGAGTTCTTTGACTTTATCCTCACATTCCTCGTCACCGCACCACATAGCCTTAACGAAGCCGTCGCCGTTTGCTTCAAGCATTTTTGCGATTTCGTCGATTTCGGTGCAGGTATATGTGCGTTTCTTGACATTATCAAGAGCCTTGTTGTAAATAGCCTGAGCGTAGTTATCGAGAGCTTCCTGAATACCCTGCTCCAGATTGTCGAGGGAAACAAAGATTTTTTCTCTGTTGTCGCGTCTTACAAGCACGCACTGATTGTTCTCAATATCCTTGGGACCGATTTCAAGACGGAGCGGAACACCCTTCATCTCATATTCGGCAAATTTCCAACCTGCTGAGTTGGAGGAATCGTCAACCTTTACTCTGAATGATTTTGAAAGTCTTTCTTTAAGCTCGTAAGCCTTGTCGAGAACGCCTTCCTTATGCTGAGCAATGGGAAGAATAACAACCTGAATGGGTGCAACCGCAGGCGGAAGAACAAGACCGTTGTTGTCACCGTGTGACATAATAATAGCACCGATAAGTCTTGTGGTTGATCCCCAGGAGGTCTGATGAACATACTGAAGCTTATTTTCTCTGTCGGTGTAGGTCATATCAAAGGCTCTTGCGAAGCCGTCGCCGAAGTAGTGGGATGTAGCAGCCTGCAAAGCCTTACCGTCGTGCATAAGAGCCTCAATACAGTATGTAGAAACAGCGCCTGCAAACTTGTCGCTCTCGGTCTTAACGCCCCTTATAACGGGCATACAGAGGGCTTTTTCGCACATATCCGCATACACATTAAGCATACGCTCTGTTTCTTCGATAGCTTCCTCGGCTGTAGCGTGCACTGTGTGGCCCTCCTGCCATAAGAACTCGCGTGTTCTGAGGAAGGGTCTTGTGGTTTTTTCCCAACGCACAACACTGCACCACTGGTTGTAGAGCTTGGGTAAATCACGGTGTGACTGAATAATTTTTGCGTAATGCTCGCAGAAAAGAGTTTCTGAAGTGGGTCTAACGCAAAGTCTTTCTTCAAGCTCATTACTGCCGCCGTGTGTAACCCAGGCAACCTCGGGAGCAAAGCCCTCAACGTGGTCTTTCTCCTTCTGTAAAAGGCTTTCGGGAATAAACATGGGCATATAAACATTCTCGTGACCTGTTCTTTTGAACTCGGTGTCGAGAATATTCTGGATATTTTCCCAGATAGCGTAGCCGTAGGGTCTGATAATCATACAACCCTTAACGCTTGAATAGTCAACAAGGTCGGCTTTTTTAACAACGTCTGTGTACCATTGGGCGAAGTCAACTTCCATAGAAGTTATGGCTTCGACCATTTTTTTCTGTTCTGCCATTAATACATCCTCAAATCTTTTAATTTTCTTCGATATACTTTACTAAGTCACCGATAGTTACGATTTCCTCCAGAGCCTCATCGGGAAGCTCCATCTCGAAAGCATCCTCGACGGACATAACAAGGTCATATAAATCTGTATCAACAAGACCTAAATCCTCTTCGATGGAGGCATCGGGAGTAACGTCGGCTTCGTCAATTTCAAATTCTTCACAGATAATTTGTTTGATTTTCTCGTAAGGCATAAAATAAACATCTCCATAAGAATTAAAATTATTTTTACAACTTATAAATTGTATTAATTTTATAAAACTTTGTCAATAGTTTTTAGAAAATCAATACTGTATTGGTATGATTATATGTGCTGAGTTTTTTAATATTCACGACCTGTTGAAAAGTTTATTGTATTCTTTGATAAGTTTCGGCGCTATTATTGAATATATGCTCAGGTTAGCGGAAGCTTTAATGAGATTAAATCCGATACAATACCATAAATATGCATCGAAAAAAGAACCTGCGGGCATTTTATACAGAACACCGACCATAAGCACATTAAGCGGGATCATAATTAAAGTCATCACAATCACACCTGAAATATTTGAAATAAGGACACCTTTAATACCACTTAATTTTTTCCTGATAAAATAAACAATGAGAATCATAAGTCCGGATGACAAGAAATGCATTATAAACCCGATGATGTGCGTATCACTGTTAATTGCAGTTGCCTGAATTAAGCAAACAACAAAAAGACTGATAAGTGAATAGACGGGACCAAGAATTGAAGAGCACAACAAAATCGGAACATCAGCAAATTCCATTACATAAAAAGATGCTTGGGGGAAAATTGAAAACCTGGTTGTCAGCATAAGCACAATGGATAGTGCAACCAAAATCCCTGCAGTAGTGAGCCTTTGAAGCTTTTGTCTGTTTGTATAAGTTTTTTTCATAATAGACACCTCGGAATAAAAAAATCGCCCCGAAAGACTCAGGGCGATAAAAGAACAAAGATATATAATGAAATCTTCTTCCATCCGGACTATACCGTCGGTTCGGGAATTGCACCCGATCAGCCTTTCGGCTCGCAGACTTTTACTGCCGGTGGGGAATTACACCCCGCCCTGAAGTTTTCCAACACTATTATTATATTCCTGTCGCACAATTTGTCAACTGTTATTCATATTCTTTTTTCTGTTATTTATTATTAAATTCCTCGTTATTTTCTTCTGCTCTCGGGTGAAGTAAGGTCAACAAAATAACCACAGGATTTCAGTCGGTCAAAGACTCTGTCGCCCAGGTAATCGGACAGCTCACGCTTAGTAAGGTTGGTGGTGAGCATAATCGGTAACCCCTCTGAATATCGGTAATCAATAATATTGAGATACATCGCCTGAATACGGTTTTTATCGTAGTTTGAGGAGCCCACATCATCAATCACAAGTAGCTTACTTGCACGCTTGAATTCATCAATGGGTCCGTCGGTCTTGCAGTAGTTAAAATTCTCGTAAAAAAGTGCATACAAATCCATTTCCGTGATAAATTTGCAGTGAGATTTAAGAGCTGAAAAATCCTTGATATTCCCGGAATATTCCCTTTCGGTTAAAATCTGCTTTTTCCTTAATTCGCTGACGGGTAAAAGGGAATTATAATCATTAATAACGGCGCAGGCTATGTATGTTTTTCCGCTGCCTCTGTTGCCCTGTAGTATAAGGCTGTTTTTACCTTCATCACAGCTATCCGCTAAAAGCTGATTCAAAAGGTATTTCCCCCCTCTTATTCCCACCTCATTATATTTATCAGTAACAGCATTTTTAAAGGTCGCAAGGCGTCCCGTTGCTGACAGATGACTGTCCTTGTTTCTTAATTGAGCGGCGATTTTAACTGCATATTCGTTATCTCTTTTTTCTTTTTCATTACGGAGTGCCTTTTCACACTCACACTCAATAAAAGCCTCAATATTTGCGTATTTAATAAATACATGCTCTTTTTCCTTACCGCAGACAGAGCAATATTTACTTCCTGCCGTCATTAATAATCACCCCTCATAATAAAATCGGGCAAAATATCCCCGTCGGTATATCTGGAAGGGTCGGTAATATCCGTATTAAAGCCGATATCGGGCTCGTCCTCCCACCTTCTTTGATGAATATATGTTGAAGGATTGGGTATATATCTGCCCTTGCTTTCGCACCATCTGTCACTTCTTTTCTGCCACTTAAGAGCCGATAATATATCCTCTTTATCAGCCTTTGTAAGCTTCGCCTTCTTCCACTGCTTAAATGCCTCGCCTTTACCGACTTTTTTAGGATATTCACCCCAGAAAACAAGAAAATCATCACTGTACTCACACGCCGTTTTCGAAGAAAACGAAGAAGTGCTTATATCATTGTCATTATCATTTACATTGTCATTTACTTTGTCATTTACATTATCATTTACATTATCATTATCATTGTCATTATCATTGTCATTATCATTATCGGCATAATTCGCATCCGGTTTTATGCGGTCGCATTCGTTTGCTTTTTTATTCCAACGCTTTCTCGCATTTTCTGCATTTTTCAAGCATTTTTCCTTGTACTTTTCCCCATCACGATTAAGTGTATTTCTTATAACGTTAAATGCAATTATCATCCCAAACTCCGTGTACTGTGGTTCAGTACCGTTTCTGATATATTGATACACATCCGTCAACAACTCCCCTCTTTGTGTCTGTGACATAGGCTCAAAAATATCCCACCAATCATAATAAAATATAAAGCTTTTCTTATTTTCCATTGTAACTCCTTTCAGAACATTTGTTCTGTTAAGATGTTAACACGGAATTTTTATGATTTCAACCCACTTTGGCAGTTTCCGAAAAAATTTTTTAAAATCGGCGTAACCCCCGAGAGATAAAATGCATCTTGTGGTTTGTTGTTCTAACAAACTGAAGAATAACCGAAAGAGAACTGCGGACGCGATATGCTTCGCGCGATATATCTGCCAATGCGATATATACTTCGTATGCGATATGTTTCGCTTTGCGAAACGTTAATAGGACCTCCCACCACCTGACAACATTCTATCCAACCGAAGAATAACAGTAAGAGAACTACCCACCACCACACCTATGCTTTGCAGTTGGTTTATTGTGTATCAAATTAAGAGGTAAAAGATTTTATTATACGCACCTTGCGGTGCTAGAACTCTCCACCAACGCTCCGTTACACTTCGCGTCGGTCCCCTCTCTTCGCCAGAGAGGTATGGCTTCGCGTTACTTTTACTTTATTTTACAATCGGCGTAAGCCCCTTTAATTACGCATTACGAATTACGCATTACGCATTATAATCGGTACGAAGTGCCCCGAAATTCCTTATTCCTCGTTCCTGATTAAATTAACATTTGACAATTATATACATTTATAATATAATCAATTTAATTATGAAAACTAAGCAAATTTAGGAGAATTTACAATGGGAATTTATGAAGAATTAGTAGCTCGCGGACTTATCGCGCAGGTTACCAACGAAAGCGAAATCCGTGAGATGGTAAACAGCGGTAAGGCTAATTTCTACATCGGCTTTGACTGTACTGCAGACAGCCTTACTGCAGGTCATTTTATGGCGCTTACACTTATGAAGCGTTTGCAGATGGCAGGCAACAAGCCCATCGCCCTTATCGGCGGCGGGACAACAATGATCGGTGACCCCTCAGGCAGAACCGATATGAGAAAAATGCTCACCAAAGAGGATATCGACCACAATGCCGAGTGCTTCAAACGTCAGATGGAGCGTTTCATTGAGTTCGGCGAAGGCAAAGCACAGATGGTTAATAACGCTGAATGGCTCCTCAACCTTAATTATGTTGAGCTTCTCCGTGAGGTTGGTGCTTGTTTCTCAGTTAACAATATGCTCCGTGCTGAGTGCTACAAGCAGAGAATGGAAAAGGGTCTGAGCTTCCTGGAGTTCAACTATATGATTATGCAGAGCTACGACTTCTACTACCTCTTCAAGGAGTACGGTTGTAATATGCAGTTCGGCGGTGACGACCAGTGGAGCAATATGCTCGGCGGTACAGAGCTTATCCGTAAGAAATTAGGTAAGGATGCTCACGCTATGACAATTACCCTTCTTACTGACTCACAGGGTAAAAAGATGGGTAAAACCGCAGGTAACGCAGTATGGCTTGATGCAAATAAAACCTCACCCTATGAGTTCTATCAGTACTGGCGTAACGTTGCAGACGGTGATGTTCTCAAATGTATCCGTATGCTCACCTTCCTTCCTCTTGAGCAGATTGACGAAATGGATAAATGGGAAGGCAGTCAGCTTAATAAGGCTAAAGAAATTCTTGCATATGAGCTTACAGCTCTCGTTCACGGTACCGAAGAAGCTGAAAAAGCCCAGGCAGCAGCAAAAGCAATTTTTGCAGGCGGCGGTAACTCAGAGAATATGCCCTCAACCACTCTCAGTGCCGAGGATTTCAGCGAAGACGGACTTAATATCATTGATGCAATGATTAAAGCAGGTCTTGTAGCATCCAGAGGCGAAGCAAGAAGACTCATTGAACAGGGCGGCGTAAGTGTTGATGATGTTAAAGTTACCGTTCCCGCTTATATCATTCCCCTTTCAGACTTCGAAAAGGGCTATGTAATCATTAAAAAAGGTAAAAAAGTATTCCATAAAATTATTAAATAATCGGAGGTTTTCTTATGAGTTTAAATAACGCTTATTGCAGAGTTTACCAGAAAACAATGAAGCTTGCCGTTAATTTCCTTGACTGGACACCCCCCAAGGTTATCAAGGGCGCAGGCGCCATCAAAGAGCTTCCCAAGCTTGTAAAGAGCGAGGGCGTAAACAATGTTCTTGTTGTTACCGATAAAGGTCTTATGAGCCTTCACCTTCTTGACTCTCTCTTTGAAGGTCTTGAGGCAGAGGGTGTTAAATACTCAGTATTTGACGGCGTACAGCCCAACCCCACTATTTATAATATTGAAGATGCTCTTAAAATGTACAAGGAGAACAACTGCGAAGGCTTTATCGCTTTCGGCGGCGGTTCACCCATGGACTGTGCTAAGGTTACGGCAGCCCGTGTTGTAAAACCCAAGCAGACTCCTTCACAGATGCGCGGTGTTCTTAAGGTTCTTAAGAAATTACCTCCCTTCTACGCTGTTCCCACTACTGCTGGTACAGGCTCCGAGTGCACAATCGCGGCGGTTATTTCCAACCCCGATACACACGAAAAGAATTCTATTATGGACCCTGTTCTTCGTCCAAAATACGCAGTTCTTGACCCCGAGCTTACTGCAGGACTTCCTCCTCACATTACATCCACAACAGGTATGGATGCTCTTACACACGCTGTTGAAGCTTACATAGGCAAGAGTAACACAAAGCAGACCGAAGAGGATGCTTTAATCGCAACCAAGCTCGTATTCGAAAACATCGAAAAGGCTTACACAAACGGCAAGGACCTTGAAGCAAGAGAGAATATGCTTGTTGCTTCATACCACGCAGGTCTCGCTTTCACAAGAGCATATGTAGGTTATGTTCACGCTATTGCTCACAACCTCGGCGGTATGTATAACATTCCCCACGGTCTTGCAAACGCGGTTATTCTCCCCTATGTTCTTGATTATTTCGGTGAAACTGCTTACAAACGCCTTGCAGAGCTTGCAGACGTTGCGGGTGTTTCAGGTCCCGCCCAGGGCGACCGCGACAAGGCAAAGAGATTTATTGCCGCTATCAGAGACCTTAACACTAAAATGAATATTCCCGACGGCTTCGAACAGATTAAGGACGAGGATATTCCCCTTATTGCCGAGCGTGCTCTCAAAGAAGGTAACCCCCTCTACCCCGTTCCCAAGATTATGAATCTTGAAGAATGCAAGGCACTTATTAAGAAATTGCAGAAATAATGACAAAAACCACTCACGATTTTGTGAGTGGTTTTTTAATTAGGAATGAGGAATTAAGGGGCACTTCGTGGCGATATTGAAATGCAAAATGCAGAATGCAAAATGCAAAATTATCGGGGCTTACGCCGATTATAAAATAAAGTAAAAGTAACGCGAAGCTTATCATCCTATTTCAGCAAAACTGAAACAGGGATGATAGGTTCACCTTCATTTTATTTTTTAACTTGCCAAGGCTTTGTTTACCGCTGCCTGGTAGTCAAGTACGTCTATTTTACCGCTGCTGTTAATATCTGCCGCAGATTCATAGTGACCTTCAAGAACGGAATTGCCGTTAGAAGCCCTTTCGATTTCGGAAGCATCAAGCACATCAACAACACCGTCACCGTTAATATCGCCGTAAACGATAATATTTTGTCTAAGCCAAGGGAAACCGCCATTCGTATAAATTATTGATGTACCGGTGCCGTAGCAATCGACATCTTCGGTTGAATATGATGGTGTAACTAATATATCGCCATCGACATTAACAATATTGTCAAGTGTGTTGAGGTTATAAAGGCTATCAGTATAAATTATATTCGCAGAAAAATCAATAAACGTATTTTCAGTACCCCTTAATGTTGCAAAAAGGTTTTTGTGAAGACCACTTTGAATGGCAAGCTCATTACCATTTTCGGTGCTTGTTGCAACACAGTAGAAATATCTGTACTTATTTTCATTATTGTTATCTGAAAATAACGGATTAACGTTCAAAGATGGATTCTCTGTATTTTGGGCTATCAATACGGCATCACTTCGGTCGGGATTATTACATGCGTACCAATCATACTTCATATTGAATCCCATTGGCTCAAATTTAAGTTGATAGTCAGTGTACACGCCGATATTTGAATAAACATCAGTATAAAATGCATCGGTACTGTTGTAAGCTTTAAAATTCGTCAAAGCGTTTTTCTTACAGAAATCAGCCACAACGCTGTCTTCGTAAGCACAGATAATAGTTTCAACACTGTCACAACTAAATTCCTTGATATCGGAACCTATAACAACATAGTTGCAATCAGGAACATCCTTGAGTACTTCTACATTTTCAAGAGCAAGGCTATATACTTTCACGTCACCGAAACCATTCTCGTCAACACTTAAAAGGTTGGGTAAAATATATGCTGAAGCGGTAACTGTATCTGAAATACCCTGAAGTGCGTTTTTACCTATATGCTCTACATCGTTGATTTTAATTTTATCCAATGTCATTACAGAACAACCATAGAAAGCCTCGTCTCCGATGGATTTAATATCAGCCAAAAGTGTGGGGTCAACGGAGTTACCGACAAAAGTAGCTGTATTATAAACCTGATTTAATTTAGAGCAATTTTTAAAGGTATAATCGGGTAATTCAATATCCTCTTTATACAGAGCAACCCTTGTTAACAGGGTGCAGTTTTCAAAAACACCTTTACCCATTTTGAAATCGCCATACTCATTGTAAATTTTGGCTTTAGTTAATTTTTTACAATCGGCAAATGCGTAATCACCTATTTCTTCAATACAGTTAAAATAAGCTGACGAAATACTTGTACCGCTGAAAGCGTAGTTACCGACAGAATATACATCCTCGGACGGTAACTCTGTGATAATAGTGTTCATAAAGGCTCTGTCGCCGATACGCTCAACACCGGGCATATACACGTTCTGAAGAAAAGTATTATTAGTGAAATAATCATCAGGAACTTCTACAACATAATCGGCAATAAATTCCTCAAGCTGAGGCTTGTCGCTTACGTATGTTGAGCCATCCGCCTCAACGGGTAATTCGGTAATCTGTATCAATTCAATGTAAACAAGGTTCTCACAACCCGAAATTGCGCTTACGGGAACCTCCCTTGTGTTAGTGAGGATGAAAACCGTAAGCTCATCGCAATCGGCAAAAGCCCCCTCACCTACGGTTATTTCCTTACTGATTTCAACCTCCTGCAAATAGTCGCAGTCAGAAAAAGCGTAATCGCCGATTGAGGTTAATCTTGTGAAATTAAAAAGTTCAAGATTTGTTCCGTAAAAAGCATAATCGCCAATATTTCTTACATATGGAATGTCGTAGGTTTTAAGCTTTGTTCCGTAGAAAGCATATTCACCGATATCGTAAGCACTACGGAAGCTGACTGTGGTAAGATTCTCGCAATTCTTAAGGAAGTTTGCAGGAATGGATTGTATTGCATTGGCGGTTAAACTCTGAAGATTATCAAGTCCAACTAATTGGAATTTTCCGTTCTCGTCCACAGGAAGCTCGGTAAGGTTTCCTAAATCCAATGTTTTAAGATTGGTGCAACCGTCAAATGCGTCGTAAGCAAGGCTTATTAAGTCATTAGCCTTAAAGGTTTCAAGCCCTGTGCATCCGCTGAAAGCACCGTTCCCGATAGTTTTGGCGTTATTTATTGTGATAGTGGTCAGTGAGGTACAGTTGGCAAAGGCATTATCCCCCACAGTTTCACAAGCACCCAATATAACACGGTTTAATTTCGATAAATTTTTAAAAGCATTAGCCGGAATATGTTTTTGGTTATTAAGAGCGATGGACTGAATATTTACGAACTTTTGGAAATTCAGTTTTGCAATATCCGTCGCATCCTCGTAGCAAATGAAATTAAGATTCAGTTCCTCTGTAATCGTATGCTCGCTGTTCTCGAATACATTCATATTTATATCGTCGAGACCTGAAAAAGATACGTTAACCAGGTTTGTACAATCCGCAAAGGCTCTCTCGCCTACAAATTCCAGAACAGGACAATAGGGCTTATTTACAGCAGTACCGCGGAATGCCTCCTGACCTATTGTTTCAACGTCAAAGAAATCGTAATAACATAAATTACTGCAGTTCTTAAAGGCATAGTCAGGAATAGTAATTACTTTACCGCAATCAAAACGCTCGATATTAGGGAAGATGTCTTTGCATCTGAAATCCTCGGGCAGCGAAACAAGATTATTAAAAGTAACAAATTTTACGTTAGTTGAGCCTTTAAACATTGAAAAATCAAGAGTTTCGGGCAAATTAAGCGTTACGGATTCAAGTGACGGCATATCGGCAAAAGCACCCTCGCCAAAGGTTGTTGCAGAACCGAAATTTATGGTTTTTACAGCTGTTCCTCTGAATGCGTAAGCACCTATATGTGTAGCACTGCCAACGTTAACCTCAGAAAGCTTGCTGCAGCCGTCAAAGAAATAATCGGGAATAATATCGACAGTGTTACCCGTAAAGCTCACAAGATTCGGGAAAAAGTCCGCAAGGCTACCGTCACCAAAGTCAAATACTTCAGCCTTTTGGAATTCTAATCTTTCAATATTTACGCTACCCTCCAAAACACTCGCATCAAACTCAGTTATGCCGGGAAGCGAAACACCTTTTAATTGAGCACAATCACCGAAGGCTTTGTAGCCAAGGGTATTTGCCACGGATAGCTTTAGGCTTTCAATTCCCGATTCGGCAAATGCATAATTACCTATAGTCGTTAATTCGGGAAAATCGGTAGTCTTCAGTTCTTTAATAGCCGAACAACCGAAAAAAGCATAATTGCCGACAGTTATTAAGTGCGCCACATCGAAATTATCTAAAGCGATACAACCGCTGAAGGTATAGTAACCGATTTTTGTAAGACTGCTTGCGGTAATGGTTGACAATGCCTTACAATCCTTGAATATGCCGTTACCGAGGGTTGCAATACCGGTAAGAGTAATACTTGCAAGGTTTTCACAACCGCTGAATGCGTAATCACCCAATGCCGTTATTTTGTTGGTCAGGCTGAGGGTAGTCAGATTATTACATTTTTCAAAAGCTCTTTCACCAATTGTTGTGACAGGTGTAAAAGAAATACTTTTAATTGCACTTCCGGAGAAAGCACCGTCACCAATTGTTGTTAGCCTTGTTGCGGTTAAGGTACTGATACCTGAGTTTTCAAATGCATAGGCACCAATTGTATTGAGCTTACTGAGTTTGAGCGTTGTCAGAGCTGTGCATCCCGAAAAAGCTCTGTCACCTGTTGTAAGAAGTGAAGCCATTGTAACAGTTGTCAAAGAAGAACAATCCTTGAAGGCTTTTGATTCAATATTTGTAACACCACTTCCTGAAACGGTGGTAAGAGCAGTACAGCCCTCAAATGCTCCTTCGCCTATGGTAGTGGTAGCACTGTTGAGAGTAATTTTCTGTATATTTGTATTACCGCTGAAAGCAGAGGCGGCAATTTCTCTTACACAACCACCGTTAAAATAGCCGGGAACCGTAACGGTAGTAGCTGTGCCTGTATAACCGATAAGAGTGTCATTTTCATCAAGTATGAACATTGATGTATCAGTATCTGATTTTGTATATGATACACTCGCAATAGCACTTGTTTTATAATTTTTACAAAAAGCTAAAGCGGTAAAGGATTCAGATTCATCTATTCTTATAGGTCCCGTATATTCATAATATGTGTTAGAGTTCATATCTGAGGTATGGTACATAATAGTAGCACCCGGAGTTGCACAGGTGATTTTAACATTAAGATAACCCGAAAATGTACCTGAAGCATAAGTAAATACCGGTGTAGCACAAGTACTTGTACAGTTAATCACTTCACCGGGGACGACATAATGAATACTCGCGGTTGCACCGACCAGGGAGCTTTCGTACAATTTATTATACGCTTCATCGGGAGAATAGTAATCACCCGATGCCAACAAATACGCAACGCAACAGGATATAAAGGGTGCCGCCATTGACGTACCCGACATAACCTTATATGTATCGCCAACATACGAGCTTAAAATATCAACACCCGGTGCAGATAATGTATCATTAAACCTCCAGTTTGAGGTGCTTGCACGTTTTTTATTTGCATCAATATTAACAACACAAATAACTTCATCGAAACAGGCAGGAGTGTAGAATGTTTCGTTAAGATTTACGTTATCGTTACCTGCGGCGGCAACAACGGTAATACCTGCGTTATATGCGTTTTGTACCGCCTCGTGAACAACCTCGCTTTCGCCCTTTCGTGTAAGGCTCAGGTTGATTATATCAACACCGTCCTCAATAGCCGCCTGAATACCTAAATAAAGCTGGGTATCGGTACCCGTTCCGTCATCACCGATAACCTTGTAGGGTTTGATTTTTACATTAGATTTGGTGTTTGCCGCAATTATACCTGCAACATGGGTACCGTGTCCCCTTTTGTCGTAGCAGGATTCATTATATACACTGTCAAAGCCTGTGGGGAAAACTCGGCCTTCAAGATATTCGTGGTCGTTCTGAACGCCCGTATCAACTACAGCTATCGTAACCTCGGCACTTCCCATATTGGCTTTAGCGTTGGTATAACCGAACAAATCGGACTGATATTGTGATGCTGTGCCGATAGCGGCTTCCTCAAAAAACACATCCGACTCTTCAATGGCAGTCTCGGTGAGAATACCGTCCTCCTGAACATACTGCACATAGGAAAGTGATGAATAATATTCAAACGCCGCATCACAGTCTGAGTCGTTAGCAAACTGTAAAATATGTAAGTCATTGTAGCCGCTGACACTGTTAACGGCATTAAGAGTGTCAATACTCCTTGTTGATTTAACAATCAATCTGTTAGTGTCATCAGCTTCCTCCGACTCATCATCTGCTGCAGAAAAAAGCATTACATCATCAGACACCGTCTGTTCATATTCATTAATTAAATCCGTAACATCTGCCGTAAAGCTTTCGAGGCTTTTCGGCAATTCAATATCAAGTGCAGATGCGGCACCTACACTCGAAAAAATGATACAGAAACTAAGTAAAACAGATAATATTTTTTTCATACCATCACTCCCTGATTCTGTACTATTCTATAACACAATCATTGTATCAATATGCTGAACGTATGAACAAATTGTTAACAAATCTTGTCATAAAAAAACACACCCGTTTTTACCGAACGGGTGAATTTTAACAATCATTTGTTTTTCTTTCTGAAAATTAACTTGAATACTACGATTCGTAAAAGTGAAGCAATGATAATACCTGCACCGATGGCAATACCGACCTCAACTGTTATGAGAAGATATTTTCCCGCGTCAATATAATTCTGATTAAGCAGATTATTCATAGTATAGTAAAGAGTACCGCCGGGCACCAATGCTATACAACCGGGAAGCAAAAATACTGTTGTGGGTGCTTTGAATATTCTCGCGAAAAGCTCAGCTGCAAAAGCCGTTAAAAATGCCGCTAAGGCATTGGGCCAGAAAGCGCCGCCTATAAGCTCCGTAAAGGCGAAGTAGCTCACGCAAGCAATCAACCCTTCCAGTGCCGCAATAGGCCAATGTGAGGGCTTCAAGCGGAAAATAATGGCAAAACCCACAGTGCTGATAACGCCCGCAATAATTTTGATAATGTAAGGGGTCAATTAAACACACCCCCAAACACTATAATGGCGGCAATGAAGCCGAAGGCAACCATCACTGCAAGTAAAATCGCCTGCACTAACTGAATAATACCCGAAATTGTATCTCCGAACAGTAAATCCCTTACTGCGTTACCAAAGGCAAGACCGGGTATTACCAGCATAATCGTACCTATCATAATCATATCAAGGTTTTCGCCGAAGCCCAATTTATGAAGCCCGATACCAACCCAAGCACCAAAAAACGAAACAAGCGCAACATAGAAGAAATTACTGCTGAATTTAACCTTATGAAAATTAAAAATAGACACTACAAGACCTGCAACAGCGGCTACCAGAGCATCCTTTAGAGTACCGCCGAAGAATACGGCAAATCCCCCTGCAGCCAGGACACCGCCCAGAAGCACCATATATCTTGAAAAAGGCTTTTGCTTAATGATTTCGTTGATTTCTTCGTCAACTTCCTCAAGCTTGATTTTGCCCTCGCAAAGCTTACGGGAAACATTATTTATTTTTTCAAGGCGGTACATATTATTTGCGGTCTTATAAACTCGCCGTACCTGTGACGAGTTAGTACCGTCATTCATTCTGATACCTGCTATAATCATCGACGGAAGTGCAAAAACATCCGTATGCACTGCGCCATAAGAATAACATATACGTTCAATAGTGTCCTCTATTCTGTGGGGTTCACCGCCACATTTAAGAATATTTTCGCCGATATCAAGGGCCTTGCACAGGATATCATCCGCCGAATAAACCGAAATATCAACATTTTCAAGGGGCGTTATTTTATTGGCAAATTTATCTCTTTTCAAAATAACACCTCCGCTTTATAATGTGCGTTTTCTGTAATCCAAGTAATCCTGCAAAATAATTTCAGCCGCTACCGCGTCAACAACATTTTTGCGTTTTTTACCTCTTACATTATTTTCATTAAGAATTTTGTGTGCTGAAACCGTAGTAAGGCGCTCATCCCAGAAATCAACCTTAATTGAGCATAAGGCACTGATTAATCTGCCCAGCTCCTCGCACGCCTCAGCTCTGAACCCTTTTGAGCCGTCCATATTACGGGGAAGACCTATAACTATAATCTCTGCCTTTTTTTCTATAGCAATATTAACTATTTTTTGTGCAAGAGCCTCGGCGTTCCATTCATTGAGCACCGAAACAGGTGAAGCGAGCATTTCGAGCTTGTCACATACTGCAAGTCCTGTTCGTCTGTCACCGTAATCAACCGATAAAATTATCATAAATATCTCCAAAACGGCTGATAGAAAAACTATCAGCCGTTAATTAATTATTAACCTTACTCGTCACTACCCTCAGTATCATCAGGCACCGCCGTGGTTGACGGCTGTGTGGGCGGTAATGTGGTCGAAGGCGGAAGTGTGGTACCCTGTGTGGGCTTGGCGGTTGTGGGCTTTGTAGTACTGGGCTTGGTTGTGGTAACCGTAGTTGCGGTCGGGTCAATGGTGGTTGAGGGTAATATTACATCGGGAATACCCTGTCCTATACCATTGGTAATTGCGCAACCCTTACATCTGCCCGGTACATTGGATGATTTATAGTAACCTGTTCCCGTTGATGTACAAGTATCCGAGGCTATATCACCGGATATCCTGCAATATTTACGGGCAACAACTCCGCTTGCGCTGGGGAATGAAAGGTCATCCAGATCTTCGTGTGCCGCATCCATAACCTTCTTGAATATCTTACCCGCAGGGTTACCCGAGGTATTTCTGATCGGTTTTGGTTCATCGTAGCCGTACCATACAGCCGCTACATAATAAGGTGTACCGCCAACAAACCAACGGTCCTTATCGTCACTTGTAGTACCTGTCTTAGCGAAGGTATCAAAACCGCTGACACCGTAACCGCCTGCTGTACCGCCACTTACAACCGTTCTTAAAAGCTGACGCATAACACCTGCTGAACTTTCGGAAAGAACCTGTTCGCCGGGTTCGTCGCCGCCTTCAAGAAGAACCTCGGAGCCGTCATTATTTGTAACCTTATAATATGAATAGGGCTCATAATAGTAGCCGTTATTGCCGAACACAGCAAAAGCTGCTGTCATTTCAAGTGTTGTAACACCCTCACTCATACCACCAACACACATTGATGAGTAGTTACCGTCATAATTGGGGTCATCCTCATCGGTAACGAGAGTTGAGAATTTAAGATCGTCAACAAGGAAATCCATACAGGGGTCAATACCCATTTCACTGACAATCTGTGCAGGAACTGTGTTATAGGACTGTGCAATAGCATACTGAACAGTGGTAAATGAGTTGGGTGAGCCTGCATTACCGCCGTAGTTTACGGGCCATCGTGATGAACCCATACGGATACCGTAGTTCTGTACCATTGTTGACCATGTAACGGTATCATTCTCGATAGCAGGAGCATAAACGGAAATGGGCTTGATTGATGAACCGGGCTGACGGGGTGAATGATTTGCACGGTTAAGACCGCGGAAGGTCTCTTTTTCACCTGCACCGCCCACCATGGCAACTACCCTGCCGTTATAGTCCATAATGGTCATTGCCGACTGCACCTGAACCTCAGCATTACTTTCATCCGGGAAGGTCAGACGCTTAACATAAACCTCTTCGGCAGCTCTCTGAACATCAAGGTCAACCGCCGTATATATACGAAGACCGCCGAAGAAAACCTTTTTCCATGCTTCGTTATAGGTAAGGTCATATTCTTCCATTAAATCTTCAATAACCTGGTCAATAACGTATTCAACATAGTATGATGATTTACCGTCATCGGAGGTATCTGTAAACTTAATATCGTCCTCTGTGTATTCTTTATCTTCAATATCTTCAATTTTTTCGGTAACCTGACTGCCCTTGTAGTTTTCGCTGTTTGTGAAAATCAGCTCAAAATCAACTGCTTCGTCATATTCCTCCTGAGTGAGGCTCTCCTGCTCGAGCATACAGCTCAGGCAATAAAGCTGTCTGTCACGGTTTTCCTCAGGCTCGGTCAACGGGTCATAGGTTGCGGGAGCCTTGGTAATCGAAGCAATAACCGCACACTCCGCGGCATTCAGATCCTCAACATCCTTACCGAAGTAAACCTCAGCGGCGGTTTTAATACCGTAACAGCCGTTACCGAGGTAAACCGTATTAAGATAGAACTCCATAATTGTCTCTTTATGATAATGGTTTTCAACATTAAGAGCATTAAGGATTTCGTAGAACTTACGGGAAGCCATTCGTCCGTCCTCACCCGTAAGATTCTTAATCAACTGCTGGGTAATGGTTGAACCGCCCTGCTCAAAGCCGGATTTGGCAACACCGAGTATTGTTCTTGTCCAGTCAACACCCTGATGCTCCTCAAAACGCTTATCCTCAAGGTCACGGAAAGCATCAATCATTTCCTGCGGGATATCCTCATAGTTTATCCACACGCGGTTTTCGGCACCGTGAAGACGCAACAACTCAACCTGCTGCTTATTTGAGTCATAGGCATAGATGATACTCGTCTGAGCCTGGTTTGCCTTGTACATTTCAAGGTCAATAACCTTGCCGCCGTTTACATATTCATCGGCAAAATTATAAACATATGCACCTGCAACCGTGGCGCAAACAACACAGATACCTATAAGGGTGAAAAGTGCATATCCTATTGTACGAAGAACAGGATGCTCCTTCCTCTGTTTGCGTTGACGTTTTACCGCGCCTTTTTTAACACTTCCCCTTGACTTCGGTGCAGGGGCTGAGCGTCTGTTTTGCATAGGTAATCCTCCAATACTGATGATAAATCGGAATTAAATGTATAATAATTAAAATTAATTAAAAACTAAAAATAAAAAGGTGAAATTTTGAAAAAGCATTATTTTATAATAACTTTGATTCTTACAGCTTCTTTAGTGTTCTCCGTTGTAACCGTAAGCAGTGCAAAGGCTACTGAAAGCACAGCCGTTAAACCGAGTGAAGCAACCGAAAAAATCTACATTCTTAAGGATTTCAACGGAAGGCTTGCGCTGTTTGAAAACAACAGCAATATTCCCTTGGAGGTTTTTGATATATTTACCTCGAGCCTGCCCCAAAAGGACATTGAAAGGTTAAATAAGGGAATCGAAACAAGCTACGACGAGCTGGAACGCGTACTCGAAGAATACTTAAGTTAAATAAATATTCAGGGTCTGTTTTTAACAATGGTTTCAGCAACCGCTAAATCAAAGGGTGTTGTGATTTTTATATTGGAATCCGCACCCTCAACTAATTTAACCCTGTAACCTCTGTCAGCAAAAATCGAAGCAACATCGGTGTAGCTTTCGAGCTCACTCTCCGAAAGAGACGAAATAAGGTTTGTAAGCTCCGAAAGTCTGAATGACTGAGGGGTCTGAACTCTGAAAAGCTCGCTTCTTTTAAGATGCTCGTTAAAGAAGTCCCCTGTTGTGCTTCTGATAATTGAGTCATAAACGGGCATTACGGTATTGGCTGCGCCGAATTCGGTGGCGGCATTTATATTATCCTTAATAATGCGCGCATCAATAAAGGGTCTTACCGCATCGTGTGTAAGAACAATATCTGCTTCGCCCACATTAAATTTATCGTTAAGAAAGCGACAGCCGTTTTTAACTGAATTATTGCGGTTTTTACCGCCGGGTATTACGGAAACCGTGTCGGAAGTAATACCGTATTCAAGAAGTAAAGCCTTTGTGTATTCAATCCATTCAACGGGGCAACAGATAACGCCGCCGCGGAATGTGCCGAAATCCTCAAAATTTCTGACAGTTCTCACAATAATGGGTTCATTGCAAACCTTGATATACTGCTTGGGGAGTTCGGGTGATTTCATTCGGGAGCCTATGCCCCCTGCAAGTATCATATAATAAAGATTCACTTGTTCACTTTCTTTCTTTTTTCTTTGAAGCCCTCTGTACTCTCTTTTTTGAAGAGAATTTTAACGGTCATTAATATTAATTTAAAGTCAAGTGCCAATGAATAATTCTGAATATAAATAAGGTCCATTTTTAATTTATTGTATGCAGAAGTGTTATATTTACCAAAAACCTGTGCATAACCCGTGAGACCACCCTTTACCTTGTATCTGCACACAAATTCGGGAATTTCTTCAGAATACTTTTCAACGTGCTCGATACGCTCGGGTCGGGGTCCTACAATGGACATCTCGCCTTTTAAGATGTTTATAATCTGGGGTAATTCGTCGATTCTCAGCGCTCTGATAACCTTGCCCACGGGTGTGATACGCTTGTCATTATCAACAGCGGGCTGAGGTCCGTCCTTCTCAGCATCGACTATCATGCTCCTGAATTTAAGAATGTCAAATTCCTTCAAATCCTTGGTGGCGCGCCTTTGCTTGTAGAATACGGGACCGCCGTCGTAGAGCTTGATAGCAAGAGCAATCACCAGAAACAGCGGTGATAAAACAATGAGAGCAAGTCCCGAGCAGACGATATCGAAAATTCTTTTGACAACGCGTTCCTCAACGGTAAGACCGTTTGCGGTGCATTTAGCTATGGGCGAATCGAAATATGTAATTTCGGACGCACTGCGAATAACAATATCCGAAATTTTGGGAACTACATAAATATTTTTGTTCTGCTGATAGCAGTATTTGAGCAAGTCATTACGAAGTCTTGCGGGAACATCGCAGATAATAACGCTGGAAAATCTGTCGATACTCTTTTTAAGGCTCTCATAACCCTCGTCAACACTTGCGGACTCTGAAATAACATAACGCTCCTCAAGCTTGCTCATTTTGTAAACAATCTCGGTTGCAAGATGGCTGCCGTAGATAATAAGCATTTTCTCGGGCGGATTGAGAGCGTGAACAATAAGGGAAAACAGGTATGTCCACACAATCAGAGCAAGCAGCTCAAACAGGGTTATATAAAGCATACCCATAATGTTTGCAATTGCAGCCTCAATAAGACATATCTGGGCAAAAGCAATAGCATTGGTGAAAAGCAAAGCAATAAAGCCGTAGAAGATAATCTCACTGCGCCGTAATTCATCAATACGCATAACACCCAGTATTACGCCGGACACCATAAGCACCGCAAAATACACCGCAACGATAAAAATCTGACCTTTGCCGATATAGGGATGCTCAAACTCGGGGTTATAAGCAACACTCCACACCAGGTAGTAAATTGCCGTTGAAATAAGGCAGAATATTGTAATTGCGGTTACGCGCACAGTAGTGCGGAACTGTTCGATTTTTTTCATAAGTACCTCCCTTTTTGAAAAAGGACTTGCAAAATTCACCTTGAGTAATAATATGCTGAACAGAGGTGATATTTTGGATTTATTAAACTTACTTTCGAATTTACTGTTTTTTATTTTACATGTGACCGACACGGATTCATTCCCGAAGCCCCTCAGCAAAGCCGAAGAGGAAAAAGCCTTGCGGGAAATGAGCGAAGGCAGTGAGGCGGCAAGAAAAAAGCTTATAGAACACAACCTGCGCCTTGTGGCACATATTATAAAGAAATACTACTCTAATTACAGCGAGCAGGATGACCTGATTTCAATAGGTACCGTGGGGCTCATAAAGGGCATAAACAGCTTCAAGCCCGAAAAAGGCACCAAGCTCGCCACATACTGCGCACGGTGTATTGATAACGAAATACTGATGTACTTCCGAAATGCAAAAAAGCTCTCCCAGGAAGTATCATTCAGCGACCCCATAGACACGGACAACGAGGGCAACCCCCTGACACTGATGGATATAATAGCAATAGATGACACAATAGTTGATGATATAGACACCCGGAACAAGCTCAAAAAGCTTGTAGAGCACCTTAACCGTATGCCCGACAACAGGGATAAGCAGATAATAGTTATGCGGTACGGCTTAAACGGAGAAAAGCCCATGACCCAAAAAGAGGTAGCCGAAGAAATGGGCATTTCCCGCTCATATGTATCGCGGATAGAAAAACGGGTATTAAAAGATTTAAAGCGAATTTTCATATAAGCGTAATACCGCAATTTATCAAAATAATATTAGCACTAAAGGGACTAAATGTCAACTTTAGCGCAAAACTGTAAACATATTGTAATAATATACTTATTAATAAAAAAAGATAGCACGAAACAAATCGTACTACCATTCTGAAGACTAACCCTAATTTTGATACAAATGCACCCCCTTTTGAGGTTAGGGGGTGCAAAGTTATTTTAGGGGGTGCATTTTTAAGTCAGGGGGTGCAACCGCACTTAATCATCCATCGGCTTAAAAACCGGTGTCCCATTTTCGACGACCACTGAGCCAATAACACCCGTTGCAGAATAAGACAAATCTGCAAGGTTATTGTCGTTGACTTCTATATTTGCAGTGTAGACTTGATAGTAAATAGGAAGGTCTTGGGGATCTTTGGAAGAAAATGAGGGTGAAGCAGTCGCTACAAACAAATCTGCAGAAGGATTGTCGGTCGTTGAAGTATCATAAACAACAATGGATTCCTTTGTGGTTGTATTAAAAACGGATATTATAGAACGATGTAATCCTGAACCCCATGAAGAAGCAACCAATAAATCGAGATTTCCGTCTTCATCATAATCCCAAGGCACAGCATTTACAAAGCCGTAGCCACCAAAGGACTCACAAATGGAATATACCTCACCATCAATTAGTGCGAGTGAGACACAGGAATCACTGAACTTAAAAATCTTAATATCTGTCTGGGTGGCAACAGAAAGCGGGGTAACATTGTAACAATGCTCCTCATCAAGTTTCATCCCAGTAGATAAGCCATCCAGTTCCACCTCGCCAATAATGGACATTAATTCATCTACGGAATCTTTAGTGCATGATGTAGTCATATTGTCGACATTGTTTCCGTTTTTATCTGAATTGTCGGTGTTTGTTTGACAAGCCGCCAAAGAAATCAATACAATTCCAGTTAGAAGCAAGCAGAATAGGCGTTTCATTGCAGATAACCTCCCACTTAATTTATAATTAAAGTATACCATACAAATATGAACTAGTCAACATTTTAACGATTATCGGCTACAATTCAACGATTACCTCTGTAAATCAACGATTATGCCTATGATTTAACGATTTGCTATCTTTCAACGATTTGAAGGACGCCTAATTGGATGATGAATCGTTGCTTATCCCATTCATAAGTTAGAAAAATACTGATTTTGGGTAAAAAATAACCGCCATTCCGTTGTATCAGAATGACGGTTATTTTTTGGCGCAGACGGTGGGATTCGAACCCACGAGCCCGATTAAAGGCTAACGCATTTCGAGTGCGCCCCGTTATGACCACTTCGATACGTCTGCATAAGTATTAACTTCATTTAAGTGGATGTTCTAATAAGGTTTATGTCCGGGGAACCCCGTTATGTCCTGTTGCGGTGCCCAAAATTGTTTGCTCGCTACTCGCTTCGCACAATTTTGACCGCTGCCACTCCTTATTGCTCGCTTCATCTGCCACCGGCAGCGCTCGCAAACGTCCCCACTTCGATACGTCTGCATAAGTATTAACTTCATTTAAGTGGATGTTCTAATAAGGTTTATGTCCGGGGAACCCCGTTATGTCCTGTTGCGGCGCCCAAAATTGTTTGCTCGCTACTCGCTTCGCACAATTTTGCCCGCTGCCACTCCTTATTGCTCACTTCATCTGCCACCGGCAGCGCTCGCAAACGTCCCCACTTCGATACGTCTGCATAAATATTACTCGTACATTCTACCAAATGCTAATTTTTATGTCAAGATTAATTGTAAAACAAATATTGACATTTTCCCTTTTAAGTTTCATAATAAAATCAAGTAGAAATACTTAAAACAAAGGAGGCATTTTTATGCAATCAGTTAAAAAATATGTAGCAGAGTTTATCGGTACATTCGTGTTGGTATTCTTTGCCTGCGGTACTGCCACCGTTGTTGGTTGCTCCGCTGAAAACGGTACAGGTTATCTTCTTACTGCCCTCGCCTTCGGTCTTGTAATCGTTGCCATGGCTTACTCAATCGGCAATGTTTCAGGCTGCCACATCAATCCCGCGGTTTCCATCGCTATGCTCGTTAGCGGAAAGCTCGGTATCAAAGACTTCGTAGGCTATGTTGTAGCTCAGTTTGCAGGAGCTATTGCAGGTGCAGCAGCGTTAATGGGCTTTGTAGGTAAAGAAAGCGGTCTCGGTGCAAACGCTCTTTACAATGGCGAAATTCTCCCCTCGATTATTATTGAAGTTATTCTTACTTTTGTTTTCGTTCTCGCTATTCTTGGCGTTACATCAAAGGTTTCAAATTCAGGCGTTGCAGGTATTGTTATCGGTCTCACCTTAACTCTTGTACATATCCTCGGTATTTCCTTTACAGGTACATCCGTTAACCCCGCAAGAAGCTTTGGTCCTGCCCTCTTCGTTGGCGGTGACGCTCTTTCAAGCGTTTGGGTGTTTATCGTAGCTCCCTTAGTAGGCGGTGTGCTTGCAGCCCTCGTTTACAAATTCCTTGACGGCAAAAAAGCCGAATAATTACTGCTTAAAGCTAAAGGAACAGTAGTCCTCGCGGATTACTGTTCCTCTTTTTTTATTTGCTCAAAGGTAATTTTACCGTTGCTTTAAATAAATCACCGTCAATACTGATATTGAGAACACCGTTTTGTAAAGAACACAAATCCTTAGCAATGGCAAGTCCCAGACCGTTACCCTCGTTTGTACGCGACTCGTCCCCTCTTACAAACCTTTCCGTAAGCTGTTCGGGGTTGATATCCAGCGCTTCCTTTGAAATATTCTTAATTTCAAAGCAACCGAAATCCCCTTCGGTAAAGACATTAATATATACTCTTGTGTCAGGTGCCGAGTATTTTTTCGCATTACTCAGAAGGTTTGAAATAATTCTGTAGGTTTTGGTGCCGTCAGCAAAAATTATCGGGGCTTCTGTAGGCTCCGTAAACCTTACATCAATAAAGCTTTTCTCAAAATCGGGCATGTATTCACCTATTGCCTGAACTGAAAGCTCCGAAAGATTGAGCTTCGTTCTGTTTAAAACAATGTTACCGGTGGAAGCCTTTGATGCCTCAATCAGATCCTCAATAAGATGCTTGAGTTTATCTGATTTCTGATTAATAACCTCAACATATTTCTCCGCATCCTCATTATTCAGCTCGCATTTTGACAATAAATCGGAGTAATTTATAAGTGAAGTCAAGGGCGTTTTCAGGTCGTGTGAAACGTTTGTAATAAGCTGGGTTTTCATCTGCTCGTTTTTAACCGCCTCTGCAACTGCTTTGTCAATGGATTTATTCTTATATGACAGGTTATCCGCGAGAATTTTTAATGAACGGGGCGTAGTGCTCATATTCAACTTAATATCCTCGTGCTCGGATGAAGCAATAATAATTTTATCAAGAGCATTAACGTACTCTACAAGAATACAGCAAACAGTTATGTTAAACCCAATTATTAAAGGACACGGCACCAAAAACAAAACTGTTTCACCTGCGAACAGCAAAATAGCTATACCAACTAAAACCGCATTTACCAAAAAATACAAAGCGAACAGTATTGCTATACGCACTTTAATTGCCTTGGGCTTATATGTAAAGCAGTTCACCAATCGGATAATCAATCTTTTCAAAAGACGAAGAAGCTTGAAAATTACCGTGCTTTTGAAATACTTATACCCTGCCCTTTTTACCCTGATAACCGATGAAAGCCATTCTGTAAAAACTGTAAACACTATTACAAAGTATGAGAAAGGTATCAGCACCTCCCAGTCCATCAGTAAAGCAGAGTAGATGAACTCATTTGAAACCACATAGGATAAAAGGTAAACAAGCCCCGCACTCACACCGCTGATAATACCGATGCTTAAGAGAAAATGGATATCATTGGGTATTTTATTAATGAAACAACCCTTTGCTTTCTTGTCGTCTGAATATTTACCTACAATTCTCAACCATAATACAAAGAAAATCAATGCAACCAAAAGTGCCGCAGCAAGCTCGATACAGAGCATTTTCATATTCTCATTTTTGGCAACGTTGTACATCCGATATAATTTTGAGTAAACGTCATCCTCTTTAAAATCCTCGTCGAAGAAAAGGCAAAGAGTTTTAACCTGATTTTCTTTGAGATTTTCGGGAAAAAGCTCATCATCAAAGCCGACTACCCTGATATTTGCGCCGTTAGCAAGTATATAATGACTGTTGTTACTGAGATTCGATGGTATTTTGTCAATATTGGAAACAACCACACCATCAAAATTCACAATATAATATTTAAGATTTTTTATAGTGCTCAAATAATATTTCAGTGATTCCTGACCATAACAATTTTCGAAGATAGAGTCGGTATTACTGTCAAAGGCTGAGCTAATAGCTGTTTTTGCGTCTTCTTCGCTTAATGAATAATAAATCCCGAACGAATAATTGTAGCCTGCCACATCCTTTTGAATCAGGAACTCACCTTCAAAGGCTCCGTCACGTACAAGTGGCTCGTATTTTAAAAACTCCGTACCGTTAGCAGTATTAAGAGCGTAGCTTGCAACTTTTATGTTTTCAGGAGCATAGTGGGGTACTGCAATATATTTACCTGCATCCTCAGGAAGCTCAAAAGAAGGCTTGCTTTCGTCGGGAATAGTAACTTCAACCGAGGTCGTTTCTTCCTGAACCTCAATATCATTCACACTGTCCTCGTATTGATAATATTCCGAGCCCCAATTATTTACTGCATAATACAGCTCTTCACCTATTATTTCCGCCTTTCTCTCTAAAAAAGCGTTATAGACCTCGTCAACCGTCTGCTCTCTGTATTTATTCACGCTTTCATAGAAATCAGTCTTATTGGCGGTAGCAATTTTTAAAGAGTTAAAGAAATCCTTTTCGAACTGCAACTCAAATGGCTCGGTAGAATAAAACTCAACCTTTTCATCCTTACGGAAGGCATTGAACCCGAATATGTACGAGCCAACAACTATCTTTGTAACAATAGTAAAAGAAAAACCAAATAACATAAGGCTCAAAAACCAACATAAAAACTTTGTGAATACCGAATACTTAATACTTTTCAATTTTGTATCCAAGACCCCACACCACCTTTAAATATTCAGGCTCTTTAGGATTAATCTCAATTTTCTCGCGGATGTTTTTTATATGTACCGTAACTGTCTTTTCGGTATGAAATGCAGGCTCATTCCAGACCGCCTCGTAAATCTGTGTGCTTGAAAAAACCTTACCCATATTTTCCATAAGGTATTTTAAAATATTGAACTCTCGCGCCGTAAGCTTCACGCTCTCACCGTCAACGAAAACCTCTTTTGTCTCCTTATTAAGGGTAAGACCGCGGGTTACAAGCATATTTTCCGTTGCTTTTATGCTTCCGAAAGAAACATACCGCCTTATCTGGGAACGTACTCTGGCAACAAGCTCCAACGGATTAAATGGCTTTGTAACATAATCATCCGCACCGAAGCCGAGCCCCGTAATTTTGTCGGTGTCCTCGCTTTTTGCAGAAAGAAATATAATGGGAAAATTATATTTCTCGCGGATTTTTACGGTTGTTCTTATGCCGTCAAGCCTCGGCATCATAATATCAAGGACCATACAGTGAATTTCGTTGTCCTCAATAAGCTTCAATGCCTCAAAACCGTCGGTTGCCGTAAGAACCTCGTAACCTTCGTTTTCAAGATAAATTTTCACAGATTCCAGAATTGCGATATCATCATCGCAGACAAGCACACGATACATAGTAAACCTCCGTAATCCTATGACCTTGGTAACATTAAAACACAGTCAAAATAAGATAAAGTAATAAAAAAGTAAAGATTATGTAAAGATATAAATATATTAGCTCCGAATTTAACATTTTTCAATATTGATTATTAAGGAAAATAATTGTAAAATCAAATTAAGATTTAAAGGGGTGGTAATTTTGAGTAACACCGTTAAAATACTGTTAAAAAACGCATCACAGACTAATAACGGCAGATTTGAGGGCTGGGGTACAAGTCTTTGCTGGTGGGCGCACAGAGTGGGCTATTCCCCCGAATTAACCGGAAAAAGTGCCGAGCTTTTCTTCAGCGAAAAGGGACTTAATCTTAATATAATGCGCTACAATATCGGTGGCGGTGACGACCCCACTCACAAACACATTAAAAGAACCGATTCCATAGTACCCGGTTGGCTTTATTTTGACGAAACTAAAAATGAATATTACTACAATTATACAGCCGACAGAAATCAGTTAAATGTTTTAGAAGCTGCGTATAAAAAAGCAGGTAAAGATGCTCTTGTTGAGCTCTTTTCAAACTCCCCGCCATATTTTATGACAAAAAGCGGTTGTTCAAGTGGCAACACTGACCCAAACGAAAACAACCTGAAAGATGAATGTTACAGAGAATTTGCCGAATATATAGCCCATGTTACTGAATACATAAACAACACCCTCAATATAAGGGTTTATTGTGTTTCACCTATGAATGAGCCCAATACTGATTATTGGGGCGAATTCAGCGAAAAGCAGGAGGGCTGTCACTATGACCCGGGCGAAAGTCAGAATAAAATAATTATTGAAACCGCTAAAGCAATTAAATCCAAGGGCTTAAATCATATTAAAATAGTTGCAAGTGACGAAACCTCAACGGACAAACAGCTTGAAGAATACAATTTATATAACGACGAGGTTAAAAAAGTTCTCGACCGTGTCAACACCCACACCTACGGCACCGAAAAAATCAACGAGCTGGGTGAATTGATGCGTAAGGAAAATATGAACATCTGGATGAGCGAAACCGACTGGAGCGACACCACAGGTGAAAACGCAGGCGAAATGGGTGCTGCCCTTTGGTTTTCAAAAAAGATTATCTCAGATATAAACGCACTCTCACCTTCTGCATGGGTAATATGGCTCGTAATTGACCACCACAAAAGCAAGGAAGGCTTTATGGGTAATGTTGACTCGGGCTTTCCGTCAACGAACAACGGCTATTGGGGCGTAGCTTTCGCAGACCACGACACCAAGGAGATTTTACTCAGTAAAAAATACTTCGCCTTCGGTCAGTTCAGCAGATACATCCGACCCGGTGACACAATAATCCACTGTGACACCGACACACTGGCGGCATTTGATAAAACCACAAAGAAGCTCAGCATAATTTGTGTCAATGACAAAAAGAACGATGTTGAGAAAACCTTTGAGTTTTCTGATTTCATAAAAGCTTCGGGCAAAGCTGAGGTAATAAGAACCTCGGGAAGTCTTAAGGACGGTGAAAACTGGGCTCAACTCCCCTCTTTCGGTTTTGAAAACGGCACTTTCAGTTACACACTCAAAGGTAACTCTGTTACAACCTTTATAATAAAATAAATAAACAGACTTTCGGTTTATTTGCCGAAAGTCTGTGTTTTTTAAATGATATCTTCCATTAACTGTGTTTCGCTTATTCCGTCAGAATTACATTTTAATGTCTTAATTTCAAATGCACTGAAATTAACTGCTATTGAGTTATCAAAATACTCAATCACGGCACTCTGCGCGTTTTCGGTGGGGTTAAACAGACGAATTATGTAATCATCCGAATATTCAGCCTTCTTAAACGCCGTAATATTTATAATATCATTATCCTTGATACTGATGGGGGCAATGATTTTTTCACCGACACCCGTAGGATAAAATGAGAGAACCATCGGAGCAACATTTAAATGCTGAGCAATTCTTGATGCTTTATTAAGAATATCCGACCTGTCACCAAAGCAGAACTCAAAGCTGAAATCTCTTTCTCCTTGCTCGATGTACGGCATTGCTCTGTCCTGCGGCATTACAACTCTGTCGTCAACAGGATGTGCACAATATGAGGGAGAGCGCATAAGGGTGATATGCACTTCACCGCATTTTTCGTCAAAGGATGAGCCGTAAACACCGTTATTTACCGCGAGAATTGCGCTTTTATCCGAGCAGAGAGCAATATATTTCTGCGATACATTTTCCTCCAGCTCATTTTTGAGGGTTTCTCTGCCGTAGGGATGCTCACCGATACACTCGTATGCGCCGAATGCAGAGGGAACCTTTAATTTAATCAGCTTCTCTTTTTCGCACCAGTTGATACGCACATCCATTTTAAAGCTACCGTTTTTTGAAAGAATGTATTTCACAACGGCGTTGGACTTATTATAACTGAAAACAGCCTCAAAAACTGTGCGCACATCACCACATTCAATAATGTGAACACCTTTAATCGGCTCGTGTGTGTTACAGAAAAGCTGAGCGTCACTGCCACCAAGAAGCTTAAATTCACCCAGCTTTTCGTGCCAGGCGGTTTCCTCCATATACCAGGGGTCCGAGTTGTCATTCCACACTTCAAGTGCAAACGCACCGTCTTTTATGTATTCAGTACCGCATTTTATAACCGAGTCAATAAAGCCCGTGTTTTTATTGATTTTAACAGAGAAATCTTTACTTTCAAACAAGAAATGCTCATCAGTTTCCCTGCAGACCTTTTCGGGTCTTTCAGGTACACGCTCAAACGCGCACTCAAATCTGTTAAGCTTCATCGGCTCAAGCTTTGCATTGAAGGAAACCCTTTTACTCCACTCTATGGGAATTGTACTGTATTCTTTTTCACACTGAGTGGGCAAGCTTTCTCCTTTTTTGTTAAAAATTTGCGGCTTCATAAACACAAAGTCACGCACCTGGTCCCAAAGCATAAATTCCGCAATAAAATCGCCTTTAACCTCGTAGGGATAAGGATTATAAATAAACACGGGAATTTTGTCTTCGGGTGCCTTTTCCTGTCCCGATGCCAAAGCGAAGAAAGCCCGGGCTTTAATTCTTGACAGTATTTCAACAGCGTGGTCGAGCATTCTTATGCACATTTCCTCGGCGGGCTGAATGGACGAACCCGGTAACATATCGTGGAACTGAACTGTTATAATATCATAAATCGCCTCTGCGAGCTTTTCCTCGGGGTACCTCATAAGACCTAAGGAAGAAGCGTGAGCGCACATGGACTCTGTGAGAAAATATGTATTTTCCGCAAGTCTGTATTTCTGCTTTACGCGAATCTGACTTGTATAACAACCGGGTGCCCAGGGATTAAGGCTTTCGCTGAAAACCGGTAACACTTTTTTATCACGAAGCTCGTTGAAATAACCTTCTTCCGTTGAGTGTAAAACCTCAACGCCCTTTTCCCGTTGTTCCTTTATAAGCTCCGCAATATCGTCAAGGTCATTTTTTGAGGGACCGCCGCCGTGGTTACCGATACCCCAAAGGCATAAATAGAAATCATCCTCAGGACAATCGTTAATTAATCTTAATATTTTCTCAGCAGCTCTGCCCTTTCCCGAATTATAACCGCCCCTCATTCTCACAGCGGTAATTTCGGAGCCATCATAACCCTTCCAGGTAAAGTCATTGGAGGGTAAATCAAGAAAAGCAGGACTGGGGCGCATAAACAAATAGCCGTCATATCCGCTTTTCTTCATTATCTGCACAAGACCGCGGCTGTGACCAAACGGGTCAGCATTAAATGCAACCGTAGGCACTACACCGAATTTTTCTTTAAAATACTTCCTGCCGCTCATTATCTGCCTTACAAGGGCTTCACCGGACGGCATATTACAGTCGGGCTGTAAATGCCAACCGCCGATTATATGCCATTTACCCATTTTAACAAGGCTCTGAATATGTGAGAATAGCTCAGGGTCAAATTCCTCAACCCATTTATAAAGCAAAGCCTCATTATGACAGAACACGAAATTATCGTATTCTTCACAAAAATCAGCAGCAATACGGAAGGTCGATAAAGCCTCGGCGGCGCCTTCCTCCCACTCCCATTGCCACACAGGGTCAAGGTGAGCATTACAGAGTAAATGTAATTTTTTTGCCATAATTCCACATCCGTTTAAATAATAACTTTTATTTCCTTATCGGGAACTATACTGTCATCATCCACAATACAGTCATACGCAAGTATTTTAACCCCCTTGTTCTGAGCAAGCTTCAAAGCTTCCCCGAACTCAGGGTGTGTTTTATAATTTGGGGTAAAATACTTAATACCCTTCATCTGAATAACAAAAAGAATAAACGCCTCGTAGCCGTCGTTGATACAGTCAATAAGCTCGTTTATGTGCTTTATTCCCCGCTGAGTAGGGGCATCGGGAAAGGCGGCAACTCCGTCGTTTTCCAGTGTTACACCCTTGACCTCGAGAAATATCCTTCGACCCTCATCCTCAATATAGAAATCAAAACGGGATTTCTTATAAAAAACCTCCCGTCTGATTACGGAGTTTTCGGAGAATAAGCACCCCTTTTGGAGCCACTCCCGGGCAACATCGTTGGGGACTTGCGAATCCATATTGATTTTGATGATGCCGTTATCGGTTATTTTGTCAACACCGATTAAATCATACTTGGTTTTTCTTTTTTCATTATCGGAAACGCTCAGATATACACTTGCGCCTTTAACGAGAATTTCCTTACATCTTCCCGTATTTTTAACATGAACCGTTTCTTCTTTTCCGTCAACAACAACCTTTGCAATAAACCTGTTTGGGCGCTCAATAAAAATACCCTTTTTAACTTCCTTGTATTTTATAAAATCAACCCCCGTCAGGATAACAGAACATCCGATACAAGCATAACACAGAAGCCCACAAGTAAAGCATAAGTAGCTCCCCGTTCACTTCCGTGGGAATGTGTTTCGGGTATAATTTCATCACTTACTACATACAGCATTGTACCGCCTGCAAAAGCCAGCGCAAAGGGCAGAATAAACGATGCAAGACTAACCGCGAAATAACCCAGCAATGTACCTAAAACCTCTACAAGACCCGTTGCCATGGCGCAGATAAAGGTGCGTTTTGACGAAACACCTGCGGCGAGCATTGGCCCAATAATAACCATACCTTCGGGAATATTCTGTAAGGCAATACCGCCTGCAATAAGCAGAGCTTCACCTGTATCGTCACCGCCGAAGCTGACACCTGCGGCAATTCCCTCGGGGAGATTATGAATAGCAATAGCCATAACGAACAGCAGAACCTTGTTTATGTTTTCGTTACCCTTATGCTTCTCCGAGTCGATACCCACAAGTTTGTGCATATGCGGTACAAGCTTATCAATTAAATTAAGACACAGAGCACCGCAGAACACACCTATAACAGTTATAATTATTCCGTATTTTCCCCCGTATTCTACCGAAGGAATAATAAGACCCAGAACCGCAGCAGCAAGCATTACACCTGCGGCAAAGGACAGAACAATATCACTGAACTTATGGGAAATCCTTTTGAAAATAAAGCCTATTACGGAGCCAAACATGGTGGCACCGCCAACACCCAAGGCAGTCAATAATACTATTTCCATAAAAACTCCTTATGTTATTTATTTAAAGCAGATTGGAGCAATCCTTCACAGCCCGTTAAAACATCTTTATAAGTTGTTTCAAAATCACCTGTGTACCAAGGGTCCGCTACATCGTCAGAACTCCCCGCAAAGGTCAGAAGCTTATATATCTTCTCGTCAGGGTCGCCCCCTAATATTCTATTCATGTTCCTGATATTTGCCCCATCCATACCGATAAAATAATCAAAATTATCATAATCGGCTTTTTTCAGCTGAACGGCTCTCTTACCTTCACAGGAAATCCCGTGTGAATTCAGAATTCTTTTAGCGGGCGGATATACGGGATTACCCACACCGTTCCAAATTTCCTCGGTGCTCGTAGCACTTGAAGCTACAGTAAATTTATCACTTAACCCCTTTTTAGATATTAAATCCTTAAAAACAAACTCCGCCATTGGACTTCTGCAGATATTACCGTGACAAACAAACATTATTTTAATCATAATTTTATTCCCGAGCCTAATTCAAAATGATATTTTGCAATTCCCAGATCAATTTTAGAGCATGGACCCATTAATGCCTTTGCTGTTACCTTCCCGTCCTTTAACTGAAAATGGAATTTCTGCTGATTAATTGCAGTAGGCGCAGTGAGTACGGCATCCATCCCCTTATTAAACCATTCGGGTGCTTCGCCCTCATAGCTGCAAAGCTGACTGAGGGGCTTATTTTTATGGGGTCTGCCGTTATGAACACCGTAGCCCAGTGAAATAACAATATAAAACTTTTCGTTTTTCTCGGGTTTGACAGGAATACTCTTTTTACTGAAGGTAAGAGCTACCCAACAAGAATTTATACCTATACTCCGGGCATAAAGGACTATCTTTTCGCCGAAATAACCAACAGCCTCATCACGACCCTTTTCACCGAATACAACTATATAATCGGTGCAACCGCTGAAATGACCATAGGATGCCATAGCCCCCGTAAAAGCCTTCGGCTCGTTAGTCACAAGAACAAACCTCAGTCCGCTCTCATTATTAATATCATCAATAAACGAATTCAGCTTATTAACATCACTTTCTCTTAAAGCTTCGTCCTTATATCTTCTCACAGAATGTCTTTCATTCATTGCCTGTAAAATATCCAAAATATCACCCTGAATTCCTGTTTTTATAAATTATAACACATTTTTAATCAGATTTATATATTGTAGTTAAATTTTTTGTATGATATACTGAAACCATTGGTGGTGACTTTTATGAAAAAAATCAGATTCGGCATTGTAGGTCCCGGAAATATTGCTCACAGATTCGCAAATGCCATTAAAAATGTACCCTATGCAGAATTAACTGCAGTTGCATCCAGAAGCATTGAAAACGCAAATAAATTTGCGGATGAATTCAATATTCCTTACAGATTCGAGGGCTACGAAAACATGGCGAAATCCGATGTGATTGACGCAGTGTATATTTCCGTACCCCACTCGGGCCATGCAGAATACGCAATTATGTTTATGAATTACGGTAAACATGTTCTTTCCGAAAAGCCTCTCGCTGTTAATGCACGGGAAGTCCGTGAAATGATAGATGCATCCGTTAAAAATAATGTATTTCTTATGGAAGGTATGTGGGCCCGCTTTGTTCCCGGTACTTTAAAAATGCTCGAAATTGCCGAAAGCGGTATTTTAGGCGAAATAAAGGGTGCCGAAGGTAAATTCTGTTACTCCTTCGACGAGGACGAAATGGACCATCACGCTCTGAAGGTCGAAAACGGAGGCGGTTCACTACTTGACGTTGGTTGCTACTGCTTATATTTCTCAAGCTGGTATCTGGGAAATGATGTTGAAAGGATCAGCGCGGAAGCCGAAAGCTTCAATGGTGTTGACAGCCATCTTTGCGCACTTATCAAATATAAATCAGGTGCTGTTGCTGACCTTTCCAGCGCGGTATTACTCAGAAAAAACGGGGGCGGCTTCCTCTACGGTACAAGGGGTTACGCTCAGCTGGACCGTTGCTACGCTCCTCAGAAAATTAAAATCAAAATTTATGACGGCGACGAAACCGAATATTCATGTCCCTATATGGGTAACGGCTTTGAAGAACAGATTATCCACGCCTGTGAATGTATAAACAAGGGACTTACACAGAGCCCCGTAAATACTTTTGAACAGTCACTTTTCATTTCAGAGCAGATGGACTACATCAGAAAAATCACAGGAATTGTTTATCCCCAGGATTTAAAATAAGAGGTTTTTATGGTTTCACTGCTTATTGTTATTTATATTGTTTTTATATCCCTTGGTCTCCCCGATTCAATTTTCGGCGTCGCCTGGCCCGTTGTCCATAAGGATTTTATGATTGACGAGAGCTTTGCCTCTCTTTACAGCATCATCACGGGTGTCTGCACGGGCGGTATCAGCCTGATTTCAGGTACTTTGATCCGTAAATTCGGCACACCGAGGGTAACTTTTGTTTCGGTTATTCTTACCGCCTGCGGTCTTCTGGGTATAAGCTTCGCACCCAATATTGTGGTTATGATGATTTGCACCGTTATTATGGGTTACGGCGCAGGAGCTATCGACACTGCTCTCAATAACTATATTTCCCTGCATTACGAAGCCCGTCATATGAGCTGGCTTCACTGCTTCTGGGGTGTGGGTGTCACTGTCAGTCCCCTTATAATGTCAAGCTTCCTGCAAGGTGAAGCAGGCAACTGGCGAGGCGGATACCGCGTAATAGCCATAATTCAGTTCTGTATTGCATTACTTGTACTTTTATCCCTGAAAAAGTGGAAAAAACACGACAAAAGCATTACTGCCCCCACCGAAGAAGAACAAAAGAAATCAAACAAAGGAATTTTATCTGTATTTAAAATTAAAGGTGTTATTACGAGCATTATCTCTCAGGGTCTTTACTGCAGTATGGAGTTTCTCATAGGCACCTGGGGCGCTTCCTTCCTTGTAAATACTCACGAAATTTCACCCGACATCGCCGCAAGGTGGGTTTCCCTTTATTTCGGGGGTATAATGGTCGGCAGATTGATTTCGGGCTTCATATCCTTCAAGGCTTCCGACAACACCCTTGTACGCGGCGGCATCGTAACGGCGCTCATTGGTATTATAATACTCGCTCTACCTCTGGGCAGCGGCTCACTTGTAGGCTTACTTCTTATAGGTGTCGGCTTCGGTCCGATTTTCCCCGGTATTTTACACAGCGTGCCCGACAAATTCGGCAAGGAGTACTCGGCAGATATTACAGGCTTTCATATGGGCGGTGCATACGCTATCGGCTTTGGGGTGCAGTTATCCTTCGGTTATATCGCAACCGCCACCACATTTAATATCACGCCCTTTGTGCTTTTGGGGCTTATGGTCCTTTTACTCATAATGAACGAAACAACTTTAAAGCTTATAAAATCGAGGAAGAAAAAATGAAAACTGCTCTGATTCTTGAAGGCGGCGGAATGAAAGGCTTGTACACCGCAGGCGTTCTTGATGTATTAATGGAAAACAACATTGAAACGGATATTGCCGCAGGTGTTTCTGCAGGGGCATTATTCGGCATAAATTATAAATCAAAGCAAATCGGCAGAGTTTTGCGCTATAACCTCGACTATCCCGCCACAAGCGAAACCCTCGGTTTGAAATCCCTTGTTAAAACAGGCGATTTAATGAATAAAGATTTCTATTTTAATGAGCTCCCCTATAAGCTTGACGTTATGGATGCGGACACATACCACAGTTGCAAAACAAAGTTTTTTGCCGTTGTTACAAATCTTGACACAGGACTTGCTGAGTATAAAGAAATAAGCAGCTTATTTGACAATGACTGCGTTGAATATCTGCGAGCATCAGGTTCCCTGCCCTTTCTTTCAAAACCTGTTTTCGTTAAAGGTGTTCCGTACCTCGACGGTGGCGTGGCTGATAGTATCCCCGTTAAATACTTCCTGGAAAACGGCTATGATAAAATTATTGCAGTTCTGACAAAAACCGTGGATTTCAGACCGCAGATGAAAATCCCCTTCACAAAAATTGCCTATAAAAAATACCCTGAGTTTGCTAAGGTTTTGAAATACAGAAATCCGTATTATTCCGAACAATGCGCTTACATTGACAAATTAGAGGAAGAAAACAAAATAATCGTAATAAGACCTACTAAAAACTTGAAAATCGGCACAATCGAGAAAAACAAAGACAAAATACAGGAATTGTATAATCTCGGTGTTTTAGACTGCAAAGAAAAGCTTGATGAAATAAAAAATTATCTCGGCTGTTGATACAGTCGAGATAAATTTTTTATTATTTATTTCTTTTTCTGTCGTGGATTATCATTCCGACAACCGCAAAGCCCATCTGAATAAGGTGTGTAATAAGGATAATGTAGTTTGCTGAAACAACATCATATGTACACCACATCAGCATATTCATAACGTTCCAGAAACGATACTTTGCACCATTTTTCTGTCCGATGCACATAACAAATGCAAGACATCCCGCAATAGCAAGCAGACAAAGCACAATCTGCTTGGGATAAGCCTCAAATCCGTCTGTAAAGCTGAACATATTGGTGAAATTAACTGCAACGTTAGCTCCCACAAAGGCTAAGCCGTAAAAAGCAACGAGAGGGCGCGGAACATCTTTTTCTTTGCTGTCAAAGAAGAAATTCACAATGGAAAAAACAGCACCTAAAAGACAGGAAGCAGCACCGTTAATCCCCTGACCCTGCAGAAAATAGCCAATGGCAACAAAAGCATTACTCAAAAAGGCGAGGATGAGTATAAGCTTCATGCTTTTACCCTTCAACAAATATGAGGCGATAATTGCACCCATACCAAGAAAAACAAAAACTGAACCAAGGGGCTCCTCAACTATACCCTGGATATAATCCAAAAACATCTCTTTCATATAAAGCTCCTAACCAAAAAAACTTGGGTAATTATAGCACAGAGCTTTTACAAGTTCAAGAAGAATAAACAAAAAACTTAATTTTATAGTGGACTTAAGCGGAGGTTACCTCACAATACCTACCGATTATGAACCTTATTTCCGGGGACTGCAGTTCATTTCCGTTAGCTGTAATACCGTCAAGTTCAACCTGAACTGTGTTTGTGTTGCTGTTTGTACCCGCTATTTTCGGGCTCATATATGAGGTGTAAGAAATATTTCTGAATACAATGTTTTTAATTTCAAAATTCTCTGCTTCTTCATCATAAATTTTAACAAGAATAGGTCTGCCTTCATCACGGAAAATTTCAATATTTTCAAAAAGGACTCCGTCAATACTGCCCTCGGTCTGCTCCGCTACAACAACGAGAGAGCCGATTCTGTCGTTATCCCATATACCGTCACGATAAACTACAGCACAGTCACGGAAGGTTACATCAGAAATTTTCTTGTTTACTTCGCCCGTAATGCCGAAGCACCTTGCATATCCACCCCAGGCTATACAGTTTGTGAATGTGATATTTTTACTGTCCATTACACCACCGAGCGCCTTTACCTCAAAGGTATCGTCCGCCACTCTCGCAAAGCAATTATCAACAGTTACATTATGGCTGTTGCATATCGCGAAGCCGTCGCAGTTACCGCGGTTACCGATGATATCCACATTATCAATGCTGACATCTGTACAACAATACGAGATAAACGACCATTCGGGAGAGTTTATAATTTTAACATCTCTGACATTTACGTCATTACAGCTGGTAAAAACAACACCCCTTCTCTCACGTCTGTCAAGTCGGGTCATATCTATTACCCCTCGTCCCGCAAGAGTTATATTGTTGCAGTTGTAAAAATTAATAAACGGATACCTGGTGAGCCCAAAGGCATTATCGCCCGGTGCGGTCGGTTCAAGATATTTATTTTCATCCTCGGCACAATCAATGTCAAAAAGATGGTTTGCTATAACGTAAGCCCCTTCACGAAGATAAATAACCAGATCCTTGTGACCAACGAGGTTAACATAATCGTATTCATACACACCTTTATCAAGAACCCAAACGTTATCCTCGCCGTATTGCTCTACGTATTGTTCAATTTCTTTGTCCTCATCGACCTTTTCACGCACCATAAGAGTGTAGCCGTAATACTGGTTTGCGTCGTTAAAAAGGAAGGTATAAACACCGGTTTTGTTGATGGACGCTGTTACGGTATTGTTATTACACTGTGTCATTACACCGTGCGATTCAGGCAACACAACAGCATTTTCAAGCTCAACATCGGCACCCTTTATCTCAATATTGAATGAAAACTCCTCGCTTGAATCAACATAAATTTCAGAAAAGGAATGCAACGTGCCGGTATCATCAACACGTATGAAAACAACCGATGCATAAACAGGGATTTCCACTCCACTTACCTTTGCCGTGTAATAAGGCGATATAGTTATGCCGTTTATGTCGTCATATCCTCCGGACTGCACGTATTCAGGCAGTTGAGCCGAGGCTCTTCCTACAAGCTCCTGCTCGGTAAGTCCAGCTTCTTCGAGAGTAATAATTGCCTCTTTAGGATATTCAAGAAAAGAAAAATCAAAATTTTCGCTTTCAGGAAAAACCGCTCCCGGGAACATCAAATTTGATAACATAATTGAAAGAGAAGTAAAAAGAGTAAAGAAAAATTTAACAATAGCTTGCATTAAAAAGCCTCCTTAAAATCTTAGAATTTATGATTCCGATGTAAGAGAATGATTAACATTATATTCCTATAATCTTTCTTATATCTTTTGCATCAATATCATTCAGACAGCAGTTTTGTGAAACGGATATGTACGCGGCAGCACCTGCAGCCTCACCGATCCCTATGCAGATGGGCATCACCCTGAAATTTGAATGAGCCATATGTGTACCCGAAATGTTTCTTCCGCAAAGCAAAAGATTTTCTTTAACTTCCGGCAACAGGCACCGATAAGGGATTGTATAACCCTTATCCTGACTAAAATGCTTTTGTACACCTGTTTTGTCAAGACCGGCACCTGTAATATTATGCACATCAAAATTGAAGTAGGCATCTTTTACAACATAATCATCAAAAATTTTAGCTTCTAAAATATCCTGCTCATTCAAGGTATATTTGCCTTTAAAATGCCTTGTTTCACGAATACCAATAAGAGATGCAGAGCTGATAATGTAACAATTTTCGTAACCGGGAACAAATTTACGAAGATATTTAACTATATCATCTATCTGTCTGCGACATATAAGTGTGGCACGTGTCAGGTCATCTGCATTTGTGCCGTCGATATCAATAGCATTTGTCATATTGCACGTGACAACACCGGGTAGGGTTGATTCATAAGTGAGAATATGGCCCGCAGGATAGGATATATGTTCTTTTGCAAGAGCCTGAAGTTCACCTTGCGGTGTTTCATAGGTTGATTCAAATGAACCTAAAAATACAGCTCTGTCATAGTCAACACCGCCGACCTTGAACATAAGTGTTGCCGGTTGCATTTTGTTATCACTTTCTCTGCCGAGAACAAATTCAGCTCCTGCTCTTGCCGCAATATCGCCGTCGCCCGTAGCATCGATAGTAATTTTGGCATAAATATCTGTTTTTCCGGATTTATTGATAACGGTTGCACCGAGAATCTTATCACCATCGCAGATTGCATCCTCTGCAAAAGTATAAAGCATCACCTTGCAACTAACCTCATAAAGCATTTCAAGATAAAGCGTTTTTAGCTTTTCGGGGTCTATAAGGTTGGTAATTTTGTTTTTTAATTCACCTTCATTATTTTTCGAGGTTCTTTGGAGAATTTCATAATATAAAGGACTACCGCAACTTCCTGTCCAATGACTCATAAGTCCAGAAGTTGAAATTCCGCCCACATCTCCGCTTTGCTCAACAAGAATTACCTTCGCACCATTTTTTGCAGCACTGTATGCCGCTGCAAATCCTGATGGGCCACTACCGATAACAAGAACATCTGTGTGGATTTCAAACTTTTT
Source organism: Acutalibacteraceae bacterium (assembly GCA_045543075.1). Classification (GTDB taxonomy): domain Bacteria; phylum Bacillota; class Clostridia; order Oscillospirales; family Acutalibacteraceae; genus DTU089. The sequence goes on from JAZQLZ010000003.1 coordinate 44,717, forward strand.
AATCATATTTTATACTCCTGCAAGTTCAAGTTTGTCGAACTAATTATATCACATATAAGCAAAAATTACAATCGGGTTGGGGTATATACGGTTAAAAACGAATGTGAAGTTGTGCAAAAGCACAGTGAAGTTTTACACCTACGGCGTAAATTGAATTTAAGTTTGCTCGAAACACTTGCGAAGCAAACTTCACTGCGTAAGCAACTTCACTCACAAAGTGGACTTCACTTGCCGTATGCAAACTTAGTTAAAAAAGAAAAGACACGCTATTGCGTGTCTTTTCTTTTTCCGGCTGTACTTCTCATTTTAGAACCATCAAAACTTTTGATTATATTATCGGTATTTCTGTTATTCTTAATTTAGAACAACCATAAGGATAAAGAGTAATTTCTTCTTCGTCAGAAACGGCATCTAATGA
>JAZQLZ010000004.1:0-33436 GCA_045543075.1 Acutalibacteraceae bacterium
GTAGTTCTCTGACCTTTAGTTGCCTGTTGGTTAGAAGATCCGTAAGGTACGCATCTATGCGTACCGCAAAAGATAAAGCTCATCTTTGCAGTGTGTTGTATAGTAAAACTTGCTTTCCTTGCTCGCGGGACGGATAGATCCGTCCCTTACAGTGGTTTGTTGTTCTAAACAAACGAAGACTAACCGTAAGTGAACTACCCACCACCGCTCCGCTGAACTAAATCAAAAAGCAAAATATACCCACTCGCTTTAAAATCTATTTTATAAACAACTTGATAAAAGGCGGTCCCCCTCCCTATGCTACGCACAGGGATGATAAGCTTCGCTTAGCAATTTATTTATAATCGGCTTGCCCCGATAATTTTGCATTTTGAATATAAAAACTCCCACATTCATTTTGAATTCATTGAATGCGGGAGTTTTTATATTTATTTAAGCTTTGCTTTTACGATTTCTTCTGCTTTTTCGAGGGCTTCGGCAATTTTACTGATATCCTTACCGCCTGCCATAGCTGAGTCGGGCTTACCGCCGCCTGAGCCACCTGCAATCTGAGCTACCTCGCGGACAATGTTACCTGCGTGAGCACCGTTGGCAATTGCTTCTTTTGCACAGTAACAAGCGAAGGAGCAAGTACCCTTTGCGCTCTGCTCTGCCGCAAAAATTACAACAATGTTGTCACCCTTATCCTTTGAAGAGTCAACCATTGAGCGCAGAGCGCCTGCATCAGCCTCGCCGATATTAGCGGTGATGAGCTTCACACTGCCTATTTCCTTGCAGTTGTCAAAGAGACTGCCTGCTTTTTGTTTTGCAATTTCGGCTTTAAGCTCTTCAAGCTCTTTTTCTTTGTTTTTAAGTTCCTGTGAAAGAGCAGCAGCTTTGTTAGCGAGCTCGTTAACATTTGCCAGCTTCATAGCGTGTGCAGCGTCGTGGATAAGCTTTTCTTTCCCGTTAAGGTAGTTGATAACACCAAGACCTGTTACACCCTCAATTCTTCTTACGCCTGCGGCAACAGAAGATTCGGAAACAACACGGAAAAGACCGATATTACCTGTGTTCTTAACGTGTGTACCACCGCAAAGCTCTGTTGAAAAGTCACCCGCAGAAACAACGCGTACAGTATCGCCGTATTTTTCACCGAAAAGAGCCATTGCGCCCTTTTTCTTTGCGTCGTCAATGCTCATTTCCTCGGTATTAACATCCATTGCAGAGAGAATAATTTCATTAACTCTGTTTTCGATTTTTGTAATTTCCTCACCTGTAAGGGCGGAGAAGTGTGAGAAGTCGAAACGCACCGCATTTTCGTTTACAAGCTGACCTGCCTGCTCAACATGTGTGCCGAGAGCCTCACGGAGTGCAGCCTGAAGAAGGTGGGCGGCAGTATGGTTTCTCATAATAGCCTGACGGCGTGTAACGTCTATTGAGGCAGTTGCTTTGTCGCCAACATTTATTGCATCACCCTCGGTGAGTGTACCGTGGTGAAGAATAACGCCTTCGGCGGTTTTGGTTGTATTTGTAACGGTGAAAACATTGTCGCCTACGGTGATGATACCTGTGTCACCAACCTGACCGCCGCTTTCTGCATAGAATGATGATTCGGAAAGCACGATAACGGCATCGGTATCAACGCCTACGAAATCCACCTTTTCGCCGTTAGCGGCAATGGCGAGAACCTCACCCTCGCTGATATTTTCTTTGTAGCCGTTGAACACTGTTGAACCACATTCTTTGAAAGAAACATCGGAGCTTTTCCAGCCCTCTGTGCCTGCAACATTTCTTGCGGCTTTAGCTTTTGCTTTAGCTTCTGCAAGGAATTTTTCGAATTCCTCATTATTGACGGTCATACCGTTTTCTTCAACGATTTCTCTTGTTAAGTCAATGGGGAAACCGTAAGTGTCCTGAAGCTTGAAGGCATCTGCACCTGAAAGCACTTTTCCCTCGGTTTTCTTGATCATATCATTGAGAAGCTCAAGACCGCTGTCAATGGTTTTATAGAAGCTGTTTTCTTCCATTGAAATAACCTTGATAATATAATCCTCTTTTTCGCGAAGACCGGGATATGCGTTCTCGTTTTCTTTAATAACTGTTTCGCAAACCTCAGCAAGGAAGGGACGGTCAATGCCCAAAAGTCTGCCGTGACGGGCTGCGCGTCTGAGAAGTCGTCTTAAAACATAACCTCTGCCCACGTTTGAGGGAAGAACACCGTCACCAATCATAAATGTGGTTGAACGGATATGGTCGGTGATAACACGAAGTGAAATATCACTTTTTTCATTTTCGTGATATTTAACACCCGCGATTTCCATAATGTGCTTCATAATATTCTGAACGGTGTCAACCTCAAAAATATTATTAACATCCTGGCAGATACAAGCGAGTCTTTCAAGACCCATACCTGTGTCAATATTGGGGTTAGCAAGGGGTGTGTAGTTGTTGTTACCGTCATTTTCAAACTGTGTGAAAACAAGATTCCAGAATTCAACGAAACGGTCACATTCGCAACCTACCTTACAGTCGGGGCTACCGCAACCGTATTTCTCACCGCGGTCGTAGTAAAGCTCAGAACAAGGACCGCAGGGACCCTGGCCATGCTCCCAGAAGTTATCTTCCTTGCCGAAACGAACCATATGGTCGGGCTTTACGCCAACCTCTTTAGTCCAGATATCGTAAGCCTCATCGTCATCAAGATAAACTGAGCAGTAGATTTTGTCGGCTTCCATACCGATTACTTCGGTACAGAATTCCCAAGCCCACGGAATAACCTCTTTCTTGAAATAGTCGCCGAAGGAGAAGTTGCCGAGCATTTCAAAATAAGTGCCGTGACGGGCAGTTATACCGACACGCTCAATATCGGGTGTACGGATACACTTCTGGCAGGTTGTAACTCTCTTTTTAGGGGGAGTTTCCTCGCCTGTGAAATATTTTTTCATAGGTGTCATACCCGCATTGATAAGAAGAATACTCTTATCACCCTGGGGTACAAGGGGAAAGCTTGGGAGCCTTAAATGGTCCTTGCTTTCAAAAAACTTAAGGTACTTTTCTCTTAATTCGTTAAGACCTGTCCATTCCATAGTTTATTCACTCCGTTCATTAGTTAGGAGTTAGGAATTAGGAGTTTCGGGACCTGCGGTCGGCATTATAATCGGCACTTTGTGCCCCAAAACTCCTCACTCCTCACTCCTCACTCCTCATTTTTAATAAAAAACGGCGCGTTTTTTAACAACACGGGACGGCATAAAAACCGCGGTACCACCCGAATTGTGCAAAACGCACCACTTATAATAACAGTTAACGCCTGTAAACGTGCCGTTTCCGACAAGGCTCAGCAAGCAGCAAATCTTTTGGCGACAGAAAGCTCACACCAACCGCTTCCTCTCTGGATGCCGTATCAAAAAATCATCTTGCGTCACAGCCACAAAAAATATACAAATATATTATATAAAAAAATCGTGTAAAGTCAATAGAAAAATTTACACCCCGTAAAAACGGAGTGTAAATTTAATTATCTCTTTACATCCTTAAAGTTTGTTACACGGCACTGATATTCGGAATCGTCTCCCACTGCAACAACTGTGCCGTTTGATTTTAAACCGAGGGTATTATAATATCCTGCAGAAACTGCGACGATATTTGTCCAGGTACCAACCTCGCATCGGTCGTAAAAATTATTGCCTGTTGCAACAACTGTACCGTCTGCTTTTAATCCCACAGTGTGTTCGTAGCCTGCCGAAACAGCAATGATATCGGTCCAATCATCAACCTCGCATTGATCGTCATAATTGTAACCTGTTGCAACAACCGTGCCGTCCGATTTTAAGCCGACAGTGTGTTTGTAGCCTGCCGAAACAGCAATGATATCAGTCCATTCCTCAACGTTGCATTGGTCATAATAATTATCGCCTGTTGCAACAACTGTACCGTCTGCTTTTAATCCCACGGTGTGTTCGTAGCCTGCCGAAACAGCAACGATATCGGTCCAATCATCAACCTCGCATTCATCGTCATAATTATCACCGGTCGCGATAACCGTACCGTCTGATTTTAAGCCAACTGTATGATTGGCGCCTGCGGAAACTGAAACAATATCAGTCCAATCGTAAACCTCGCATTCATCGTAATAATTATCACCGGTCGCAACAACTGTACCATCCGATTTCAAGCCGACTGTGTGATAGTATCCGGCAGATACAGAAACAATGTCCTTCCAGCCATAAACATCCCGTTGTCCGTCATCATTTTTTCCGACTGCATAGACGGTACCGAGTGATGAAACACCCACTGTATGATATTTACCTGCCGAAACAGTTTCGTTAATTACAAAATCCTTAAGAGTGTCTGTATAAAGTGTTTTGCTGTCTTTATAATCTCCGGCGGTTGAAAGGTAAGAAAGAGCGCGTTGCTTGTCGCCTTTTTCTATAAGCTCGAGAGCAATTTCATAATTGCACTTATCAATAAGCTCCGCACTGTCTTCATAGTCTCCCAACAAGGAAAGATACTCAATAGCACTCTCACGGTCGCCTTTTTCTATAAGGTCCAGCGCCATGCTGTAATTACACTCGTAGATTTTTTCTGAGCTGTCTTTGTAAGGTGCAATTTCTTGGAAAGTGAGAATTGCTTCTGTATAGTTTCCTTCCTTCATTAATTTTTGGGCATTGTTATATCCTATTGCATTAGGAAGAATTGTAACGGATAAAATGCCCACAAATAAAGCCACGGAAACCAGAATTGCGACTATTGATGTGATTTTTATGGTAACAGTCTGGCGTTTACTCTTTTTGTGTGCGATTCTCTCAGCCTTTTTAAGGCAGATTTCTGCTTGTTCAACAGAATCTCTGTAATCATTTAAGCTGATAAATATTTCGCTTGCCTTCTGCAATTTATTTACATTTTTTGTGTCTGTTGCAAGAGCTTTGGCTTCGTTATATTGTTTTTCAGCTTTTTCTGCTTTGTTACGGTTGTTTATATAATCAATATAACCGCTGATTTCAGTTTTTAGTTCCTCTGAGCCGAAACGAATGATTTTACTGTAATTGTTTTTATCGTCAAACGGTTTTGGATAATTTTTAAGTTCTTCTTTGGTTCTGACTTTAAGCTCGACCATGAGTTTACCAAGGTATGCTTCACCGTTTTCGGGCGATATGTTAAGTGTTTGTTCAAAAAACTCGTCAGCTTTCTTCCATTCACCGTCTTCAAGAGCCAAAAATCCTCGTTTTAAAAAAGTAATGTTTTCGGTTGTTTTGTTTGCCTGTGTTTTAAAGGTATTATTTGAAGCAATATTTTTAGCGCCGCAGGATATACAGAAAAAACTTTCCCGGTTATCGGTGATTTCATTTGCTGTACCGCATTTTCCGCATTTGAGAATAGCCATATTTTCAACCCCTTGTTCATTATAAGGTAATTATAAAATAATATTGTGTCTTAGTCAACAAAATTAAGCTGTTATTTCATCATAGTTAATTTTGATTATTTTTGTACTGTTAAGGCAACAATTAGTGTTATTGCTGTGATAATATGCCACAAGGCAATGATTTTCATTCTCAATAATTGCGGGGTAGCAGTAGCCGTTGTTTAAATCATCCTCAATGAAAAAAAGCTTTTCTCTTGTAAAAGTTTTTCCGTTATCAAGACTTACGGCTAAAGTGTAGGGTGTACGACCCCAGAATTCTTCGTCATCTTCTCTTAAAATATGCTCGGGGACAGGGTTGAACACGGCGATTGTGATGTTTTTGAAGTTCTTAACAAGCATGGGCGATGATGGCGATGAGAAAAATTGGTTGGGCTCGGGAGCGGACCAGGTTTCGCCATCGTCTTTTGAAAAGGATTGGAACTGAAAGCCCAATCCCGTGCGTATATAGCACCACAAAGCACCGTCATCGTGTTGGAAAAGTCCCGGCTCCTGAAATCCAAGTGGGTCATTGGGGAACGGGCAGTTCAGCTCTGTTTCAGACTTTTGCCACGAAAAACCGTCATCATCGGAATAAAAGAAGCACACTACACCGGGCGGAAAATCCTCGGAATTTGCGTATATTGAGTGTCTCGCGGCAGCAAAAATAATTCTGCCGTTTTTGAGTTTAATAACTCTATCGTTATTTAAAACATAATAATCTTGCTCGGTGATACAATCAAGGCAGTTTGTGGGCTCACTCCAGTTGTTACCCTCATCATTCGAACGGGTGAAAAGTATTTTATCCGTTCCGTCAGCGTTTTTTTCGATATAAAAAGCACCTATATCACCATTGTTCATTCTTAAAAATGAAAGGCTCATAATATTGAGAGCGCCCGCGGATTTTTGGAATAGCACTCGCTTTTCGCACCAGGTTTCACCCTCGTCATAAGAAGTGTAAGCAGAAATAACTGCGTGTGCCTCGTCCTCGCGGTTATCGTCAATAAACTCAGTGTAACCGAATAAAATTGCACCGTTTTTGAGCTTTATGAAAGAGCCCTCGCCGTTACGGGTGTTGCTACCCTCGGCAGGGATGAAAAATACTTGTCTGCCTATTTTTTTCATGATAATACTCCGTGTAAAAATTTAATATAGAGAATTTAGTTTGCTTCGTTTTCGGTATATAGGATGAATTCTGTATCTGTAATTTTAAAATCCTTTTCTGCTTTATCATATTTGAGTATTGTTTGCGCATCTCCGATATGGTCGGCGTGACTGTATAAGCTCGTATACTGCTTGCACAAAATTTCAAAGACTCCGTCATTATCAATGTCGATAGGTTCAAAAGTATAAAAGGAATCAAAGCTTGCCCTATTGAATAATTCCGACATTGGTTTTCCGTTTTTGTCAAAAACAGTTCCCTTGTATTCGGTATTTTCACTGTAATCAATAGTGGTTTCGTAGCCTGTATATCTGTTTGAAATCACAAGCTTAAAGGGCGCTTTCAATTGGGATTCGAATCCTGTATCAAATCTTCCGACTATTGTACAGGCATCAAAAATTTTTTCGACACCGTTATTACTCAGCTTCCATACTGACGAGTCGTATTGCCCGTAACCACCATTACCGCCGGTATCTGCATTAACAATTAATTCCTCGCCCGGTTCACCGTCAACATCGTTTAAAAAATACCGATAGTGACTTTCTGATTCTGTGTCTAAAAATGTACCGCTGTATGTTACCCAGACTTTTTCGGGGGTTTCTAAAGCAATATAAAAATTGTGAAAAAGACCGACATCGGGTTTTGATATAATGTAAACCTTGCCCGGAAGGCAATCTGTAGCTTCGGAAATTTTGAAGTCAGTTAGTCCAAGGGTAGCAAGACCTTCAGTTTGCCATTTTTTTGTATTCGGTATGCTGATATTATCCATTTCAGGTCTTGTGTGAATGGTTGTGGTTTCGGTTGCAGAAGGTTGCGTAGTTGTTTTTTCAGTATCATTATTTTTACAAATAAAAATTGCAATTAAGAGAAATAACAGAATAATAATCCCAAGCAATATAGAGATAATACTCTTCTTTTTCATAAAAACACGCTCCTTCAAGAGATATTTTAACACACAAATTTGAGAATGTAAATTTGTTGATTAAATTAATAATATGTGTTATTATATATTGGTTCAAAAGAGGTGTTACTATGAGCGAAAAATGGGTACAAGCCTGGGGTCAGGCTCATTCGGCATTTTCGTTTTTTTATTACCCGTCTTGCGAGAAGACCTATCGTATGGTTGTAAAATCCGCCATATCGGGTAAAAAAATAAAATTGGAGCTTTCTAACGAGTGCGCAAAAAATGATGTGCATATAGGCTCCGTTACAGTTGCAAAGTGCAATAAAAATGGTGATTTCACGGGTGATTATAAGCCTATTACCCTTAAAGGCGAAAAGTCTTTTTGTATAAAAAAGGGTGAGGTTATCACAACGGATATTATTGATATCGAAATTGAAGCAGGTGAGTATTTCTGTGTCAGCATCTTTGTTAAAAAAGGTGCCCTCAGAAGCGGTAACCTTATAGATAATGTTGAACTTATAACCGTAAAAGGCGATGTTACAAAAGAGTCACATATTGAAAATCAACGCAGAATAAGAGACGGCGTCAGAGAATTTGCGTCAAAGGTTCTGAGGATGTATTTTCATAAGCCCATACCATTGTTTCAGAGCGTTGAGCTACTTAATGACACAGGGGCAAAATCCATTATTGTTTACGGCGACTCCATAAGCCAGCAGGGATATTGGACAAATATGTTCTCCGAAAGAATTTATAATGAGTTTCCTGGCAAGTACTCTGTTATAAATAAATCTATAATGGGTAACAGATTGCTCCTTGATTACAGTGAAAGATTTTTCTGTAAAGGATTATTCGGTATCGGCGGATTGAACCGTATGCAAAGGGATATTCTTAATTACCCCGACTGCGGATATGTAATTCTTGCTTTGGGCACCAACGACTTTTTGCAATACAACACAATAGCCGCACCCAAATCGGAAAAGCCCACTGTTGAGCAGTTTTTGGACGGCGTTCTTGAGTTTAATGAAAAGCTTAAAAAAGAGGGCAAGAAATTAATTGTGTTTAATATTCTTAATTTCGGTGAGTGCATAGATTCACGACCCGAAAAAGAGGAAATGGTAAAAGAATTCAACCAAAAGCTTATGGAAAATAAAAACCTTTTCCATGGTGTTTATGACCAGGCAAGTCTTTGCGTTAATCCTGATAAACCTAACTGCACTAAAAAAGAGTATTTAGGAAATGATTATATACACCCAAACAAAAAAGGTGGTAAAATAGTAGCGGATAACGTGAATTTGGATTGGTTCAGATAATAAGAGGTGATTTTGTGAAAAAATATATTAGCTTAATACTTTGCGTGATTATGTGCGTTTCCTGTTTGGTTATGCCTGCTTATGCGGAGAATTCGGTAAATGATGAAACAACGATGTTTCTTTCCGGTGATGCTGTATCCTATAATGCAGACGGTACTTTGACCGTTGAAGCTGATGATGGGGTTCAGTATGTTGTGTTTATGGTTACCAATATTCATTATAATAACCTGGAGCCCTATGTTTCGGAAATGGTTACCCTTCACGGAGAAATTGATTCATCTTCCGATAGAATGTACGCCTTTGGTGTAGTGGGCCCTATGTGTATTACTCAGTCAATAGAGCAGATGAACGAAGAAGTAAATACCGTATTTGCCCTTGCTGAAAAATACAATGTTCCCGTATTTTTCCAGATGGATGACTGTACTAACTATTCTCAGGACTTTGGTAACGGTGCAACTACGGACGAGAATGGCAGTAAATTTTATGACGATCCGGAAATGTGCGAATGGATAGCCTTCCCTTCTGAGGGCGAAGAGTGGGGTGGTCAGAGATACGGTATGCTACCCAGATGGCATTGTAACTGGAGTGGAGTTCCTTTTGCAACACCGGGCGGTTTTCCTTGCTACAATTCTCCTAAATATCTTAATTGGTACAGAAATCAGGTAACTGAGGGCTTCATTAAGCCTTTAATGGAAAATTACAATCGTCTTAAGGCGGCGGGTAAGGGCTATCTTCTGGCGGGTATAAATACAGGCTGGGAAACACAGATTCCTGATTATACGAATGATACTTATGCTTCTTTACAGGAGTTTGAAAAAGCTCAATACGGTATGCATGCGCTTCACAATATGGGTTATGACGAGGCATCACTTAAAAGAGAAGCTGATGAACGTATGATGGGTGTTGATGAGCTTAAAAGAGAATTGCTTTACGGTGTCCTTGCAGATTATATCGAGTTTACCTGCAAAATGTTTTACGATGCAGGTGTGGAGAAGAGCAAAATATTTTCTCATATAGTTTCAATATCCACAACACAAAGTAAGTGTACAACTGTTTTTCCTCCTACATACGTGTGTATAAACGATTATTGCACTCCCGGTTGGACAATGAGCCCTAAAACTTGTCCTTATAACCTTGATATATTGGAAGAACAGCTTGCGGAAAACGGCAGAAATGAATATGTAAATGCCGAGGGTTATGCTCATTATGATAATGTTGAAACCTGTACTGCATATTTCGAAGAAAGCTTGTGCGGTAACGCAAAGCTTATAACAGTTTTCGGATATGACCAAGCAACAGGTACGTACGGATATCAGAAATCTTCCGACTTCTATTTCGTTAAGGTAACGAAATCATGGCTTGCTCGTGAAATCGGTCCCAATTATTATTGGAGCTCGCGTCCCAGCCTTGTGGCGGTTAAGGATAATTGTAAGGAAAGTGACTGTACCGGTACTTATTCCAACGGCTTCTGTACAGCAAATTCTAACCATTATCAGGTGGCAAGGCTTAATGCAAGCGGTGCCTACAATATATCAAATGCAGGTCAGCTTTATTGGTTTGCCGCCCTTGTAAACAACGGAACAACCGATGCAAAGGCGGAGCTTACAGCAGATATTATTGTTAATAATGGTGTTGTTGACGGTGCCGGCAATCTGCAGAGTGGTTCCTTCCGTTCCTGGACACCTATTGCAAGTGGCGAAACAAGTTTTATCGGTACTTATAACGGCGAAAAATTTACAGGTGTATTTGATGGTAAGGGCTATACAATAATCGGTCTTTACACAAGCTCATCTGATAGATATATAGGTTTATTCGGCTATAACAGTAGCGGTACTATTAAAAATGTCGGTATTATCAACTCATATTTTGCCGGAGGAAGATATACAGGCGGTATAGTCGGGCAGAATGAAGGTACAATTACAAACAGTTATTCAAACAGTGTAACAAATTGCAGTCGTTATACCGGAGGTATAGCAGGCAATAATACAGGTACAATTTCAAATTGCTATAATGTGGGTAAAACAACAGGGGAATCAAGCAGCTCTTTTAATCCGGCTTATTATATTGGTGCTGTAAGCGGAGCAAACAACGGAAATATTGCAAATTGCTTTTATTTAAAGGGGTGTGCTACGGCGGGTAGCTCTGCCCAGAATGGTATAGGTGCAGGAAGAAATTCGACCACAACTGATACAGTTAATGTTACGACGTCTAAAGAAGCAAGTCAGTTTTACAGCGGTGAGGTTGCATATTTATTACAAGCTGCCAATACAGTTCAGACCTGGGGTCAAAAGGGCAATGTTGTTAACACCCTTCCTTGCGTTTCGGGCAGAGAATTATATGCAGTTGCAAAATACACGTCCGATACAGGATATTCCATAGCGAGCCTTGGGGACGTTAATGATGATACTTTGGTTGATGAAAACGATTATCAGATTTTTGTTAACGTTGCATTAAGCGATGAAAACACCGTTGATGATATTTCCGACAGAATCGCCTTTTTGCGCGGGGATATTAACGGTGACTGGGTTGTAGATGTTCTTGACGTATCTCTCGTTTACAGAATGTATTTTGACCAATATGACGTTCCTGTATATTTACCCGGAGACTTTGACGGAGATGGAATATGCACTGATTCGGACACAGAAAAAATAAAGGAAACAATAACCAATGGTTATTATGCGGGTAAAGGTCCTCTGTACTCTTGCGATTTTAACGGTGACGGATATATGGATGACTGGGATTTAGAGTACGCTTACGATGTTTCCGCAGAGGATAACTATGTGTATTTCAACACAAAATACGGCAACCACGAAAGACACACCCTTGACCTATATATTCCAAAGGATAAAAAAGCTGTCGGTTTGGTTCTTATGATTCATGGCGGAGCGTGGATAGGCGGAAGTAAAGAAGGATACAGGCCACGGCTTGAAGAATTTGCCGCCAAGGGTTATGCGGCTGCGGCAGTTAACTACCGTTATATATGCGATACTGTTGACCTTGATGATATTATGGATGATATCGAGCAAGCGGTTGCTTTAATAAAAGAAATCGGCGCTTCTCACGGAGTTGAAATAACGGGATTCCTTTCAACGGGTGGCTCTGCCGGTGGACACCTTGCATTGCATTATGCATATTCAAGAGCCGACAGTTCAGCTATTCCCCCTGCTGCAGTAGTCAGTGATTGCGGTCCTGCAGACTTATCCGATGAATATTATTACTATAACGAAGATTTGCAGAAAAACAACGGTATCGGTGACCCGGAATATGTTGCACAGGTTCTTGGTTGGGCCAGCGGATACAAGCACACCTATGCTACAAGAGCCGAGGCAAAGGATGCTTTAAAATTTGTTTCACCGATATATTATATAAATGAAAATACCGTTCCCACAGTAATTAATCACGGTATGGTTGACGATATTGTGCCATACAGAAACGCTGTTGATTTGGATGCAAAATTAACCGAATACGGTGTTGAGCACGTGCTTAACTCTTACCCGAATTCCGGTCACGGCTTAGATGCAGACCCGGAGAATATGGCATACGCCGAACAACTTTTGCAAGAATATGTTGTAAAATATTTGGATTCGGTTGATAAATAATTTAATAAAAAAACTGTCAGCTTCATTTTCAAAGCTGACAGTTTTTTGTTGTAATTTTAATCTCCTAAAAGACCGTGGTATCTACCCATCCAATAGGGAAGAAGATATACGTAAGGCATTATTGTTCTTGATGCTTTTGCACCGGATGAACCGGGGAGTGTTGCTGTGCGGTTAACAACCTTGCTGTTTATATTTACAAATTCTTCGGAGCCTGTGTCACAAATAAATTGGTTGCCATCGTAGTTGCATACAGGTTTTAAGGAATATTCAAGAGGATATTTTAATTGTGCAGGAATACCCATAGCTTCCTGTTCTGTATCCCATACAAGGTCTTTTCTGTAACTGTTATACATGGGCCAGCTTATAAGGTCAAGATTCATTTCGGAAAGAGATTTTGCTGCATTTTCAATGTCACAGCTGTTATTTGTTAAAGAGCCATAAACGATATTCCACATAGGAGAACGCTCAACTCTTTCATATTCCCAATGGTGAGTAAGACCCATTTTGAAGATTTCCTTTTGAGCCTCATTATCGGTGTAAGTAAGGAGGGGATAGATGTTTGTGAAGTCAAGCTGATCGTCAATGTGAGCTACGTGACCATCCTCGCATTTGTACTGAATACAGTTCATTGCGTAGTGATGCTTTTTAATGAGAGTATTGAATACGTCGTTGTATTTTTCTTCACCTGTAACGTGGTATGTAGTTTTGAGGAAAGAGAGTATCTCGAGAGAGTTTGTGCCTCTTTCATAGTACCAGCGGTCATCGTTGTTGAGAAGGTCGGGTTCCCAGTTTGCCCAAGTGGTGGGAACTCCGTCAACATCACAGAGATGGAAGTTGTTTTCGAGAATATGGTCAGTAATTGTTTTTACAACCTTAGCGATTTTTTCTTTCTCTTTATCGTCGGCAATAAGGTCATAGTAAATGCCGTAAGCAAAATAATGACCTGTCATTTCGTCACTTGATGTTTCACCAAGCCATTCCATTTCGGGGTTATCCTCACAAATGTGCCATTCTTCACGGTTGCCCGTCATAAAGTCCTCTTCGTAGCTGTGACGAGTTGCACGAGCGGTAAAGCCGGGTTTACCTGTAACCTCAGTAAGCTTAATCATAGCTTCAACGGCACGTTTTGCATTTTCTTTTGCTTTTTCGTCACCTGTTACTTTGTAACGGAAACACTGACTCGCACAATAAAGACCTGTGAAAAGACCGTCGTTGTCAGAGTTGGGAAGCCAGCCTGATTCTAAATCGCCGTATTTACGAAGAATACGGTCAACCTGATAGCCTTCGTTTCTTGTAGTGTATTTTACTGCGTATTCGTCAAAGTGGTTTGCCTTCTGCTCAAGGGTCATACACAAGGGAGTGATAACACTGATACCTCTGGGAGTAACGGCAGCGATTGTGCCTTTATCGGAAACAGAAATATTTGTAACAGTGGGGTGCATAAGCCATGAGCCGTATGAATAATATGAAATTTTACCCTCAATAAGGGTGATAATACCGGTGTTTGTTGCAAAATATTTTTTGCCGTCGGCTGTGAAGAACATATCGTTGAATGAGCCGTCGGGTACTGAGTAAAAATCATTGCCGTTAAACCAATAATTTTTACCGTCGTAGATATTAAGACCATCGTCCGTACCTACCCATAAATGACCTAGTCCGTCAACGGCAAGGCAGTTGATTTTCTGGCTTGCAACACCTGTAACATTGGGTAGAAGCTCTGCCCAATGACGGCGTTTACCCTTGAGTGACATAAGTCCCTCAACAGTAGAACCAACATAAACAGTTTCAGAATATTTTGCTTTGTTATTGTGGGCAGCAAGGCATACGGTGGCTTCGGGAAGCTCCACAACTTCTTCGAAGGTGCCATCTTTGAGAAGGTAAAGGGCGCTTTCTGTAATAAGCCATAACGAATCGTCAAGGGCGATTGAAATATCCACAACGGGTGAGTCAAAATCAGCAATTTTTTTAGCTTTGCCTTTTTTGATTTCTGCCAATGAGTTGCCGATGGCGGCATAAAGAGTTCCGTTTCTTGTAAAAAGTTTAGATGCTTTAAGAGAAGTCTTTTTGATTTTGCCGTCGGCGTATTCAATAATACCTTCACTTGATGCTATGTAAAGAGTTTCACCTTCAAAAGCAACTGATGTTACCTTATCTGCTTCAATGCCGTTTTCGGCGGTAATGAATTTTCTGTCGTACTGGATAAATTCTCCGAAAAGAAGGGTTGATTTTTTCATAACATTCTCCTTTTAATGGGGTTTGATCTTTAACATTATATCACTAAGACTACATAAAAGGCAACACATCTTTTTAAAGTATGTAAAAATTATATACTTAGCTTAATAAGGCAAACATATATTAATTGGTAAATGAAAAGTGACAGCTGACACAGGTCGGCTATCACTTTTTTAGCATTCGCTAATTATCGGTTTTTCTGGTTGTTTCTGTTCTGATCATTTCTGTTCTGGTTATTTTTGTTGTTTTGGTTGTTCTGATTGTTTTTGTTCTGCTTGTTATCCATTTTTTTCACCTCCGCTTTAATATAGAGCGACTGTATTAAAACATATAAGGTTCGGGTACATTTCACTCTACGCGAATAGTTTTTGTAGTTTGTCAAAAACTATTCGTAAAAGGCAATGGAAAAAATAAAAATACTGAACAGGTGGTTTAATATGCTTTTAATTAAAAACGGAACACTTCACACAATGGAGGACAGGAACCCAATTTGTGGTGATATTCTTATAAAAAACGGAAAAATTGTTGAAATTTCACAGGATATTAAGAAACGGGAGCATATGGAGCTTATTGATGCCCGGGGCATGGATGTTTTTCCGGGCTTTATTGATGCACATAGTCATATTGGTATTTGCGAAGAAAAGGCAACAGTGCCCGGGGATGTAAGTAACGAGGGTACAAATCCTGTAACGCCCTATATTCGGGCAATAGATGCGGTTAATCCCATGGACAGTGCTTTTCACAATGCTTTAGCGGTGGGAATAACGGGTGTGATGGTAGGCCCGGGAAGTGCAAACCCCATAGGCGGTCAGTTTGCATTTATTAAAACATACGGTCGTTGTATTGATGAAATGATTGTACTGGCACCGGCGGCGATAAAAATTGCATTTGGCGAAAATCCTATGACAAATTACGGTAACTGTGGTAATGCTCCTTCAACACGGATGAGTATAGCATCATTCATACGCGAGGAGCTTTTTAATGCCCGTAAATATTTTGATGAAAATAAAGAGACAGATTTTTGCGTGGAATGTTACCGTGACTTATTGGAAGGCAAAATTCCCCTTAAGGCACATGTGCATAGAGCCGACGATATTTTAACCGCAATACGAATTGCAAAAGAGTTCAGTCTTGACTTGACTCTTGACCATTGTACAGAGGGACATTTAATAGCTGAAAAAATAGCTCAAAGCGGTTTCCCTGCCATTGTGGGACCGTCATTGGCATCCCGAAACAAAAAAGAAGTAAGCCAATCGGATTTTAAGACTCCCGGTGTGCTGAAAAATGCGGGAGTTACGGTGGCTTTAACTACGGACCATCCTGTGTCACGAATTCAATATCTGCCTGTTTGTGCGGCACTTGCAGCTAAAGAAGGTCTGGGCAAAGATGATGCCCTTCGTGCCATTACCATAGATGCTGCTAAAATCTGTCGGGTGGATAATCGTCTCGGTAGTCTGAAGGTTGGTAAAGATGCGGATATTGTTATTTACAAAGGAAATCCGTTAGATATATTTTCATCTGTTTTTGCTACTATTATTGACGGAAAAGTCGTATGGCCGCAGGAATAAGAAAAAGGAGCTGAAAAAACATTGTTTTTTGCAGCTCCTTTTTATGTTACATTTGCTCCAGAATATATTTTTTTATATCATCCAATTTACTTTGTTTCCATTTGCCTTCTTCAGCTTTTTCAGCTAAGGGGCAAAGGATGAAAAAGTCGAGGGTTTCGCCGGGGACCCTGCCCGTTCTTAATTCTTCGGAAAAATGAGCTTTCCATTTTTCTTCCGTAGCATTTTTGAACTCCTCGGGTTTAAGGTATGTCATCTGCCTTTTTGTAGCTTCAATGTGCATTTTAGCGGAAAGAGGTGAAAGTAAATTGAATTCCTCCTCTTGCACATCTACGAAAATTTCGGGTAAGTCGTGCTTTACTATATGCTCGTCACCGCGTAAAATCTTAAGACCCATCGGCTCAAAACTAAATTCATTTTCGGTGAAATTAAGCTTAATAATAATGCCGTATTCGGTTTTGTACTGTGAGCGCTGGTAATCGGTATCAAATATGAAATTGCCCAATGAATAGAAGATTATTTTATCACCGACTGTTTCGTAATTCATCGGTACATGGGGATGGTGTCCCACAACAATATCCGCACCCATTTCAAGGTATTTATGATATCGCTCGCGGGTGTATGGAGAGGGAAGCGGTGTGAATTCCTCACCTGCGTGGGCTACAACTATACACCAACGGCATTTTGATTTAATATCTTTAATGGTCTTTTGTATTGCATCAAGATCGCTCCAGCTGTAGCAGCCGGGTTTGTCAATATCAGCTTTTCGACAGGCTCTCTGGTAACCTACTCCGAACATACCGATGCCGCCAGCTTCATTGATAATAACGGGCTTTCTGGCTTCGTCAATATTCATTCCCGCACCGATTGTTTTAACACCGTTTTCTTCCGCGATTCTGAGAGTGCTTTCAATACCGTAGGCGCCGGCATCCATAATATGATTGTTGCAGATGTTCCATATGTCCGCCTTCATATTGTTTAAGACCTTTACGGCACGGGGGTCAATGGTGTGTAAAAGCTGTTGCACACCGCTCTGTGTAGTGTTTTGCTCGGCATTTGCCACGGGGCCTTCAACATTGGGTATTACGTGGTCAGCACTATGCAAAAAGTTCAGTATTTCATCGGATATAAGATTATCGTCATCCCATTTTTCATACATATAGCGGTCAAAACCAATATCACCGGTAAAGACCAACGATGTTTTGTCTTTCATAATTTTATCCTTTCGGGAAAAGAGTCATTCTTCAATTTCAAATCCGTAAAGCTCCCCGTTGACAGTGGCAAGCTCACCCACCTGACCTATTTCAAAACCGTCATAACATTCGTGGGGAACAGACAAGGTGAATGTGTTTCCGTCAGGCTCTTCAAATGTTATGAAAAACTCTTCTGTTGCTTTAGGTTGCTTAATTCCTGCAACCCTAGTATCACAATATTGGTTAATAACTTTTACTTTTTTCAGTATGGGTTCACTTGGTGGTTCGTCTAAATTGATTTCCTTTGGTGGATTCTTTTTCAGTTCTTTTCGTTGCTTTTTGGTGATTCTGAAAATCCAGATTGCTAAAAATATTATGAAAATAAAGCTTAATAAAAATGCACCTAAAAGCAGAAAGTCTTCAAACATAAAAACACCTCATTTAGTCGGAAAAAATCAGTTTGTATAATGTGGGCTCAACATTGAATTCGTTCATTGCTGATTTCACCTCGTACAAAGCCTTTTCTTTGGATAGCTTTGTCTGCGAATCTTTTAAGACCGCGCGGATAAGTATGTTTTTAGGTGTGTGAGCAAAGTCGATAAACTCCAGAAGCTGAGTTTTATAGCCGCAATACTCAAGGAGATTACCGCGTATTGAGTCCGTAAGAAGTGCTGCGAAACGCTCCTGAATAATACCGTAACGGGTTAAAACTGAAAGGTTGTCGGTTTTTATCTGGGCGTTTAATTCGTGCTGGCAACAGGGGACGGAAAAAATCATCTTCGCACCCCAATTTATGGCGTTGTAAAGAGCAAAATCCGTTGCAGTGTCACAAGCGTGAAGTGTTATAACCATATCTACATCAAAGGGACATTTGTAGCCGTTGATGTCGCCCAATTCAAAATGCAGATTTTTGTAGCCGTATTTCTCGGCGGCTTTGTTGCATTTTTCGATAACATCTTTTTTAAGGTCAAGACCGATTATTGTTGCATCAATGCCCTTGATTTCGGTCAAGTAATAGTAAACTATAAACGTAAGGTATGATTTACCGCAACCAAAGTCAATTATATTGAGCGTTTTATAATCCTTTTGCTTTACCGAGTCATCAATAATCTCAATAAGGCGGTTAATCTGCTTGTATTTGTCATACATAGCCTTTACAACCTTGCCCTCTTTTGTAAAAATACCCATATCCACAAGGGGTTCAATGACAGTGCCTTCTTGGAGAATATATTGCTTTTGTCGGTTATGCTCCGCAGGGGCTGCAGAGGGTTGATTAGTGGTGTTTTTAGCCTTATAAAAAACCTTGCCTTTTTTGGTAATCATAATGGAAAACTCTTTGCTTTCCGACCATGCATTGAATTGAAGATAAGCCTTATCTATTAATTCAATACATCTTTCCGCAATTTTTTCAGAAGTAATGTTTTCGTGAAAAACCTGCTTCTCGGTATATTTTGCAAGCTGATAAGAGTTATTCATTTTTGCAATTGTGATTTTTTTGTATTCACAATTCTTATTCACGGGTTTACTTATAACCGCCTTGACTATATCGTTTTCAAATATTTTTAAAATATATTCATTTGTTTCCGGCATAATTGCCTCCGATTTAAAATGTAAATTCTGCTTTTTCACCTTTGACGAATTGCATTTTTATAACATCACCGTCAATTTCATAGTCCTTGCCGCTTGCGGGTAAGGGAGTACGGGAATTGAGCTTCAAACTTAAAGCTCTGTCAGTGTCAGCGGTAACCGTAGCTTTTTTGAGGTTGCCGTTTTCCCATTTCATATCAAAAGTAAAACCGCCCCTTGCTTTTACACCCTTTATAGAGCCCGTATTCCATTCATCGGGTAATGCGGGTAAAAGCTCAATAATTCTGTTGTCAGGTGTGCCTAAATGGCTCTGAATAAGCATTTCGGTAATACCTGCTACACCGCCGAAGTTACCGTCAATCTGGAAGGGTGGGTGAATGTCAAAAAGATTGTTTGCGGTGCATTTTTTGAGAAGGTACTTAAGGTGGTTGAGAGAGTTCTCTCCGTCCTTGATACGGGTGTAGAAGCAAATTGTCCAGGCTCTTGACCAACCTGTTGAACCGCCGCCGTTTTCAATTCTTCTCTTAATTGTTCTTTTTGCTGCCTCGTATATTTCAGGGTCGCTTTCGTTAATCTGGTCAGCGGGGAAAAGACCGAAAAGGTGGGATATGTGTCTGTGTCCCGGCTCTGTTTCCTCGTAATCCTTAATCCATTCGCGGATTGTGCCGTAGCGTTCGCTTATTTCCATTGGGGGTAATTTTTCTAAAACATCGAAAAGAGTTTCGGAGAAATCCTTATCAATGCCAAGAATTTTACAAGCGTGCGCCGTGCGAGTGAAAAGGGCATAAATAATCTGATAGTCTATTGTTGCGCCCTCGGTGAACATGCTTTCCTGCTTTTCACCGTTAGCGTCTATGTAATAGAATTCATTTTCGGGAGAGTTTGAGGGAGAGGTGATGAGCTCGCCTTTTTCATTCTCTGTTAAATAGTCCTGAACGAATTCGCAGGAGCCCTTTAAAATGGGGTATATTTCTTCAAGATATTCTCTTGAATTTGTGTATTCGTAATGCTCCCACAAATTAAGGCAAAGCCAGGGACCTGCCATGGGGAAGAAACCGCAGTCAACGCTGTCGTGAACACCCGTTCTGCCGAAAGCATCGGTAGTGTGGTTAACAACCCAACCTCTCGCGCCGAAAAGCTCTTTTGCTGTCTGAGAACCAAAGCCGCTTATCATCTTCATGAAATTTATAAACGGTGCAGTGGTCTTTGAAAGGTTGGCATTTTCTGCAGGCCAGTAATTCATCTGGAGATTAATATTTGTGTGGAAGTCGCTTCCCCATGGGGGATTGAAATCGTGACACCATATACCCTGTAAGTTGGCGGGCAGACGTGCATTTTTACCGGAGCTTTCGATAAGTAAGTATCTGCCGAAATTATAGTAAAGAGCAAATAAATCCGGGTCGTATTCATCCCAACGCAGTTCCTTTAATCTTTGGCTTGTGGAAAGCTTACTGAATTCACTTTCGGGGAGTGTGAACTCAACATTATTAAACCATTTTTCGTGGGCGGTAATATGCTTTTCTTTAATTTCTTTGTATTGGGCATTACAGAAATTTTCGATTATAGTATTTAATCTGTTTTTGTAATCAATGGTTTCATCAATGTCAAATTTTTCAACATTGTAGTTTGTCTCAAAAGCAGAATAGATAATAAGATAAGTGGCATCAACCACAGTAATTGTGCTGTGGTCAGCGGTAAGCTCGCCATCGGTTTTAACACGAAGCTTAGTCCCGAAGCTCATACCTTCACCACCCTCACCGTAAAAATGGTGGGGACAGTAGGTAATTCTGCCGTTCATTATAATTGTATCCCGATCAATACAGGAACTGTAAGCATCCTGTTTTCTTTTAATGCTCACATTGCAAGAAAAGGGCTTGCCGTTGGTTTCAACCTTGTAAACAAAGCCGTCAAAATCTTCGCTTATAAAACATTCGCTTGTGTAATCAATTTTGCTTTTTGTCCAGGAAACCTTTGCAATAGCCTTGCTTAAATCCAGCTCCTTACGATAGTTTGTGTAGGGGGATTTATCAAGATAATCAACAAAAATTTCACCGAAGCTTTCGTAGGAACGAACAACGGGCGGGTCGGACAAAAATGTTTCACGAGCCTTCTGTGCCGCCTCTTTTAACTTCTCCTCGTGAAGTAAACGGCGAATTTCGCTGAGAGCTTCGGGAGATGCGTGATACTTCTCCTGAATCTGTTTTCCGCTCCATAAGGATTCTTCGTTTATTTCAATTTGTTCACAGTCGGGGTTGCCGTATTGCATAGCACCCACTCTGCCGTTACCCAAGGGTAACGCCCACATCCAATCATTTATAAATTCATCATACCAAAGTGTTGTTGACATAAGCTTCACCTGTTTTTTAGTTTCTATTATTTTTAATGCCGTTTCAAGACAAAAAACTAACATCTTAAGTATATCACAGAAAAATGTATTGTTCAATAATATTGCATTCAATAAAAAAGATAATGCCGAGTATAATTGACTGTATGTTTTTATGCTAAAAGCCGACAGTGTAATGCTGCATTTAATTTATAAAAATGCCTTGACATTTTAACTCTAATGTGTTAGAGTACAGATGAACTCTAATGGGTTAGAGAAAGGAGTGTTCTATATGGGAACGCCAAAGGTATTTGAAAGTGAATATCGTTTTTGTTTGATTTTGTGGGAGAACGAACCAATCAAAAGCAGTGAGCTTGTTAATCTTTGTAAAGAACAGCTTGGATGGAAACCTACTACTACATACACCGTTATCAAGCGCTTGTCTGAAAGAGGTGTATTGAAAAATGAAAACACAATTGTTTCTTCATTAGTTTCAAAAGACGAAGTTCAGGCATCTGAAATCAATGAAATGGTTGAAAAAACCTTTGAAGGCTCTCTGCCTGCATTTGTTGCAGCATTTACAAGGCATCAGAAAATATCCGAAAAGGAAATCGATGAGGTTCAGAAGATGATTGACCGATACAGGAAAGGGGAATTGTAATGGCAAACGTATTTTCTGAAATAGTTAATATGAGCGTTTCGGCTTGTTGGATTATTTTAATAGTTATGCTGTTGAGAATTGTATTCCGAAAAGCTCCCAAATGGGTGAATTGCCTTCTTTGGGGAATTGCAGGCTGGCGACTTATAATTCCCTTTTCTTTTGAAAGTGCGGTCAGTCTGGTTCCTTTTCCCGAGCTTGTGTCGGATGAGGTGCTTCAAGCCTACTCGGGTGCTGATGTAAGCGGTGCTGAAATTTTAAAGCACGTAGGCAATAATCAGGTCAATTACAATCTGGGTTTAGGCAGAGATGGTCTGTCTTTTCTTGAAATGAGCTCACCCGATGGAGCTGACGTTGTTAATCCCTTGCTCCTTAATACGTATATCGGTGGGATTGTATGGCTCATAGGTATTGGGTTTCTTTTGCTTTATACTCTTATCAGTTTCATAAGATTAAAAAGAAAAATCGGGACTGCAGTATTACTTCGTGATAATATCTATCAGAGTGAAGCCGTGGTATCCCCATTTGTACTGGGTATAATAAGACCTAAGATATATCTGCCCTTCAATATGAGTGAGCAGAATATGGAGCATGTTATTGCTCACGAAACGGCACATATTAAAAGAAAAGACTATCTTTGGAAACCAATCGGTTTCTTGATTCTTACAGTCCACTGGTTCAATCCCATGGTTTGGCTCGGATATATTATGTTTTGCCGTGATATGGAGCTTGCTTGTGATGAAAGGGTTGTAAAACAACTTAATAATGAACAACGGGCTGACTATTCCGAGGCTTTGCTTACTTGCAGTGTTAATCGGCGAAGGATTGCCGCTTGTCCTCTTGCATTTGGAGAAGTAAGCGTTAAATCCAGAATTAAATCGGTATTGAATTACAAAAAGCCTGCTTTATGGGTGATTATTGTTGCGCTGGTTTCAAGTGCTGTTGTGGGCGTATGCTTTCTTACCGACCCCAAAACACCCGAGGATCCCACAACTACCATTGAATATGCAGTGGCACAAGCGATACTCAGAGAGAATGAGCCTGCGTATTATGATTTTGCCACCGAGTGCGCAGCTGAAGGTCACATTATTTATGGTACAGAGGCAGAGGGAGATATACACAAAGTATATGTACTAACCTCTTATTCCCGCTTTGGTTTCGAAAACGGATATTTTATAGACCAATCCGGCGGAATAACTCCGGCAGTAATGACCTTTGAAAAAACGGATTCGGGATACGAGCTACTTGATATAGAATATGTCTCTGACGGCTCTGAGTATGTACCGTCAATCGAAAGACTGTTTCCGAAAAAATACCAAAACAGAGTGAAGTACCTGACACCTTTTGATTATTCAAGCCTCAGAAAACAAAATGAGGCTTATGCTCAGGCGTATCTCGATGAAATAGGCAGAACCGAGGAGATTCGTGAATTCAGAGAGGTTGAGCATCCGCTTCTTACGGAGCTTGGTGTTTCGGTTGAAGTGTCAAATAATTTACTGGATCTGGATTGTATAAACAGATATAATAGTCTTTGCGGAGTGGGTTATTTTGAAGCTGTTGAGGATGGTGTAAGGTACGTTTACCGAAAAGCTTATAATAAGGAAGAAAACAAAATCATTTGTACAAAGGAAGTATATGACACTAAAGAGATTGTTGAAAAAATAGAAATCGACAGTCTGACAGGTGAGGTTATTTCTCAATATACTACTGATTAATTAAAACGGAGTCTCTTTAACGGAGGCTCTGTTTTATATTAAGGTCTTTTATCGTTGACATACAGATGAGAGAGTTTTATAATTGTTGATATAGAAATTCAGATTTCGGAGTGTTTTTATGAAAAGAAAAAGACTGCTGGTAATAGCGGTAACACTGTCGGTGGTTTTCTCGCTGACTGCCTGCAAATTTAAAAAAAGTGAATCAGTCCAACAGGAGAGTACAACAGGTTCTAACAGCTCTGTAAATGTGGATGCTTCACAGATTTTTTCGAATGACGAAACTACCGTTATTAATACCGGTGAAGAAGATAATAAGGAAACCGCGGGTACATCATCTTCTGTGACGGACAGTTCTGTCGGTACCACAACTGACAGCTCCTATAATGACCCGGGCAGCTGGTCAAAGGACAGAATTGTTGAAGAATATAAAAATGCGGCAAGAAAATCAAATTCCGGTGCAAAATCAACCCGTGTAATTACCCTTGAAGATATAAGTGTTAACAACGGGGAATATGATAACGCGATTTCGTTTGTTAAGCCCATAATTGCAGCATTTATTGAAAGCAGTTCTGCAGAGGTTGACGGAATTACGGGCGGTTTTGAAAACCTTGCTCCTCAGGATGTGAGCTCGGCTAAGGCGTATAAAAACGGTAACGATACGGTTATCGAAATGGTTATGGTGGAACAGACCTCGGGACCGAATGAAGATGCTCTCAGCGGAAGTGTGGGTCACGCCATTACCGTGGTTGGGGATATCAGCGTAGTTGTCAAGGATCTGGCGGATAGCGGTTTGCCTCTTGAGCTTTCGGAAGAGGATACAAAGATATATTATACAAACCCCACTCTGAATGTCGTTATTAATGAAAACGGTGAAATCACCAGCGGAACATGGAGTTACACGGTTGAAATTTGTATGAACAATTTCAAGGCATTCGGGCAGAATGTGGAAAAAGCATCCATAACAATGGTGAATACAATTACAGTATAAAGCGCAGATTTTGGAGGTACAAATATGCTGGATTTAGTAAATGAAATATGCTCGTTGGTTAAAGAATGCGGTAAGGTAATGCTTGGCGCGGACAGGGAAAAAATGGCAATAAACACAAAATCGGGCATTGCTGATCTGGTTACTGAATATGATACTAAAATTCAGGATATGCTTTTTGTCGGTTTGAAGAAGATTTTGCCCGAGGCAAAATTTATCGGCGAAGAGGGTTCGGCTGATGTTTTAACATCGGAGGGTTATTATTTCATAGTTGACCCTATTGACGGCACAACTAATTTTATTAAAGATTATCATTACAGTGCAATCTCCGTGGCATTGCTGAAAGATGGTATTGCTGTAGCGGGTGTTGTATATAACCCGTATCTTAATGAGGTCTTTTATGCAATAAAGGATGGGGGTGCTTTTTGCAACGGAAAACAAATTAAAGTTTCTGACGCAGACTTAAGCAGTGCTCTTGTTTTATTCGGAACATCACCCTATGATAAGGAGCTTTCGGAAAAGACTTTCCGGCTTGCTGCACAATATTTGAGTCAGGGCTTGGATATAAGAAGAAGCGGGTCTGCGGCTTTGGATTTATGCACTGTTGCTGCAGGAAGAGCCGAGCTTTATTTCGAATTAAAGACTTCTCCCTGGGATTTTGCCGCAGGTAAATTAATTGTAGAAGAGGCAGGGGGAGTTGTAACAACGGTAGATGGTGAAGAACTGTCATTCTATAAAAAATCCTCAATTTTGGCTAAAAACAAAGTAATATAAAGAAAACAGGTCATTGCTGTGTGCGATGACCTGTTTTTACTATGTATTAATATATATACCAATTTTTCGAGAAAATTTGCCATTGAGCTACCTTTTGCGCTTGTTCGGTTATAAATGACTCAAGCGAAAAATCGGGCTTTAATATTTTATCGGTACCTAAAAGATTTGCTATGAACGGTTTGATTTCAATTTCTTTGTGGGTTTTTCTTACAGCATCCAATAACCTTATTCCCACTTCAACCGCCGAGAAAGCCTCCCTGTCAGTGATATGAAGCTGTATGCCGTGACAGAAGCAGTCTTTGTAATCCGAAAATGCAGGTGTAAATGAACATTCCCTAAGAATAACGCCTTTTTGAGGTCCGATAATTTTGAGGATTTTTTCGCTGTCAAGCCAGGGTGCGCCTATCATTTCAAAGGGTTTGGTTGTACCTCTGCCCTCGGAGAGATTGGTGCCTTCAAAAATACAGGTACCGATATATGAAAATGCCGTATCTACAGTGGGAATATTGGGGGAGGGTTGGATGAAAACAAGGTCTGTATCATCATAATACATATCCCTTTTCCAGCCCTCCATCGGTACAACGGCAAGGTCACAGCCTATGTTTTCCGTATCATTCATCATATGGGCAAATTCACCTGTTGTAAGTCCCGGGCGGGTTGGTGTAGGAAAGCGTCCCACGAAAGAAGAAAACCTTCTGTCAAGAATTGTTCCTTCTGCTTTTAAACCACCCAAAGGGTTGGGACGGTCAAGAACAACAAGCTTTACTCCGCAATTTGCACATAGCTTCATAGTGTCGGTCATAGTGTATTGATAAGTATAAAATCTCGCACCAACATCCTGAATATCAAAAATAACTGTATCAAGGGAGGAAAGTACTTTTTCGGCTTGTGTTGTGTCATCACCGTATAAACTGTAAACGGGAAGCGAGGTTTTTTTATCGGTGTATGAGGATATTTCTGCTCCTGCCTGTTGGTCTCCGCGAACTCCGTGCTCAGGGGCAAAAAGTGCCGTAAGATTGCAGTTTTCTTTTAATAAATCAACTGTTGAAGTAAGTCCGCGCAGTACCCCTGTGTGATTTGTTATAAGACCGCATTTACCTGCAAAATCAAATCCGTCACGAGCGAGTATATCTGCTCCGCACATAACTTTTGGTTTCATACCTCACCATCATCCCTTAATTTTTTATATTCTGCACAAATTGTGTCGTAAAACCTTCTGAGAAGGTTAAAGTATTCGCTTCTGTGGTCCCTTCCGTAATGAACCGCATTGGTAAGAAGTATTCCCCAGAGGCCTGTTTCATAATCCGTGTAAAAAGAAGTTCCGGTAAAGCCCGTATGCCCGTAGCTTCCCTTTGACATCAGTTCACCCATAGGTGAGTTTTGAGCGCCTTTAAGTTGAAAACCGAGACCTCGTGACTCTGCTTTATCGGGAGTGTAGTTCTTTATCGCAAGGTCGAATGTTTCTCTTGAAAGATAAATGTCACTATCTTTTGTGATGCCTTTTTCTGAGCACATTTCTGCAAAATTAATCATATCATCAAGTGTTGAGAATACCCCTGCATTTCCCGAAACACCCCCAAGGAAATATGCGTTTTCATCGTGAACATGTCCTGTTGCCCATTCTCCCGTGTCAGAATAGAGTTCAGTTGCAGCTATGGGTATTTTTTCTGCGTTGCATTTTGTACTGAGGGGATTATAACAGGTGCTATGCATCCCCAAAGGAGAAAAAACATATTCCTCGGCAAGTTCGTGAAGGGGTTTGCCACCAACATTTTCAAGAATATGCCCGAGCACAATATAACCCATACAGGAATAAGAAACAACTTTACCCGTTTCATAGCATCTGTCGGTGTTGAGAATCGCTCTGAGTGCATCGCTACCGCTATTTAGTTCTTTAAACAAGGGTATCCAGGAAGGTAATCCTGACGTATGGGTAAGAAGATGCCTGATTTCACAATCGTCGAAGTTCCCCGTGTCAGCAATGAAAAGACCTATATTGTCATTTAGGTTCAGTTTACCATTTTCGATAAACTGTAATGCAACCATGGTTGTTGCAACAAGCTTTGATAAAGAGGCAATGTCAAAAAGAGTGTCTTCTGTAATGTTTAAGATGGTAGGTTGAACCTGACGGAAACCGAAAAATTCACGGGCAAAAACTTTATGTCCTACACCTATTGCGACTGCAGCACAAGGAAACGCGGTACCTATGCCGTTTTGAATAAGCTTCAAGCTTTCGCTGAACATAACCTCACCGCTTTTGTCGTTTTTTACATTTTACATCAATAGGATTGTTGTGGTCAATATTTCCCGAAGTAAAACTTTGCAGGATTTAATGCTTGTGCTGAAAACGCACTTTGATAGTTGTATTTTGTTTTTTAATATGATAAGATGTTTTTGCTTTTGAGCTTTACAAAAGCAAAAAATATCAGAACAAAAAGCAATTTGAAAATGGCTTTATGCAATGGGTGATTATTTATGAAAAAAGCCTTATATGTTGATACAATGATAGGTACTGTTGGTGATGGTCAGATTGAGGAATCACATGGTGGCGGTAAAACCTACCCCGGTGCTTGTGTTCCCGGTGGAATGGTTCAGCTTTCCCCCGATACAGTAAGCGGCGGCGATAACGGCAGTGGTTATAACTACTGTCACAATACTATTGAGGGCTTCAGCTTTAACCATATGAGCGGTATAGGTTGGTATGGGGACTTGGGAAATATTCAGGTTATGCCTGTGACGGAGGATACGGACCTTCGTAGCGGAAGTAATGAGGAATTACCTTTCCGCAAAGGAAAAGTCGGTTGGAAATCCGGGTTTTCTCACGAAAATGAAAAAACTCGCGCAGGGTATTATTCAGTTTTGCTGGATAGATATAAGGTGTTTGCAGAATGCACCACCTCAGAGCATACAGGGCTTTTGAGATTTACCTATCCCCAAGAAGCTGACAAGAAGGTCATCATCAATTTCAGCCGAAGAATCGGCGGTAAAGCCGATTTTCAGGAGATTGATGTTATAAGTGACAGAAAAATTGAAGGACACATTAAATGTACTCCCGCGGGTGGCGGCTTCGGTCACGGTAATGGCGGGATATTCTATGATGTGTATTTTGTTATGGAGTTTTCGCACCCTTTCACTAACAAAAGATTTTTTGATAACGAAGAGTTTACAGAGGCTTGTAATGGTGAGGATTTAGGTGTTTTCCTTGATTTTTCGAAGGATATCAGTGAACCCATAACAATAAAATGTGCTGTTTCTTACGTGGATATTGAGGGTGCAAGAAAAAATTTCTCTGCAGAATGTGAAAATATTGATTTTGATATTATGGCAGAAAATGCTCTTGAAAAATGGGAGGAAGTGTTCTCTTGCATAAAGGTTTCGGGTACTGATGAAGTTGATTTAAAGCTTTTTTATACATGCTTATATCATGTGCTTTTAGATCCCCGCATAATGGCGGATGTGGATGGAAGATACACCATAAACTATGAAATATTTAAGAACTCAGATTATAGGCAAAGAACTGTCTTCAGCGGTTGGGATGTTTACAGAAGCGAATTTCCGCTTTTAAGTATTATTCGTCCCGATATGGTTCGTGATGAGATTAATTCCTTGCTTAAAATTGCTCAGCTTAATAACACATCATTCCCCCAATGGGAGCTTATGGGCATAAATGCAGGTTGTATGGTTGGTGACCCGGGCCTTATTGTTGTGGCGGATGCCGTAACTAAAGGTATTAATCCTTATGATATTGAAAAGGCATACAGTATAGCAAGGGCTTCAAGTAGTTGTGAGAAAGAGCTTGACGGGAAAAAATTCAAATCAGTAAGACCCCACTGCAAGCAATATCTTGATGATTGCTATGTGCCCGAAAAACTGAGCGATACACTGGAATTTTTGTTGGCTGATTTCACTATGGCAAGATTTGCCGAGACTTTAGGCAGAAAAGAAGACGCAGAGTTTTTTATGAACAGGGTTAATCGCTATAATGAAAACTACAATGAATTGTTGCAGTTTATGGCGCCCCGCGAAGAAAATGGCGACTTCGTTTTTGAAGAGGGCAGATACGACGATGATGGCACAGTGGAAAGCAATATTTTCCAACAGTCATGGTTTGTGCCTTGGGATGTGCAAGGACTGAGCAGACTTTTCGGAGAGGAAAGAACCATTGAGCTTCTTGAAGAATTCTTTGAAAGGGCAGATCTGAAAAGCCTTTGGAATGATGATTATAACCATTCAAACGAGCCCTGCCACAATATAACACACTATTTCAGTATTCTTGGTCTTCCTGAAAGAACACAGTACTGGACAAGGCGTGTGCAGAAAGAAGCATATCGCACGGGTGCATACGGCTTTTGCGGTAATGAGGATGTAGGGCAGCTTTCAGCCTGGTATGTGCTTTCTGCATTAGGCTTTGCGCAGGTTTGTCCTGCTGACCCCAAATACTACATAAACACACCGCTTTTTAAAGATGCTGAAATTAAATTGGATAAGAATTTTCATTCCTGCCGAGTTTCGGATACTTTAAAAATCAAATGTGATAAAAATCCTCTGGATTATCCTTATATCAAATCCGTTAAATTTAACGGCGAACAGGTCAAGGATTGCTTCCTGACATATGATGAAATTACAAGCGGCGGAGAAATTATTTTTGAGCTCAGATAAGCTTATAGTTAAAAAAGCGTTGCAAGAGGGGATGTCCCGGATGCAACGCTTTTGTATTTAATACGGCTTATATCTACGGCTTTTACAGTAAAACACGATACCACTATTGAAACAGATTGTATCAATAGTGGTATTATATTTGGCATTGATTACGCTGTTTAATACGAATCGTCGTTTTTTTATAGCGTTACATAAGCGTAAGATTATGAAGCTGTCTCTTTTAAAATTAAACAAACTCTTTTATTGCTTTCAGGTATTCTTCAATTTTCTTTCCGTCATTATATCCCAGCTGATAAAGTTTTTCCATACCTTCTTTTTCTCGCGTAAGAGTATCTATTCCGAAGCATTCTTCGGGATAGATAATAAGTGCTTTGCCCTGTCTTTCAAGCTCAAATATTTCTTTAATGCCGTTATTGTATGAATTGTGCATTGTTAAAACGCTGTCCCTTATTTTCGGATATTTGTGCAGAAGAATATTGACAATCCATTCGGGCATCGGTTCTTTTACAAAATCCTTAGGCAGAGTTGTGCAGATAATCAGTTTATCGCAACCGTCTGCGAATGCTTTTTTATAGGGTATGGGGTCCGATAATCCTCCGTCAAAGTATTCGGTCCCCTTAAATTTAACAGGTTTTCGGCAAGCTACGGGCATTGCACAGCAAGCTTTTAAAGGAGTGTAATCGTCCTTTGAAAAATCATCCTTGGTGAAATATCTCGGGGTGCAGGTTAAAGCATCTGTTGCAACCGTATTAAAACTGATTGTTGAGTTTTTTACTGTTTCAAAATCGGCAGGGTCTTTGCCCGTGCTGTTGCTTATTCCCGAATAAAGATAATCAAGATTAATCAGCATTCCGTGCCTGAAATAGGAGCCGATTCCCATAGCTTCTTTTTCAAAAGA
This sequence comes from Acutalibacteraceae bacterium, assembly GCA_045543075.1. Taxonomy (GTDB): domain Bacteria; phylum Bacillota; class Clostridia; order Oscillospirales; family Acutalibacteraceae; genus DTU089. The sequence goes on from JAZQLZ010000004.1 coordinate 30,945, forward strand.
ATATTCCTGATAAAATTTTTTGGATCTGCCCCTTTGCCCTGCAACATAATTAATAAGATTCGCAGCTCCCGAAGAAACACCAAGGCAATAATCAATCTTAATGTTATTATCTAAAAGATAATCATAAATTCCGCTTGTGTAAATTCCTCTGAGACCTCCACCTATGTCAATAATTCCTATCATAATATATTCATTCCTTCATTGTCAGTTATAAAAAATCCGAAACTTAACTTTATCAATTAAGTTCGGATTTTTGCTGTTTAGCACAGATGTTCATAGGGGATTATATTGTAATTCTGTTCGATAGTGAAGATTAGTCATTTCTGTAATCATATGTATCTTTAGTTACATTTAATTCAATGCCATTTATTGTTATGGTTTTCTCGTCTTTCCATTCTATTTCAACTTCGGCACAGTGATAATTCCAGTATATATTCTTTTCTTTTTCGGTTTCATTATTTCTGACCGAACACAGCACGGCGTAATCTGTTGTTGCACCGCCATTGTTCAAATATGCAGAAACTGTATATTTGCCATCAGGTGAAACTACTTCATTTATCAGTTCTTGTCCATCTATTCTTTGAATGTCAAAAAAAGCCCAATGAACAGCGTAAACTCCAATAGTAATAACGAGTATAATTGGGACAATAACTTTCAGAAATTTCTTCAATAAATCATATCCTTAATACTAATGATTATATTATAACATAATCACCGTCAAAAAACAACCCACTTGACATCTTTGCAGTAAAGCCAAAAGTGTCATAGTGGGTTACATACTTTGATATAAAGATAAAAAAATTGAGTATTCATAGGTCAAATACCTTATGAATACTCACTATGGTGCGGGTGACAGGACTTGATGGACTCTGCCCATCATTCGCTACGCGAACGCCCGATTATGTTCGGCTTCGCCGAGGGCAGGTTCAAGTCCTTACAACTTTACACACAAAAACAACAGAAACCCGAAAAATCGGATTTCTGTTATTTGGTGCGGGTGACAGGACTTGAACCTGCACGGGGGTGCCACCAGAACCTAACTGTAACACCACCTGGATGACAAGCCGTAAACCCAGTAGAATCAAGGGTTCTCGGCTTTTTTGATTTTCGATTTTTTCAACTATCTGCATAATAGTATAGAAAAATGAGGTTGTCAAGAGAAATGTTGGCGATTATATTTTGACGAGTTAACTTGCTTATTATCTTGCTTACTATCCTGCGTATTTGGTAAAAACTACAGGGCAAATTTTTTTACTGCATAATACAAAGAATAGGAGTAACTGCACTTTGTAATTATTGCTTTTTAAAAAGCTTAGTGATATAATCAAAAAAATACCGGTGGTGATGTGGTTTGAATTTGTTACATATGAAATATGCCGTTGAGGTTGCAAGGCTCGGTTCTTTGGGTAAAGCATCTGAAACTTTGCTTATTGCAACGCCAAACATAAGCCGTTCAATTAAAGAGCTTGAAGCAGATCTTGGTATATCTATTTTTGAACGAACCACCAAAGGCATGGAGCTTACTCCTGACGGAGAGCAGTTCATAAACTTTGCCAAAAGAATTCTCGGTCAGATTGAGCAGGTTGAGGATTTCTATAAAAAAGGCACAGCTAAAAAACAGGAGTTTTCTATTTCTGTTCCCAGAGCTTGTTATATTTCTGAAGCCTTTGCAGAATTCTCAAAATCACTTTCGGGTGATGCAGCGGAAATATTTTATAAAGAAACCAACTCCCAGCGAACAATCCGCAATATGCTTGAGCATGATTATAAATTAGGTATAATACGTTATGCTGAAAATTATGATAAATATTTTAAATCAATGCTTGAAGAAAAAGGGTTTCAGTATGAGTTAGTAACGGAATTTACATATTCTCTTATTATGAGTGCAGATAATCCGTTGGCAAAAAAAGAAAACATATCGTATGACGACTTAAAGGATTACATAGAAATTGCCCACGCAGACCCTTATGTTCCCTCAATGCCACTTTCGAAGGTTGTTAAAGAAGAATTGCCTGATAATATCAACCGAAGAATTTTTATTTTTGAAAGAGCAAGTCAGTTCGATTTGTTATCAATGAACCCCGAAACATTTATGTGGGTTTCTCCTGCACCCCAAAGTCTTCTTGAACGATATAATTTAGTTCAGAAGAAATGCGGTGACAATAAAAAGGTATATAAAGATGTTTTAATTTATAAAAACGGATATAAGCTTACAAAGCTTGATCGCCAATTTATTACTTCTTTGTGTGAATCCAAGAGAAAACATCTGAAAAAATAAAATTCTGTATCAATGTTTTTTACCGATTTGAGTATATTGTACTCAAGTCGGTTTTTTTATTCCTTTGAGTGTTATCATTTTTGATAATACCACTTATATGTTTTAAGAATTCCATAATCCTACAAAGGTTGTTAAAATAATAACAAAGTTAGCGAGGGCGAAGTGCGAACTAAGCCCACCCCAACAACGTAATTATTATTAGGAGGATATAATG
>JAZQLZ010000005.1:0-14665 GCA_045543075.1 Acutalibacteraceae bacterium
CTTACTATACAGATACAGCAGTTAAAAATCTCAATAACCAGTATTACAGATATACTGTTATTGCCGATGGCGGATATCATAGTAAATTTGATACAACAGGTCTTTACCTTAAACGACTTGTTAACCCCACTCTTAATAGCACTATTTCCTCAAAAGCAGGCATAACAGTTAAGTGGAGCGCAGTACAGGGTACAACAGGTTACTATGTATATCGTAAAACTGCAAACTCAGGTTGGGTACGCGTTGCCGCAATAGGCGGTACAAACAATACAACATACCTTGATAAAACTGCAAAGAAGGGTGTAACCTACACCTACACAGTCCGCGCAGTTTGCGGTACAAACACAAGCTACTTTAACTCAGGTATAAGTTGTTACGATAAATATTAAATTTTTAAAACCTCTTGCTTCGTGCAAGAGGTTTTTGCTGCTCATTTACTTTTTATAGTATTTATGGCACTTTTTTCAAGTCGTGAAACCTGGGCTTGTGAAATACCTATTTCCTCGGCAACTTCCGTTTGGGTCATTCCCCTCATAAACCTCATTGAAAGTATCTTTTTTTCTCTCGGAGGAAGATTTTTCAGAGCTTCTTTTATTGAAATTTCATCTATCCAATCCCCATCGCTTTCGTTGTCTCCCAATTGGTCCATGAGATATATTGTATCGCCTCCGTTGGAATAAACGGGCTCATAAAAAGATACGGGCTCAACAATTGCTTCAAGGGCAATTACAATTTCGCTTTTGGGCTTTCCCATTTCCTTTGCAATTTCTTCAACGGTAGGCTCTCTGTCAAGCTCGTTACTTAAACGCTCTCTTACCTGCATGGCGTGGTATGCAGTGTCGCGCATGGAACGACTGACTCTGACGGGGTTATTATCTCTCAGATATCGTCTCACCTCGCCGATAATCATAGGAACTGCGTAAGTGGAGAAACGCACATCGTGACTTGTGTCGAAATTATCTATGGCCTTCATAAGCCCTATGCAACCCACCTGGAAAAGGTCATCGAGGTTTTCACCTCGGTTTGAAAACCTTTGTATGACGCTCAAAACAAGGCGCAAGTTACCCATAACAAGGGTTTCCCGTGCTTGCTTATCGCCGTTTTTGGCTTTGTCTATAAGCGCGCATTTTTCCTTTTCTGTCAGGACTTTAAGTGTGGAGGTATCAATACCGCAGATTTCAACTTTATTAAAATACATTCAGTCTCTCCTTTGGTTTAGTTGTTGATAAAAGTATTGCCTGAATTACGGTTTGTAATCGTAAAATTAACGAAAATTAATAATGCATTACTTGACATTTGTGTAGTGTATGCTATAATTAATCCGTAATAAAAATTCGGGAGGATTTTAAAATGAAAAAAGTTTTAAAAGTCGTCGGCATTATTGCAGCAATCGCAGCAGTGGCAGCAGCTATTTATTTTATAGTTCAGAAAATTAAGGCTAAAAACGCTCCCCAGGGCTACGATGAGGATAACTATGTTTCCTGCTCATGTCTTGACGAAGATTTCGTTAGCGAAACAGTTGCAGAATAAGAATATTATTAAAAAAACCTCTCAAACTATTGTCACAATAGTTTGAGAGGTGTTTTTTTGATTTTTTTTAAGGCTTTTATAGTTGGTGGACTTATATGTGTAGTAGGTCAGATTTTAATGGATAAAACCAAGCTTACACCGGGCAGGATATTGGTTTTATATGTTGTTGCGGGTGTTGTTTTAGGTGCCGTGGGCGTTTTTGAGCCTCTCGAGGAATTTGCAGGTGCAGGTGCGAGTGTACCGCTTCTGGGTTTCGGTGCCACTCTTGCAAAAGGTACTGCCGAGGCTATTTCAAAGGATGGTTGGACGGGAATTCTCACAGGTCCCCTTACGGCGGGAGCGGGTGGTATTTCCGTTGCCATTATATCAGCTCTTATTATGGCATTAATTACAAAACCCCGTGCAAAATAACATTTTAACAAAAACTTAACATTGTTATGCATAAATGGTGGTATAGTCATTTTGGAGGTTATAATTATGGTATATATTTTAATTGTAGAAGACGATGTTAATTTCAACAATGTTGTATGCTCTTACCTCAATAATAACGGCTATACCGCCGTGGGCTGTCATAGCGCGGCTCAGGCTCTGGCTCAGATGGATAAAATGTCCTTTGATATGATAATATCGGATATTATGATGAAAAATGTTGACGGATTTGAGTTTGCGGAACAGGTACGCCTTGTAAATAAAGATATACCGATTCTTTTCCTTACCGCCCGTGAGGATTTGCAGTCTAAAGAGCGAGGCTACAGATTGGGAATTGACGATTACATAGTAAAACCTGTTGAAATGAAAGAGATGCTTTTCAGAATTGAAGCAATTCTGAGAAGAGCAAATATTGCCAATAAGAAAAAAATTGTTGTGGGCAATCTTGTTCTTGACTCTGCCGAGACAGCGGCTTACGTCAACGGTGAAAATATAGGTCTTTCGGTTAAAGAATTCAATATATTATTTAAACTTCTCTCGTATCCCAAACGCACTTTTACACGTACCCAGTTGATGAATGATTTCTGGGGTTATGAAACTGAAAGTGCCCCGAGAACAGTTGATGTGTGCATAACTAAGCTCCGCAGTAAGCTTTCCGTAAGTCACGATGTGGAAATTGTTACTGTTCATGGTCTGGGTTACAAGGCGGTGATGCTCGTATGAAGCTCCAGCGTTTTGAGCGTGACGAGCGACTTAGCTTTTGGCGTAGCTTTTTGTATGAGTTCAATATGGTTTTTCTCATCATTTTCGTAAATGGTGCAGGTCTTGTATTTCTTTACGAAAAAATTCTTGAAGAGGAGCCTGAAACATATATTAAATTCCTTTGTTTATTCTTGTATTTGTTGTTGGCTTGTTTTATCTCCAGTGTGCTGGTCTATCTTGCGAGAGCGCGAGGTCAGACTATTAAAATGCAGAATATATGCAAGGCAGCCCAAAAGGTTGCGGCAGGGGATTTTTCCGTCAGACTTGATGTATATAAAGATAAAAAGCGCAAAAACGAAATTGATATTCTTAAAGAGGATTTCAATACAATGGTTACGGAGCTTGCCTCTATCGAGAAGCTTAAGGATAACTTCGTGGCGGATGTTTCTCACGAGATCAAAACGCCTCTTAGCATAATTCAGGGTTATGCAGATTTATTACAGACAAAGGGTATAAGTGCCGAGCAACGCAGTGAATACATAAAGCTTATTTCGGAACAGATCAATAAGCTCACAAATCTTGTTACCAACATTCTTAAACTCAATAAGATAGAGACTAAGGAGATTGTTTGCAGAGAAAAGTATTCTTTGGATGAGCAGATGCGTTTCTGTATTCTTGCTCTGGAGGATATTATTGCCGAAAAGGATATTGAAATAGAGGCAAATCTTGACGAGGTAGAGATAAACAGTGACCCGGTTCTTCTGGAGCTTGTGTGGAATAACCTCTTTTCAAATGCGGTTAAATTTACTGATAACGGAGGTAAAATAACATTATCGCTTACCAATCAGGGGAATGTTGTTATTGCCACTATTAAAGATACGGGATGCGGAATGAGCGAGGAAACCCGCAAACATATATTTGATAAATTCTATCAGGGAGATACGTCTCATTCTCAGGAGGGTAACGGTCTTGGTCTTGCTCTTGTTGATAGGGTTGTTACCATGCTTGAGGGCGAAATACTTGTATCGAGCACTGTGGGTCAGGGCTCTGAATTTAAAATAATACTTGAGAACTTTTAAAAAATAAGGAATTGTTTTCTTTTACAGACAACCTTTTTATCGGTGTTGTAACAAAAGTTTAACAAAATGTTAAAAATATATAATTAATGTCTGTTTAGAATATTAACGGGAAGGAAGTGAGTATAGGTGAAGAATGGTCTTTTTTCAAAAATAATGCAATCACAAACAGCTAAAACCGTAATCGTGGTTGTTGAAGTAGCCGTTCTTTTAACTCTTGGTATTGCGACTTTCGGAGTGCTTAAAGGCGGGGTTCTTTCAAAGGGCGAAGAGACTACAATGTACACTATTCCCGGTCAATATAATGAAACAACACCTGATAGCTCACACTATGTCGGATCCTTTGAGGGGGAATATTATTATCCTCAGAACACCCAACAAAATCCGGCGAATACGCAACCATCAAACGGTTACAGTGGCGACGGTCTTTCAAACATTCAAGGCAATTCCCAACAAAATAACGCTCTTGAGGATGTTAACGGTTGGTCAACAGCAAAAATTCTCTCAAAGGCAACTGACGCCGTTAACAAAACAAAGGGTTACCAAAAAAATGTAACTGTCAATCACAAGGAATCCTTTGATGCAACCGTCACCGAGTGTACGGGTGGTACAATTGTCCAGAGCGTTGCCAATATGATGGTGGGATGGGTTGTTAAACCTGTTGATGAAACCTTGAATTTCAATGGCGGACGAGCCGTGAATTCAGAAGGGGAGACGATATCTTTAATACTACCTCAGAAGAACGGCTTCAATTTAACTGAGCAGGGCGTGAAATCCGCTTCAATCAGAACACAGGGAAATGAGTACATTATCAAGATTAATATTGTGGAAGAACGGGTGGGTATGCACGATGTCCCCCGTCACAACGCAGCTGCAGTAGGTTATCTTGATGTTGCGAATTTTGACTTGAGCTTTTTGACTGTTGAGTCTGCGGATATCAGATATAAAGGCTCTTCCGTGGAATTGCACATTAACGGGGATGGGTATGTTACTTATGCTGAATACCATATTCCGCTTAATATTAAAGGTTCCGGCAACGGTGCGGGAATCAGCGGTTCTGTTACCTTTGACGGCGAACAAACGGAAATCTGGTCATTGAACTATTAATTAATAAGTGATTTTTTTGAAAGGTGATAAATATTATGGGTCTTAAAGAGAAAGCTTTACAGAAAGCAGTAAAAGAAGCAATCAAATATGTTCGTAAAGATTATGATACCAATCTTTTCAAACTTATTGATTGGGGTAAAAAGATGGTTAAGGAGGATATTCACCTCAAGGCACTTGAAAAAATAGGTGACAGACTTCAGGATCCCAACAATGAATACGCAAAGTTTATCAAGCGTATAGTAATGGATACTGACCCGGATATTGTAGCAAAGCTTGTTCCTCCGGTAATTAATACCGTTATCAAAAGCTACGATCGTCGTCTTGCCTCCATGAAAGAACATGGATGTAATATTCCCTGGGCTATTCTTATTGATATTACTACTGCTTGTAACCTTAAATGTACCGGTTGTTGGGCAGCTCAGTACGGTAATAAGCTTCAGCTGACCTATGATGAACTCAATAAGATTATAACTGAAGGCAAAGCTCTGGGTACATATACATATCTTTATACCGGCGGCGAACCCCTTGTTCGTAAAAATGACCTTATAAAGCTTTGTAAAGAACATCCCGATTGTCTTTTCATTACTTTCACAAACGGTACTCTTTGTGACGACGATTTTGCGGATCAGCTTAAAAAGGTCGGCAATATGTTCCTTACTATTTCAATAGAAGGTAACGAAGAAACAACTGATGCCCGTCGCGGTAAAGGTACATATAAAGCGGTTATTGATGCTATGGCAAGACTTAAAGCCCGCGGTATTCCCTTCGGTGCATCTCTTTGCTATACCAAACTCAATGCGGATGTTATTGCATCTGACGAATATGCAGATTTCCTTATTTCACTTGGTGTTATTTTTGCTTGGTTCTTTACCTTTGTTCCCGTTGGTTGCGGTACATCACCCGAGCTTATGGCAACAGCTGAACAGCGTGAAAATATGTATAACCAGGTTCGTAAATGGAGATTTGATGAAGTTAAGCAGTTATTCTGTATCGACTTCTTCAACGATGGTGAATATGTTGGAGGTTGCGTAGCCGGTGGTAAACAGTATTTCCATATCAGCGCTAACGGTGACTGCGAGCCCTGTGTATTTGCTCACTACTCAAATGTAAATATCAAGGATCCCGATAAGCACATTATTGATGCTCTCAAGAGTCCTCTCTTTATGGCATACAAAGAACGCCAGCCGTTCTCCGACAATATGCTTCGTCCCTGTCCTGTTATGGATAACCCCGGTGCACTTAAAAGAATGATTGAAATCTCAGGTGCTAAATCAACTGATTTACAGAGCCCCGAAGATGTCAGAGACCTTTTCAACAAAACTGTTGAGGTTGCCCGTAAATGGAAGGTTACCGCAGACAGAATGGCAGAAGAACACGGATTTATTGACTGGCGTATCAGAAGTGTTGATATTTATAAGGATTACGAATCCAAGCATATTAAGGATTACGAAGAATTTGAATGATGAGTTTTAACGATAAAAAAATTCCTCGCGCTAAAAATGCAGAATCAATCGGAGTTGACTCCTCGGTCGTTGTTAAAATGACCGAGGAGATGGCTCTTTCCGGCATTAAAGTGCACAGTATGATGATTTTGCGTAACGGCAAGGTCGCTTGTGAGGGCTGGAGTAAACCGCTGACACCCGAAACTCCTCATATGGTGTACTCCGTGAGTAAGAGCTTTCTGGCAACAGCTTACGGTTTCGCGCTGGATGAAGGTCTGGTTACAAGAGAAACCCGTTTTGTTGATGTTTTTCCCGAGTTCAGAAATAAGAAGGATAAAAATCTTGAGAGGCTTACAATCCATCATCTTCTGACAATGACCGCAGGTAAACAAACCGCCATAAGAGGTGAAAAAACAAACAAGTGGCTTGAAACTTTTGTTAAAGCTAAATGGATTTTTTCACCCGGCGAGGGTTGGCGATATGTAAATGATAATTACTACATAGCGTCTGCAATGCTTGTGAAGCTTCTGGGAGTTTCAATCACGGAGTTTTTGACCGAGCGACTTTATAAACCCCTGGGGATAGAAATACCCTTCTGGGAAATCGGGCCGGGCGGTGTTGAAGCCGGTGGCTGGGGCCTTATGCTCAGAACCGAAGACATAGCGAAATTAGTTCTTTGCTATCATAACAACGGCATTTATGATGGGCGACAGGTTATTCCCGAGTTTTGGGTTAAAGAGGCCACTACTGTAATGCACGATAACTCGGATGTGGAAAAACACAGGGACAGTAAAGCGGGTTATGGTTGCGGCTTCTGGAAATGCGCAGGGGCGGAAAACGCATTCAGATGCGAAGGTGTTTTCTGTCAGTACGCTATTTCGCTCAAAGATTATGATGCGTGCATAGTTATGACCTCGGAGCATTCGGATTTACAGGAAACACTTGATGTTATCTGGAAATATGTTCCCGATATGTTCATTGACCCTTGTGAAACCGAAAATACCAATTCTCTTGCTTTACCCGACGAAACGGAAGTTATTGTAAAACCACGCTCGGAAATTGAGAGTAAAATAAACGGCAATACATATAAAATGCGCAGATGCAAGTTCGCGAATATGATAGGTTTTCCTGTCAGCGTATTCCCGATGCCCGTTATTTTCTTCGCTCAGGAGCGGGGCGGGAATATGGATAATATTTCTTTTGAATTTAACAAAGAGGGTGTCCGCCTTTCTTGGACTGAGGACGGCGGCTATAAAAATCAATTACAGATAAATATGGACGGCAGCGCGTCCGAGGGCTTTGTTCGTATAGGCGATTTGAATCTAAATGTAAGGTCCTACGCTTTTTGGGAAAACGAGAATACCCTTGTTGTAAAAATCAGACCCATGGTTGCAGTTGCCAGAAGAGTTTTGAAATTTGAGTTTAACGGGAATAAAGTTAAGCTGTATCCCTCAACAATACCGTCAACTGACGAAAAAGCTAAGAAAATAGGCGATAAGCTTAAATGCATATTAATCGGCAGATGGTTTCATTGGTGGATTGATTTTCTTGTGCCGAGAGTTGGGAGAATATTAAACCCGACACATTACGGAAAAGTTAAAAAATAATTATCGGATAAAATCCTTTTTATAACCACTTTTAATTTTTGTGCAATGGTAGTATAATGGTAAAAAACTACTTTGTTGTTAATTGGTGGTGACACTTTGAAAAGGATTTTATCTTTATTTTTAGCCGTAATTGCCGTTGCGGGTGTGGGCTTTGTTCTTCCGGTTACCGCGGAGGAAAACGAAACAACAGCTTCTGTTACGGAATTTTCTTCTGAGAAAACAGAGGAAACAAGCGAAGTCGTAACGGAGACTACAACCGAAGCTGCTACCGAAGAAACCACAGAAGTAAATACAGAGTTACCCGCGGCACCTGTAATAAAGGGTCTTAAGAATACCAACGAGGGCTTGCTTTTTACCTGGAATGCGGTGGAAAATGCAAATTATTACAGAATTTACCGACGCGCTTCGGGTGAGAAATATTGGACATATCTCTGCGATGTGAATGAGTGCTCGTTTATTGATACTGATGTAAAAAGCGGAGTGTATTACAGATATACTGCCCGTTCCGTAAATGAGGGGGGATTCGGCGGTTTTGATGCTGTGGGTGTTTATACCCGCAGGTTGTCTGCTCCGGATAATATAAAAGCACTTAACGATAACGGTTTTGTAAATGTTACATGGAACCCGGTTGATGGCGCGAGCGGTTATAGGGTTTACAGACGTGCCTCCGGTCAGCGGAGTTGGGTGTACCTGAAAACCGTAAATAATTGTAAGTATGTTGACAAGACTGTTACTAACGGTGTTTATTACAGATATACTGTTATTGCTTCATACGCGGGAGTTTACAGCGGTTTTTACTCTGATGGTGCATTATTGAAATATGTTTCGGCGCCTGTTACACAAAAGGTTATGACTTATCCCCGTAATATCGTCTTTTATTGGGAAGGTGTAAGCGGTGCAACCTCTTACAGAGTTTACCGCCGTGCCGCAGGTGAGAGCTGGAGATATCTCTGCGATGTCAGAGGTACATCATATACGGATAACAATGTTACAAAGGGTAAGTATTACAGATACACTGTTAAAGCGGTGTCATATACCCATATGAGCGGTTGTGATTTTGATGGTGTGCTTGTTAAATATATGGGTGTAAACGGTCAGACCGTGTACGGTAAAAACGCAGATTACCTGAGACCGGGTACAATAAATGACCCTGCCATTATTACGATAGATGAGGCAAACTGGAATCTGACTGTTGTGCATTCGGGCTATCGTGTTCCGTCGGATTATACACCCGACCTCGTTTATGTGTGCGGCAGCAGCGAAAGACTCGACAGAAAGGTTGCCGTGCAGTATGAAAAAATGTATAAAGCTGCTGCTAAAGAAGGGGTGTATCTGACACCTTGTTCGGGTTATCGCTCGTACGCTTTGCAGGAAAGGAATTATAACCGAAAGGTACAATACTACAAAGACCTTGGCTACTCCGAAGCTCAGGCTAAAATCAAAGCGGCGACCATTGTTATGCCTCCGGGAAGCTCAGAGCATAATCTGGGGTATGCTATGGATATAGTTTGCGTGGATGAATGGTTTGAAGATACCAAAGAATTTAAATGGCTTCAGGAAAATGCCGCCGATTACGGTTTTATTATGCGCTATCCCAAGGATAAACAGCATATAACAAACGTAATTTACGAGCCCTGGCATTGGCGCTATGTTGGTGTTGAAGCTGCACAGGCAATAAAATCAAGCGGACTCACCCTTGAGGAATATATGGGTGTTAAACAGTAAAAAAATCCTCTCGTTTATTAAAAAAACGAGGGGATTTTTGTAACTAAGTTTGCTTATAGCAAGTGAAGTTACTGCATTTGCTTCACATGAACTGCTTATCAGCATGATTTGATTACATCATGAATTACCTTGCGGCATAGATTTATAATTAGCTTAGCGGTTTAGGTAAGCCTAAACCCTACGGTGGTTGATTGTTCTACCAAACATTTTTATAATCGTACTTATAATCCACTAATTTAAACTGAAAAAATCTTTGCAATTACCGAAATGCAAGAAAAACAGGTCGAAATGCAGGAAAAGCGGTGTTTGAAAGCATGCTGAGAGATATTAAACAACAAACCGTATTTTATATTATAGTAATTTTGCTGCTGTCAACTTTGCCTTTTGTTACGCATTATTAACATTTTCCATCTTGTATTTTCTCTCTATATTTATTATACTTAACTATATATGTTCAGGAGGTGAGCCGTGTGGCGAAATTCGGTCTTGATTTAAGGCAAAAAAACAAGAGTCCTAAAAAACGCAATATTACTTTCATTTGTTTATTCTTGTGCTTCGTTGTGGTTCTCGGCTCTGTTTCCACTTTGCTGTTATGGCGTTCTCTGAATTATGATTTTAATAATATATTTGTTCGGGGCGATGTTACCACTACCAAGGTTGTAACAACTACCGACATCGCGGAAAATGAGTATTCGGGTGAATATGTTTTTCTCGTAAGTGTTACTTCCGATGACGGTAAAGAGGCTTTGTTCCATAATCTTATCTGTGTTGACCTTTCTGAAAAAACATTCAGAGTTGTACCCGTTGACGGCGGCATCGCTGATTCTGCAACAGGCCTTACCTGTGACGATTTACTGGTTGAAAACGGAATCAAATCCATTGTGGCTTTTTTGAGTAAGTATTATTCAACCGATATCAATAAGTTTGTGCTACTTACCGAAACGGGCTATAAATCCTTTTTCAGAGCAATGGGTGATATAACCATTAAAGTTAATGAAGATGTTGCATACGATACGGACGATATGTTTCTTGAATTAACCCGTGGTGAAAATGTTCTGACACCGGACAAAACGTACAAATATATGAAGTATCTTTGTGAAACCCGCGAAGGCTATGAGCGTGCGGAAGCAAACGCGGAAATCATAGTGGCGGCATTTAATGCCTATTATACAGCCGACAGATTCAATTCGGCGGATAACACTTTTTCCGTTATTATAAATTACTGCACCACGGATATAACGATTGTGGATTTTGTAAATGCAAAAGATGAATTGCAATACCTGATTCCCAAAACATCTAAGGAAAAATTGAAGGTTTTTGTTTCGGATAATATCAGAAATGTGAAGGAGAGTACAGATGAACAAGAGTAAAAATGGCGCTAAAAAAGGCTTGTTTGCGGTTATTATAGCATTGGTTGTTGTCTTTTCTATTGTTGTAAGCGGTCTGGTTGTGGTGTTTTTGTATGGTGCTTTTTTAAAACCCACTAATTTCAATTATGTAATACCTGCAAGCGGTGAAGGGACGGGTTATTACAGACACTGTTATTTTGAACTCAACGAGAGTGAACAAAAGCTTTACTCCGTTGTAATGCAAAGTATATACACTCAGCCCGAGCGAATTGAGGTTCCCGAGTTGGGAGACGGGGATTTGACTAAGGTTTTTAAAGCCATTTCTCACGATAATCCCGATTTGTTTAATCTGGGGCTTAACTGTTCTGTTTACACCGAAGGTCTTAAAACCTACTTCGAAACTGATTATATTATTCCGTATGAGGATTACACTGTTAAACTTCAGGAGGTAAGGAATATAGCATCCGTTATTGTTGATGGTGCTTCAATGTACACCTCCAATTATGAAAAAGAGAAATATGTGCATGATTATATTATTAATCACTGCTCTTATGCTGAGCCGGAAGAAAGTCTTATGGCAAATACTATGTATGGTTGCCTTGTTGAGGGCAGAGCATCCTGCGAGGGTTACTCCAGAGCGTTTCAGTATCTTATGAGTGCTCTTAACATTGAAAACAGGCTTGTTACAGGTGAATCAGCCGATGACGGTGTAAACTACATAAACCATATGTGGAATTTTGTTGTCCTTGATGGCAGCGGTTATTTTGTTGACCTTACCTGGGATGACCCCAGAGCTGAGGGTAATGTGCTTCGTCACACATATTTTAATGTGAATACTAACGATATTTTAGTTAAACATCGTAACATTGCTCAGAATATACCTTTGTGTACCGATACAAAGTACAACTATTTTGTGTATGAAAATGTGTTTTTTGATATAGGCTTGGGCGAAGCCTTTGAGTCAAAGGTTTATAACGGGGTTTACACTGCAATTCAAAGACAGTATAGCTGTGTCGAGTTCCGTTTTTCAAACAAAGCGGTCATGGAGCAAGCTAAAAACACCCTTTTCAATACGGGTATAATATATAATGTATATAATGAAGTCGGTTTTGTAACGGATCCCGGCGGTGCCAAGGTTTTTTACAGTACCGATGATACAATGAATACTATTTGTTTGTTCTTCTGATTTTTTGAGGTGTTTTATGGATAAAGAAAAAATAGAAAGAGCTGTCCGTGATATTCTGGAAGCCATTGGCGAGGACCCGGACAGAGAGGGGCTTATCGAGACCCCGAAGCGCGTTGCTAATATGTATGAGGAGGTTTTCTCCGGCCTTAGTGAAGATGCGCATACACATCTGAAGCTTTTCAACGAGAAAGGCAATGATGAGCTTGTTGTTGTAAGAGATATTCCTCTGTATTCAATGTGCGAGCATCATCTCCTGCCGTTTGTGGGTAAGGCTCATATTGCTTATATTCCCTCCGACGGTAAGATTATAGGTCTTTCCAAGCTTGCGCGTATTGTCAATGTTTACGCTAAAAGACCTCAGGTGCAGGAGCGTCTTACTACCCAGATTGCTGATTTTCTTTATGAGGAGCTGGAGGCAAAAAGTGTAGCGGTGTTGATACAGGCAGAGCATCTTTGTATGACAATGCGCGGAGTTAAAGCCGCAGGTGCTATAACTCAGACTTCCGCTCTGAGAGGTACCGCACGAAAAGATGCGCGAACTCGCGCCGAAGTAATGTCACTTCTTTCAGGTGGTAAATAATGTTTTCTTTTGAAGCTTTAATTGAAGATAAAAAACGCCCCTTGGTGATGGGTATTCTTAATATCACGCCTGATTCTTTTTCCGATGGTGGCGAAGCCTTCAATATTACTGATGTAATAAAAAAAGTAAATACAATGTGTAATGAGGGTGCCGACATTATTGATGTCGGTGCTTGTTCTACCGCACCTAAAAATCAACTTGTCAGTGAGGATGAGGAGCTTTCCAGACTTAAAATGTTTTTGCCTGAGATAATCAAGGTGTCAACAGCTCCCGTTTCTCTGGATACTCTAAGACCGGTTGTTGCAGAATATGCTTTAAATGAGGGTGTTTCCGTTATCAATGATGAAAGCGGTGTGTTTAATCCCGATATGGCTGATTTGGTTAAGTCGTATGGCTGCGGTTGGGTCTTTATGCATAACGGCGGTCTCGGCTCGGGTGAATCAAGGGTGTATAAAACCGGAGTTGTGGATGATGTGTGTTTGTTTTTTGAGAATATGAGAGAACATGCGCTTGCATTCGGTATCAACAATGAACAGCTGTGTTATGATTTCGGTATAGGTTTCGGAAAAACCAGGCAGGATGATTTGACTTTGTTGCACGATTGTGAAAAAATATCGGAATTTTCACCACTTCTTGTTGGTGTTTCCCGTAAAAGGATAATCGGTGAAATAACCGGTGAGGAAAATCCCCGAAAACGCGTGTCGGGGAGTGTTGCCGCAGCTGTAGTGGCATCCTGTAAAGGTGCCAAAATATTGCGCGTTCACGATGTCAGGGAAACCGTACAAGCAATTTTGATGATTGAAGCAATTAAAAATGGAGTGTTATAATGGATAAGATAATTATTAAAGGCTTGAAGCTTTTTGCATATCATGGAGTTAATCCTGAAGAAAAAGTGGATGGTCAGAATTTCGTGCTTGATATAACTGCCGAATTGGATGCAAGTGCGGCAAAGAAAAGTGACAAAGTGGAAAACACCGTCAGTTATGCTAAAATCATAAAAACTGCCAGAGAGATATTTACTGCTGAAAGCTATGACCTTATAGAGGTTGCCGCGGATAAAGTGGGAAAGGAAATTATGAATGCTTATCCCACACTTGGCAGCGTAACAGTTCTTCTTAAAAAGCCCGAGGCACCCGTAAAAGCAGATTTTGAATATGTGGCAGTAGAAATAACAATTACCCGAGAGCAGATTTTGGAGATGGCGCAATGAAAGCAGTAATTGGCATCGGTACTAATGTTGGTGACAGATATGAAAATATAGAAAATGCGGTTAAGGCTCTCGAACTCGTGCCGGGTGTTACGGTTTTAAGAAAATCATCGGTTTATGAAACTGACCCCTGGGGCTATGTGGAGCAAAACGGCTTTTATAATAATGTAATAGAAGTGGAAACCGAAAAAACTCCTCAGGCGCTTCTGGGAATTTGTCTTGGTATAGAGGCAGGTATGGGCAGAGTAAGGGAATTTACGTACGGACCGAGAATTATAGATTTGGATTTGTTGTTTTATGAAAATGAAACCTCTGATACCAAGGAACTTGTGTTGCCACATCCGTTAATAGGGGAGAGAGACTTTGTCCTTATTCCTTTGAAAGATTTGTTTGATTCAATGAATATATACGGCTTTGACTATTTTTTGCAGTATGAAAAAGTGTGTGAAAAATCCACTGCAAAAAAAGTCGAAAAAATCGAAAAAAGTTCTTGACATTCATTTGTAAGTGTAGTATAATTTCAAATCGTTGGCGTCGAGATGAGCCCGAAGAAATATCTTCGGCTCACGAAATATAATCGAGATTCGCAACACCCGGGAGGGTGGAAGGAAGCGAAAAAAGATTAAAAAAAGATGTTGACAAAGCGAAAAGATTGTGATATTATCTTAAGGCACTCGCGCGAGGGGAAACTTGCGGAGGGCAAACGAACCTTGAAAATTAAACAA
>JAZQLZ010000006.1:0-302083 GCA_045543075.1 Acutalibacteraceae bacterium
ATCCGTTGAAGATATCAAAGCTATCATCGCTTCTCTTCACGAGTTCAACCCCATGATGGGTCACCGTGGCTGCCGTCTTGCAGTTACTTACCCCGAAATCGCTGCAATGCAGACAAAGGCTGTTATCCGTGCAGCTATCAACGTTCAGAAGGCTCACGCTGATTGGAACGTAGTTCCCGAAATTATGATTCCCCTTATCGGCGACGTTAAAGAACTTAAATTCGTTAAGAAGGTTGTTGTTGAAACTGCTGATGCTGAAATCGCAGCTGCAGGCGCAGACCTTAAGTACGAAGTTGGTACAATGATCGAAATCCCCAGAGCATGTATCACTGCTGACGAAGTTGCTAAAGAAGCTGACTTCTTCTGCTTCGGTACAAACGACCTTACTCAGATGACTTACGGCTTCAGCCGTGACGACGCAGGTAAGTTCCTTACAGCTTACTATGACAGCAAAATCTTCGAGAACGATCCCTTCGCAAAGCTCGACCAGAACGGCGTTGGCGCTCTCATGGAAATGGCTGTTGCTAAAGGTAAAGCAAGCGGCAAAGACCTCCACTACGGTATCTGTGGTGAACACGGCGGCGACCCCGTTTCTGTTGAATTCTGCCACAAGATTGGTCTTAACTACGTATCTTGCTCACCCTTCCGTGTTCCGATCGCTCGTCTCGCAGCAGCTCAGGCAGCAATCAAGGACTAATTATTCCAATAACTTAAAAGCCGTTGACCCTCGGGTCAACGGCTTTTTGTTATTGGAGCGATATAAATCCCTTTCGGGATTTGCGATATTTTCCTGCGGAAAGCGATATGTGTTTTACACGCGATATGTTTGCTAAAGCAAACGCGAGATTTATACCGCACCGTGTTGCCAATAAGCAACATATCGCATACGAACGAAGTGAGTGTATATCGCATTTGATATCATCAAATATATCGCGTCTGCATAGCAGACATATCGCCATCTCCCTTGGAGCAATCCAAGAGGATTTTTGTATAAAGCACTTTATTTAGGACATAGAGTATGCTATAATAGAAAAAAGGAGGGCTTTTATGTTTTTTATTGAGAATGGTGTTTTAAAGAAGTACACACCTGAAGAACAAGAGGTTAAGTTTGAAACTCCTAATGGTGTTAGTGTGATAAAAGTAATTGAGCAAGAAATTGTTATACCTGAAGAGGTAAAACATATTGGCAAACGAGCATTTGTCAAATGTATGAACCTGAAGAAAGTCACGCTTCCTGAGGGAGTTTTGTCAATTGGTGAGCGTGCTTTTAAGGAAAACAAGGCACTTGAAGAAATTACACTACCTGAAAGTCTTCTTGAAATAGGCGAAGGCGCGTTTTCTGAATGTAAAAGTTTGAAGAGTATTACAATTCCAAAACAAGTTAAGGTGCTTCCTAAATATGTTTTTAGAGGTTGTTCACATTTGGAGGAAGTAATCCTTCCTGAATATATGACCGCAATCGGAGAAGTGGCTTTTCGCGATTGTATGAATCTGAAAGAAATTACCGTTCCTGAAGGAATAACTAAAATTGATACACAGACCTTTTTGTTTTGTACACGTCTCGAAAAGTTAACCCTTCCGTCCACGTTGGTAGAAATAGGTTACCAGGCCTTTGAGGTTTGCGAGAAGCTTACATATCTGAAGATTCCGCCAGGCACGACATATTTTGGGCATGCCTGTTTTGGCGCTTGCTGGAAGTTAGAATTACATGCACCGCAATATACACTGATTCCCAAAACTGTATTTTATGGATATAATAAAGAACTAAAAATTGTCAGGTACTAATTATTATTGTACGATATGGAATAGTGATGTTTTGAAATGAAAATTTCCCCACTTCGCTAACTGCTGGACAGGCAGCCATCAAAGGCTAATATCAAATAATAAAATGCTGACCTTCGGGTCAGCATTTTTTATTTGTGCCTTTGATGAGTTGTATTCGCCTTCGGCGAGTTCTATTGCTTCGCAGTGATATTCGGCTAAAGCCGAGTGATATTGGGCTACGCCCAGTTATTATGGCGAATACAATATCACTAAAGCCGAAGGCTTTAATATCACTTTATACCTCTCTGGCGAAGAGAGGGGGACCGCGACGAAACGCAAGTGGAGTCGGGGTGGAGAGTTCTAGCACCGAAAGGTGCGTATAATAAAATTATTTACCTTGTTACATACTAATTCTTAACTGAATTACGGAATAGCAAATAATTAAACGAATCCCCTTGGAGAAATCCAAAGGGATTTTTGTTGCTGTTGAAAACAGTTGTTTAAAATGATATAATAAACCCAGAGGTGAATGTTATGAAAAAGATAGCAGGTTTTTTAGCGTTGGCTATTATTTTTTGTAGTTTAGTTGGTTGCTCAAAATTCGACTTTCAAAACGGAAAAAAAGCAGATAAGGGAATATGGAATGTTCAGAAGACAACTGACGAATTCGGGGATGTTACTGCAGATTCGCAGGATGTTATATGCGCATCGGTTGAGGGTACTTATGAAAATGAAACTACAACTGAATCAAAACTTGGCGTTTCAGTTAACCTTAGAAAAAGAGTTGATGTTAATCACTATGTTATTGAATTTCAACTGACAGAAAATGGTACATCAAAAATACAATATGAAGAAGATTCAGATAAAATATTTAAAACAAAAGTTGATGAGGAAATACAAGAGTATTATTTAACATTGGAAGAATCAAGTGGAAAGCTTTCGGTTGGTAATGAAGACTTTGTTAAAATTGAATATGGCGGAGATTATATTTTCTCCAACTTATATAATGGAAAAGATGTTAAATGTGTTATAGAAATAGAGGATAGTGCCTCGTATTCTTTCGAACTCAAAAGCGATAATTTTAAATCTCTTTGCGAAGCAAATAGTCTTACAAAAGGAGCAGGAGATATAACTGTAAAAGAATCGGTTAACTTCCTGCTTCATGATAAAGGCATAATGATTGATGAATCTTGCAAATGCCTGAAAGATAATTATGAAACCTTTAAAATTGTTAAAACGGATGAGTTGAAAGAAATTCTTAATGGCGAATTTTTGGAAATTTCTCTTGAATATGATGGAAATAATTCTGAATCTTTTCGTCGATGGGATATGATGAAATATTCCGCAGAAGAAAATATAAGAGAAGAAATAGGTAAATATGTTTATTCAGAACGTACCTACAGACGTGAATTTACGACAGTTATAGGTAAAACAGATATAGAAATAAAGGACGATGTGGTAAAATACTATAAGTTAGAATTTGAAACAAGAAAGATAAGTGAAAATATATTTATTTTACGCACAAAGGTCGATTATGGTGAAGGGATATACCCCGAATTTAATTATTCTATTTTAATTAAAGGTGAAGATTTTGCAAGCAAGTATACATTGAAACAAGGAATACAGTATGCTCAAGATAATTATATTCAGCAGATACCTTATTGAAATTGATGTAATATGTCTCCCCACTTTGCTAACTGCAACACAGGCAGCTATCAAAGGCTAATAGCAAATAATAAAATGCTGACCTTCGGGTCAGCATTTTTTATTTGTGCCTTTGATGAGTTGTATTCGCCTTCGGCGAGTTCTATTGCTTCGCAGTGATATTCGGCTAAAGCCGAGTGATATTTGCTTCGCAAGTTTTAAAGGCGAATACAATATCACTAAAGCCTTTAGGCTTTAATATCACTTTCGCAACGCGAAAATATCACTCCGACGCAGGAGGAATATCACTAATATAAATAATTCTTAATTGAATTATTCGGAAAAGCAAAAAAATAAACGAATCCCCTTGGAGCAATCCAAGGGGATTTTTGTGTTGATTGAAACATTTTATGAGATATGATACAATATAGGTGTAATTATATTGAGAGGTGTAAAATGGACAACAAAGCAATAATTTTACCTAATGAGTTTCTTGATTTTAAAATAAATGAACGTCTTCCAAAGTTTCGGGAAGAACATAAGGAAGAATATAAAGTAATCTTTGACTTAATAAAACTATTCAATGATATAAAAGATATGTTTGTTGGCAAGAATGCTTCTGAACAAGATATATTTTTGCTTTCTTCTATAATTGAACTAAACAAGTTGTTTCAAAGTGCTGTGTTGTTATTTGAAAGAGGAATTCCCTCATCTGCAAACATTATCATTAGAAGTATTTTGGAATTGTCATTGAATATTGTTGAAACGATTAAAAACAAAGAACACATACAAGAAATTATATTTGACGAGATTGATGAAACCCGTCGAACTGTAAAAAACGCCAAAGAATTCAATAGGCTGGATTTAATTCCACCAGAAAAAATACAAGAAATACAAGAAACCTATGATTTGTTGGCAAAAAACAACTCTAAAAAGAAGAAAAGCGTAAAGGATTTAGCACAGAAAAATGGTTTTGAGGTAGAGTATTTACTATATAGAACATACTGTGGTAATACTCATTTATCGGCAAGTGCACTAGCCCAAAATTTTAATATTTCGTCTTGTGGCATTGATTTTAATGCAGGTATTAGGTTAGATGATTTTAAATATGATTTGCGTAGGCTAATTAGTATAGCCATTATTCCAGTTCCATCACTAATAACAGACTATTTTAATGATGATAACTTAATTAAAAAATATGATTTAATATGTGATAACTTTCAAAAAGTATTTGATAATTTCCCCACTTCGCTAACTGCAGCTCAGGCAGCTATCAAGGACTAATTCTTAACTGAATTATTCGGAAAAGTAAATAATTAAACGAATCCCCTTGGAGCAATCCAAGGGGATTTTTATCTTTATTGAAAAACTCAAATTTAAATGCTATAATATGTTCAGAGGTGAGCTGAATGTGGAAACATCGAGTTAAGTCGGATAAGTTTTTTATTGAAATAACTGGTGGTAGCGTAAAAATAATGGATAGCCGCACAAATAACTTGATAAAAATTTTTAAGGGCTACACATATTTATATACTGGAGATATACGTCCTGACGAAACTGAGTTTTTTGCATTGGAAAATGGAAAACACTTTTATGTTTATTCTTTAAAGAGTTTTGAGATGATAAAAAGAGTGACGCTTCCAAAGACTTATGAATCTATAGATGTTAATGGGTTTTATTCTGATAATGGCAAAGTATTGAATATTCCGGTGCAAAGGTATGTCTATGACGATAAAGAGGCACACAAAGGCAATTACGAACACATTCTTTGTAAATATGAAACCGATAACTATACATTAATTGGCAAAACAAATATAGAAGACCATAAAATATATCGCTGGAAGTACGTAGTAAAAGATAATGTATGGTATAGTTGTGCACTAAACAAAGAAATGTTTTTATGAAAGCAATAAAAAATGTTTTCTAATTCAAAAATTCCCCACTTTGCTAACTGCTGGACAGGCAGCTATCAAGGACTAACGGAGAACTTCTTTAAGTTTGCCGAATTCACTTTGACGATTCAAACAAAAAATTTCTCAAAGAATATCATAGAGAAATAAAACTTAAAAACAAATAATCCACACATTCTACAAAACACAAACCTCCTTGTAAACCGGTATTACCAAATACAAGGAGGTCTTTTTACATGTACCGCATCGGTATATCAGGGTTGATTTTTCACCGTTTTTAAGGTAAAATATTATTAGTAATTTATATGCGGAGGCGCAAATGAAGGATAATATTTTTGAAGAATATCTGAGAGAAAAAGAGCCTCAAAAGAAAGAAAAAGGCTATGCGTGGCATACTGCAATCGGTCTTCAGGCGGTTGACGGTCTTGAAACAAGTGAATATCTTCTTGATACCGCCAAGAAAAATATTGAAGGCGATATTACTTTTGAAGAAGCAGGGCAGCTCATTCACAGCTATTATAAAGAGAATGTTAAGCACACGGACAACAACAGAACCGAGGAAGCGGATAAGGTTTCAGTACGAATTGCACAGCTTCTTTCTGAAAAATCTTTTGTTTTGTCACCTGCTCAGTATGTTTCCATTCACGCTCGATTGTTTGAAGGAGTTTATAAACACGCAGGAAAAATCAGGGACTATAATATTACCAAAGCGGAATGGGTGCTTGACGGTGATACCGTTATGTATGGCGGTGCACTTGATTTAAGAGCAACTCTTGATTACGACATCTCTCAGGAAAGAGAATTCAGCTATAAAGACCTGTCTATTGAACAGGTGATAAAACACCTTGCCAAATTTGTTTCACGCCTTTGGCAGATTCATATTTTTTCGGAAGGTAACACAAGGGCAACGGCTGTATTTTTTATAAAATATCTGCGCACTCTTGGATTTGATGTTACCAATGATATTTTTGCTCAGAACGCATGGTATTTCCGCAATGCCTTGGTGCGTGCGAATTACAACAACATTCAGAAAGGTGTTCATGAAACAACAGAATTTCTTGAGCTTTTTTTAAGAAACCTGATTTTGGGTGAAAATAACGAGCTTAAAAACCGCAATATGCATATAAGTTGCACTTCAGAAGCTCCAAAGTGCAACGAAAATGGTCAAATTTGCACTTTGGATTGCACTTTGGACGAAACACTCGTTCTGAATTTGCTGAAACAGAAACCACAGATGACACAAAAACAGCTCGCACAGGAGATAAATAAATCAGAACGAACAATTAAAACGATTACTTCCAAGCTTGAACAAAAGGGTATTATCTCACGAGAAGGCGGGAAACGCTTCGGACACTGGAAAGTAAATATTTGAATTCCGCACATTCGACAAAACACAGACCTCCTTGTAAACCGGTATTACCAAATACAAGGAGGTCATTTTTATGTTCAGTAAGAAAACCAAACTGAAGCTCACGGATTTTGAGTGTAACCTTTTAATCAACGGAATGAATGAGTTTCGCAATATGTTTCTATCGGACGGTGTCTCCACATAAGATGTTGACGAACCGTTAGTAAGAATCATAAATAAAACGGATTTTAAATGCAAACGTTGGTTATTTTTAAGCACCAAAGATTATTTTGACATTGATTATATGGGTTCAATATGATAAAATACGCATAAAATTAAGTGGATATTTAAGGAGAGAGAGCTGATGAAGCATATACTGATTTCTAAAGAGAAAAACCAATATGTTGCTAATTTGCATTGTCATACCACACTTTCAGATGGCAGAAAAACACCCGAGGAAATTCGTGATGCATATAAGGCACAGGGGTACAGCATAGTTGCATTTTCGGACCATGATAATTATTTTGATCACAGCGATTTTTGTACAGATGATTTTGTTGCCATAAATTCCTTTGAGGCAGATATCAGCGATAATGTTGTGAGTAGCAGTCAGTTCCGTAGATGCTATCACCTCAATGCATTCAATATAAATGGCGACAAAGAAGTTACTCTTCCTGCCACACCTGACTATAGGGATATGAAAGCCGTAAATGAATATATACAAAAGCTTAAAGAATTAGGCTTTATAGTTGCGTATAATCATCCTTATTGGTCAATGCAGTGTCTTGACGATTATCGTGATTTAGAAGGCTGCAGTATTGTTGAAATATATAATAATTCTGTGTTTATAGAGGGCGGAGATGACGGACAAGAGCAGGTTTATGATGAGATGCTACGTAGCGGAAAGCGACTGTTTTGTACTATGGCAGACGATAATCATAATGAATTTCCTTTTGGTGATGTTCGTTGCGATAGCTTTGGGGGTAAAACAGTATTTCTATGTGATTCACTTAGTTATGAATCTGTTATATCCGCCTTGCAGAGTGGGTCATTTTATTGTACCCGTGAGCCGAGAATTTTTGAGCTGACTTTAGAGAATGGCAGAGTTCACGTTGAATGCTCGCAGGCTCAACGTATAGCTCTCTCAACTGCAGGCAGACGTTCTAAAGCTTTGCACGCTCCCGTAGGTGAATACGTAACTCAAGCAGATTTTCAACTGGAGGATGAGGATGTTTACTTCCGAATTGAAGTGATAGGTCCCTCAGGAAAAAAGGCGAACACTAACGCATATTTTGTTGAAGACTATAAATGATTCAACTCAGGCAGGGATTTACACAATTCTCCACTTTGCTAACCGCCCGCAGGGAGCTTAAAGGACTAATTTCTGATAAAACAACAAAATCTGCATCCCGAAAGAGGGGTGGCAGATTTTTACAAAAAGTTCATTTTGCTGCAATATGTCTGCAATGTAATGTGATATAATATTAAGAAATAACATTTGCAGAGGTGTAAAATGAAAAGATTGTTAGCGTGTTTAGTGGTGATTACTCTTTTGCTTTCGGGTTGCGCTCTTAACGAACCTGAAATTGAAGGTACTCAAATCAAACTTTCCGACAATAAAATTACAGTTGATGGAAAGGAAGTTACAAACGACAATACACAAGCAGTTTATTCTGCAAATGACATTGTGTTTTATCTTTCGGGTCAGGATTTTACCTATGGTGAAGGCACAAAAGATGATGAGCACGAGCAAAGCGAAGCGGATGCTCACACGGTTGTGCATATTACAAAACCGGGCAGATATGTGTTAAGTGGTGAGCTTTCGTTAGGTCAAATTGCCATTGACCTTGGTGAAGAGGCGGAAACAGACCCCGACGCAGTAGTTACACTGATTCTTAATGGTGTTGATATTACTTGTAAGGTTGCCCCTGCCATTATTTTTTATAATGTTTATGAATGTTGCAGTAGTGACGAAGAAACAGCAACAAAAGATGTTGATACCAAGAAAGCCGGCGCAAATGTTATTATCGCTGATGGTACCGAGAATAATATAAATGGCTCTTATGTGGCAAAGATTTATAAATCTTATGAACTCAACGAAGATGGTACAGAGGTAGTTGATAGCAAAAAGCTTCATAAATATGATGCGGCTTTCTATTCAAAAAAGACAATGAACATAAACGGCGGAGATAAAGGAACCGGTATATTAAATATCAAAGCCGAAAATGAAGGACTTGACAGTGAGCTTCACCTTACAATCAATGGTGGAGTTATCAATATAACATCGGGTAATGACGGTATTAATACCAACGAGGATAATGTTTCTGTTACTACAGTAAATAATGGTACACTTAATATTATTTGTGATGGTGGTACGGGCGAGGGTGATGGTATCGACTCAAACGGATGGCTTGTAATCAATGGGGGTACTGTTATAGCTCAAGCGTGTGCTACCAGTGGTGATGCCGGAATAGACTCTGATATGGGTATTTATATCAATGGTGGTAAAGTGATTGCATCAGGCAATATGCTTGATCGTATAGCAGGTGGCGAACAGACCTATGCTGTATTTAATTTTGCAAATCGTCAGGCAGGTAACAGCACCTATACGCTTAAAAATTCTTCGGGGCAGATTATTGGTGAATATTCGCCCGTAAACGATTTTACTTGCCTTATTGTTGCGGGTGATGAGCTTGCCCCCGGAGATTACACTTTCTGGCAGGGCGATACTCAATTAACTACAAATTCAATAAAAAATATGCAAGGTGAAATGCCACAGGGTGAAAGACCTGAAATGCCCCAAGGTGAACAAAATCAACAAGGCACACCGCCGGAAGGTATGGAAAGACCCGAAAAACCAAGTGGTGAGTTTCCACAAATGCCCAATGGAGAAATTCCACAAGGTGAAATGCCCGAAAGACCGGAGGATATGGAAAATATGACACCACCCGATAATATGGGCGGAATGATGGAGGGCAATATGATGCCGAAAGGTGAAGCATCTACCACATTCACTATTGTAAATGGAGGTAATCAATTTGCCAATATTTGCCCGATAGCATCGTAAAGTCAAGCGGGGGTGTTCTGTGATTAACATCATTTCCTCACTGTGCTAACTACAGTACGGGATAACAAAAGACTTATTCTTAAATTAAACAATAAAATCTGCTTTCTTTGGGAAGCAGATTTTTTTCCGGTATAAATCCCATCGGGATTTGTGATATTTTCCTGCGGAAAGTGATATGTGTTTCACACGCGATGCACCTTGGTGCGATATGTTTGGTCTCAAGGTATTGTTATTGCATTAAAACTGTGATAAAGTTACCTTAAAGGAGTGTGATTGGTTTGAATAAATACGAAGAAATTTTTGTGCGGAAGCTCAAGGATGAGGGCTTGGAATATACATTTGAAGATGATGTTTTCTTTTTAAGAATAGCCGGTGATAATTACAGGGATTACCAGGTTGTGATTTCGATAAGAGATGATGGTGATGATATGCCTTTGATGTGCATATACACTGAAAACATCGCTTGTTTTAAAGGTAAAGAAGCATTGGGGTTTGCCCTTTGCAATTCTTTGAACGATACTAAAAACAGCGGTATTGTAAAATTCTGTGTTGAAAATGGTGCCGAGCTTACGGCAACATTGCTTACTTTTTTCTCGGAAAAACACTTTTATGAGCAATCATATTTGTTGCTGAACTCTTTCTGCTCAGCTGTGGATAATTCTTACCCCCAAATTATGAAAAGTTTATATGCATAAATTAAGAACAATCAAGGGACTGTTTTTTGTGATTGATAATTTCCGGGGTTGCTAAAATGAAATAATTTCATATTTTTAAATAAAAAACCGTCTTGCTGTAAAACAAGACGGTTTTTGATGTTTTATTAAAGACCTGCTTCTTCGAAAACTTTTCTGTTCTTTAAAACATAATCACGAACTGCGAATAAATCGTAAAATGCGCCGGCAACACCGATAACACCACCGAAAATAACGTTGATAACGATGCTTATGATGATGTTTGTCAGCTCTTTATCATATGTATTAACAATTCCCTTCCAAGGCTCGAGTACTGAATTTGATCTCTTGAAGCGAGTTATTGCCGCATAGATATTCCAGGCACCACTGAGGATGCAAACAAATGAGAGACACTGGAGAATACCGATTATGAGCCAGATAATTGCGCCTATTTTTTCCTTTTCTGAGAGACTTTTGGTTACTGATTGAAGATCATTCATGTGTCGAACACTCCTTTATTTATATTTACACTTGAATTAAATCACCTTTTTGGAAAATTGTCAATAATTTTGTCGAATTTTGGTGTGAATTAAATCACGAAGACCCACAAACGTAAACAAGCTTGAAGTCATCTTTAGAAATAAGACAAGACGGTTCTCTGTATTACGAAAAGAAAAAAATTTTTTATTTTGCCGGCTGCTGTACAGACATATGTTAAGAGCTAATTCCTAATACAAAAAATTCCACTTGAGAAAGCGGAGGGTTTTTAAGAGTTGAGTATTTATTTTTTTATTTAGGTATGTTATAATTTCCAATATAAAAAATAGAAGGTTGTTGAGATAATGGAAGGGTTATTTGATTCGTTTTTACAGTTTGATCTTAGCGTTTTTCAATGGGTTCAAAGTATTCATAACGGCATTCTTGATGCATTAATGGTGGGTATAACAACCCTTGGAAACGCAGGAGCAATTTTCATAGTGCTCGGCTTGGTGCTTTTATTTACTAAGAAATACCGCAAGGCGGGGTTTTCAATTCTTTTGGCGCTTATTGTTATGCTTGTTTGTAATGATGTTTTCCTTAAAGAGTTTTTTGCTAGACCGCGACCCTTTAATCTTTTTGAAACCAATCCTGAAAAATATGCTTTTTGGGGTGCCGGATATGTATATCCTGAGCTTATTACAAGCAAGCCCGAAAGCTTCTCTTTTCCGTCAGGTCATACGGCATCTGCATTTGCAGCCGCGGTTGCTTTGCTTTGGCATGACAGAAAATTGGGCATTCCCGTAACTGTCTTTGCGGCTTTGATGGGTTTTTCCAGAATTTATGTGGGGGTTCGTTATTGTACTGATGTGATATTCGGTGTTTTAGTGGGGGCAATATGCGCGCTTGTTGCCGTGCTTATTGTAAAATTTCTTTTCCCCGTTGTGGATAAATGGATTAACAAACTTACCGCCAAGATAAAAAAGACCGATTGATTATAGGGTTCCTGCCCTGAATCGATGGGGATTTTTGTTCAGAGGTAGTTTAATGAAGAAAAAAGTTTTTTATACTGAAATTTCATGTTTCCTTGAAAAGCATGTCGATTTTAAAAATCCAAAAATATTTTGAGTGATTTTTCAATGTATCTGCACTTTTCGCTTCTGTTAATTAACAAAAAAATTAAAAGCCCCGACCGATTACGGTTGGGGCTTTTATTAGTCGCTATTAAGCATTAGCTGCTGCGATTCCGTTGAGGTCTTTCTGCATTAAAGCGAGATCAACGATGTTGAGGCAAAGTAAGCCGAGAATTAAGTACAGGATTGAGTTATCCTTGTGAGGAATACCCTGTGCTTCACAACCTGCAGCGAGTTTCTTTTCTGCCATATATAAACCAATAAAGGGAACGAGGATAGATAAAACGATTTCGAGAGTACCTTTATCTTCAGGATCATTAACAGAAACAGCATCTTTAGCTACACAGTATGCCCAATAAATGCCATAAACACCGCATGTTACGATTGTTAAAAGGATACATGTGCCGAGATTACGTTCTTTAATATTCATGATTTCACCTCCTTCGCTTATTAGACAAAAATATAGTAGCACATTTTGTTGGTTTTTGTCAAGATAAATATCCGTATTTATTAAGCTTTTGCTGACGATAAACATAAAATGGAATGTTTGTTGTCTGAATGGTGTAAGCTTTTTTCTGTGCGGATGATTAAATCTTCTTTTTAATGTATAGATAAAAATAAAACAGAATATTACTAAAATATTTTGCGGGCACGAAAAGATAAAACAACCTGTAAAACAGAAGTAGGTTTGTCGAAATTTGTTGACAGTAAAAGTGTAATATGATATCCTAAATTCAAACAGGTGATTACACACCGCAGATGAGAGGAGAAATATTATGCCGAATTATGGTCCTGTTTATGCCAACTTTAAAACCGATAGAAAATGGTGGAAAAGCTTTTTGCTTACCGCGGTAACCTGTGGTATATATAATCTGATTGAGATGTCTCAGATTTCCGACGAAATTAACACTATAGCTTCAAGATATGACGGTAAAAAGACAATGCACTATTGCTTGCTTGTATTCATTGTTGCTCCGATTACTTTCTTTATTGCTCCTATCGTTTGGTTCCACAATCTTTCTAAACGTATAGGCAACGAGTTAAGACGTCGCGGTATTGCTTACGACTTCAGTGCAACAGACTTCTGGCTCTGGAATGTTTTGGGTATGTTTATTCTTATTGGCCCCATCGTTTATATGCACAAGCTTTATACAGCAATGAATCTTCTTAACGGAGATTACAACTACAACGGTTGATTTTGCGTATTAAATAGTTTATTATGTCCCCACCGTAAACACGATGGGGATTTTTTGTATGTTTGGAATCAAAGACCTGTTTGTGGGATGTATAGGTGCTTGTTCAAAACGATGATTATTTAAATCCTGAAAATTGTACGATTGAATTTTTTGTTGTTTTTACCGAATAAGTGGAATAATATTCTAAACCAATAAGAACGTTTGGCTGGCTCAGACTTGTTGACGATATGCTAAGTATATGGTATTATAGTCAGGAGGATAAACCTCGGTTGCCCGAAATTTTCGCGGCAATAAAAAATAAACGGAGGACAAAGAAAATGAAAAAATTAATTGCAATTCTTATGGTTGCTATGCTTGTAGTTTCCCTTGCAGCTTGCGGTGCAGGTGGCGATGGTGATACTACAGTTGCCGACAGCACCACGGTTGAAAACAAGGTTGAGGGCGGCAACAATGCTGCAAACGCAGAAGATTCACCTGTTGGTATTCTTAATGCTGTATGGGCAACTTATACTGATGCTGAGAAATTCCCCGGCGCAGGCGGCGATGAGGCTAAC
Organism: Acutalibacteraceae bacterium; assembly: GCA_045543075.1. Taxonomy (GTDB): domain Bacteria; phylum Bacillota; class Clostridia; order Oscillospirales; family Acutalibacteraceae; genus DTU089. Next base: position 13,765 of record JAZQLZ010000006.1, read on the forward strand.
CAGAATATGGAAGGTCCCGGCGCATACGGTCTTGAAGATGTGGAAGGCTTTACAGCAATTACACATTTCCCTGCAGAGTCCATTGCAAAAATTGATTCAGCTGCAACTCTTATGCACATGATGAATGCAAATACTATGACTGTTGCTGCATACCACGTTGTTGACGGTACAGATATGGCAGCTCTTGCAGATGAAGTTAAAGCAAGCGTTATGGCTACACAGTGGATGTGTGGCTTCCCCGAAAAGCTCGTTATCGTTACAGTTGAGGATTATATGGTTTCATACTTCGGTGAAGGCGCCATTGTTGACACATTCACAGGCAAGCTTACTGCTGTTTACGCTTCTGCTGAAGTTGTAGTTGACGAAGCTATTGTAGCCTGAGTTAACTGAGCTATAAGACAAATTAACAATTAAAAAATCGGAGTGGAGTAAATCATGCTGTTTTCAAGCGTACCGTTTTTATTCTATTTTTTGCCGGCGGTACTGATAATATATTTCATAGTACCCAAAAAACTTAAGAATGCCGTTTTACTCCTCTCCAGTCTTTTCTTTTACGGCTGGGGTGAGCCAAAGTTTCTCATCTTTATGCTGATATCCATTTTACAAGGCTTTGTATTTGGATTGCTTATAGAAAAGTATAACGGCATGAAGCGATCAAAAGTGTTTTTGGTCGCTTCTGTGCTTTTGAGCTTAGGAATTCTGGGGTATTATAAATACGCAGATTTCTTTATCGAGAATTTTAATGCTCTGACAGGTATGTCGGTGTCGTTACTTAAAATTGCTCTGCCCATAGGTATCTCTTTTTATACATTCCAGCTTATAAGCTATGTAATTGATGTTTACCGAAAAGATGTTGCGGCGCAACGGAATATTATAAACCTCGGAGCATATATTGCCATGTTCCCTCAGCTTATTGCGGGACCCATTGTCAGGTATTCGGATATTGCAAAGCAGCTTGAAAACCGTACTCATACTTTTGAAAAAGCGGCACTTGGTGTCAGGCGGTTTGCAGCAGGCTTGAGCAAAAAAATACTTCTTGCCAATGTTTTAGGTGAGGTTGTAAGTGTTTTTAAGGAATCTGATGACAAATCCGTGCTCTTTTTCTGGATTTATGCCATAGCGTATGTACTTCATGTGTATTTTGATTTTTCCGGGTACAGCGATATGGCAATCGGCCTGGGTAAGATTTTAGGCTTCGACTTCTGTGAAAACTTCAATTATCCCTACATCTCCTCCAGCATTTCTGAATTCTGGCGCAGATGGCATATTTCCTTGGGCAGCTGGTTCAGGGATTATCTCTATTTCCCCATGGGCGGAAACAGAGTTTCAAAACCCCGCTTTTTCTTTAATATCCTGGTTGTGTGGATGGCAACAGGATTCTGGCACGGTGCGGAATGGACATTTATATGTTGGGGTCTGTATTTTGCAGTTTTGCTCGTTTTAGAGAAGACCGTGCTGCTGAAATTCTTGAACAAAACACATATTTTAAAACATATTTATGTTTTACTTTTTGTCACAATAAGCTTCGTTTTATTTGACAGTGCATCGGTTAAGGATGCGGTATTCAGCGTTGGTGCTATGTTCGGTGCAGGGGATTATCCTGCAATTTCTCCCGAAGCGGTATATTATCTTAAAAGCATCGGCTTGCTTTTAATCGTTTCGGCTGTTGGCGCTACGCCCTTACCGTCAAGGATATTCAAAAAAATATCAGAAAACAAAATTGGCGAAAAAATTATGCTTGTTGCAGAGCCTGTGGGTGTATTGGCTCTTCTGGCTGTTTGCACGGCATTTCTTATAGACGGTTCATTTAATCCGTTCTTGTATTTCCGCTTCTGAGAGGTGAGTTTGTGAAAAGGTTTAAAAATATTTTCGTCGTTGTTCTTGCGGTTATTTTTGTTTTTGGCTTTACCACAAGCGGTATCATTCTGTCGGATAAAGATATTTCAAAAACTGAGCGCAGAAAGCTTGCGGATTTTCCCGATGTAACTTTAAATAATATTTTATCGGGTAAATTTATGACGGATTTTGAATCATACACTCTTGACCATTTTCCTTTAAGAGATGGTTTTCGCGGGTTGAAAAGCTTTGTTGCCCGCAATGTAATGCTGCAAAAGGATAATAACGGCTACTATGCGTACGACGGCTACATTATAAAAATGGAGCATACTCTTAACGAGGAGTCAGTTTCCCACGCAACAAGCCGATTTGAATATATTTATGAAAAGTATCTTAAGGATACGGATTTGAAAATTTATCTGACCATAGTTCCCGATAAAAACTGTTTTGTACCCGAGGAAGAAGGGTATCTTGCTATGGATTATGCCGCTTTTTCCGAAAAAGTGGTAAATGATATGGATTACGCAAAGTATATTGATATCTTTCCTCTTCTGACACTTTCGGATTACTACGCTACTGATACGCACTGGCGTCAGGAAGAGATTACGGATGTTGCCCAATATATTTCTCAGAATATGGGCGTGACCCTCAGCGAAGAATACACGGTACAAAGAGTGGAGGAGCCTTTTTACGGTGTGTATCACGGTCAGTCGGCACTGAATATTGATCCGGATGTGCTGTATTATCTTGAGTCGGATATTTTTGAAAGCTGTACTGCTACCGATATTGAAACAGGACAGCAGTTTCCCATATATGATATGGAAAAATTAGAGAGTGACGACCCCATGGTTATCCCTGACCCGTATGAAATGTTTCTGTCAGGTCCCAACAGGTCCATTATTGTGCTGGAAAACCCAAATGCAACTACGGATAAGGAATTAATAATTTTCAGGGACTCCTATGCCAATGCCATTGCCCCCATGTTTCTTGAGGGGTATAAGAAGGTGACCCTTATTGATATAAGGCGCGCTTCACCGCAGTTTTTAGGTCAGTTTGTGGAATTTAACAATCAGGATGTCCTCTTTATGCAAAGTACACTGGTTCTTAATGACTCGAGTGAAATGAAGTAAAATATCTTCACAGTGGAGGTAGTAAAATGAAATGTCCCAACTGTAACGGGGAAATCAAGAGATTTGACCTTGCGCCCAACTGTAAGCATTGCGGTGTGAATATTTTTTACAGTCAGCAAAAAGATTTGCTTGCACGGGATGCTAAAAAATGCGAGCTCGAATATGCCACGGCGCGAATAATTATTGCGAAATTAAAGACGAATTTCATAAAAGGACCGTTGCAGATTTTGCGTATAGTTGCAATGCTTATGGCAATCGGCAGTATCTTCATACCTTTTGCTACCGTTAATACGGCTTTAGATGTTATAAATGCTGAATTCACGTTTAGTGCATTGGGTATTTACAACGCTTTTTCCGACGGAACGTTTTTTGTGCTGCTTGATTTAATTGAGTATATACCCAAAGAAGCGGGACTTTGCCTTTTGTACTTAGGTCTTATTGTGCTTATTGTGCTTATGGGGCTTGGCGTGTTTATTTCTTTGGTTTTATCTTTTATCAATATAATAAAAGGCGCAAAGGTTATGAGAGCGTTAGCCGTCTCAGGCAGTGTCTTTTGTGTAGCCTGCGCCGTTTTAGGCTTTGTTATGCCGTCTGTTTTCAGCGGCTTTTTAGTGGCAGAAAGCGGAGTCGGTGCCATAATTTGTTGTATGGTATTTGTGATGATTTTTATTCTTAATCATCTTGTTATTAAAAAGAATATAACTCCTCAGATAGATGAATTGGATATAAAAAGAGTTGAAATGCGTAAAAAAGTTAAAAAAGGCGAGGTTAATATTGACGATTTACCTTTGCCTGTGTTTGTGTCGCCCGACCGGGAGGAAAAGGGGAAGGCGGTGACTGAGGTTGAGTAACAAAAAATCGGGCAAGAAAAAGCAATTTGTTTTATTCGGTCTGTGTAGCTTTCTTGCAATGCTCGTATGTATGGCAACCCTTGTTGTTACGGTTAAAAAAATAGAGCTTGAGGGCTCGGCAACGGGTGAAGCTCCCGTTAATAACCAAAGTAAAACTCAACTTACGGATAAAACCGATAACCTTACAAACTATCTTTATGATTTAACGAAAAAAGCGGAGAATAATGATTTCATCAAGGTCAATTCATATACGGATGTAAGCATTGATGACGCAAGCATTGTGATTCGGGATAAAAACGGTAACACAAGCGACAAGGATAAAAATATCTTTGCCTATGCTAAGAATTACTTTATACCCTTGGCGGACGCCCTTTACGGCGACGATGTAACAGGTGTTTTCGGTGAATATACGGGGGTTAAACCCATAGTTGAGTTTTCGGTTACGGATAATTTGAACAGTAGCTTTTCCGTGGGTCAGGTTGATGAAAAGGGAAATAATATCCTCAATGATGACGGTACTGTTGTTGATGGTGATTTTTACTACATAACTATTGAAGCCGACGGTAAATCCGTTACAGAAAATGCAGAAAAATCAACCTTCCGAGCAGAAAATATGACCGATAAAACGGTATCGGTAAAAAATAAGATAGAAAAATACTGCGAGGTTACCGAGGCAAATGTTACCCCCGAAAGCTTCTTGATAAAAGCTAAAGTCAACAGACTTAACGATAAAATCGAGTATATTGAAATTCAAAGAAATTATTCAGTAAAGGGTAACTATAATTTTATCGGCAATCTTAGTGTTTTCGGTGAAAAGCAGGTTGAGTTTATTTACTCGGTTACTCACAGATTCGAGTATTTATATGCAGGAATTGATATAACAGAGAGTGAAATTACCGTTTCCGAAGGCAAGGAGGCTGTGGTTACGGTAAATGCCGTAATTGAAGATTACAGCGATTATACCGTGCGCTTCATTTCTTCGGATGAAAGTATTGCCACAGTTGATGAAATGGGTTATATAACGGGCATCAAAAACAGCGATGAGCCGGTTACAATAACCGTTGAGCTTGAATATCTGGGCGAAGTTTTTACGGATGAATGTATTGTTTATGTGAATGACGGTAAAAATGCACAGGAGGTGGCAAAATGAGTGAAAACTTAACAACCTCAACCGAGGTTATCACCACCGAAGAAAATGTGCGTTATTATGAAGGTCACAATTATGTGGGTGTCAAAGAAACTGTTTCATACCTTCTTAATGACTGGTCAAACTCCTTTAACATCAACTCTTTTTCCGAGAGATTTATATGGGACGTAGTCAATATCGACTTTACCGTCAGCGCGGTTATGAACCTTGTAACTGCCGCGTGGGATATAGTCAATGATACCTTTGTGTCGGTTATCGTTGACAGCACCCGAACAAGAATAGGTAAATTCAGACCATACCTTGTGGGTATGCAGATACCCCTTACCGTGATGGGTGTGTTTACCTGGCTTTTGCCCTTGTTTTTCGGCAGTACGGGCGGTACATATTTACCCAAGCTGATTTACTATTACTTTTTTGCTATTATCAATGAAACCGCAGGAACATTTACCAATGTAGCCAAAAGCGGTTATATGTCCACAATCACCCCAAACCCCAATGAGCGTATCCGCCTTATAACTCTTGCGGAGCTTCTTACGGGCTTTATGGGTGAGGATTTACCCCGTTATATAATGGGTGTTCTCATTGACCTTGTTAATAACAAGGTAGTGTCGTGGAAATTAAGCTCGGTCTTTATGGTAATGGGTGGCGGTACGGCTCTTATTTCATCACTGTGCACATTCTGGTTCTTTATGCAGTCAAAAGAGCGTGTGCCGCAATCCATTGAAAAACCCAGCATCAGGCAGGGGATGAAGGCGATTGTGTCAAACTATCCCGTGCTTCTGATGTGTACCTCTGAATTTCTGGGTAATTTCTCAATCAGCAAAAGTGAAACCAACTACTTTATAGATGTTTTGGGCAGCTACTCGCTGATTACTTTGTTGAATTTACCCTCTTCTGCAAACGGCAGTATCAGTTACGCCTTTGTGGCTCCCTTAAGAAAGCGTTTTTCTTCAAAATCCCTTTGGATTTTCAATGATATTTATAACAGCGCCATATCAATTGCTCTGTTCTTATTCGGTATGACTAAGAAAAAGACAATGTTTAAACGGGTGGTACCCATGTGTATTGCCTTTGGTCTTAAGGAGTGGTTTGTAAAATGGTCGTGGGGCATTTCGAAGGTTATTAATGCGGACCTCTGGAACGAAGCCATGGACTATTGTGAGTGGAAAAACGGTTATCGTATGGAAGCTACCACGGGTGTTGCAAAAGGACTTATTTTAAAAATACAAAGCGCACTATTGGGCTCGGTCACAAGCCTTATTATGAAGAAAATCGGTTATGTGCAGGGTCTTGAAATAGGTGCACAGAACGATACAACAAAATTCTGGGAGTTTGCCCTTTGTACAATAATACCTACCGTAACGGGTATTCTCAGAATTATTCCCAAATTTTTGTGGCCAATTTCCCGTCAGAAGAGGGATTGGATGTATGCTGAATTAAGTCAAAAACGCCAGCAGAATGTTATGGGATATGTTGATAATTTTAATGGTTGACAACATTTTTATTTGTGCTAATATGTAATAAAAACATTATTAACCACGGAGGTTTTTGTTATGGATAAAATAAAATTCGGTATATTCGGTCTCGGTCGCGGCAGCGGTTTCTATGATGGCGTTGCTGCTAATAACGGCGAGGTTGTTGCGGTTTGCGACTTCGACGAAGAAAAGCTCAAAAAAGCAAAAGCAGAGCACGAGAATGTTACTACATATACCGATTTTGACGAATTTATAAATCACGAAGGACTTCAAGCGGTTTTTCTTTGCAACTACTTCAACGAGCATACACCCTATGCTATAAAAGCATTGGAGAAAAACATTCATGTATTAAGTGAATGTACTTCAAATATCTCTATGGCCGAAGGTGTTCAGCTTGTAAGAGCCTGTGAAAAAAGCAAGGCGTATTATATGATTGCTGAAAACTATCCCTTTATGAAATTCAATCAGGAAATGCGCAAGGTGTATCGCTCAGGTGTTCTCGGTAAGGCATTATTCTGCGAGGGTGAGTACAACCATCCCATCCTCTCTCAGAAAGAAATTGCTCATTATTGTCCCACATCAAAACACTGGAGATACCATATCCCCAGAATTTACTATATTACACATTCTCTCGGTCCACTTATGTATATAACCGGTGCATTCCCCAAGCGTGTAACTGCAATGCCCATTTTCGGACCTCTTAATGAGGAAAACGGCGGCGGCATTCTTTACTGGCGTTTGCCCGACAGAAGTGCTGTTGTAACAATTCTTAATGATGACGATTCTGTTTTCCGTGTAACCGGTTGGTCACATTTTGGCGGTCATGCGAATACATACCGTGTGTGCGGTGAGCTTGGTCAGATTGAAAATCTTCGTGCAGAAGACGGTAAAGTTCTTCTTTCATTTAACGAAGAGCATACTCCCGAGGGAATGGAAAGAGTAAGCTCTTACGAGGCTGACTTTGAGCCCGATGCTAAAGAGGCTGCTGAAAAAGCAGGTCATGGCGGCGGTGACTTCTTTATTGTAAGAGAGTTCTTCAACGCTATCCGTGAAAACAGAAAGCCCATATTCGACGAATACTTTGCAACCGCAATGGCATCCGTTGCTATCCTCGGTCACAGAAGTGCTCTCGAATACGGTAAACCCTATGATATCCCCGACTTCCGTAAAGAAGAGGACAGACTTCTTTATGAAAATGATTTCCTTACACCTTGCTATGATTCACAGGGTAATGCTCCCACTATTGCTAACACCGAAAGAGCGGAGTACATTCCCACCGAGGAATCAATGAAGGCTTATGATGAAGCCGTAGCAGCATATAAAGCAAGTTTAGAATAAACAGAGGTTCAATAATGTCCCGTTTGCCCATTTATAAAAATCCCGAATATACTCCCGAAGAGCGAGCGGAGGATTTGCTTTCCCGGATGACCTTAAGGGAGAAAGCGGCTCAGCTTGATATGAAATTCGGTAGTCAGTATGCAACAAAGGTGCACCCTGACGACCATTGCTCCGTATTGCCCGATACGGACTATTATTGGGATAAGCTTCGTGAAGATTTCCCCGACGGTCTCGGCTATCTGCACGATAACTACTGTGTGCCGTCGGTAATGAATAAATTACAGAAGTTTTTTATAGAAAACTCCCGTCTGGGTATTCCCGTTATTTTTACGGGTGAGGCACTCCACGGTATAGCAGGCACAAGAGCAACTGTTTTACCCATTCCCACCGCCTGGGCGGCAACCTTCGAGCCCCGTTATGCCTATGAAGCAGGGCGCGTTATAGCCACGGAAACCAGGTCTTTGGGTATTTTTGAGGTTCTTGCTCCTAACCTTGATGTTGCCCGTGACCCTCGTTGGGGCAGAACCGAGGAAACCTTCGGTGAAGATACCTGTCTCTCAACAAAAATGGCTGTAAACATAGTGAGAGGTCATCAGAACGGTGACATTTCCGCAAAGAATTCGGTAATCTCCGAGCCCAAGCACTACTGCGTTCACGGTATTCCCGAGGGCGGAGTGAACTGTGGCACTGCAAGAGCGGGCGTGAGAGAAATTGAGAGCTGCTATTTACCCGTTTTTGAGGCGGCAGTAAAAGAAGGTGGCGCCAAGGATGTTATGGTAAGCTATAACTCCATTGACGGGGATCTTTTAATGACCTCAAACCATTATCTTAAAACAGTTCTTAAGGAACGTTTCGGACTCCCCGGTATCTGCCGTTCCGACTGGGGCGGTTTAAGGCGTGTTCATTATCTTCATAAAATGGCTAAATCACCTAAGGATGCCATATATCTTTCAAAAAAGAACGGACTTGACTGTCAGGGCGGGGATGAATACCCCGACAAGCTCTGGGTTGATTCTATTGAAGAATTGGTTAATGAGGGTAAAATCCCCGTTGAGAATATTGATGATTCCTGTCGCCGAGTACTCAGATTGAAATTTGAGTTGGGTCTGTTTGAAAATCCCTATACAGATGAAGAGAGTTATAAAGATGTGATAAACTGCAAATCACATATGGATAAGGCTCTTGAAATTGCCCGGAAATCCATCATTCTTCTTAAAAATGACGGAATATTACCCCTTGATAAAAATAAATACAAAAAAATTGCACTCTTAGGACCTTCCTCTGACAAAGTGCGCCTGGGCGGTTATTCCGCAAAAATTGTTGACAGAAAATTAGAAACAATCTACGATGTTTTAAAATCAGAATTACCCGAAGCCGAGATTTTACAAAGTGATGGTTGCGGTATAAGTGACGGTGATTTTCAGTTTGCTTTAGGCGACCAGCATCACCTTATGGATATAAAGGCGGAGGAACAGACCGAAAATATTGCTCAGGCGGTAGAATACGCTGAAAAGAGCGACCTTATAATCTTCTGCGGCGGCGATGATACAATTTCAAGCGGAGAGGGCAGGGACAGATGCGAGCTAACCCTTTGCGGCAGACAGAGCGAGCTTCTTAAAAAGCTTGCTGAAACGGGTAAGCCCATTGTATTTGTTATGATTCACGGCAAACCCCTTGCCATAAAGGAGGAGAGCGACCTCTCAGATGCGGTGCTTTCTTGTTGGTTTGGCGGTGAGCAGGGTCCGAGAGCCATTGCGGATGTGCTTTTCGGTAAGGTGAACCCCGGTGGCAAACTGCCTTTCTCGCTCCCGAGAAGGTCAACTATGATACCCTGCTATTATTCAATGCTTCCCGGTGCAAGTAATGAGTATTACGAGGGCAAGGGCGATGCTCTTTATCCCTTCGGTTTCGGCTTGAGCTATACTGAGTTTGAGTATTCCGACCTTGTTATAACCAAAACAGGTGACACTGATGTTAATGTTAAGCTTAAGGTTAAGAATATCGGCGAAGTAAGAGGTGACGAGGTAGTTCAGATTTATGTCGAGGACTGCGAAAGCTCCGTGGTTACACCCCTTAAGCTTCTTAAGGACTTTAAGCGTATTACGCTTGAAGCGGGCGAAACCAAGGAAGTTGAATTTAACCTTGATTACAGAGCCTTCAGGCTTATGAATCAGGAGTATAAATGGGTGGTAGAGCCCGGTAAATTCGGTATTTTTGCCGCATCTTCATCAAGAGATATCCGTCTTAACGGTGAAATTACATTATAAAATAAAACTACCCGAAGAAGGTTTTTCTTCTTCGGGTAGTTCTTTTATAGGGTTTTGACGGTTTTAATTTCAACGCCTTTTTCTGTCAGAAAAGCTTCACATTTTTCTTTAAAATAATCGGCTGAGATATATGAGGAATTATATAAATCAATTTCAGTACCGCTTATTGTAACTGCTGCTATATGGGGGTCTTTTTGGAATTTGCCGTCAATTTCATAGCCCTCAACATAGGCGAAATACTCGATTGCCTCATACTGACATTCTTCCTGGAAAAAGGGGAAGTCTTCTTCAGAGTATTTAAAGGAGGTTTCTTTGAAAACCGTGGTGGAATTAACACTTGTTACAAAACCCAGAATAATCACACATTCCGCCAATATCGTAAAGCATTTTATAAACATAAGGGCTGCGGAATTGAGCTTAGGAGTGTGGATTTTCTGAGATTCACTTTTCTTGCTCTTTTTTTCGCGCTTAAGTAAATGTATTGTAATTGCCGAGCCGGGAAGAGCGCAAAAAGCAGGTAACAGCAAAGCATTTTCGACAATACCGAGAAGGAAAAGGCTGTCCCTGAAAAACAACTGACATAATCCGTAATAAAGGGGTACTGCAACGAGGCTCAGAAGGACAGTGAAGCCTATGGAAAGCCCCACATATATAAGAGCCCCTTTGATACCGCCGTTGTGACGGTTTGCACCCTTTTTTATGGAAGCCTCTTTTAATACCTCGCTTTCTTTGAGAGGTGCACCGCCGTTTTCCAGATATTTTATAAGATTTTCGTGGTATTGAGTGCGGAATTTTGCTTTTTTCAGCTTCTTAAGTGCTTTTTCGTTTTTACCCTCATAAAAAAGCGATTGAGGGCCGATTACGGCACTTTCAATCTGAGCATCAAAGTAATTTTTGAGCATAAGCGAGAGTATTCTGTCACCGGTTGAACCAAGCATTTCACCGTTTTCAAGAACATTATCACCGAAATAACGGTTGATGCTTTCTTTCTGGGAGGTGATGAGTCGGTTTTTTACAATACCGTTTTCAAGCAGCTCCGAAAGCTCAGGTATAAGGGTCATTAAGAGTCCGTTTATTTCGCCGAAGCAATCCTGCATAAGCTCTTTGGAGTCAACATAGGTGTAGGTGTAACGGTTAAAGTTATCGGGCTCGCAAAAAGCCAGAATGTCATACACCGAAAACGGAATGGTGGGCTCACTGTCCAGCGTGAATGAAAGCCATATTGACTGTTGGGCGTAAGCGTTTCTGCCTTGTTCGGTGTAGATTATGCGTAAGCTGAATTTGTCGAAGGTGTATGTTGCCGCAATACCAACCGGGTCTTTGCCTTTTTTACCCGATACGAGCTTTTTGATAATGGGAGAAACCCCGTGTAAAAAAACACCCGTTGCGCGGCATTGAGTAATAAAATATTCTGAAAGCTCCATTTTAAATTCCTTTTAATATTGTAGATAGAACACATTTTACTAAAAACAGAACAATCCGTCAACTAAAAAGGAAAAACTGTTAAATTTATTTACATAAGGGAATTGTTGGAGTATTATATATTTAATACTACTTCTTTTTCAGAGGTGTTTTTTATGCTTTCAAAGAAATTTATATCAGCAGGGTATGAGTATTCAACATATCAGAAATATGTTTCCTCTCCTTTGTTCAGAAAGATTTTTGTTATTCAGGACGAAGTACGGGAGGCAACACTTACCATCGGTTGTGCAGGCTTCTACGAGGTCTTTATTAACGGCAAGAAAATTACAAAGGGTATTCTTGCGCCCTATATTTCAAACCCTGACCATATGGTTTATTATGATGAATATGACATTTCACCGTTCTTAAAGGCGGGCAAAAATGTGCTTGGCATACAGCTTGGTAACGGAATGCAGAATGCACCCGGCGGTGAGATTTGGGATTTTGATAAGGCGGATTTCCGCGGTGCACCATCGGTTGCGTTCAGTATTGATGTTACGGATATTGCGTTTCAGACATATCGTTTCGAGGCGGATGAGAGAGTGAAAACCGCGCCGTCGGCTATTTTGTTTGATGATTTGCGCGCAGGGTGTTTTTACGATGCCCGAAATGAAATTGAAAATTGGGCAGATGTGGATTTTCAGGATACGGACTGGAGGTTTTCGGTAATTGCCCACACACCAAGGGGCGAAAAGCGCCTTTGCGAGGCGGAGCCGATACTTCCCTTAAGGGAATTGAAGCCCGTAAAAATATATAAATGCACAACCGTTCCATTCAGACCTAACGAGAACGTCTGCAAGGATTGCTGTGATTTCCCCACAAAGGAACGTGAGGGCTGGCTTTATGATTTCGGTATCACCTGTGCAGGTATTGAAAAGCTTAAAATCAAGGGCTTCCGCGGTCAGAAAATAGATTTGCAGTTCGGTGAATACCTTGATGAAAACGGAAACCCCGATATAAGCAATGTTCATTTTTACCCAGATGGCTATTCCCAAAGAGATATTTATATTCTCAAAGGCAGCGAGGAAGAAATTTTTGTTCCTCAGTTTACATATCACGGAGCGAGATACTGCGTTGTTTACGGCATTACTGACGAACAAGCAACCGAAGAGCTTCTTACATTTACGGTTTACAGCTCCGACCTTCAGGAACGTGGTAATTTCCGTTGCTCCGATCAGACTTTAAACAAGCTTCAGGCGATGGCGCGCAACTCAACGCTTTCAAATTTCTATTATTTCCCCACAGATTGTCCTCAGAGAGAAAAGAACGGCTGGACAGGGGATGCGGCTATTTCATGCGAGCAGACCGTTATGAACCTTACTCCGGAAAAGAGTTACAGGGAATGGATGCGCAATATTGTAAAAGCGCAGGACGATGACGGTATGATTCCGGGTATTGTGCCTACGGATAAATGGGGCTACGGCAGGGGCTTCGGTACCGCGTGGGACTGTGTCTTAGCTTATATTCCGTACTATGAGTATATTTACCGCGGGGATAAATCCATTATGGAGGAAAGTGCCCACGCCCTTATGCGTTACGCGGACTTTATTTCCCGAAAACGCAATAAGAGGGGAACAATTGAGTTCGGTCTGGGTGATTGGTGCCCCGTAACGGTTATGAAAGCACCCCTTGAATTTACTTGCAGCGTAATGGGTATGGATTACCTGGAGAAATGCGCATATATGTTTGGCGTTATGGGTATGGGAGTGCAAAAGGATTTTTGCGAAAGGCTTTATAACGAAATACGCGCCGCGGTAAGAAAATACCTTATAGACTTTAAAACCATGACTGCCGCAGGCAGATGCCAGACCTCACAGTCCATGGCAATATACTACAATGTTTTTGAAGAAAGCGAAAAGCAGGAAGCCTTCAAAAAGCTTGTTGAAATAATAGAGGGCGACGAGGAGCATGTTGACTTTGGTTTTATAGGTGTAAGACCTGTTTTCAGAGTTCTTTGTGATTACGGCAGGGCTGAGCTTGCGTACAAAATGATTGCAAGACCCGATTATCCCTCTTACGGTAACTGGGTCAAGAGGGGCTATACCGCCTTGCCCGAGAATTTCCATCCTGAAAACGAATTTCCCGATTCGCTCAATCACCACAATTATTCGGATGTTTCCGCGGTGTTTATGCGATATTTTGCGGGTATAAATGTTAATCCTTACAAGGATGATTGTAAAGAAATCAATATTGAGCCCTGTTTTATTACTCCGCTTACGGAGGTTACCGCGTTTTATAACAGTACTGAGGGCAGGGTGGATGTTTCCTGGAAAAAACGAGGCAATATAATTACCCTCGAGATAGTAAAACCGCAAGAGGTTTACGGGGAAATTATACTTCCCGAAGGGTTTGTTTTTGAAAAAACAAGCCTTAGCCGATGTAAAAACGAAACAGGTAAATACACAATACTCTGTGTAAATGAAATGCCCGAGAATATTATAGAGGTGTAAAATGGAAAATAAAGTCAATGTAATAGAACATAGTTTTTTTAAACACGACGGACTTGAGTTTGAGTACCACGTAAGCGGAAATCCCGAGGGCGAAAACCTCGTTATGCTCAACGGTAACGGAGGGGACTACCGCTGTTTTGAAGGGGATTTATATGTGCCCTTATCGAAGGATTACAGAATAATCCGTTTTTCAACCCGAGGTACGGGTAAAACACCCCTTGGGGATAAAAAGCTTACATTTGACTTGTTCTGTGACGATTTAAAGGCACTCCTTGACCATCTGGGAGTAAAGAAAACCAATATCTGCGGTTTTTCCGATGGTGGTAATCTGGGTATGTGCTTTGCGGTAAAATACCAACAATATGTTACCAGGTTAGCGGTTTTCGGCTCAAACCTTAACACAAGGGGAACTAAGACGGGGGACCAGCTGGGTATTATAAAAGACCATAGAATTTACGCAATAAAAGCGGCTGTTACCAAGGACCCTGAGTGGATAAGAAGACGCGAAATTGAGGGTATGATGGTAGGTCAGCCGAAACTTACTTATAAGAAGCTTTCGGTTCTGAAAATACCTTTCTTAAATGTTTTCGGCGAATTCGATATGATTAAACGCCGTCATTCAAGAAAAATAACAAAAGCTGTTGAGGGTGCCGAGGAAGTAATAGTCCTCAACGGAGGTCACAGCACTGCATTCAGAAAGACCGATTTCCTTATTCTGCCCGTAGTAGAGAAGTTTTTGAAATCATAAGAAAAACCGCCCCGAGTGGGCGGTTTTTTAAATGCAGAATGCAAAATTATCGGGGCTTACGCCGATTATAATGCGTAATTCGTAATGCGTAATGCGTAATTAAATAGGCACTTCGTGCCGATTGTAATCTCGTTTCGCAAAGCGAAACATATCGCATACGAAGTATATATCGCATCGGCAGATATATCGCGCGAAGCATATCGCGTCCGCAGGACATAAACGGGTAGTTCTCTTACCATTATTCTTCGTTTGGTTAGAAGAACCGTAAGGTACGCATCTATGCGTACCGCGAGAGATAAAGTACATCCTTTCAGTAAGTTGTTTAATAAAAATTGTCTTTCCTTACTTGCGGGACGGATAGATCCGTCCCATACGGAAGTTCTATTGGGCTGAAGAAAAACCGTAAGAGAACTACCCACCACCGCTCCGATTAAACACAACAAAAACAACACAAAATCACACGCTTTAAACTTAATGTTTACAATAAAGTTATTTCAGGGCGGTCCCCCTCCCTATGCTTACGCACAGGGATGATAGAGCTTCGCATTACAACAACTTTATCTATAATCGGCACGAAGTACTATGATAATAACGAATTACGCATTAAAATCAGTGTCCCTTAACTCCTGACTCCGCACCAAAAAACCGCATGCTCTATGCGGTTTTTTTACGTTTTTCATTGAAAACCTAGCCTTATAATGTTATAATAAAATGTAAAATTAAAATTGGGTGATATTTTTGAGTCTGAAGAAATGGGTTGTTTCTTCTTGCGACAGGGACCTTGCCGCCGATATTGCTGAAAACTGCGGTATCGAGCCTTTTGCGGCATTTCTTCTGTGCGCCAGAGGAATGACCGACGAATTTGAAGTTGAGAGTTTTTTATATGACACAGATTTAATCGACCCCTTTACACTTCCCGATATGCAAGAGGCTTGTCAAAGAGTTTCTTCGGCAATAGAAAACGGCGAGAGAATAACGGTATTTGGTGATTACGATGCCGATGGTGTTACATCAACGGCGCTTCTGTATTCCTACCTTGTTTCCCGCGGTGCCAATGTGGATTGCTACATTCCCGACCGTGAAGGTGAAGGGTACGGTATGAATAACTGTGCCATTGATGCTCTTAAAGAGCGCGGAACAAGCCTTATCATTACTGTTGATAACGGCATAAGCGCAATTGATGAAATTAAACACGCAAGTACCTTGGGGATAGATGTTGTTGTTACCGACCACCACAGGGTGGGCGAGGTGTTGCCTGAGGCGGTTGCGGTAGTTGACCCTCACCGTGCGGATTCACTTTGTGAATTCAACGAGTGGGCAGGCGTAGGCGTGGCTTTTAAATTTATCTGTGCCCTTGACGACAGTGACGGCTATGACCTTTTGCAGGAATACGGTGACCTTGTGGCTTTGGGTACTGTTGCGGATATTGTTTCATTAAAAGGTGAAAACAGAATTCTCGTAAGAAGCGGTATTGCATTTATGAATGCAGCTCTCTCAGAGGGTACGCTCAGAACAGGACTCAAGGCTCTTATGGATATATGCGACCCCTCGGGGGTTATTAATTCGGGCAGCCTTGCTTTCCGTTTTGCTCCCCGTATAAATGCCGCAGGCAGAATGAAGACCGCAGGCAGGGCCTTGCAGCTGCTTTTATCAGAGGATAAAACCGAGGCTGAGGAGATTGCCCGCGAAATATCGGATGCTAATACTCAGCGACAGAGTGTTGAAGGCGGTATCACCGAGGCGGCAATTGAGATTATTGAAAACAACCCTCATATTAAATACAGTAAGGTTATAGTTGTAAACGGTGAAAACTGGCATCAGGGCGTTATCGGCATAGTTGCTTCGCGCCTTGTTGAAAGATACGGTAAACCCTGTATTGTTATATCCGAAGGCGAGAATGGTGCTAAAGGCAGCGGCAGAAGCGTTGAGGGCTTCTCTCTGTATGATGCTCTGAGCCATTGCGAAAGTGTGCTTACTCAATACGGCGGTCATGTTCTTGCGGCAGGTCTCAGCATAGAGGGCGACAGGATTGACGATTTCAGAAAAATGATAAACGAGTATGCAGACACAATTGAAGCGGCAGTTCCCGTTCTGAACATTGACTGCAAGCTTAATCCCTCATCAATAAATACGGATATTCTCCTGGCAACAGAAATTCTTGAGCCCTACGGTGCGGATAATCCCCAGCCTCTTTTCGGGCTTTATAATATGGAGCTGGTTTCAGTTCAGAGTGTGGGTAACGGTAAGCATTTGCGTCTTACTTTGCGTAAAAACGGATATAGTATTAATGCAATTATGTTTTCGGTTACCATGGGCGAGTTCCCTTATGCCGTGTCAGATAAGGTAGATTTGGCAGTTAAGCTTTCTGCCAATGAATATATGGGTAAAACTCAGGTAAGCATACAGGTTAAGGACATTCGTCTCAGCGGTTTTAATGATGTGAAAATCATAAATGCCGTAAATAATTACGAGGCCTTCTGCCGTGGTGAGGAGCTGAGTGCTTCCGTTAAAAAGGAGCTTTCTGTTGACAGGGAGCTCTGCGGCAATGTTTACAGATATATAAAGGGCAATAACGGCTGGAGCTTTTCAGCGGAAATGCTCTGTTACAGATTAGGCTTCAGCGAAGAAAAAATTATGAGCTGTAAAATTGCTCTGGATGTACTCAGCGAGCTGGGTATCATAATTTTAAAAGAGGGTAAATATATATTACCCGAAGAAAATGTGAAATCTTCATTGGATAATTCCGAGGTTTTCAGACGCGCCGTAAAAGTGCGCGAATCGGTATAAAAAGGGGTGATAAATGTGGACGGAAATATGAGTGTCGAGCTTATGTATAATGAGCTTATAGAACAAGCGGCGGTGCAGTTCAACGAAAAGGAAGTTTCTGTTATAGAAAGAGCCTTTGAAATAGCAAGCCAGAGGCATAACGGGCAAAAGCGCCATTCAGGTGAGCCGTATATTATTCATCCTGTGGCAGTTGCAAAAATTGTTCTGGATTACGGTATGGATTACCAATCCGTAACTGCTGCAATGCTTCATGATACGGTTGAGGATACTGATTTAACTCTTGATGAAGTAAAAAAAGAATTCGGCAGTGAGGTTGCAGCTCTTGTTGACGGATTGACAAAATTGGGTAAAGTGCCCCTGGATATCAAGGATAAAGAGGAGCAGCAGGCAGAAAATGTCAGAAAAATGCTTCTTGCCATGAGCGAGGATATCAGAGTTATTATCATTAAGCTTGCGGACCGTCTGCATAATATCAGAACCCTTAACTTTGTTGCACCTCAGAAAAGAAGGGATAAAGCCCTTGAAACTCTCGAGATATATGCCCCGATTGCTCACCGTTTAGGTATCAGAGCCATTAAGGAGGAGCTTGAGGACAGGGCAATAAGCTTTCTTGATCCCATCGGTTACAACGAAATTGAGGATGAGCTTTCAAAGCAGGGTAAATCCCACAACGAGTTTCTTGAAACCATAAAAAAACAAATCGGCGAAAGAGTGCACGAGGTTGTACCCGAAGCAGCTCTTGAAGCGCGAATTAAGAGTGTACACGGCATTTATCGTAAAATGTATATGCAAAACAAGAATTTTGACGAGATTTATGATATTTACGCCGTCAGAATTATTGTAAATTCAGTTATTGAGTGTTATGACTGTCTGGGTATTATACACGATATGTTCAAACCCATCCCCGGCAGATTCAAGGACTATATTTCCACACCCAAGCCCAATATGTATCAGTCACTTCATACTACCGTTATCGGTAAGGCGGGTATTCCCTTTGAGGTACAGATTCGTACCTGGGATATGCATAAGACGGCGGAATTCGGTATTGCCGCCCATTGGAAATACAAATTAGGTCTTAAGGGCAAACAGAATATTGAAGAGCGTCTTGCCTGGATTCGTCAGCTTCTTGAAACGCAGAAAGAAGCGGATGATGTTAAGGATATTGTGCGCACTATTAAAAGTGACTTTGTGCCCGAAGAGGTTTTCGTTTTCACTCCCAAGGGCGATGTTATAGACCTTCCCTCGGGTGCAACGGTAATTGACTTTGCTTATGCGATTCACTCAGCCGTCGGTACAAAAATGGTTGGTGCAAAGGTCGGCGGCAGAATAGTACCCCTTGATTATAAGGTGCAAACCGGTGACATTGTTGAAATTCTTACCTCATCACAGCCGGGTAAGGGTCCCAGTCGCGACTGGCTAAATATAGTAAAAACAAGCAGCGCAAGAACGAAAATCCGCGCCTGGTTCAAAAAGGAAAGACGGGAAGAAAATATCGTTGAGGGCCGCGCCGAGCTGGAAAGAGAAATCAAGCGCAATAAAATGCGTTTTAGTGACGAGGAATATAAAAATCTTATTGATACTCTCACAGAAAGACAGCACTGCTCAACAGTTGACGATTTCTATGCGGCTATCGGTTACGGCGGAATATTTATCTCAAGGGTAATGCCTTTTATCCGAGATGAATATAATCGTATATCGTCACTTAACCAGCCTAAAGAAATCAAGGTTCAGGAAAGCTCAAAAACCACCAAACGCGCCGTTGGCGAGGGTGTTGCGGTTGAAGGTATTGACAACTGCCTTATTAAACTTTCCCGTTGCTGTGCGCCCATTCCCGGTGATGAAATCATAGGCTTCATTACCCGAGGTCACGGTGTGTCAATTCACAAGCGTGACTGTTCAAATGTACCTAAAGATATTACCTCCTGTGAAGAGCCCGAGCGTTGGGTAAGTGCCCGCTGGCTTACTGGCAATTCAATGCAGGAATTCAAAGCAGGCCTCGCTATTCTTTGTGAGAGCAGAGTTGCGCTTATGGCGGATGTGGCTACGCTTCTTGCGGACATGCGCGTTATGATTAATGCAATTAATACCCGTGAGCTTAAGGATGACAAAGCCTATGTATATCTTACCATTACGGTTAAGAGTACCGATTTTCTTAATGTGGTTATTTCAAAGCTTAAAAAAATCGACGGTGTTATTAATGTAACAAGGAGCAGTAACTCATGAAAGCAGTAATACAGAGAGTTTTAAAAAGTTCCGTAAGTGTAGATGGTAATGTTGTAGGCAGCTCAGGCAGAGGCTATATGATACTCGTAGGTGTTGCTAAAGGCGACACGGAAAAACACGCGGATTTATTGGCAAGAAAAACTGCATCATTGCGTGTTTTTGAGGATGATGCGGGAAAAATGAATTTATCCGTACTGGATGTTAAGGGTGACATTCTTGCAATTTCACAGTTCACGCTGTGCGCTGATTGCAAAAAAGGTAACAGACCCTCTTTTACACCAAGCGAGGAGCCTGTGCGAGCCAATGAACTATATGAATTATATTGTCAGAAGCTTTTGGAATACGGTGTCAAGCGTGTCGAAAAAGGCATTTTCGGAGCGGATATGAAGGTGGAGCTTGTTAACGACGGCCCCGTCACAATTTGCTTTGATACTGATATCTGGAGTGTTTAGAATGTATGTTAAATGCCTTCCCTTGGGGCTTGTAAGTGCGAATTGCTATATAATTTGCGACGAGAATACAAAAATCGGCGCAGTAATTGATCCGGGGGATTATACTGCAGGGTTATTGAAGGAAATAGCATTATCAGGTATTAAGGATTTAAAATACATCCTTTGTACTCACGGCCATTTTGACCATGTTCAGGGTGTCAGCAGATTAAAAGAGAAGTTTCCCGAGGCGGAAATTTTAATCGGCGAAAATGACAGCGGAGCACTCGGCGACAGTGTGTTGAGCTTAGCAGCGCTTTTCGGTGCACCTTTTTATCCCTGTGCTGCCGATAAGGCTTTAAAAAACGGCGATAATATAAATGTAGGGGATATTACCTTTGAAATAATAAGTGCCCCCGGTCATACCGAGGGCGGAGTTATGTATTACTCCAAAGACCAAAAGGCTATTTTTACGGGAGATACGCTTTTTAAAGGCAGTGTAGGCCGTACTGATTTTAACGGTGGAAGTATAACGGCACTTCTGAACACATTACAGAAAATAAAAAAGCTTCCCGAGGATGTTGTGATATACAGCGGTCACGGTGAGGCTACAACAGTAAAACACGAAACAGAGTATAATATGTATTTAAGATGAATTTATATTGCATATCACATAACTATTTATACGAAACAGAAAAGCTTCTGATGTTGTTTTTCCCGCTTGAGAAAAATACGGTTTTAAAAGAATTTACTGAGGATTCAGGGGATTATTTTTACACTGAAATACGCACAACGGGTGAAACCGTGACTTTTAAAACAGCATTTTCTTATAAGGGAAAACTTCTGTCAGCAGAAAAATCCCTTGAAAAAGAACAGGTGACAGATGAAGAGTACGAGCTTTTGTCCCTTGGCTATCCATTATTAAAAGAGCTTTGCGGTTTTGCGCCCGGGTGGGGTATGCTCACAGGGGTCAGACCCTCAAAGCTCATAATGAATAAAATGCTTGAAACCGACGAAGAAACTGCAAGGGATTACTTTATAAAACATTTTTTTGCAACTCCCGAAAAAACGGAGCTTGCATTAAGTGTTGCGAAAACCGAAATCGAAATTATAAAAGAGGTTGACGAAAAATCCTTCAGCCTTTATGTGAGTATTCCCTTTTGTCCTACAAGGTGCAGTTATTGTTCATTTGTTTCTCACTCAATAGGCACCGAGTCTGCTAAAAAGCTGATGCCCGAATATGTAAATAAGCTCTGTGAGGAGTTGGTTTTTACCGGCAAAAAGGCAAAAGAGAACGGTCTCAGATTAACAAGTGTTTATTGGGGCGGAGGTACACCCACAACCCTTTCGGCAGAGGAGCTTGACAGAGTATTAACCGTTATTGAGGATAATTTTGATTTCACAAGCTGTACCGAATATACAGTTGAAGCGGGTAGGCCAGACACGATTACCCGCGAAAAATTAGAAGTTCTCAAAAAACACAATGTGGGCAGAATAAGTATTAATCCTCAGACCTTTTCAAACTCTGTTCTTGAAGCAATCGGCAGAAAACATTCTGCGGAGCTTACAGTGGAAAAATATCTTCTTGCAAGGGAAGTCGGTTTTGACTGTATCAATATGGATTTAATCGCAGGACTTCCTACTGATACTTTTGATAGCTTTAAAAACAGCGTGGATAAAGCAATTGCTCTGGGTGCGGAGAATATAACGGTTCATACTCTTGCACTTAAACGCTCATCAACCATCGTTACCGAAAATGAGAGCGACTCCGTCAGCGAAAAAGATGTTTCGCGAATGATAGACTACGCTAAAGATACTTTAAGTGCGTGGGGTTATCACCCGTATTATATGTACCGTCAGAGTAAGGCACTGGGTAATTTTGAAAATGTGGGCTGGTGTAAAGAGCAAAAAGAATGTAAATATAATGTTCTTATGATGGAAGAATATGAGCATATACTTTCAGTAGGTGCAGGCAGTGTTACAAAACTGCTTTCACCGGGAATTGAGAAAATCGAAAGAATTTTCAATTACAAATTCCCCTTTGAATATATTTCGAGATTTTCGGAGCTTTTAGAGAAAAAAGAAAGAATAACAACATTTTTTAACGAATACAAATAAAAGAAAGGTGGGTGTGTATGGCTAATAAAAACAATAATGTTGAATACATAAAAAATTCGGCGGCAGACCCCCAGAAGTTTATAACTCAATGCGAAAACAGATATAATAACAAAATCAAAAAAATTGCTCTTGAGATTGCCCGAAGCGGCAGGACTGAAATTGTAATGATTGCAGGGCCCAGCTCCGCAGGTAAAACTACATCCGCTAAAAAACTCAGAGAGCATCTCCTGAGTCACGGCATAAACAGTCACACGGTTTCTCTTGATGATTATTATGTGGATAATTGCGATGCGCCCCGTTTTCCTGACGGCACCCCGGATTTTGAAACGGTGGATGCTCTGGATATTGAGTGTTTTCAAAAAACAATGGGTGAGCTTCTCACGACCAACGAAACCTATCTTCCCGAATTCGATTTTCTGCAGGGTAAACGCAAAAAAGAGTACAGGCACATTAAAATTGACGAGGGTGATGTTATAATAGTTGAGGGTCTTCACGCATTGAATCCTAAAATAACCGACCATTTGCCCGAGGAAAGACTTTTAAAAATTTATATAAATATCTCGTCGCGTATTTATGACGCAGACGGAAATATCGTTTTAAATAAACGCAATATGCGTTTTGTCCGCAGGATGGTCAGGGATTATAAATACCGCGGAAACTCGGTTCAAAGGTCCTATGAAATGTGGATTACAGTAAGATACGGTGAAGATACCTATCTTTTCCCCTTTAAAAATAATGCGGATATAAGGCTTAATACCATTCATCTTTATGAAACCTGTGTTCTTAAAGATACGGCAATAAATTTACTCAGTGAGCTTCCGAAAACTTCGGAGTTTTACAAAGAGTCACAAAGGCTCATAAGAAGTCTTGAAAAATTCCCTTCCATAAATTCCGAGGATGTCCCTGCTGACTCCCTTTTAAGAGAATTTATAGGTACAAAGGAGTAAGAGTATGTCTGAAAAATCATCTAAAAAACAGAATATTTTAGGCGGTGCGATGATTCTTGTTATGGCAACTGCCATTGTTAAGGTAATTGGTGCAGTTTATAAAATACCCCTTCGTGATGCTTTGGGCGTGTTGGGCTCAGGCTATTATGATTCAGCATACAGTATATACACAGCTGTTTACGGTATTTCAATGGCAGGACTCCCCGTTGCTATTTCCGCAATTGTTTCTAAAAACACCGCTTTGGGAAAATACCGCGATGTTAAGCAGGTTTTAAAAATAACCTTCCCGCTGTTTTTATTGTTAGGTGTTTTAGGAACGGGTGCCATACTTCTGGCTTCATATCCTTATGCTAATTTTATAGTCAAAAATCCTAACACAATTTACAGCGTTCTGGCTATAGCTCCTTCGATATTTTTCTGTTGTGTTATGAGTACATACAGAGGATATTATGAAGGTCTTAATAATATGTATCCGACGGCAATATCACAGGTTATAGAAACTGTCGGCAAGCTTGTTTTCGGTCTTGCGCTTTCCTATGGTGTTGTTTGGTATGCCGATGCACAGATTGCCGAAACCGGCAGTGTTTTCGGTCAGGTTATTGAAACCTCAGGTGACAGATCAATAGTTTACGCCATGTCATCGGCAGGCGCAATTTTAGGTGTAACCCTCGGTACGGCGATAGCAACTTTATATACCTTCCTGCGTCATAAAATAAAAAAAGACGGCATAAGCAAAGAGATGCTCGTCAATTCTCCCTTGGCTTCACCAAAAAAGGATACTCTCAAAGACCTTGTTAAAATTGCTCTGCCTACGGCTATGAGCTCCTTGGTTCTCAACATTACAAACTTTATAGATACAAGCATGATTCAAAGCCGTCTTGAAAACATAGTGGAAAACGGATACGATGTCATTATGGGGCTTTACGGCGAATCTATTACCGCAAGCGGTACACCTTTGGAGGAAATTCATACTTTCCTTTTTGGTGCGTACGGTATGACGAATGACTTCAGAAATCTTATTCCTACGCTTGTTATGACCTTGGGTGTCAGTGCTATTCCCGTTATTTCAGGCGCCCTTGCTAAAAAGGATTATAAAACGGTAAACAGCTCGGTTAATACGGTTTTCAGAATCACAATGCTTATTTCATTACCTGCAGGTGCAGGGTTCTTTGTGCTTGCAAAGCCCATACTCGGCATACTTTACGGCGGCGACGGAGATATTTCAAACGGTATTCCCATAGCGGCACCGATTCTTGCCCTTTATGGTCTTATGATGGCTATACTTGCTCTCTCATCACCTCTTACAAATATTCTTCAGGCAGTGGGCAGAGCGGATGTACCCGTTAAAGCACTTCTTTTAGGTTGTGTTTTCAAGATTGGGCTCAACTATATCCTTATAGGTATCCCACAGGTAAACCTTAAAGGTGCGGTGTTCGGTACAGCAGCATTCTATCTGATTTGTATTATTTATAACTACTTGGTTCTCCGCAAAGAAACGGGCGTCAGATTGGATATAAAATCAGTTTTCGTGAAGCCGTTGATTTCTGCAGTTGTTTGCGGCGGTGCGGCGTACGGTAGCTTTTGGTTGCTGAGCAAATTCATTACATTCAATGAAGGCTCAAGACTCAGCGGTCAGTCACTTTCCTGCTTGCTCGCAATCGGTATTGCGGTGCTTGCATACGGAATGTGCGTGCTTTTAACCAAAACTTTGGTGAAAGATGACATTTTAATGCTTCCAAAGGGAGAAAAAATAGCAAAAATACTTGAAAAATATAAGCTTATAGGTTAAAATAGAGGTTGTAAATTATGGCAGTGAATTTCACTTTTAAAGACAAGTATCAGTTTAATGACCTGGTGGATATAGTCCGCATTCTTCGCGAGCCGGGCGGTTGTCCATGGGATATGGAGCAGACTCATAGCTCTATCCGTGAGAATTTCCTTGAGGAAACTTACGAGGTTATTGAAGCAATAGACACCAACAACAAGGACCTTATGCAAGAGGAATTGGGTGATGTGCTTTTACAGGTGCTTATGCATTCGGATATGGCGCGCACCGATGGTTGGTTTACAATTGACGATGTTGCTAACGATATTTGTCAGAAGCTCATCATCAGACATCCCCATGTATTTGGTGATATTTCCGTTTCTTCAACGGGTGAGGTTCTTAAAAATTGGGACGACATCAAGCGTCAGACCAAAAAGCAGAGAACACAGAGTGAGGCTATGGCGGCGATTCCTGCCGTTTACCCCGCACTTATGAAGGCCCAGAAGGTTCAGGAAAAGGCTAAAAAAGCAGGGTTCGATTGGGACAATGCCGAGGGCGCTTTCCTTAAAATCGACGAGGAAACCAAAGAACTCAAGGAGGCTCTCGCAACGGGCGACAAAGCCGCGGTTGAGGATGAGCTGGGCGATTTGCTTTTCTCTGCGGTAAATGTTGCGCGCTTTTGCGACTGCGAGGCAGAAACCGCTCTGGATAAAGCCACAAAGAAATTTATGGAGCGTTTCACAATTACCGAAGGCCTTGCCAAGGAAAAGGGCATTGATATGAAAACAGCTTCTTTGGAGGTTCTCGATGAACTCTGGGAAGAAGCCAAAAAACAAAAATAGTCTATAAAAATCGTGTTTACGATTAAATAATAGAAAACAAAATTTTGGAGGATTTTTAAAATGAACAAAACAGATCTCGTAAATGCAGTAGCAGCTGCAGGTTTTTCAAAGAAAGATGCAGATAAGGCAGTAGCAGCAGTTTTAGACGGCATTAAAGGCGCTCTCGCTAACGGCGAAAAAGTTCAGCTTATCGGTTTCGGTACTTTTGAAGTACGTGAAAGAGCAGCTAAAGAAGGCCGCAACCCCAAAACAGGCGAAACAATCAAAATCGCTGCTTCTAAGGTTCCTGCGTTCAAGGCAGGCGCAGCTCTTAAAGACGCAGTTAAATAATTTAATTTTGTGCAGAACGCCCCTGACAAAAGTCAGGGGCTTGTCATTTTTTTACCCACTCGCAGTATCTTTATACAGCGTCGGGGTAAAGAAAAAGCCATCTGCAACAAAATTAAGTGGCAGAACGCCCCTGACAAAAGTCAGGGGCTTGTCATTTTTTTACCCTCTCGAAATATAAGCATAAATTATTAAGCTAAAAAACCTCGAACCGAAAAAGTTCGAGGTTTTATGCTTATTGAGCAACAATATTATTCAGCCATACTTTCTTTTTAACCAGTATCATGCCAACTATTACTTTGATAATGTCGATGGATTGTATAATGGGGAAAGAAACCCATATGGGTATATCTGCAATGTAGTAAAGACCGAAGGCGATGGGTACATTTACGCACATTATAAATACGCTGTCCATAAGGAAAGTGATGAAGGTTTTTCCTCCGCTTCGTATGGTGAAATATGAAGCATTGGCAAAAGCGTGAACGGGTAAGAAGCAAGCGCATACTCTGATGAAGTATGAAGCAAACTCCTTCGCTTCTTCGCTGACATTATAGAGAAGTGGTATTTTGCCGCCGATGAAGAAAACTATAATTCCTATAACAAAGCTGATTGTAACTGAGAAAGTAATAAGCTTTCTGTCGGTATCGTATGCTTTTTCAAACTGATTTGCACCAAGCTGTTTGCCGATGATTATACCGATACTGCTTCCCATGGATATAAATGCAATATTTGCAAGGTTCATAACAGTGGATGAAATGCTGTACCCTGCAACTACATCTATACCGTGTAAGCTGTAAGCCACACTTAAAAGGGACATACCCAAGGACCAGAAAAACTCGTTGAATAACAGGGGCATACCCTTGAAGGTAACATCAAGGAATGTCTTTCTGGGTATATAGAAGCTTCTGAAAACGCTCTTGAAGTAGGGGAATCTATGCCGTTTTACTATAACATAAACGATAACTATGGCGCATTCTACAAATCGCGATATGGTTGTAGCAATGGCGGCACCCTCAACACCCAATTTTGGGAAACCGAATTTACCGAAAATGAGAAGGTAATTAAAGCAACAGTTGGTTGCAACCGCTGCAAGACCTGCTACCATAGGGGCTACGGTTTCGCCTGTTTCACGCAGAGTGCTTGAAAAAATCTGTGTTATACAGAAAGGCAGCGCGCCTACCACCATGATTCTCAGATAGGCTTTGGCGAAAGAAAGAGTGAGTTCGATATTGCCGTTTGAGTCACTTTCGTGCAAAAACATATTAATGAGTTGGTCATCGAAAACCAAAAAGATAACAGTGGCAATTACGAAAAGTATGGAGGTTATTATAACCTTATACCTTATGGTGTGGCGTATGCCGTCATCGTCTTTCTTTCCGAAAAACTGGGCGGTAAAAATACCTGCGCCGCTTAATGCACCGAAAACCGCAAGACCAAAAATAAAAATAAGTTGGTTTACGATTGATACGCCCGATACCTGCTCAGTGCCCAGCTTTCCCACCATAAGGTTGTCCAGCATATTCACAAAATTCGTAATAAAATTCTGTATCATTATGGGCACGGCAACGGTCATAGCCATTTTGTAAAAGGCTTTGTCACCTATGAATTTTTTTAGTGTCATATTACTTGATTAAATCGTGTTCCTTAATGTAATTTATTGTTTCGTCAACAGTTGTGAATGCGAGACCTACAACGGTATCTGCACCGCCGTAATAAATGGCGATTCTGCCTGTGTCTTCGTCTGCAAGAGCTGCACAAGGAAATACCACATTGGGTACATCGCCTACGAATTCGTAAGTTTCACGGGGTGAAAGAAGGTATCTGTCAGCTCTGTGAAGAACCTTCCACGGCTCGTCGCGGTCAACAATCATAGCACCCATACTGTAAGAAAAACCGTTACAGCTTGTGATAACACCGTGGTAGAAGCAAAGCCAGCCCTCGTCTGTTTCAATGGGAGTGGGACCTGCGCCAACCTTTGTCATTTCCCAGTTCATTTCGGGACCGATAACAAAACGGTGTTTACCCCAATATGTAAGGTCGGGACTGTGGCTGAGGAAAATATCGCCGTAGGGTGTGTGGCCCTTATCGCAAGGACGGGTGAAAATCATATATTCGCCGTTTACTTTTCTGGGGAAAAGCACACCGTTTCTTGAAACGGGTAAAACCGCATCTTCATAGCGTTCCCAGCTTTCAAAATCAGTTGTTGCGGCAATACCGATTGATGTTCCGCGAGGAGTGTGACAAACCCATGAAAGATAGTATTTATCCTCGATTTTGCAAAGTCTGGGGTCGTAACCGCGGAAGATTTTCTCGTCGTTAAGCTTCCAGTGGATAGCATCATCGCTGAAGCCGGTAACAAGGTACTGCTCGCGGGTGACGTCGTCCATTCTGAATACACCTGCAAAGCCGTCACCGTAGGGGACAACTGCTGAGTTGAAAATACTGTTTGCATCTTTAACAAAGCTACGGTCTATAATGGGGTTTTCGGTATATCTCCATACAGGGTCAGTACAACCCTCGGGTCTGTCCTGCCAGGGAATGTTTTTTACTTTTGAGTTAATGATTTTAGCCATAATGCACCTCAACTGTCATAATAGTTCAATGTTTCTATAATAAGTGCGCCCACATCACCCACGGTTTTTCTCGGTACGGATGTAATTCTGTCGGTGGTAGGTGAAACACTTTTTGAAATATGTTTTTTGGAAGTGCCCAGAGAACAGGCACGGAAATGCTGATTGGCAAAGGGTGTGAATGATGCTGTGCCGAGAAGCGAGCTTTCCTTTGTTAAATTCAAATCCAGATTTTCTGCTGCCTGAGCAATAATTGAAGCAACTTCCGCGGAGCCCTGCGCCCCGCTTCCGTCTTTGAAGAATACTGCAAGCTTTTGGGAAGTGGTGATTTCTTCCAAGGGTATAAAGACAGTTCTTACATCTGAAAAAAGCCTTCTGTATTTTTTGGCGAAGGCATAGGAGCCTGCCCTTGAAGAATACTCCGCACCGGTAAGCAAACAACAGACCTCTGTTTTTCTGAAACGGAAGCTGTCTTCTGAGAACTGTTTCATAATGCTCACAAGAAGTGCTGAGGGGATTATACTTGAGCTTACACCCGAAGCGGTCTTTTTGGAGCTTATAAGGAAGAATGAGAGAATATAAAAGGGCGTAAATATAAGACAGATGTTTCTCAAAAATTCAAAGGCATCTGCATTTGCAGGGGCACCCGTGAAAAGGAATGCAAGCTGACTGCAAAATAAAACCGTGTTCCCGATTATTGAGCAAATACTCAGAATAAGGGGCCATCTGCTGCCGAAAAGAAGATTTCGTATAGTCTTCGGAGAGTCAAGATGCGCAGTGAGCACCACCCGTACCTGAGGGGTACCGTCGCAGTATCTTTTGCCCATAATATTACCTGAGCGCTTTTTGGGCTTTATACGGTCCAAAAGAGTGCCGTCAAAAATAAATTTGTATGCGAATACGCAAAACATCAGAATGTTAAGAAAGAGAGAAAGCGCAACGGGAAGAACATATCCGTTGTCAACGCAAACAGAAAATAACACAACGCAGATTATTAATCCGACACAGAGAATTTTGTGAATAAGAGATCCTGCACCGGGGTATGCGTTAAAGGTCTGCTCATTGGTTTCATCGCAATACTTCATAAGCTCATAAAGTAAAATGTGTCTGGCATTTTCCTCGGACTGAGAACCTGCTTTCAGGTCGGGAGAATTCTGAAGTATATTTTCCGCGGTTTCAAAACAATAGTTGATGTTGGCGTCTTCAAGCTTGGGTAAAGTAGTCATAATTACTCAATAATCCCTTTGAATACCTTAAAGGCATCTTCCCAGCCTTCGCGGTTATCGGGGGTATAAAGCTTAAGATTCTCGCCCTGAGCTATAATTTTACGGGCTTGTTTTATATCACTGATTGCACCGCTTGACATAAGCTGTACCGCAATATTACCTAAAGCGGTTGCTTCAATGGGACCGCCATAGACGTTTACATTACAGCTTTTTGCGGACATATCCAATAAAAGCTTATCTTTTGTACCGCCGCCCATAACATGAATACGGTCATAGTCTTTTTCGGTACAGTCCTTGATACCGTCAAAGGTGTAGCGATATTTCATTGCAAGGCTTTCGTAAATGCAACGCATAATTTCGCCCACGGTCTGAGGAACATACTGATTTGTTTTTTTGCAGTACTCCTGAACTCGTCCGGGGATATTACCCATGGGCGCAAATTCGGGAGCATCGGGATCAATGAAGCATTTGAAGGGTTCACATTCCAAAGCCATTTTTTCAAGCTCGGCATAAGAATACTCTTTACCCTCACGAATCCATTGACGGCGACTTTCCTGAATAAGCCAGAGACCGCATATATTTTTAAGGAAGGCTATTGTATAATCATAACCGCCTTCGTTTGTTACATTGAGCTTTTTAGAGGCATCGTTAATAATGGGCTCTTTAACTTCAGTGCCGAAAAGTGACCAGGTTCCGCAGCTGATGAAAGCGAAATCTTCATATTCGCAGGGTGCGGCAGTAATAGCACTCTGGGTATCGTGTGAAGCGACGCTTATAATATCAGCCTTGGGAACGCCCAATTCCTCGCATATGTCGTCGCTTAACTGACCTATGACTGTACCGGTGGGAACAATATCTGTAAGAAGGTCTTTGTTTATGCCGAATGTATCGAGAATTTTATCGGACCAATTGCGGGTTTTGAGGTCAACCATCTGGGAAGTGGTTGCGATTGAATACTCGGTTGATTTTACACCGGAAAGCATATATGAAAGAAGGTCGGGCATGAAAAGGAGCTTATCCGCTTCCTCTAAAATGTAGGGACGGTTTTCTTTCAATGAAAGAAGCTGGAAAATGGTGTTGAAATCCATAAACTGAATTCCGGTAATATCATACATTTCCTCTTGGGACATATATTTTTTTGCGAATTCCACCATGCCGTCGTTACGCGCATCCCTATAATGAACGGGGTTTTCAACCAGCGTGCCGTCTTTTCTTAAAAGACCGAAGTCAACACCCCAGGTATCTATGCCGATGGAGTCAAAACCGCCATCTTCTTTGGCTTTGAGAATACCCTGTTTGATTTCAAAAAATAATCGCTGAACATCCCAGTAAAAAGTGCCGTTGATTTTAACCGGGTCGTTTGAAAAACGGTGTACTTCACGCAATTCGATTTTTTCTCCGTCAAAAACGCCTACTATTGCTCTGCCGCTTGATGCACCGAAATCGAATGCAAGAACTCTTTTATTCAAAAAAATCACTCCTATTATTTAAGGAAACAGTTAATTATGATTTCTTCTGCTTCCTGCTCTGTTTTACCCATTGTCTGAAGTTTTAACAACTGGTCGTTGTTGATTCTGCCGATTGCTGCCTCGTGAACGATGTTGGCATCAAAATGATTTGCGGCAATTTCGGGTATTGAACGGATTTTTGCCTCGTCCATAATAATTGAATCGCACTGTACATGAGCCTTACAGGAGGCGTTGCCTACTGCACGGGGATAGAAAACCTGTTCAGAGTTATCCTTTGCAACAGAACGGGAGATAATCTGGGAGGATGCGCCGTCGCCGTTGAGCTCAATTACCATATCCGAATGTGCCACCTGATTGCCGTGGGTCATAAGCTTTTCGAGAATTACGAGCCTTGCCCCCTTCTCAAGCTTTGCGATGGTGTTTCTCTTGGTTGAGTCAACACCGCGGATCTGAACGGATTCCATTTCACAGAAGGAGTTCTCATCCATAAAAATTTCAGTAATGGGGTTTAAAACTCTTTCGCCCGTTCCTTCGCCTTCGCCATAATGTTTTTCAACATATTTGATTCGGGCATTTTTACCTATATGAAAGCGGTGAATACCGTCGTGCTCGCTTTTTGTGTCCCCTGAGTTGTGTATTCCGCAGCCTGCAACAATAAGCACATCCGCATCGTCGCCGATGAAAAAGTCGTTGTAAACCAAATCCTCAACACCCGATTGGGTAATAATAACGGGGATATGAACACTTTCGTTTTTAGTGCCGGGCTTAACTATTATGTCAATACCGGGCTTGTCCTTTTTTGTTTCTATCGTAATATTCGCAGTGGATTGTCTGCCTGCGCCTTCACCGTTTTTTCTGATATTATATGCACCCTGAGGCACGCCGTGAAGGTCAGCGACAGCCTCAAGCATATGAAGTTCTGTTTTATTCATAAATATTGTTCCTTTATCTGAATGAGCAAGTGTTGTCAAATTCTGCCATAAGCTCGGGGAAAACTTCGGCAGTGGGGCCTTTTTTCTTAACTACGCCGTTAGCAATAATTGCAATTTCGTCGGCTATTTTCATAATTCTTTCCTGGTGGGAGATTATAACCATACTCTCTTTACGGGTTTTGGTAATAGCCTTGAAGCTTTCTACGAGCATATTGAAGCTCCACAGGTCAATACCTGCTTCCGGTTCATCGTAAATAGCAAGACTCAAGTCCCTTGCCATAAGTGTGGCGATTTCAATTCGTTTGATTTCACCGCCTGAAAGGGATGAGTCAACCTGACGGTTAAGGTAGTCCTTTGAACAAAGTCCGACCTGTGTTAAGTAAGCGCAGCACTGATCCTCCGGAAGGTCACTGCCGTGAGCGAGGCTTAAAAGGTCGCGCACTGAAAGCCCCTTGAAACGGGGAGGGTGCTGGAAGGCATAGCCTATACCCAGCTTTGCTCGCTCGGTTATGGACATGTCCGTAATATCCGTACCGTTCCATATAATCTGACCGCCCGTGGGCTTTTCAATACCCATAATAAGCTTTGCGAGGGTGGATTTACCACCGCCGTTGGGTCCTGTTATAACAAGAAATTTACCGTCTTCAACTGTGAGTGAAACATCGGTAATAATATCTTTTTCGCCTTTTTCGTCGGCAACGTTAAAAGAAATATTTTTAAGCTCTAACATAAATTTCTCCGAGATAGTATATTTAACTATTATATAGTTATTCAATTTTAGATTATATACAAATAAATACATTTATTCAAGTGTTTTTCAAAAATCCTTGTTATGGAAGTAAATATGTGATATATTTATAAAAGAAATAAAACCGCTATGGAGATGGTTACTGTGTGCGGAATAATTGATTATGTAAAGAATAAAAAGATCCTTATTCTCGGTTTCGGCAGAGAGGGTAAATCAACCTATAATTATCTCAGAAAGCACCTGCCCGAAAAGGCACTTACAATAGGCGACAGAAATAAGCCTGAAATTGACGATGAAAATGTCGGTGTCATTTACGGCGAGGATTATCTTAAAGCTCTGGGTGATTTTGATATTGTTTTCAAAAGCCCGGGTATTGCTTTCCTTGAGGATAATATGTACCCCGAAACCACGGAAATCACCTGCCAGACAGACATGTTTTTGCGCTTTTGTGCACCTGTGGTGGTTGGTATTACGGGCTCAAAGGGTAAAACAACCACATCTACGCTTATTTACGAAATGCTCAAAGCGGGTGGTGTAAACACCTGCCTGATCGGTAATATCGGTGTGCCTGTTTTTGAAAAAGCCGATGAGGGTGATGACCTTGTGGCAGTTATTGAAATGTCGTCACATCAACTTGAATTCACTACCGCTTCACCCCATGTTTCGGTTATCGTAAATATTTATGAGGAGCATCTTGACCATTATAAAACAGGTTTTGATGGTTATGTGGGCTCAAAGCTCAACATCGCACTTCATCAGAAAAAAGACGATTTTATTATCTATAATCCCGAGCAGAATCTCGAGGGTGTGGTGGATTGGAATACTGTTATTAAAGGGCAGGGGGTACCCGTAACCTTCACAGCTGCCGCAAATGATGATTTTGTGAACGAATTGTGGAAATCCACCGAGCATCTTAAAGGTGAGCATAATCGCCAGGATATTGCTTACGCCCTTGCTGTTGCACGAATTTTCGGTGTCAGTGACGATGCTGTAAGACACGCGGTTTCAAATTTCGGCGGTATTGAGCACAGAATGGAATATGTAGGCATTATTAACGGGGTTTCGTATTATAATGACAGTATTGCCACAATTCCCACTGCGGTTATGGGTGCTGTTAAGGCTATCGGCAATGTAGATACCCACATTTTCGGCGGTCTTGACAGAGGAATTGATTATAAAGATTTTATCGGTTTTCTTGAGAATAACGGTGTCAATAATCTTATCGGATTACCTGAAACAGGACACACAATTATTGAAGAGCTTAAAAGGCGCGGTTGCAATAAAAATATGATTTGCGCTGAAGATATGGCTGATGCGGTTAAAAAGGCGAATGAATTCACCGAAAAGGGTAAATCCTGTTTGTTTTCGCCTGCGGCAGCAAGCTATAATTATTACAAGAATTTTGAAGAAAAAGGTAAACATTTCAAAAAACTTGTTTTAGATTTGACAAAATAAAGTAAGAGTTGTATAATACTGGGTAACAAAAATATTTCTAAGGAGAAATAGCTATGAAAAAGTTTTTGGCAGTTTTACTTGCAGTTATGATGGTATTTTCCGTTGCAAGTGTTTCTTTCGCAGGCTACAAGGATGAAGCAGTTCTTCAGTTTGACGAGAACGGTAACTTCAAGGTTATGGTTCTTGCCGACATCCAGACAGGCTATCCCGTACCTGACGATATGATTTCATTTATTTATGAATCTGTTGATTTCGCCCAGCCCGATTTAATCGTTCTTTGCGGTGATAATATCAACACAGAAGAAATCGAAGCATATGACGATGTTTTCAATGCTCTCGACAAAACGGGCGTTCCCTATACCGCAGTGCTCGGTAACCACGACGAGGAAAGCTCAGGCGGTCTCACAAGAGATGAGATTATCGAAAGATATGCTTCCTATGAAAACTGTATCATTTATGATGCGGATCCCGCTCTCCACGGTGCCGGTACTCATAACCTTCCCGTTCTTTCAAGCGACGGCTCCAAAATGGCGTTCAATTTCTGGATGTTTGACTGTGGCGACTATGTATATAACTCACAGGGCGAGTGGCTCGGTTATGACTGGGTTCGTGAAGACCAGATTGAATGGTATAACAATACCCGTGATGCTATGACCGCTGAAAACGGCGGCGAGCTTGTTCCTTCAATCGTATTCCAGCACATTATTCCCCAGGAACCCACACAGATGATTTTTACTCAGTCAGCTGTTAATATGGGTGACCTTACAATCAACTTCCAGGACGGCACAAGCAATACCTTTATCCCCGATGTTACAAAGTATGACGGCTATCTCTTCGAAAAGAGCTGCCCCAGCTACGGCAATGACGGTCAGTGGGATGCTATGGTAGAAGGCGGCGACGTTATCGGTCTTGTTGTTGGTCATGACCATGTTAATAACTTTGTTGTAGATTGTAACGGTATTGATCTTATTATGACTCCCGGTTGTACATTTTCTTCATACTATCAGGGCATGATTCAGGGTGCTCGCGTTATCGAAATCAACGAAGAAAATCCTTGGGAATATTCAACATATAACCTTACAGCAAACGAGCTTGCATTGGATGAAAATTCAGGTCTCGGCAACGACAGAAGTGAGTTCGATTACACATTTTCCTACTACTTCGAAAAGTTCTTCGCTATCTTTATGAACATCTTCCGTTCAATTATCGGCGACTTCAAAGCGCAGTTATAAGATTCCGTAATATTTTACCGCGGTGTTAATTCGCCGCGGTATTTTTATGCACAAAATATGCATAAATTTTGCATATATACAATTATAATGCAATAACTTTTCGGCGTTTGCCTTAGTGGAGAATCAATCCGATGTTGGTGTTTATTGCGAAAATAACCAAAATAATTGCCGATTTTATTGGGTTTTATTACAATTCGTCGAAAATTTCATATATAAAAAATATTTGAGTAAAACTGTTGACTTTTCTTGCATAAAGGTGTATAACTATGCATATCGAATGAATATTTTTGCACAAGGTGAATATGCCTTGTTTTTGGAGGAAATAAAAATGGATAAAAAAGATATCAAAAAAGTAGTTCTTGCATATTCAGGCGGTCTTGATACATCAATCATCATCCCCTGGCTTAAAGAAAATTACAACAATTGCGAAGTAATTGCTGTTTCAGGTGACGTTGGTCAGGGTACTGAGCTTGACGGCCTTGAGGAGAAAGCAATTGCAACAGGTGCTTCAAAGCTTTACATCCTTGATTTAAAAGAGGAGTATGTTGAGGAATATATCTGGCCCTGTCTTAAAGCCGGCGCAGAATATGAACAGTATCTTTTAGGTACATCCCACGCTCGTCCCTGTATTGCAAAGGGTCTTGCAGAAATCGCTATCAAAGAGGGTGCAGATGCTATCTGCCACGGTTGTACAGGTAAAGGTAACGACCAGGTTCGTTTTGAATTGACTCTTAAGGCTTTCGCTCCCGAAATGGCTATTATCGCTCCCTGGCGTGAATGGGACATCAAATCCCGTGAGGAAGAAATTGCTTATGCAGAAGCACACAACATTCCTCTTAAAATCAACCGCGAAACAAACTACGCCAAAGATAAAAACGTTTGGCACCTTTCTCACGAAGGTCTTGACCTTGAGGATCCTGCAAATGAGCCTCTTTACAACAAAGACGGTTTCCTTGAAATGGGCGTTTCTCCCGAGCAGGCTCCCGATGTTCCCACTTACATCACAATTCATTTTGAAAAGGGTGTTCCCACAGCTATTGACGGCGTAGAAATGGGCGGCCTCGCAATCGTTGAAAAGCTTAACGAAATTGGCGGCGCAAACGGCATCGGTCTTCTTGATATTGTTGAAAACCGTCTTGTAGGTATGAAGAGCCGTGGTGTTTACGAAACTCCCGGTGGCGCAATCCTCTACAAAGCACACGAGCTTCTTGAGATGATTACTCTTGACCGTGACACATCACACTACAAGAAGTTAGTTGCTCAGAAATTCGGTGAAGTTGTATATAACGGACTTTGGTTCACACCTCTTCGTGAAGCTCTTTCTGCCTTCGTTGACAAGACTCAGGAAACTGTTACAGGTGATGTTAAGCTTAAGCTTTACAAGGGTAACATCATTAACGCAGGTATCACATCCCCATACTCACTTTACGATGAAAATGTTGCATCCTTCGGTGATGACGGCGGTGCTTACAATCAGCAGGATTCTGCAGGTTTCATCAACCTTTTCGGTCTTTCAATAAAGGTTAAAGCACTTCTTGACAAACAGAGAGAAGAAAACTGATTACACAATACTGCACGACAAAGGTGAAATATTCCTTTGTCGTATTGTGTTTAATATAAGGGGAATTTTGGTTCCCGAACACTTTAAGGAGATAATTTTATGCAGCTCTGGAAAGGCAGATTTTCAAAGGAAATCGACCCAAAAACCAATGATTTTAACTCATCAATCAAGTTTGACAGCCGTATGTACAAAGAGGATATTGACGGTAGCATTGCTCACGCAACAATGCTTTGTGCTCAGGGTATAATTTCAAGCGATGATTTAGGTCTTATTGTTGAGGGTCTTAATAATATCAAAACGGAGATTGAAAACGGCACATTGCTCATTGATCCCAACGCGGAGGATATCCACACTTTTGTTGAGGGTGAATTGACACAGCGAATAGGTGCGGCGGGCAAAAGACTCCACACAGCCCGCAGCCGTAATGACCAGGTTGCTCTTGATATCAGACTTTTCCTTCGTCACGAGTGTGATGACGTTTATAATCAGTTGACGGAGTTGATTGATGTTCTCTGTAAAAAAGCGGAGCAGTATGCGGATGCGGTAATGCCGGGTTATACACATCTTCAGAGAGCTCAGCCCATAACCTTCGGTCATCACTTAATGGCGTACGCCGAAATGCTTCTTCGTGATAAAGAAAGACTTGCTGATGCCAAAGCCAGAATGAATTACTGTCCTTTGGGCTCCTGTGCTCTTGCAGGCACAACCTATAATACCGACCGAGAAATGACCGCCGAAGCCCTTGGCTTTGCAGGACCTATGCAAAACTCTCTTGACGGAGTTTCCGACAGAGATTTCTGTATTGAGTTAGCATCCGCATTATCAATTCTTATGGTGCATCTTTCCCGTTTTTCAGAGGAAATAGTTCTTTGGTGCTCTTGGGAGTTTAAGTTTATTGAGCTTGACGATGCTTTCTCAACAGGCTCTTCCATTATGCCCCAGAAAAAGAATCCCGATATTACTGAATTGATTCGCGGTAAATCAGGCAGGGTTTTCGGTGATTTAACAACACTGCTCACTATGATGAAGGGCTTGCCCTTAGCATATAACAAAGATATGCAGGAAGATAAAGAGGCTATTTTTGATGCTTTCGACACAGTTAAAATGTGCCTCACTGCATTTATTCCCATGCTTGACACCATGACCGCTCTTACTGATAATATGCGTAAAGCGGCAGCGGGCGGTTTCATAAATGCTACCGACTGTGCAGATTACCTTGTTGGTAAGGGACTTCCTTTCCGTGATGCGTACAAGGCAACTGGTGAAATCGTAGCACTTTGTATTGCTGAGGGACTTACACTTGAAACATTACCTATGGAAAAATACAAAGGTATCTGCGATGTTTTTGATGATGGGGTATATGAAGCAATTAACCTTGACAAATGCGTAAACGACCGTACATCTCTGGGTGGTCCCGCACCGCAGAATGTGTTAAAACAGGTGGAAAGAGTCAAGAATTTAAATAAATGAGAGATTTTTTATGACAAAGATATTTATTGACGGTAAAGCCGGTACAACCGGCTTAAGAATATACGAAAGGCTTGAAAATTTCGAGGGTATCGAGCTTATAAGCCTTGACGATGAAAAAAGAAAAGACCCCGCTTGCCGTAAAGAGGCACTTAACAGTGCTGATATTGCATTTTTATGTCTTCCCGATGATGCGGCAAGAGAGTCGGTATCATTAATTGATAATGAGAATACGGTGGTAATTGATACATCTACCGCTCACCGTACACTTGATGATTGGGCTTACGGCTTCCCGGAGCTTTCACCAGCCCATCGTGAGAAAATTAAAAATTCCAAGCGTATCGCAGTTCCCGGATGTCACGCAAGCGGATTTATTTCTCTTATATATCCCCTTGTGGAAGCGGGTATTCTTAAAAATACCGAAAAGCTTTCCTGTTTTTCACTTACAGGCTACAGTGGCGGCGGTAAAAAAATGATTGCCGATTACGAGGAAGAACCCGATGAGCTTCTTGGTGCTCCGAGGCAATACGCTCTCACTCAGAGCCACAAGCATCTTAAAGAGATGGTTAAGATTTCGGGAATAGAGAACGCACCTGTTTTCTGCCCCGTTGTTGGTGATTTCTACTCAGGTATGGAGGTTACTGTTCCTTTGTTTAAGACCGACCTTAATGATGGTTACGGAATTGAGGATATAAAGGAAATCTACAAA
Source organism: Acutalibacteraceae bacterium (assembly GCA_045543075.1). Classification (GTDB taxonomy): domain Bacteria; phylum Bacillota; class Clostridia; order Oscillospirales; family Acutalibacteraceae; genus DTU089. The sequence goes on from JAZQLZ010000006.1 coordinate 53,274, forward strand.
AATAAATATACGGGCCCCATTGTTACATATTGTGACGATTTAAGCGAGGGCGGATTTATTTCCGCAGGGCTCCTTTCAGGTAAGGATACTATGATTATTTCGGTTTTCGGCAATGAGGACAGATTTATCCTTACTGCAAGATATGATAATTTAGGTAAAGGCGCATCAGGTGCCGCAGTTGAATGCCTTAATATCGTTCTTTCAAACGATGATACAAACGGACTCGAGGTGTAATTTATGGAATTTATAAACGGCGGTATCTGTGCCGCAAAAGGATTTACCGCAGGCGGTGTTCATTGTGGTATCAGAAAGAATAAAACAAAAAAAGACCTTGCTTTGATATACAGTGAAACCAAAGCATCTGCAGCAGCGGTTTACACAACAAACCTTGTTAAGGGTGCACCTCTTGCAGTTACAAAGGCACATCTTTTAAACGGTAAAGCGCAAGCGGTTATCTGCAACAGCGGTAACGCCAATACCTGTAACGCAGACGGTATTGAGGTTGCGGAAGAAATGGCGAGAATTGCTGCAGAGGCACTTAACATTGACGAGGACGATGTTGTAGTTGCTTCAACGGGTGTTATAGGTCAGCCTCTTGATATTACACCTATTAAAAATTCAATGAATCTTCTTAAAGCTGCTCTCGGTAAAAACAGCGCTGATGCAGCGGAAGGTATTATGACTACCGACACTGTACAAAAGGAAATTGCGGTTTCTTTTGAGGTTGACGGAGTTACCTGTAAAATAGGCGGTATTGCAAAGGGCTCGGGTATGATTCATCCCAATATGGCAACCATGCTCGTGTTTATTACTACTGACGTTGCAATTGCTCCCGAAATGCTTCAGAAAGCACTTTCCAAGGATATTCAGAGTACATTTAATATGGTAAGTGTGGATGGGGATACATCCACAAACGATATGGTTACCGTACTTGCAAACGGTATGGCAGGTAACACTGAAATTACCGCCGAAGGCGAGGCTTTTGACGCATTTATGAAAGCCCTGAATACAATCACTGTTCATCTTTGCAGAATGATTGCAGGTGACGGTGAGGGTGCTACAAAGCTCCTTGAATGTAAAGTTACAGGTGCAAAAGACGAAAAAACAGCGAAAACAGTTGCAAAAAGCGTTATTTGCTCTTCCCTTACAAAGGCGGCAATGTTTGGTGCGGATGCCAACTGGGGCAGGGTGCTTTGTGCAATCGGTTACAGTGGCGCAGATGTGGATGTTACGAAGGTTGATGTTTCATTTACATCCGCAAAGGGTACAATTCCCGTATGCAAAGACGGTTCGGGAATTGAATTTTCAGAAGAAATCGCAAAAGAAATTCTTCTGGAAAAGGAAATTACAATTAATGTTGGCCTTAACTCAGGTGATTATGCTTCAACCGCATGGGGTTGCGACCTGACTTATGAATATGTAAAAATAAACGGCGATTACAGGACTTGATAATATGAATATTAATAATCATCAGCGTGCGGAAATCCTTACTCAGGCACTTCCGTACATACAGAAATATCACGATAAAATAGTTGTTGTAAAATACGGCGGCAACGCAATGATAAGCGAAGACCTTAAAATGCAGGTTATGGAGGATATTGTTCTTTTGTGGCTTATTGGTGTTAAACCCGTTCTGGTTCACGGTGGTGGTCCCGAAATTTCCGAAATGCTAAAAAAAGTAGGTAAGGAAAGTAAATTCGTTGACGGACTTCGTGTTACCGATAAGGAAACAGCTGAAATTGTTCAGATGGTGCTTGCAGGTAAAATCAACAAGCAGCTTGTAAACCTTTTAGGTGAGTTCGGCGGTAATGCCGTAGGTATTTCGGGTATTGACGGTCATCTCATTGAAGCAAAGGTCAAGGACGAAAGACTCGGTTTCGTTGGCGAAATTACAAATGTAAATGTTCAGCCCATTCTGGACCTTATTGAAAAGCAGTATATTCCCGTTGTTTCAACCGTAGGTTGCGACAGTGAGGGTAATGTTTATAACATAAATGCTGATACCGCCGCATCGTATATCGCCGGTGCAATGCATGCCGAAAGACTTATTACAATGACTGACATTCCCGGTATTTTAAGAGATGTCAATGACCCCGACTCAATAATCAAGAGGATAAATACCGAAGAAGCCCGTGAGCTTTTCCACGAGGGGGTTATTACAGGCGGTATGATACCCAAGGTAGAGTGTTGTATTGAGGCAATTGAAAAGGGTGTAAGGCGCGTAACCATACTTGACGGTCGCGTTCCTCACGCGGTGCTTCTTGAATTGCTTACCGATGAAGGTGCAGGCACTATGGTTAAGGGGATGGAATGATGAGCATTAAAGAACTTGACGGCAAATATATTGCCAATACCTACGCAAGGTTTCCCATCGAAATAGTGCGTGGCGAGGGCAGTAAGCTTTACGATGATAATGGTAAAGAATATATTGATATGGGTACGGGTATCGGTGTTAATATATTCGGCGTTGGTGATAAAGAGTGGATGGATGCGGTAACAACTCAGCTTAGCACTCTTCAGCACACATCCAACCTTTATTTTTCGTCACCCTGTGTCAAGCTTGCTGAAAAGCTTTGCGAAAAAACAGGCGCACAAAAAGTTTTTTTCTCAAACTCCGGTGCTGAGGCTAACGAGTGCGCAATAAAAGCCGCAAGAAAATATGCCGCGGAGAAAAAAGGCACAGACTTTTGTAATATAATAACCCTTAATAACAGCTTCCACGGCAGAACAATTACAACTCTTGCCGCAACGGGACAGGAAAGCTTCCACAAGGATTTTCTTCCTCTTACCGAGGGCTTCCTTTATGCAGATGCAGGAGACTCTGAGGGTATTAAAGCCCTTGTTAATAACAACAAGGTTGCCGCAATTATGATTGAGGTTGTCCAGGGTGAGGGCGGAGTTGTTCCGTTGGATAAGGACTTTGTAAAAGATATTGAAGCGCTGTGTAAGGAAGAAGACGTTTTGCTTATTATCGACGAGGTTCAGACAGGAAACGGCCGTACAGGCGCTCTTTACGGCTATATGAAGTACGGTATTTGCCCCGATATAGTTTCTACCGCAAAGGGAATCGGCGGTGGTTTGCCCTTGGGCGCAACAATGTTTTTTGAAAAAACTGCGGGGGTTTATACACCGGGTACTCACGGCTCAACATTCGGCGGTAATCCTGTTTCCTGCGCAGGTGCTCTTAATATTATAAACAGGCTCGACGATGCTTTCTTAACTGAGGTTGAAGCAAAGCACGACTATATTATAAATGAGCTCGGCAATGCTGAAGGGGTTCTGAGTATAGCGGGTATGGGCTTGATGTTGGGTATTGAAACCGAAAAGGATGTAAATGAAGTTCTTAAAGAATGTCAGGAAAACGGTATTCTTCCCATAAAAGCAAAAAATAAATTAAGACTTCTTCCTCCTCTTAATATTCCTTTTGAGGATTTGGAAAAAGCGGTTGAAGTTATAAAAAATGCTTGCAGAAGGTGATTATGATGAATCTTAAAGGACGCGACTTTTTAAAATTATTGGATTATTCCGGCGAGGAAATGGAATATCTCATAAACCTTGCCGCAGACCTTAAGGCAAAAAAGAAAAACGGTATTCCTCACGATACTCTTAAAGGCAAAAATATTGCTCTTATTTTTGAAAAAACAAGCACAAGAACCCGTTGCAGCTTTGAGGTTGCTGCAAGAGATTTGGGTATGGGTGTTACTTATCTTGATCCCTCTGCTTCTCAAATAGGCAGAAAAGAAAGTATAGCAGATACTGCCAGAGTTTTAAGCTCAATGTATGACGGTATTGAATACCGAGGTCACGGTCAGGAGGTTGTTGAAGAACTTGCAAAATATTCTTCAGTACCCGTTTGGAATGGTCTTACAAATGAATTTCACCCCACACAGATACTTGCGGACTTCCTTACAATAAAAGAGCATTTCGGCTATCTTAAAGGCATAAACTTTGTTTATATGGGCGATGCAAGATATAATATGGGTAACTCCCTTATGGTCGGTTGTGCAAAAATGGGTCTTAATTTCACTGCTTGTGCTCCCAAAAAGTATTTCCCTGATTCAGCACTTGTTGACGAGTGCAAAAAAATAGCAGAAGAAACAGGCTCAACCCTTTCTTTTGTTGAAGACCCCATTAAAGCAACCGCAAATGCAGATGTTATCTATACAGATATATGGGTATCAATGGGCGAGCCTGAACTTGTTTGGGCTGAAAGAATAAACGATTTGTCAGCTTATCAGGTGAATGAAGCCCTTATGAATAACGCGGGCGAAAACGCTATTTTTATGCATTGTCTGCCCTCATACCACGATAAGAAGACAGAAATCGGCAAGAGAATGTGCGAGAAATTCAACCGCGATGCTATGGAGGTTACCGACGAAGTGTTTGAAAGTGATCGCTCCGTAGTATTCAAAGAGGCAGAAAACAGAATGCACACCATCAAAGCCGTAATGTACGCAACTCTTTAAAAGAGTTTATCAACTAAATCATAATAATGAACGAGCCTTACAAAATTATATTTTTCATAATAGGCTAAAATTTCATTACAAAACCATTCAGGTGCACCGTAGTTTATGATGACTATGGTGCATTTTTTCTTCATTCCGCAGAAATCGAGTATAGAATGAATGTTGTAAATCTTATTGAGAACGGAATTATCGCAATCGTAAATGGGAATTGTAACGGTTATTTTATCTGTTCGCCACGCCATAAATTTCATAACCGCTACCATAAGTAAAAAAATCAAACCCAATATTGAAAGAACCAAAATAATAATATCTGACCACATAAAACAAAAAACACCTCCCGCAGTATCATATGCGAGAGGTAAAAAAGCGGGACTGTTCCTTTCGGAGCAGTCCCTTAATTGTAAATTTAGATAAGGTCATATGCCATAACTGCCTGTTCAAATTGGTCGGCAGTAAGGAATTTGCCTTCACCGAAGTCTCTTGCGTAGAAGATAACCTGAGTGGGTGTAACTTCAACGAAAAGAGCTGTGCCGGGGTTGTTGTAAGAACCGTCTTTGTTGTCAATACCAACAGAGGGAACGTTAATACCCTGAACATTGTTTGCTTCGTCGATAGTCTGGTAAGTGTTCTTACCGAAGCCTGTGTGAAGGTGACCTGTAATGAAGAATACATTTTTGTAATCGTTGATGATTTCGTAAACCTCGTTGGTCTGTTCGCCGATAGAACCTGTTAAATCGGGATCTGTGGGAGCAACGTATGTGGGAAGTGAGCCGTAAACATCATCACTGTTTGCAGAGCCCCATGTACCGGGAAGACCGTGGGATTCAGCAAGAGGATAGTGGCAGATAACAAATACGGGTCTGCCTGTTTTTGTAGCTTCCTTAAGCTCGATGTTGAGCCACTGAAGCTGAGCGTCGCTGATATAAGCATCTTCAAAATTACCTTTGTCAGAGCCCATTACGAGGAATGTATAACCATCGATCATATATTTGTAATATAAGTTATCCTGGGGATTTTCGCCCTTGTTAAGGTCATTCATAAATCCGAGGAAGCGTTCTTTGCTCTGCTCGTATTCACGAAGACGGATATCGTGGTTACCGGCACACATAATGAAGTTTCTTGTATTGAAAGCATTGATGTTGTCGTAAACTCTTGCGAATTCTTCTGCACAACCGTTTTCAGCAATGTCACCTGCAATGATGAATGCATCAAGTTCAATCTGAGAGTTTAAGATGTCCTGAGAGAAGGAGTTGAGAGCAGCTTCTCTTGCGGGCATATAGTTTGAAACCTGAGGGTCACCGCAAACAACAAAATCAAGAACAGTATTGGGGTCTATGTTTTTGAGAGTGTCGTCGGTTGAAGGAGTACCAACCATACCTAAAGCCATCATTAATGACATAAGGATAGACATAAGCTGATAAAGAGCGTCACTGAAATGAGCCATTTATTTCACTACCTTTTTCATAATATTTTCCAACATTATACCACTTTTAGTAAGTTTCGTCAATCACTATTTTCAATGTAATAATTTTTCTTGAAAAACAGATGCCCGTATGATATCATATAATCGTTATAGTATGAATGTTAGGAGTAGCATTATGGAAAGATTGCTTACAAGATGGGGTAAAACTCTTAACAAGGAGTTACCTTTGAATGACTATCCCAGACCTCAGTTAAAGCGCGACAGTTTCATTAACCTTAACGGTGAGTGGAATTACGCTATTTACGATGAGTATAAGAAATTTGCAGGCTATCAGGGAAAAATAATTGTACCCTTCAGCCCCGAAACTATACTCAGCGGTGTTGAAAAATTAGTTGAACCCACCGATATTTTATATTATCAGAGATTTTTCGATTTCAAAAGAACAAATCACAAGGTGCTTTTGCATTTCGGTGCAGTGGATTACGAGTGCAAAGTAATTCTTAATAACAAAGTAGTTGGCGAGCATAAGGGCGGTTATCTTCCCTTTACTTTTGATATTACCACATTTGTTATGGACGGGGAAAATGACCTGCGCCTTGAAGTAAAAGACCCCACTCAGACAGGTACACAGGCTCGCGGAAAACAGACCTTCAAGCGTGGCGGTATTTGGTACACACCCCAGTCAGGTATATGGCAGACTGTATGGATTGAAGAGGTTTGCGACAGTTATATTGAGTCAATAAAGCTTACGCCGGATATTGATTACGATGAACTCAGAATTGAGGTTAATTATAACGGTAATCCCGATGTTGAAATGGCGGCAATTGCTCTCGATAAGGGCATTGTTATGGCAGGCTGCAAGCTCGAAAACGGTAAGGGCGTTATTAAGCTTACTGATTATGAATGCTGGAGTCCCGAAAATCCGAAGCTCTATGATCTTAAAATCGTAGCAGGTGACGACCAGATTGAAAGCTACTTCGGTATGCGTAAATTCAGCGTTGGCGAGGATGAAAAGGGAACCCCCAGATTTATGCTCAACAATAAGCCGTATTTCTTCAACGGCCTTCTTGACCAGGGTTACTGGAGCGACGGTATGTACACCGCACCCCATGACGATGCGCTGATTTACGATATTCAGACCATGAAGGATTTGGGCTTCAACACCTTGAGAAAGCATATTAAAATCGAGCCCTTGCGTTGGTATTACCACTGTGACAGACTTGGTATGATCGTATGGCAGGATATGATTAACGGCGGCGGAGACTATAATTTCCTTGCTATCGGTACATTGCCCTTCCTTGGTATGCTTTTCAACAATAAGCATGTAGGCAGAGTTTCTGACGATAAAAATCATTACGGCTTCTTTGCCCGTAAAGACCCTGCAGGCAGGGACGAATATTTTGACGATTCTGCAGCTATGATTGACCTTCTCTATAATGTTCCCTCATTGGCATTGTGGACTCCTTTCAACGAGTCATGGGGTCAGTTTGAAAGTGCGGCAGCGTGCGACTTCTATCGTGAAAAAGACCCCACAAGGCTTATTGACCATGCAAGCGGATGGACTGACCAGGGCGCAGGTGATGTGAACAGCTTCCATATTTACTTCACTCCCTTCTCATTCCCCAAATACAGCAAGAATGACAACAGACCCATTGCTCTTACTGAGTTCGGCGGTTATTCAATTCAGGCTAAGGGTCACTGCTATAATAAAAAGAAATTTTTCGGCTACCGTAAATACTACGATCAGGAAAAATTCGACGAAGCAATCCGTAACCTTTACGAAAACAGAATTCTTCGCTGTATTAAGGAAAAAGGCTTATCCGCCATTATCTATACCGAAGTAAGCGACGTTGAGGACGAATGCAACGGACTTCTTTCCTATGACCGCGAGGTTATCAAAATCACACCCGAGGTAATGAAGGATATTAACTCAAAAATTAAATTATAATTATTTTGGCAGATACACAAAAGTGTGTATCTGCCGTTTTCCTATAATATTCTCAAAAATATCTTAGTTACAACAAATCCCAAGATACCGCAACCGGGGAAGGTTAAAACCCAGGTCATAACTATATCTTTTATAATTGAAGGATTAACAGAGCGTTTACTTCGGCAAGCACCCGCCCCCATCATGGCAGTGGTCTTTGCGTGGGTTGTGGAAACGGGAAAGCCGAAAACCGTGCTTAAAAGTAAGGATAGTGCGGCGGCTGAATCAGCAGAAAAACCCTGATATTTCTCTAATTTTACCATATCCATACCTACGGATTTTATTATTTTTTTACCTCCCGAAAGAGTACCTAAAGCCATTACACCCGAGCATAGTAATATTATAAATGGGGATGTGCCTGTTTTATTAGCCCCTCCCGTACAAAGCAGTAATACACCTATAAATTTCTGACCGTCCTGAGCCCCGTGCATAAAGCTCATAGCTCCTGCGGCAAAAATCTGGGCGTATTTAAAAAACAAATCGCTTTTGCTCCTTTTAGTGTTTTTAAAGATGATAAGTACAATTTTACATATAATAAAGCCGGATAAAAAACCGCCTGCACAGGAAGTAAAAAGCCCGTAAAAAGCTTTTACCCATTCAGAGCCGTTAATGCCGTTGAGCCCGCTGTTTATGGCTATGGCGCTACCGGTAAGCGACGCAATAAGAGCGTGGCTTTCGCTTGTGGGTATGCCGAAATACCAGGCTAAAACAGCCCACAAAACAATGGAGAACAGTGCGGCACAAAGTGCTGAGGACGCGGCTTTTTCGTCATTGCCGAAATCTACCATATTGGATATAGTTTCGGTAATTGAAGGGTTAATGGCGGTCATTACGAAAACTCCCGCAAAGTTAAGAAAGGCGGACATAAATACAGCAGGGCGCAATCCCATACATCGTGTTGCTATGCAGGTTGCTATGGCGTTGGGGGCATCGGTGAGCCCGTTTACAAAAATTACTGCAAGGGTCAGGATAACCGATAAAATAACGGTGGGAGAATAGCTTAATAAATTCATAATCTTCTTCCTTAAAAGGTTTTGTCCGTATATTTTATTCAGGCATCGTGAGATTTATATTGAAAAAAATATAATTTAATGATATTATCAAATTGTAATTTCCTGTGAGGGTGATAAAATGAAAAAATCAAAAACCAAAATTTTAATAGCGATAGTTTCCGTTGCGGTGGCGGTAATAGTGGCCACAGGGGGAGTTATCGGGCTTCTCGCAAGCGGTATTTTCAATAAATATACATTTACAATAGATGCTTCTCAGGAAGGTGAAGTATTACATAATGTTGTAAATAATGTTAATACCTGGTCCATAGAGGGTGACCCCTTTACAAATGCCGTGCGTAGCGAAGAAAACGATATATTCGAGTTTGTAGAGTATATTCAGTTTATGCAGTGCACCGGCGGTACCGAGACCCGCGACCTTTTCAAAGACCCTAACGATAAAACGGTTCTTGATGACTATGATTTCACTCTGCTCATTAATAACTGCAGGGGTGTTTTGAATTTAGGTGCAAAGCCGATGCTTAAATTAGGTAATGTACCTCTTAAATTTTCAAAAGATGCAACTACTGAATTAGGCTTCGGTATGAACCCCTATCCGCCCGATGATTATGATGTGTATTACAATTACATCTACGCAATGGGCGAAGCTCTTGTAAAAGAATTCGGTGCAGAAGAAGTTCTTACATGGCGTTTCGGCGTTATGACAGAGTACGAGAATGAGGCATGGTTTTTCGTAGCCGGTGAGGATGGGGCTGACCCTGAAAAATCTGCTGAAGCATATTGTAAATTATATGACTATTCCGTTGCTGCATTACAGGACTCCATTGGTGAAAATGTATTCGTAGGTGCTCATTCAATGACCGTTACCGAGGGCCTTTGGGATGAAGCAGAGTTTATTAAGCATTGCGGTGAAGGCACTAACTATAAAACAGGCGAAAAGGGTACAAGAATTTGCTATCTTGCTACAAGCTTTTATGATTCTGTTCCCGGTGAATATACCGATGGTAAAACTCTTCCTGAATGTATTGAGTATTTGCGCGAAACTGCCGAAGGTGTAGGTCTTAATGACCTGATTTACGGTGTTGACGAGGGAAGAATACTTGAAGGAAATTTCTCAGGAAGAGACAGCAGCGAATTGCTTACAAGAACCTGCGGATATACCTATCAGGCAGCTTATGATGCAAGACTTATTGCACAGATGTTCAACAATGATATTGCATACTTCTCTGCTTGGTCCTACCTTTCAAACGGTTTCTTCGGCGGTAACCCCACTGTAAGCTATCATGTAGCAAAGAATGCGGCAAAATTCGGCGGCAATAAGCTTGTCAAAACTGAAAAAACCAAATCGGGTGCTATATTAGGTACCGATGTTGATGCTGTTTCTGCTTTCGATGAAGATGAAAATACCCTTCGTATAATGGCATATAATTTCAAAAACGATGTTGAGTACGATAAGAGTACAGAAATGACCTTTGAAATAAATGCTCCCCAATTTAAAGGCAAAAAAGTTAATGTAACGGCTTATGTAATCAATGACGATTGCAACTATTTTGACGAGTGGGTTGAAGACAGAAAAGCCTACAATATAACCGATGAGTGTTTTGCATGGTCGCCCGATGACCCGTCCATTGACAACCCTGTTACACTTACTGACGAAAATGCAAGAGAAATTTATTTCAACGAGCTGTATCCCAAATACACGGAATGCTCCAAGCTTAAGCCTGTTAACAGTGAAGTTGAGGTAATTGACGGCAAAATCACATTAAATATAACCCTCGACCCCCACGCAGTTGTATTCTATGAAATAACCGAATGATGAGGAGTTAAAGACCTTGCGGAAAACGCAAGGTCTTTTGTTATATCAGATTTTACGTTCAAGTCTCGCCATTAACTCAAGAGGAAACAAAAAAATACAAGATAGCAAATGCTATCTTGTATTTTTGGTCCGAGTGGCGAGACTTGAACTCACGGCCTCTTGACCCCCAGTCAAGCGCGCTACCAACTGCGCCACACCCGGATAACGAATGATATAATATCATATCATTACGCATTTTGCAAGTGTTTTTTTATATTTTTTTATAAATTTCTACATTTATATTTAATAAGTCTTTTATTAAAAGCATTAAAATTCTATTTCTACTGTATGGGGTAAGTGGTCGGATACTGCAATTTGCGGTACATCTGCCGATGTCACTTTAATATCCTTACTTACAAAGATATAATCAATTTTCTTGAACGGCTTATTTGATGGGAAGGTTAAGTAAGGCTCATCAAAAAACTTTGCAGTATCAATTAACCTTTCCTGAATGGGTTTCAAAACCTCATTGTCAGGCGTTACATTAAAGTCTCCCATAAGCACGCATTTTTCGTCTTCAAGATTTTTCAGAACGGTATTTACCGCGTGTATATGCTCGTCGTGATTTAACCCGAAATGCGTTATAAGAACAGTAAGACCGTTATCATACTTTACTTTTAAAAGGCAACGGGGCTCATAAAGTTGATTTCCTGTTTTTACTTCTTCTTCGGGTATTGGTATTACCTCAACACTTGAAAAAGGAAATTTTGATAAAACACCGTTACCGAAAGTGCCTTCTTCAAGGGTACACGCTTCGGCAAAATAAGAATATGTAAGACCTGCTAATGCAGAAAGCTTCTCGGTTTGCGAGTCAAATTCCTCCATTTCGCTTTTGCCGTACATTTCGTTTAAGCCCACAATATGGGGATTGCATTTTTTAATTACCTCCGCCATTGCCTCAAAATCTATTTTTTTAGTGAAATAGTTGGTGCAAAAAAGCGTATTAAAGCTCATTAATTTCATAACTTATATTTTATTCCATATAAATTCAGCTGTTGCGTTGTCCTTGGATATTATTTTACAGGGGTTACCGATAACAACACTGTGTGATGGTACATCGCGGTTTACCAAAGTATTCGGTGCAATTAAAACATCATCGCCAATGGTGATACCGCCAATAACTGTTGCATTAATGCCGATCTGGACACAGTCACCTATTACGGGAGCGCCTACGGGATTGCCCGTGTTATTACCTATTGTTGAACCCTTGTACATATTAACATTTTTACCCAAAACCGCAAAAGGGGACACGGTAATATTATACGGGTGAATCATACAGAAGCCTTCACCGATTTTAGTATTGGTTTTAATTTCAATGCCGTATTTTCTGCAAAGTCTGAATAATTTATATTCATAATACAGCTTCAAGGGCTTGAATTTTGTTTTCTGTGCACGGCGGAAATAAACCATATATCTTACTCTGTGGTAAGAAATAAAATCCTTTATGAATGAAAACACAGAAAAATCCTTTGTTTCTTTAGTGCGTATATAATCTGAGTACCAGGGTTTTTTGTTGTATTTCATATTATTCACCCTTTAAAGTGCGTTTGATTTTGTTGATTATACGGGTTTTAAAAGAATTAATTCTTTGCTTAAAAAATAATCTATCGTAATATTTATTGGATTTTTTTATTTCTTTTAAGCTTGCATTTTTCAGAGATAACTCCAGTGCTGACATTTCTTTTAAATAGGGTATTGATTTTGTAAAACGAGTACCCCAGTGAACAATATCGGTTTTTGTGTTAAGGGGTTTGCAGAAAGCAGTTTTATTTATAATGTTAAGGTCAAATAAATTTTCGTGCTCCCACCAGCAGATAAGGGATGAAAAATCGTGGGGAATGGGTTTGCAGTTATTTACCGCCATACTTAGTGCCACAACCGGTTCGTCACCGGGGGTTTCAAACTTACCTTTGAATTTATAATCGGTATAGTTTTTAGTGAATGTTTTGGCATCCTTAAGAACTTTTTTTGCCTTTTCGGTTTTGCGGATATAATAAATACCACCGTGAAGACCTACCACATAATTGATTTGCTTTTGTAAATCCTCATTAAGATTTTCGTATTCAAACCAACCGGTTTTATCATCGAGAGGTAAAACTCTGCCGTAGCAACAAAAGTCATCGGCATTTTCGAATATATCAAAAAGACGATTAATATCTCTGAACACAAGACAGTCTGCGTCAATAAATATATTTATATCAAAAGGAAGAAGGTCGAACATCTCCAATTTGTCTAAATATGAACGGGTGGCTTTTGGATACACCTTTACCACATCAAAATCCTTGGTGTATTCGTTCTCTTCTTCGCAAAGAATGGCAAAGGGAAGGGGTTCTTTTGTTGTGAAACGGTAAGAGAGTAAAAGATTACGTGCAATTTCATAATATTGCTCTTTGCCGGTTGCTACTGTAATAAAGCCTTTAGTAAGTGCCATAGTTTAACCTCTTTTTAATAATGCCTTTAATTTTGCGTAGTTTTTGTCACCTAACAGCTTCATAAGAAGCATATTAGGAATGTGAATAATATACCTTATTTTTTCCCTGCGCCAACGTTTTTTTTGGTTTTCTTTCCATGATTTTTCAAACCAGGAAGCGTCAAAGTGATGTATGGAATAGGTGTTTTTGGTTTTCTCCGAAAGACCTGTGCGCTCATTTTTGGGACACAGGTATTCGGGCGGATAAATATTCATATCCGCAACCTTCTGAATTTTACCGTCATTTTCTTTTAATCCGTGGGGAACCAGAAGCTCTGTTGTTATTTTGGGGCAAGATCGAAGTTCGGTAAAATCAGTGATAAGTTCATAATAACGCATATTTTCACCTATAAAGCCGTGACCTTTCGGGGCAGCAAAGCCGAGACCTGTTGCAATAGCCGTTTCATTTTCAAAGCCCATATATGCACCATTTTTTACTAAGTCATCAAGTGGCTTAAGGAGCTCAACATCCGTGTCAAGATAAACACCGCCGTTTTCGTAAACCACCTTAAGACGGATGTAATCCGTAAGAAATGCCCATTTTTTATTTTCAAAGCAGAACTTGCAATATTCATTACAATTAACGTCAAAATTGCTTTCATCCCAACGCTTTATTTCATAATCGGGACAGTATTTCTGCCAGCTTTTAATGCATTTTTCTGCGGATTTTGGCAGAGGCTTTCCCCCAAACCAACAATAGTGAATAACTTTAGGAATACTCATTTTTATTTCCTCATTAATTTTGATTTTAATTTACTTGAGAGTGTGTAAACTTTCATTATAAAAGGATATGCAGCTTCATAAGAGTATGTCATATTATGAACATTGAATCTATCTTTGTTTTCTTTAAGATATTTTTTCAAAGTCTTTTTTATATCCTTTAAAATTGCCTTGTTCTTTTTTAAATCTTTTTTATTTTCTTTTATACGCACAATCTGGTATGCATGGTGATGAACAAAAAGCTCGAATTCTTTTTCGAAGGCTTTTTCATAACCTTTTTCTTTGTAAAACTGCATCTGCTCCTGCATTGCATCAAAAATCACCAATTCTGATGTCTTCCAGGGTGAGCGTGAAATTCCCGTTTCGTTGCGAAGATAATAATATAACTGAAGGTCCGTGTATGCGATTTTTTCACATTTATGTAATGTTTTGTATGTAGTAAAGGCATCCTCAAAATTTTTACCTACCGGGTATCTTACATCCTCAAAAACACTTTTGTGGTAGAGCTTACCCCAGGCATAGTTATATTGCCACGAATGATTAACAAGAAAATTCTCAGGGTCAGTTATCTCGTACTCAAAGTTGGTATGCTCTTCGTGCGGTATTTCTTTGGTTACGCGTTTGTAATTGCAGACGGATATTTTTACATCATTGGCAATAATCCCATTTATTAAGATACTGAGATATTCAGGATGGAGCCAGTCATCACTATCTACAAAAGTGATGTAATCACTTCTGTTTTGCTCATAAAACCAATTTATACCGGTATTTCTTGCAGAGGAAAGCCCGCCGTTTTTTTGATGAATAACAAAAATACGGTTATCCTTTTCGGCGTATTCATCGCACATTTTACCGCAGTTGTCGGGTGAGCCATCGTCAACGAGCAAAATCTCAAAATCCTTATATGATTGTTTAAGAATACTGTCAACGCAACGTTCAAGATATTCTTCAACTTTATAAACAGGAACTATAACGGTAATCATTTTAATAATCCTAACTTCTTTTTAAGCCTTGTTATATAAAACATGGGCTTATTTGTTCTTTCGTAATAATAAAGCTTTTGGCTGTAATCTAAATTTATATAATTCTTATATTGTTTTTTTATTTGTTTTTCTTCTTTTCTTATGGCAGGTATAAATTCTCTGCCATTTTCAGTTTTCGCGCGATGAAAAAGGTTAGCAGAAATTTCAAAGTAATACGTAGCCATATGGATTGTCATTTTTTCATAGCCCAAAGAGTGATAAAATTCAATTTGTTCTTTAAATGCTAGGAGAAGATCAAGATTTTTTTCAGTGAAATGCGTTTTTGTTATACCGGAAAGATTGGTGTAGTAAAAATAAAATGGCTCGTTTGTAATGACAATTTTTTGTGCCTCGTGTAACCATTTGTATACTACAGAGTTATCCTCATAAATTCTGCCCTCGGTAAAAGGATATTTTTCAATTATACTTCTGTGAAGAAGTTTTCCACAAGCAATCCAATAATAGTATTTCGTATTTTTACACAAATGTAAGGTTTCATCTTCGTCTAAGTAAATAAGCTCTTCGTGAAAACTTTTTGACAGTTTGTTAAAAGAATCAGGCGGATTTTCTCCCTTGAAAGCGGAACAAATACTAATTTTTACATCGTATTTTTTTACGAAGTCGTAAAGTGTTTCAAGTGTTTGAGGATGGATAGTATCATCACTATCAACGAAAGTGATCCATTGGCTATTGCTGTTTCGCAGTACCCAATCCACACCGGTATTTCTCGCAGCGGAAAGACCACCGTTTTCACGATGTATAACACGAATGTTAGATGTTTTTTTTGCATATTCGTCGCACATTTTTCCGCAATTATCAGGGGATCCGTCATCAACAAGAATTATTTCGAAATCCTTGAAGGTTTGAGCTAATATACTCTCGATACAACGGTCCAGATATTTTTCAACTTTATAAACGGGAACTATAACGCTGATTTGGGACAAAAAATTCACCTCATTATCTATATTTGGGGTTAAGTAGACCTAATTTGTTTTTTATTCTTATCAGATAAAATTTAAACATATTAGTTTTTTTGTAATAATAAAGAGTTTTTTCGTAGTTTAGATTTACATATTCAGGATACCTATTTTTAATATAAATTTCACTATTTTTTATAGATTTAAATATTTTTTTGTCAGCTTTTTTAACTTTGGCTCGATTATATAAATTGTATGATTCCTCAAAAAAACATGAACATAAATGTTCAAGCATTTTTTTATATCCCAAGGAATCAAAAAATTCAATTTGCTCACGAAAAGCCCATAGAACATCAAGATGTTTTTCGTTAAAGCCTTTTTTGGTGGTGCCAGAGGTATTTGTGTAGTAAAAATACAACTGCGCATCTGTTAAAGCAACCTTTTTTGCCTCATAAAGCCATTTGCAGACAATGGCATTATCCTCAAAGATTCTGCCTTCAGTAAGGGGATATTTTTCGTAAATTGATTTGTGTATGAGCTTGCCCCAAACAACCCAGTAATAATATTTTAAAGCTTTGCAAAGGTGAAGCAGGTTTTCTTCACTCATTTCAAGAATAGTAAAATCAACTTTTTTGTCAGCATAAAAATCACAGGGAGCTTCTTCACGCTGTACAGCGGAGCACATAGCTATGTTAACATTGCTTTTTGTTACAGCAGTATAGAGTTTTTCAAGCATATTGGGATGGATCTTATCATCACTGTCTAAAAAGTATAACCATTCACCACGAGCGATTTTTACGCCATTGTTACGGGCTGCCGCCTGTCCTTGGTTATGCTGATGAAGAACTATTATTCTATTTTGGTGTTTTCCAGCCAATTCGTCGCAGAGCTTACCACTGTTATCAGGCGAGCCGTCGTCAACGAGTATAAGTTCAAAATCAGAAAATGTCTGATTTAGGATACTGTCAACACAATCTTCAATATATTGTTCGCAATTATATACAGGAACAATTACACTTATTTTGGGCATAATTATCTCCTTGTGAATTTTAATTTGCTTAATTCGTATGAAACGAACCAATATAATTTGGTTAATTTAGGATAAACATTCGCATATAAATTAGGATTGGATTTTAGTGATAGGTTTAAATCTTTTTTATAATCCTTTATACAATATTTAAGTTTCTTTTTTAATTCAGGTGCATAAGCGGCATAATCCTTTGAATTTTTAGTGATTTCAATTTGTGCAACTATGTACCACAAAAGAATAGTTTCTGTTTTTTCTAATGCTTTTTTATAGTTGTGTGCGCGGAAAAATGCGATCTGCTCTTCATGCGCGCTAATTGCATCAAGTCTTATTGGTGACCAATCGCTTTTTATAAAACCTGAAGGGTTTGAATAGTAAAAATAAAGTTTTTCATTAAAGTATGAAATGTGTGGTTTCGCAAATAAAACCTTGTATGTAGTAAACTCATCCTCGTAACGCTTACCTATTGGATATCTTATGGTTTTAAAGCAAGACTTCTTGTATAATTTGCAACAAGGAGTAACCGCTGTTATAGGATCACCTACATAGAAATCTTCAGTACACATTTTTTGATATAAACAGGATTTTATTTCTGAATAAGGCGTTATTTCAGATGTTTCTGCATATTCACATGCACTTATATCAAGCCCGAGGTCTTTTGCGGCAGAGTACAATAACTCAAGATATTGAGGATGAATCCAGTCATCACTGTCAACAAAAGTGATCCATTGACTATCGCTACTTTTTAAAGCCCAATCAATAGCTGCATTTCTCGCCGCTGATACACCACTATTTTCTTGATGTATCACAAAAATTCTTAAGTCTTTTTTTGCATATTCGTCACAGATTTTGCCGCAGTTGTCGGGTGAGCCATCATCAACAAGAACAAGTTCAAAATCAGAAAATGTTTGTGAAAGAATACTGTCAATGCATCTGCTTAAATATGATTCAACCTTATATACAGGCACTATAACACTGATCAAGGGCATAATTATCTCCTTGTAATTCGCAATTTTCTAAATAAACAAACAAGAAACCAATAAATTTTAGTTAGTAGGGGATAAGCTTTTTGGTAAATGTCCGAATTATTTTTTATTGATAAATTAAGTTCTTTCTTATATTTTTTTATATAATATTTTAATTTCTTTTTAAGTTCAGGTATGTAAGAAGTGTAGGTATCAGATGCTTCAATTGCATCGATTTGCGTAATGAAAAGCCAGAAAAGGATTTCTTTTACTAATTTTGCTGCTTTAAAATATCTGTTTTTTTCAAAAAATGATATCTGTTCTTCTAATGCAATAATACTATCAAGTCTTTTGGGTGACCAACTACTTCTTACAATGCTGTTGGGGTTGGTATAATAAAAATATAATATCTCGTTCAAGTATGAAATACGGGTATTATCAAACAGTATTTTGTATGTAGTGTATTCATCCTCGTGAAGCTTGCCCAAGGGATATCTAATGTTTTCAAAGCAACTTTTTTTATACAACTTACAGCACGCAATTATTGAAATTACATGATGACTAACAAAAAGCTCTTCAGGAGTCAAATTCTGTGTGTTTGTATTGCCAATATGTTCAAAATCAGAAAAGTCGGAAGTTTCTGAATATTCACAAACGCTAATATCGGTGTTGTTGGCAGTTGCAGATGATAACAGCAATTCAAGATACTGAGGGTGTATCCAATCATCACTGTCGATAAATGTAAGCCATCGACTGTTACTGTTTTCAAAAACCCAATCAATACCTGAATTTCTTGCGGCCGAAAGACCGCCATTTTCTTGATGTATAACGAATATTCGTTTGTCTTTTTGTGCATAATCATCACAGATTTTTCCGCTAATATCGGGTGAGCCGTCGTCAATAAGGATGAGTTCAAAATCTGTAAATGTTTGTGCAAGGATACTGTCAACACAGCGATTAAGGTATTCTTCAACCTTATAAACAGGGACTATAACAGATATTAATGGCATTTTTTCACCTCAAAAGAATGTTATTTATAGCTTCTTTAAGAATGTCGTAATATTCTTGTAAATATGTATTATCGTAAGTAAATTGTTTTTTGGGGATGGATTGAAAGGTGGTAGCAATATCAGATTCATTGTCAATGAATTTGATATATTCAAGATGTTTTATCCATTCATAGCAACCTTTTAATTTGTGGCTTTTACTGTTTAATACCAAGCAAGGTGTTCCTGTTATTGCACAAAAAATCATACCATGTAAGCGATCGGTGATTACAAGTTCTGCATTTCTGAATTCTGTGAATTTGTTTTGAAGTTCATTATTACGATACTTGATATCAAGATTATCAGCAAGACACATATCTGTTATGGTTATGTTTTTGCCAAATAACATTTCTGCCTGAGTGTATATCGTTTGATGTTGTGTATCAGTAAGCGTTTTTTCCGGGTCGTTACGCAAGCATACAACACAACCATTTCGGTTATAATCACTTTTGCACTCATTAAGGAAAAGCACCATATCAGGAATGAGTTTTACATCTATATAAGAATCCTTCATTATTTTATAAGAATACTCTTCTCTGGCACAAAAAGATATTTTCTTATGGTTGTTGTATATTTTTTTTGATTTTTCTAATTCTAATTTGCCAAATTCGGAGTTTTCATAATAAATGGTATTTGGAAAGAAAAATAAATGAGCTTTAGGTGCTGCTTTTACAATTTTACGGAGCATTATTTCCTCGCGGAACCAAAGAGTGCCTAAATATCCGCCACCATGTATAAGAACCTTTTTGTTATTAAAAATCCTTAAAAGTTTAAAATCAGCTATTCTGTAAAGTAGAAAATAAGGAATTTCTACAAACTCAATATCTAATTGGTTTAAAAGCTTTATTTCAGAATAAGCAATAGCATGATCACCTAAATTGCTGTGATCAGGCGTAAATATAAGAAAAACAAGGTTTTTATTTCTCTTGTATTTTTCATAAAAAGGCTTTAATTCTCTCAATAGGTCTTTGAATTTAGATAATCTTTCATAATAGATATTCAAGGTCTTATTGCTTTTAAATATTTTTCGTACAATTTTTTTTACAATGATTTTCACGCTGTTCATCCTTTTTATTTGTGCAAAAGTTTGCTTTTTATTCTATGTAATTTATTATAAAATTCGAAATTTGAAAGACGGCGTTTGATTCTGAAAAACAAAGGCATTTTTAAGGTTTCCGGGTGCTCAAAATCACATCTTTCCATCCATTTTAAAAATTTCCAAAAAGACGTGTTAACTAATTGTGATTTGTTTTCTATAACCCTTTTTCTTATATGTATCCAGTAATCTTGAAGTGCCACATAGTGCGAACATTGACAAATAATGTAGGAATGCATAAACGGAAGAGTTTCGTCTGCTTTGAGGAAACCATATTCCTTTGGATCTTCTCCTTCGGCTAAAAGTCCTGCCATAGTTCTATAGCATTTTTCACATTTGCAACAGTTGGTGCCTGTTTGAGTTTCCCAACAAACTCGCATAGAAACTTTGTTGCCTGTTTGTTTTACATATTTTACTACATTGTGAATTTTTTCCTGCCTACTGTATTCAAAGCCATCATGTATTACTTTTGCCCCGTTAAAACGCACATAATTATCAGTTAATGGACTTGAGGCACATCTGACTATACCGAAATCCGGACAATAGGAGGATGCAATATAGATGGTGCTTATACCATGAAGATAAGAGTATGGTGCAGCGTGACTCAAAAGTGCAATACCATGCTTCATTCCGTGCCACCAGCTATCTTTTAGTTGTTCGGAATAACGATGATGTAAATTTGTTTCGTTATCAAATTCGCGGAAAGAACTGCGTATAGTATCTACAGTAATATTGAATTTCTGTGCAGATTCTTCAACACCTTGACGCACTATTTCCCAACCATCGGTATTTTCGTACCGTATATCTGAACCCCATATAGTAAGTAAACGGGGTTTTTCATTCAGGTGATCTACTAATGTGTTAATTGCATCGAGACCACCGGAAAAAAGAGCAACACATCCACTTGTATTATGGTGGGTTGAGATGATATTATCTACGATTAAATTTCCGCTAAAGGTAGTTTCAGGAAACATTGTTTCGTATCCTTTTTTTACTTCTGGTAAACAATCGTAAAAATCCTTATCCAGATTTTTAATATAGAGGGTGCCGTTTGTAATCCAGATGATTGGAATTACATTAGCTACAAACGGAACAGCGGCTATTGAATCGGGAACGCTTTCAATGTTTTCAGGATACTCGATAACAAAAGGCTTATTTGTAAAGAAATCTTTATATCCATCTGAAACAGAAAAAGAATACTTTATTGTGTTTTCTTTTTTCTCTATCTTATTTAAGATTATCTCATCCATAAATCATTTATCCTTAATTTTTAATTTCAAAATCCGGGAATTTTACCGAGCCCCACCAAGCGTGTTCCCAGTTTAGAAGATTTTCATCGTCAGTGGGACTGATAACTTCAAAAGCACATGCTCTTGTAATATGATCAAGTATTATGCTATTACCTACATCGTCACTCTGGAAAAGAGCGATACTGAAGAAATATTTTCCGTCGGCAAGCATAGATGTATCAAAAGAAAAACGGCTTTCTGTTTCTTCGTTTGATTTGAAATTACCTAAATCTCCTGATTGCACTAATCCTACGGCTGTATCATTTTTGTATCGTACTATTGAACGGAATTTAACATTATCGACATCGCATAATGCTTTCCATTTAAGTCCTATATCAAGTTTTTCACCACGAGTAACAACACATTGGTCACGGTTTTCAAATTCTATGGATTGCATAAAAACTTTATTTGTGGAACTTTCGGGTCTGTCAAATGATGTTAAGTCTGTAAAAACACTGTGTTCCGGTGAAGCAATATTAAGGTATTTTGTTATTGCACCTTCAACATCGCCATCAAAGATAACTTTTCCGTGATCTAAAACCACACATCTGTCACACAGCTGTCTGATTGTGTTCATGTTATGGCTGACATAAAGAACTGTTCTTCCATCAAGCTTTGCTGCATCACGCATTTTATCAAGGCATTTTTTCTGGAATGACATATCACCAACAGCCAGAACCTCGTCCATAATCATAATTTCAGAGTCAAGGTGTGCTGCAACGGAGAAGGCGAGCTTAACATACATACCGCTTGAGTAACGCTTAACGGGTGTGTCAATAAACTTTTCCATTTCGGCAAATTTGACAATTTCATCAAACTTTTTGTCAATTTCAGCTTTAGTCATGCCCAGAATAGCACCGTTCATATAAACATTTTCTCTGCCTGTGAGCTCGGGGTGGAAGCCTGTGCCAACCTCAAGCATAGAGGCAATTCTGCCGTCATAGGATATTTTGCCTGTTGTAGGGGCGGTAACGCGGCAAAGAAGCTTTAAAAGGGTGGATTTACCTGCACCATTGTGACCGATAATACCTAAGGCTTCACCTTTTTTTACCTCAAATGAAACCCCGTTAAGAGCCATAAAACGGTCACCTTTTTGTCCGGCTTGTTCTTCACCTATTATACTGTTGGGGTCCTCTTTGTGGCGGAGCCTTGCCCAAAATGACTGTAAGTCACCCTGTAATGTGCCACCTCCGATAGTACCAAGACGATATTGTTTTGTAACATTTTCTATTTTAATTGCTAAATTTTCCATTGTTTTTCTCCACCTGTATCAAACAGTATCCATAAATGTTTTTTCAACCTTACTGAAAAGAATAATACCCATAAATAACACAACAAGTGTAATTATCCAACTTATTCCGTAGAAAATCCATTCTATATTGCCAAGACCTAAATATGCATAACGGAAAAGACTTACTATAGATGTAACAGGGTTAAGCATATACAACGTATGGAATTTTCCGCCGGGGGCAAAAACAGCCATACTGTTCATATCATAAGCAATAGGAGTAGCATACATCCAGAGCTGCATACCGAAGCCTACGAGCATTGTAAGGTCGCGGTATTTTGTGGTAAGTGCAGAAATTATAATTCCGCAACCAAGGCTTAAAAGTGCCAATTGTAAAATAATGAGAGGTGTCATTAATATAAATAAGTTGGGGTGACAGCCTTGATTTGTTATTACATAATATATTAAGAATATAACCAGAAAAACAAACTGAATTGAAAGTGATATCAGGTTTGAAATTACTGTCGAAATAGGCATAACAAGACGGGGGAAATATACTTTACCCATTGTGCCGCGATTGGCAAGGAATGTATTGGACGTTTGCGTGAGACACTGGTTAAAATACGTCCACAAAATTGTACCTGAAAGGTAGAATATAAATGATGGCACACCATCTGCCGCAAGACCTGCAATATTACCAAAAACAAGGGTGAAAACAACTGTTGTAAATAAGGGTTGAATAACAGCCCACAAAGGACCTAACAAGGTCTGTTTGTACATTGAAACAAAGTTTCGTTTTACAAACAAAAATATAAGGTCGCGATATTGTAATATTTCTTTTAAATGTAAATCAAACCAACCATTTTTGGGTTCAATTACCGTTTGAAATTTTTGTGAGTTACTTGAGTTTTCCATAATTTCTCCTGTTAAAAAATATTATAAAGATTATTGATTATTTCTTCGTTGCGTTTGTAAAAATCCTCTTTGCTTATGGCATCGGTTATTTTTTCAAACAACTCTTTATCGGTCAATACTTTTTCTATTGCGTTTGCGATAGACTCTGCGGTTGTATCACAAAGAACACCGTTCACCCTATGTTGGATTTGCTCCTTAGCAGCAGCTTTTGTAGCAACAACGGGGGTTTCTAAAATCTTTGCTTCCATTATTGCAACGCTGTGACCTTCAAACCGGCTTGGCTGCACCAGCAAATCACTTTTTGCAATATATGGATATGGATTGGATTGCATACCCAAAAGTTGAATGTAATCTTCCACCCCAAGTCTTTTAATCTGTTCTTGCAAATCCTTTTCAATGGGGCCACCGCCCACAACCCACCATTTAAAATTGGCGTAGCCCTTGTCAATAAGGATTTTACAAGCCTCTATTGCAAGGTCCATTCCTTTTTCGGGGGAGAGTCTGCCACAGGATACGATATTGAATTTATCTGCTGGAATTTCAATATCAATTTCTTCCTTACTGCGCTCTTTTATATCGTCAACATCAATGATGTTGTTGATTGCGATTATTTTGTTTTTGTACTCATGGCGGAATTCTCTGAGTGCTTCCGCCTGAGAATGGGACACGGCAATAATTTTTTTGCTCTTTTTATAGCCGTATTTATCGTGATATACCCTACGCATTGCACCGTGGTGATAAAACATAAGGAATTTATCGGCTGAAATGCCTCGCACTGCTGTTTCGGCAACCACATCACTGTAAATAACTGCCGTATCGAAATGCTCGGACTTCATTTGTTTTTTTATGTAAGAGGAATAAAGTCTTGCTTCCAAGCCTTTAAAAAGGAAACAAAGGACTTTCCAAATAAACAGGCGGAATTTCGAAGCATTCTGCGGTTTTTCAATTAAATGGAAAAGACGGGCGTATTTATACGGCTCTTTAAAGGAAATGAGCTTGTCCCGGTCCGCTATAATAAGCTTACATTCTTTTGGAATACGGTGAGCCATATCGGTGTAATTGTAAAGAATCAGGCAGGTGACATTATACTTATTATAATCTATGTGGTTCAGAAGGTTTACCAACGCTGATTCAATACCGCCAATCCAAAGGGCGGTTGAAACAAAAATAATATTCTTTTTCATATTTATTTTTCAAAACTGCTCTTTTCGGGAAGAATTTTTTGGAAAGAACTGCGTACTTTTTCAGAAAGTGCATCAAAATCAACGGATGTTTCAGGGTCATTTATGCAAATCATATCGTGCTTTTGATTTTCGATAATATCGCAAACCGCAGAAACTGTAGTTTCATCCGCACAAGAAACGAAATTGTCCGTACAATAGGGGTGGAAGTTGCCGCTTGCAACTTGCCACCAGAGCATAATCCACTGGTTAAGGTCGGAGCTTTGACGGAATTTATTAAGGGATGTGGAATTTAAAATATCAGGTTCTTTTTCCCACACCTCTTCAAAAGTTTTTTTGCAATATGCACCGGGAGCGTGAAGGTTTTCAAATCCGTAGAAATAGTTAGGGAAAAGCTTCCACAGCATAAATGAACGGAGATTGTCCTGCCAACGGTAAGCTTTGTTAAGATATTTGTCTTTATGAAGACCAAACTGTGTGCGTTTGTCAAAGTTTTTATTTATAACGCCCATATTATTGGCGCTTGCGTGCTGCCAGATGCCGATTTCACCGATAAAGGGCATAGGAACCTCTCTGCCGTAAGTACAGGGAAGTCCGTTTTTGAAAAATGCCTCCTCAGACATAGGACGAAGAATAAACATATCGTCATTGAAATAAACAAAGTTTTCTGCCAGATCGGGAATGCGGTGAAGATTAACCTCAAGTGCATGAGAGCTGAAGGTGGGTAAGGTTCCCTCGGGCATAAAATCCGTGTGTTTTACAATATTTAATTTAGGGTTGGTTGTGTCGAGAAATTCGGGAAGATGTCCCCAGGTTACAAAATGAATTTTGTGTACCCAAGGGGTGAATTTTTCGATAGCGCGGAACCAATAGGGCATAAGTCCCCAGTCGCGGAATCTGTTGGCAGAGTTACTGTCATCAGTCTTTTGAGGAGAGTATTGAGCTTTTTCTTTTTGCCAGGCGGGGTCGTTGCCGTCCACCCACAGAACTACAAAATCAATCATATTAAATCCTTCAGTTGCCTTTTATTTTTCGGTATAAGGCATTTTTCTTTACTGCTACGGCTATTTTATGGCGCAGCTGTATTTTTTTATGTCTTTTTATAATTGTTTTAAAGTTTTCGTTTTTTATGTCATTAATAAGAATATCGTCAGTTTTATAATCCGAAAATATTCCGTTTTTGATAGCTTCTGTTAATGCTTTTAAAGTTTTTTCATCAGCGTAGTAAGCTTTCTGACTTATAAACATCTTATAGAGTTCAAATAACGTATCTTTCCCCCGGGGAAAATCAACATTGTATTGCTCTTTTAAATTATGAGTTAAATTCGAAATGCTCTTAATAAATGGTTGTATGTAATCATTAATATCATTAACTCTATTAATGCGGGAATATACTCTTTTATCGTTTTCGGGTTGCTCATATCTGTAAATAACCTTATTGTAAAGATATATTTTTTCAGTTTTTGCCATACAGTCAAGAACAAAAAGCAAATCCTCCATAAGAAAAACAGATTCATTAAATTGGATGTTGTTGTTTTTTATAATTTCGGCTTTATAAAATTTATTCCATACAGGCGATAGGGCGTTGTAATGAAATAAATCTAAAAAGATATCACTCCATTGCTCGGGATTTAAAATTTTCTCGTCGGGATAAACCATTTCATCACGTCTGTAAAGCTTGTTGTTGGATGAGTAGTCAAAACTCAAACCGAAAATAAGCATATCAGGTTTATGAGCAGATATTATATCACAAGGTGTTTTTAAGGAGTTTGGATCAAGACTGTCATCAGAATCCATAAAGAGTACGTATTCGCCCTTTGCTTCGTCAATTCCTCGGTTACGGGCAGAGGAAACACCGCCATTGTCTTTGTGAATACAGATAACCTCAGGATGTTCCTGTGATAATTTGTCGCAAACAGCCTTCGTCTTATCCTTGGAGCCATCATTAATAATGATTATTTCAAAATCAGAAAGGCCTGAATCTAAAACACTATTTACTGTATTTTCAATAGTTTTTTCGCAATTATATGCCGGAATAATTACACTGTATTTTTTCATTGTGTCGGTGCCACCTCCCAGAAGAAGCGGTAGTTGGTATAGTCATCTATGGCTACCGGAGGTGGTACCATTGCACTGGTACTGTAAAACCAGATACCGAAGGCTACAAGAAAAACTATTAACAGTTTCGTCATTGATTTATCAAAAATTATCTTCGGACCCATTCGCATCGGATATGCTGCTTCTTCAAAATCTTCAAAGAGCATGGGAATATAGAGTATAACAAATTGGAAATAATAGTCCGCAAGTCTGGTGAAAACATTATCGTAACCGCAGAACATCTGGAAAATTGCAGCAACACCGATAAGCATAAATAACGATGAAAAATGCTTGCCCTGGAAGCCTTTAAGCAATACTCCGATTACGAGCATAAGGCACATCATAAGAAATCTGGTACCGATGAATGTATCCGCGGCGAAGTCTTTGTCCTCGTAATACGCATCCTGCAGAGTGGTAACAATGGGCGCACGCAAGGCAAAAATAGTAATGGCTGAAACAATATAACCGATAATGGTTTTGAAGTTTAATTTCAGTTTTGCTATTGGGTATGCAGGGAAAAATGCCAGTGCCGGAAGATGTATTGTGGAGGCAAGGGCTGTGAACAGTACGAATAATTTTGGCTTTTTTTCGATAATGCAGATGTAAGAGAGCATAAGAATTGCCATAGCAAGCGACTGCTTTACCGCACTGAAGCCAAACACATAGAAGCCCAGACAGTTCCACATTGTAAAACTAAGCCAGGGCAGGGGAGAATAGCGGTAAATAAGAATTGCAACAATAACCTCGATAATAACTGCAACAATGAATAAAAACAGCTGATAATTACCGTCGGTTATATGGCAGACAGCCTTCATGAGCCATTGGAAGCCAAAGTTTCTGCCCTCTTGAAAAACCTCTTCACTGAACCAATCGAAATATCTGTAATCCTGAAAAAGCGTGTTATAGCGGATTAAGTCACCGGTCAGGAACTGATACCTGAGACCGCTGACTAAAGCGTGAAGTATTGCCGTAATAATAATGTACGGTTTTCGTGATTCCTTTTTCTGCGAAAAAATTAAACCAAGTAAAATTGTCGCAGCAACAAGGATGTAGTAAATAGATTTTCCCATAATACTCCGTTGGTGGTATTAAATACCCAAAGTGCTGTAAAATAAGTTTTCTGTTTGAGCGGTCAGCTGTTCTTTTGAAAACTGTTGTCCGCGTAATTGTGCTTTTTTCGTATATTCATCCAGCAATTGAGGGCTGTTAAGCATTTTTCTTAAGCCTTCAGTAAATGCCTCATCATTATTATCAGTAATAATGCCATATTCGTTTTCGCCCAAAAGCTCGTCCATTCCGCCGCAATTGGTTGTAACAACGGTTTTGCCGAGTATAAGTCCCTCGGTTACAAATGTACTGAAACCCTCACAATTTGAAGAGCATATCAATAAATCTGCATTTTTAATAAAGGGGTAGGGGTTTTGGCAAAAGCCAAACAAAGTTACTTTATTGGTTAAATTGTTCTCTGAAATATATTTTTCAAGAGTCGGTCGTTCTTCACCTTCGCCAAGAATCCAAAGTTCAAAATCAAAGCCTTCATCTGACAGGGTTTTTGCACTTCTTAATAACCGGGGATAATTCTTTTGTGCCATAAGTCTTCCGAGCATAACAAGGGTGAGCTTATGCTTACGTACATCCGAAGGTAATGCATCAAAAGATTTTTCAATGATTTCTTTGTCATCAATAGTGTTGTAAATAACCTGAGCTTCAGGTGAGTTTCCGAATAATTCCACAAAGCTTTGGCGAACATTTTCGGAAACACATATAACTTTGTCAAATTTTTCGTACCAACCTTTAGCTTTTCGTGCATAAGCCTCGGGGTCATCTGTGTTTTTTCTTAAATCGCAATGCACCCACGCGATTTTCCTGGCTTTTTTGTTGGTTGAGCCTGCCATTATTTTGGTGGATGCCGCTTCAAGGTAAGCTACTTCAATATCGTAATCGCCTTTTATGTGTAAGGGATAAACAAGCCCTGCTGCAGCCTCTGCTCTGAAAATAATATCGGAAAGAGTGTTCTTTTTTTCGTAGCAGTATTTATAATTAACTTCCTTGTTAAGATATTCCGAAACATCCTCCTTATAAGTAGTCTGTACGGTAATATGGAATTTGCTATAATCCATTGAATTAACAAGGTTTCTCAGCACCTTTTCGGCACCGCCGCCGTTTAAGGTGTCTATATAAAATAAAATTTTAATTTTCATAAATGCTGTACACCTTTTCCATTGCGGTTTTTAAATCAAATCCTGCGTCTTTTAATTCTTTGGAATAATCCTTACCCGGAATACGGCTGGCGGATAAGATTTCATTAATCCAGTTTTCTTCAGGGTCTTTAAGTGACAGGGGATGGATAAGCTCGGTTAAGAACACATCGGGAGGAACTGTATCGGAAATGATGCATGGCAGACCATTTGCCTGAACCTCCAGTATGGACAAGGGTAAACCTTCATAAAGAGAGGGGAACACAAAAACATCCATAGCGCTGAGGTAATCCTGAACATTGGTCACATTACCTACAAAAACCACTTTATCCTGAATACCAAGCTCTTTTGCTGTATTTTCGAGCATTTTCCTGTCGTCGCCGTCGCCTATGAGAACAAGCACAGCGTCGTTTCTCTTTTTTAGTATTTCGGGCATAAGCTTAAGGATGAAGGCCTGATTTTTAACTTCTGCAAGTCTGCCCGTATGACCAAGAACAAATTTATCGTTAATGTGTAATTTATTGCGGATTTCATCACGCTTTGTTTGGGAAAAGGCGAAGGCCTCAGTGTCTATTCCGTTGAGTATGAGGTTACCGCGTTTTTTGTATGCCTTTTCGCCGTAAAGTCTTATGCCTGCTTTCTCGCCGCAGGCGACAAGGTCAGTGGAGCAGGAGAGAATGAGTTTTCTCATAACTTTTTCGTATATAGTTTTAACAATTGAGTTGCCGTCTATAAGGGCGGAATGAGCGTGAGAAACTCTTACGGGGATTTTCATCTGCTTTGCTGCAAGCATAACCCAGCCGATACTGAACATTGTGTGAGCGTGTACGGCGGTGTAAGGGTATTTTGCCATAAGCTTCTTTAATTCTCTGAAATATTCACCGTAGTTTTCGGAGGGCTCACGGAATTTGAATATTTTGCAGCCCTTGGCTTCAACTTCTCTTCCGAAGTCGCCGATATCATTATCAAAAATAATGTAGTGAGTTTCGTATTCCTCGGGATTTCCGTAAAGACCGATATCCCTGCAGACCTTTTCGGCACCGCCTATTGTAAGGTGGGCGGCAATCTGAAGAATGTATTTCATAAATAATCCTATCTTGTCAATACCCATGCCATAGCATCGAGCACGGGAGTCAATCGTAATTTAACCGGTAAACTGATAAGTGTGCAGAATTTACCGGGAGGATATGTAAATTTCTTTTGGTTTACCTGTTTGCAATAGCTGTTAAGCTCTTTTAAGCGCTTTAACAGTCCCACATTGTTGTTGTGCAGATACTTCGCCTTTGTGTAAACTGCGCGCATATTGTCAAACCGGATTGCCTTTATAAGCATATCCTTTTCTTCTTCTGAGGCATCTGACTTTCCGATAATATCAAAAAGATATTCTTCTGCTATGCGTATCTGGTCGTCAAGATTATCGCGCTTTTGTCTTGAAAGGGATTCGCCGTTTTCTAAGCTCACCCAATAAATCAAGTCAGAAACAACACACCATTTTTTTACATTTAGTGAAAAAACGATGTTGAATGTGCGGTCTTCACCCACGCATAAATCGGGATGGAATCTTATGTGATTTTCCTCGATAATTCTGCGCTTATAAACTTTGTCAATGGGCTTATTAATGTGCTTATGGCACATATGGTCGATTATATGGGCGAAAATTGCTTCGTGGTCGCTTGATTTAAAATCAGCCTGAATACGGGGCTTCTCAGTTTTGCCGTCAGTGTAATTCTGAGAATACTGGAACAAATCCCAGTCATCTTCCTTCAAAGCCTTATCAATAACGGAAAAGAAGTTGTCGTAAACCCAATCATCGCTGTCAACGAAAACCACATAATCGCCCGTGGCAATATCAAGACCGAGATTACGGGCAGTGGAAACACCGCCGTTTTCTTTTTCTATGTAGCGAATTTCGGCGTGTTTTTCGGCATATTCCTTGCAGATTTCGCCAGAAGAATCAGGGGAGCCGTCATTTATGACTATTATTTCAACATCACTGTGAGGTTGGTTCAATAAACTGTCGAGGCACCGACGTATTGTGTTCTCTGCCTTATAGACAGGGATTATAACGGAAAGCTTCATGTTCAATTAACCTTTACTGTTTCTTTTGAGTCAGTGCATTCCTCAAGGATTTCTTTGATTACGGGTTCGATTACTTCAACACGGTATTTCTGAACATATGTGATGTTAGTTGTGCCTATTTTCTCCCTGAGAGATTTATCGGAAGTGAGCTTACTCATATTTTCTGCATATGCGTCAACATCCATAGGCGCACACATATATCCGGTAATGCCGTTTTCAACATAATCGGGAACGCCCTGCACATTTGAAGTGATAAGAGGAAGACCCGAAGCCATTGCTTCAAGGGAAGCCAGACCAAGACCCTCGCGGATTGACGGGTGTGCAAAAATATCACAAGCGTTCATAATTTCGGGAATATCCTGTCGGTAGCCTAAAAAGAAAACCTGGTTTTGCAGATTGTTTTTTGCAGCAAGGGCTTTGAGTTGATTTTCTAAAATACCCTGACCGCAGATTATGTATTTGATGTGGGGATTATTAAGCTTTGCAATAGCACGGATAATCGCCTGATGATTTTTTCTTTTCTGAAGCTCGCCTACGGATAAAACAAGAATATCGTCGGGTGTGATATTTAACTGCGCTCTTTTTTCGTCCCTGGAAATAACACCTTCACGGGAAGAAAAATCCACACCGATACCGTCGATATGCTTTATAACGGGTGTGTGGGTATGTTTTTTTGCCCAGTTATAGTCCTCCCAGTTTATGGTGACTAAAATATCGTTGAATCGGGACATTATGATTTCTGTGGGAGCCCACATCATCCAGTTGAGAAGAGGTGCGCCTTTAAAGAAATGAAAGCCGTGAGCCATGTAAAGGACCTTGGTACCTTTTTTACGCACTTTGCGTGCGGCAAAGCGGGTCATAACGCCCATAACAGGCTCATTTGTCCAGATAATGTCATATTCGTTTTCGGCTAAAAGCTTTTTTAAATCCTGATAGCCCTTTAAATTAACGGGGGAGAACGGACTGCGCACAAGTCGCAGAGTATGAATGTTCGCAACATCACCAACTGCGTTTTTTACGTCATCCAGTCTGTCGCCCACAACAGAGCATGCCAGATCCACAGAAAAACCGTTTTCTGCAAGATAGCGTATATGGGGTACCATAAACTGAATTGTCATCAGGTCGGTACAAGTAAGCAGGAGTCGCTTCATTGCTTCACCTCAAATAAAATTCTTTTTGCGATTTTTTTGCCGCTCATACCATATTGGTCGCGGAGATATTTCTGGTCACCCACAATAGTGCAGTATTGGTCATTCATACCGATGCGCACAAGTCGTGCGTGGCAGGGAAGCTCGCAGAGAACTTCTGCAACGGCACTTCCGAAACCGCCTGAAAGATTATGTTCCTCACATGTGACAATAATTTCGTGAGTTTCAGCGATTTCCTTAATTGTTTCGGCATCAATGGGTTTAACTGTAGGGAATGTATAGATGGTGGGATTAAAGCCCGCCTGTTCAAGTATCGCTTTCGCTTCTTCGATTTCTTCGAAAATTGCACCTGTTGAAAAAATTGCGATTTTTTCGCCCTTTGAAACCGGTATGGCTTTACCGATTTCAAAATACGGCAAAGAAGTATGTATTCTTTTCTCGCCACCCCTTCCCAGACGCACATAGCAAGTACCCGGGTATTCTGCAATGGCTCGCGTTACTGCCTCTGCTTCAACGAGGTCGCCGGGACACAGCACCGTAACATCCGGGAGCGCGCGCATAACGGCAATATCCTCGGTTGCGTGGTGACTCATACCCAATGAGCCGTAAACGAAGCCGCCGCCGACGCAGATAACCTTAACATTTGCGTTGTGGTATGCACAATCGTTACGGATTTGCTCAAGACATCTGAGGGTTGGGAAGTTGCCTATTGAATATGTGAAAACAGTTTTACCCTCCAGTGCCATACCTGCGGCAACTGAGGTAAGATTCTGTTCGGCAATGCCTGCATTTATAATCTGGTCGGGATGTGCTTCCCAGAAAGGTTTAAGCACACCAAAGCCTAAGTCACCCGTAACAACTTCAATGTTTTTGTTTTCCTCAGCGAGTTCTATGAGGGTTTTGAAGAAGGTATCTCTCATGATTGCTTTTCCTTTCCGAACCAAGTGGGCTTGTATGTGGCATACATAGTGTGGTCTTTGAAAATATCCGCATCTTCGGGCGGTGTTGCAGGGTTTAAAATACCCTCAGGAGTGTAAGGGTCGGTAACACCTTCAGGCTTTACTTTATGCAGTTCACTTACTGCCATATCGTATTCCCAACCGTCGTGAGGGAATCTGTAATGCCATAAAATGTCGTTTTCCATATAGGAAATTCCCTTGCCCTTAACGGTGTTTGCAATAATAACTGTGGGCTTGCCGTTGGATTGTATGCTTTTAAGTGCATTGCGGCATTGGTTGTGGTCGTTGCCGTCAATTTCAATTACATTCCAGCCGAAACTCTGCCATATACCCGCAAGGGGCGTGGAGGACAGCGTTTTATCGCAGAAGTCAAGGCTTTGCATATGGTTGTGGTCAACGATGCAGATAAGGTTATCAAGCCCGAAGTGAACAGCGAATAAAGCAGCTTCCCATACGGAGCCCTCATTACATTCACCATCACCTAAAATCACATAGTTTTTATGTAATTTTCCGTCTTGTCTGGCGGCTAAAGCCATACCTGCGGCGGCGGATAATCCGTGACCTAAAGAACCCGTAGAAAAATCTACACCGGGCACATGATGTGAAACATGCCCGGACAGTCTGCTACCATTCTGGTAGTGTGTTTTCAGTTCATCAATATCAAAGAAACCGCTTTCTGCAAGGGCAGCATATATAGCGGCGCCTGCGTGACCCTTTGATAAGATAAAACGGTCGCGGTTTTCTGATTTTGGGTTTTTGTTGTCAAAATTAAGCGTTTCGGCAAATAACACAGCGATTATATCCGCAACGGACATAACCGCACCAATATGGCTTCCGCCTGAAAGGTGAGTCATTTCTATGCCGTGACGTCTGATTTTCCAAGCTAATTGCTCACTTGTCATTTCTTTCCACTCCATACAGAGTGCGGTATCCGGACCTGAATATTTGTTAATTGTCCGGATTTACGCACATTTGAATTGTTTTCTTTATGTAAAAAATTAAAGCTTTGAAATCTCATCAAGGGCTTTGAATTCTTCGGGTGTAAAATGCCAGTCCATAGCATCGAGATTTGATATTAATTGGTCGGCTCTTTTGATGCCTGCCAGGGCTACGCTTTCGGGTAAGCAGTCGAGTATAAAACGGATGGCACAAGCTGAAAGAGTTTTACCCCTGTTTACCGCAATCTCTCTTAAGACATTAACAATTTCCATATTCTTTCTGAGTTTATCCCCATGGAAATTCACATAGATGTCAAGTCGCCTGCGGTCGTCGTAGCCGAATTTTGAATTGAGGTCATATTTGCCCGTCAATATACCCTGACCAAGACTTCCCCATGTCATGGGTGTGAGGTCTAACTCGGTCTGTAATTTTCTCAGATCCTCTTCGTTCTTACGGCAGGCGAGAGAAAATTCGTTCTGACAGTTAACAAATAAGCCTTTGTAGGGCTTCAACTCATCAATATCCTGCGCTGTAACATTTGACAATCCGAAGTAACGGATTTTACCTTTGTCACGAAGCTCGGTGAGTTTACCCACAACCTCTTCTATCGGGGTAGCGCCGTCGCGATAGTGAATGAGATAAATATCGATGTAGTCGGTGTCTAAACGGCGAAGACTGTTTTCGAGAGCAGCCTCAATATAGGCAGGGGAATTGTCATAAAAAGTTCTTCCCCCTTCTACGCGCACACCGAATTTGGTTTCTATAATGACGTCCTTGCGGTTTGCACCAAGACCTTTGGCAAGAGTTTTTTCGGACTGCCCGAGTCCGTAAGTGTCGGCAGTGTCAAAGAAATTGACGCCCGTGTCAAGGGCTTTTCTGATAGCGCCCACAAGCTCGTCCTGCTCAACCTTGCCCCAGTTGTAGCCTCCCATAGGGCAACCACCCATACAAAAGCGGGAAACTTTAAGGTCAGTATTTTTTAAATTTATGTATTCCATCTGATGCTCCTATTTCTTGCGTATTACGCGGATTGCTTTTTTGAGTACCTGTAAGCAGGTTTTTACGAAAAGCGTTACGTCTGTTTTAAGGGAAACCTCTTTAGCATATTTAACCCTGAGTTCGTTCTTCTTTTTGAGGACATATTTCTCATACATTTCGTCGGGGTTTTCCTCGCCGACGATCTCATCGAGATTTATAAACTCGATTGAGCTGAAATCTGTTATGCCGGGACGGACCTGAAGGATTAATTTTTCCTCACCTTCATAACGCTCGGTGTATTTGAGAAGCTCGGGTCTCGGACCAATGAAGCTCATTGTTGAGTTGAGAACATTAATCAGCTGGGGAATTTCGTCAAGCTTGAGCTTTCTTAAAATTTTACCGGAGCGGGTTATACGGGGATCGTTGAGTGCTGTTGTGCCGTCGCCCTTGTCCGCATCCTTGACCATGGTTCTGAATTTGTAGATGTGAAAGGGCTTGCTCTTGTACCCGTCGCGTAAGGGCTTATAAAAAATCGGGAAACCCGAGTCGATTACTATAATCAAAGAGATTACCGCGAAAAACGGTAAAGCTGCAATTAAAAGAAAGAGCGCGATGAAGAAGTCTATAATGCGCTTGAAAAAGCGGTTGTAGCTGCGCTCATAACCAGGTTTTTTCATATTTCCTCCCAAAGCAAAAAACGAGTTTTTGACCGTAACAAGCCATAATAATATAATTATAAAACAATAATAGCACTAATACATTATAATGTCAATAAAATCGACTGCAAAAAGAGTCGGATAAAGCAAAATTTTACTTGTGTAAGCGTTGAGTAAATGCTATAATTTTTTTGTGGAAAAAGCAGGAGGTGATTACGGTGAAAATGACGATTAAATCATTCAGTAACAGTCCTTTTGTTAAAAAGCCTTTTGGTGGCATAAATGCAGATGTTCTGAGAATTCTGGCAGTTGCCTTTATGATTCTGGACCACACCAGAGCCGCGCTTGTTGACGGAAATATGTGGATGAAATATGTGGGCAGGTTAGCCTTCCCGATTTTTGCTTTTCAGATTGCCGAAGGCTTTATACATACCTCAAGCCTGAAAAAGTATGTACTGAGATTGTTGGTTTTTGCCGTATTGTCTGAAATTCCCTTCAATGTCTTTTGTTCTTCGGAAATATTTTTTCCCGGGTATCAGAATGTGTTATTTACATTCCTCTTAAGCATTTTCGCGTTAGCTTTTCTTGAAAAAGCGAAAAAAAAGCCAACCCCTCTGACAATAGCGGGGGCAGGCTTGGGTGTTGCTGTTATTGTATTTCTTGCTGTGGCTCTCAGGGTTGATTACGGTGCAGCGGGAGTGGTACTTGTTGTAGCTTTTTATTTGCTCAGAGATTTTCCTTTTGCTTTTCTGGCACAGTTTGCAGTAATGTTTATTGTGTTTGTTTTCTTCTACCCGGGGCGCCCTGTTTTATTCGCTGTTGACGGGACTCTTTATAAAATACCTGTTCAGATATTTGCTTTGTTTTCGTTCATTCCCATATGGTTATATAACGGTAAAAAGGGTAAGGGCTGCAAGGTCCTGCAATACGGCTTTTATGCGTTCTACCCGTTGCACATAGGTTTACTCTGTATTATCAGATATATTTTAAAGAATGTTGTATGATTTCACCTCTGCCCCCGTGTAGTAATGGGTCAGAATTTCTTTATAGGTATTGCCTTGTTTCGCTAAATAATCGGCACCGTATTGGCTCATTCCGACTCCGTGCCCATATCCGCAGACGCTGAAGGTTACAGTGTCTGCGGTTGTTTTTACAGTGAAAACGGGACTCCTCAAAGAAAAAGCCTTGCGTATTTGTTCGCCTGTGAATTTCTTGCCGTTGACGGTTGCCCACAGCACTGTTCCGGAGGCTGATGTTTCTTCAATTTTTATAATATTTTCAAGGGATGACGGTTCTTTTTCAAGGAGCTTTGCATTCTTTGCCGCTGAGGTGAAATCCCCTTTATTAAAGGCTACCGCAGATGCGTATGAAGGTGACAGCTTATCCCCTTCGCTGGGCACGGGCTTCAGATAAGCGACTTCGGTACCCCAGATATTTTTTGCATCTTCGGTCTTACCGCACGAAATAGCGTAAAAGGCTGCAACGCATAATTCGTCATTGTAAAAAAGTGCCTGGTTTTCTACGGATTTGACGGCGTTTTTTAACTTGGTTTCGTATTTTTCAAAGTCCGATCCCCATTTTTCTTTACGCTGATTAACGTCTATGTATCCTTGGTGAACTGTGCTGTCATCGGATATATGACCCTGTGAGTCTGTATTTTCTTTTTTTAGCCGTAATGCATTTGTGTAGCATGCCACCGCCTGTGCTTTAAGAGCCTCTTCGTGGTATGCCAGTGGCATTTCTGCCGCCACACTTCCGCAGACATATTCAAATATATCCATTTCCTGAGAGGCGTTTTCAAGACTTCTGAAAACGGTTATCGTCTGTTGTGAAGAGGTGTCGTTATCAGTGGGAGCAAGGGTTGTTTTTTCTTCACTTGCTGTTGGCTGTGGTGCATCTTTTATTGCTAAGAAGGGCACTGAGCTCATAGAAATCACCGCAAGAATTACAATAATCACAAATTTTTTCATTGCTTTCACCTGTCCGTTATTTTTAGCGTAGCTTTATTGACAAGAACGCTATTATGGTATAAAATAATATGAATTATTTTTTAAGATTATGATTTTTAATATAAGGCACAAAGAGGAGATGGAACTATGCCTACATATATCGACAATATTTCTGCAGATAATTTTGCGGATCTTTGCAGCGAGCTTAAAAGTTACAGTGCAGTCGCCCCCGAGTATTTTGACAGATTTGAGGTCAAGAGGGGCTTGAGAAACCGCGACGGAAGCGGTGTTATGGCGGGTCTTACAAAAGTCTGTGCAGTTGAAGGTTACTATATTGATGACGGTGAACGCAAACCCGTTGAAGGCCACCTTACATACAGAGGTATCGACATTAATGACCTTGTTGACGGTTGCATCAGAGAAAACCGCTTCGGCTACGAGGAGGTTGCGTGGTTGCTTTTATTCGGTCACCTGCCCACAAAGTCACAGCTTGATGATTTCAACAGTCTGCTTTCTCAGTCAAGAGAGCTTCCCGAGGATTTCATTGAGGATATGATAATGAAGGCACCCTCGCCCAATATTATGAATAAGCTCGAGCGTTCGGTGCTTTCGCTTTATTCCTACGACAGTAATCCTGACGATATTTCAATTGAGAATGTTTTGCGTCAGAGCGTTCAGCTTATAGCTCAGCTTCCCACAATTATGACCTATGCATATCAGGTCAAGAGAAGATATTACCTCAAGAAGAGTATGTATCTTCATCCCATTAAGCCGGGACTTTCCACTGCTGAAACTATTCTTTACAATACCCGTTCAAATCGTAAATTCACAGATGAGGAGGCAAAGCTTCTCGACCTTTGTCTTATGATTCACGCAGAGCACGGCGGCGGTAATAACTCAGCCTTTGCTACGAGAGTACTTACCTCCAGCGGTACTGATACATATGCTGCAATTTCAGCGGGTATCGGTTCGCTTAAGGGTCCCCGTCACGGCGGCGCAAACCTTAAGGTTGCCGAAATGATGAATTATATGAAGGCAGATGTCAAGGATATTACCGACGAAGGTCAGGTTGCAGACTTCCTTAAGAAAATCATTAACCGTGAAGCAGGGGACAAGAGCGGTCTCGTTTACGGTATGGGACACGCGGTTTATACTCTCAGCGACCCCAGACAGGTTATTCTTAAGAGAGAAGCCCGTAAGCTTGCTGAGGAAAAAGGCTTCGGGGACGAATTCAAGGCACTTGACCTTGTTGAAAAGCTTACTCCCGAAATTTTCGCAAGTGAGAAAAACAACAATAAAAAGATTTGTGCAAATGTTGACCTTTATTCAGGTCTTATCTATCAGATGTTGGGTATTCCCGAGGATTTATATACGCCTCTTTTTGCTATTGCCCGTGTAGCAGGTTGGTCCGCTCACCGTATAGAGGAGCTTATTTCAGGCAACAGAGTTATCCGTCCTGCATATAAGAATATGGCTGTGCCGAAGGAGTACGCACCCATTGATGAGAGAATTTCAGATTTCAAAAAATCATCAGAGTACGTTCCCCTTGACGAAAGATAATTTTTCACATTCGAAAGGATTGTAATAAATGAAAAAAATCAAAGGGTCTTTAAGCGCAATCAGAATGTCACACTTAGTTGTATTCTTTGCTGTTGCTGCGGTTGCAACCTTAAGTCTGAGAACATGTCAGTTGTTGCTTGTTATAAATCCCGATACAAACCAGCTTCTTGTGAATCCTGTTAACGGATTTTATGAAACCTCGCATTTTACCATACCGCTTCTTTACGGTATTCTGGCAATCAGTTGCATTTTGTTTTTAGTTCTGAGCTTTCTCAGTAAGAACGTGCCTGCGCCCAGACTCCCCGAGGGGAGAAATATCCCACTCGGTATAGCCTCTTTAGTTGCGGCAGCAGCCTTCGTGTGGGATATAATTGTTGTTGCACTCAAAGTTATTCCCACAATGCACAGCGGTATGAATCAGGTTGTTTTTGATGGCTTGAGAGATAGCGGCATCAAGGGAAACGGCGGAGCATTTGTTATTCTCGAATTGGTTTTTGCTGTTTTGTCCGTGCTTTATTTCCTCGTATTCGGCCTGAGCCATTTTGAGGGGAAAGCTACTTATAAAAAAGTAGGCATATTGTCCATTGCTCCCGGTTGCTGGACTATGTTTGTGCTTGTTTCAAAATTGATGAAAGCCATAAGCTTTATAACTGTTTCTGAGCTTTTGTTTGAAATAGGAATGCTTGTTTTCACGATGCTTTTCTTCCTTACTTTCGCCAGAATAGCATCGGGTGTTTTCTCCGTAAACAGTATGTGGTGCACATATGGTTGCGGATTCCCTGCTGCAATTTTTATGGGACTTGTATCAATTCCCAGAGGAATAGTTTTAGTTTTAGGAAACAAAAATGTGGAGGGTAGTGATTTCAGCTTCACACACCTTTTCCTTTTCATTTTCATAATTGTTTATATGATTTCAACCCTCGGAGTGGGATTCAAAAACTCACTCAAAAAAATGAGATCTGTTTCCAATATAGTTCTTCCTGATGACAGTGAGGTTGTGGTTAAAAACAGTGACTCTGCTGCTTCGGTTCCTGAAATGCAGGAAAAAGAGCAGGAGGAAATATCTCAAAAAAAAAGAGGCTTCAGCATAGCTCCGGAGTTTAAGAATCTCGGTGATATCAGTAATTTCTTCGAGGATGAAGCTGCGGATGGTGAAGCTGAGGTTGAAGATGAGAACAACATTTCAGAGGAAACTGAAGAAATCATTGAAAACGAAGAGGTTGTTGAAAATGAGGAAGTCAGTGAGGTTGCGGTAACCGATGACTTCAAAGACATATATTCGGGATTTCCTGTTGAGGATGTTTCGTTTTATCAGGAGGAAGGTACGGTAACCGAACCTGAGAATGTTGAAAATACTGTTGCAGAGGCAGTTGAAGATTATGAAGAAATTGTTGATGAAGAAATTAACGAAGATAGCGAAGAAATTGCTTTGCAGAATTATGATGGGGGCTCTGCTCAAGAAAGTACGGAAGAATCTGGCGGAGAAGCAGATGAAAAAATCGAAGAGATTACTTCTTACGGGGCTGGAGAAGACACTGTCGAAGAAAGTGCAGAAAACAGCACCGAAGAAAGCGTCGAAGAAATAATTGAAGCCGAAGAGGAGCTTTTTGATTCTGATCTTGCTGATATTTTTGTGAACAAGCCCGTGATTGAAGTTGCTGAGCCTGTCGAAAAAGTGGTTTCCGAGGAGGTTTCGGTTGATGATGACGAAATCATTGAGGAAGCTGAGACATTTGAAGAGCCCGTTGAGGAGATTTCGGAAGAAATAATTGCAGAAGCTGAAATAATCGAAGAGGCTGAAGCAGTTGAGTACATTTCGGAAGACATTGTTGAAGAGGTTGCTTTTACCGAAGAAAAGGGAGCTGAAGAAGCCCCGGTAATCTTGAAAGAAGAGGAAACCTCAGCTTTGAAATCCGACGAGGGTTTTCTTGAATTTTCCCAGATGCTTATTGATGATTTTGACGAGGAAGAGGATTTGCCCCAAGAGAAGCCCGCAGTGGAACAAAAGGTTGAAAAACCCGCAATAATTGAGGAAATCAAAGAGGTTGAAGTCAAGAACGAAAAGCCTGAGAAAATCAAGAAAGAAAAAGTAAAAGAAGAAAAAACAGAAAAGCCTAAGAAAGAAAAGGTCAAAAAGGAGAAAACTCCCAAAGCCGCCAAGCTTTTCGGCAAAAAAAAGAAAAATACCGTGGATGAAGAGCCTTTGACTATTGTTTCTTTGGCGGAATTAAGACAGAAAAAAGACGAAGAATAATATTTTCGGTGAGGTAAATTAATGTTTCTCAGCAATATGGCTACTGCCGCTCAGCAGGTGTTGATTTTATACCTGATTGTTGCGGTGGGGTTTGTGGCGGATAAGTTGAAAGTATTTAAGCAGAGTACCGCAAAGCTTTCAAACGATGTCTTATTTTATATAATCACGCCCTGTGTTATTGTCCGGTCATTTATGAATATGGATTTTGATGTGACGACTGTGAAATCCTTGGGTATTGCCTTTTTGTGCATGGCGGGCACCCTTACTATGGGAATTCTTATTTCCCTGCCGTTTTTCAATAAATCGGGTGATAATAAAGCTATTTTCAAATATGCCGTAAATTACGGTAATATGGGTTATATGGCTTTGCCGTTATGTCAGGCGATGTTGGGTAATGAAGGTGTGTTTTATTGCTCGGCGGGTGTGGTAGCGTTTAATATATTCTCATTTACCCACGGTATCTGGGTAATGACCAAAAGCAAGGGTAAAACCTCGTTTGATTTTAAGAAGCTTTTCTTTAATCCCGGGGTTATCTCGGTGCTTATAGGTCTGCCATTATTTATTTTTGATATTGATCTGCCGGATGTTTTTGATACTGCCATAGGTCATATTTCAAATCTCAATACACCTCTTGCGATGCTCTTTTTCGGTACTTATATAGCCAACACAGATCTGAAGAGTATGTTCAAGCTTAAAGAGAATTACCTTGTGGCATTTTTGAAATTATTGGTTTTACCCGCTATAATGCTGGGCATATATAAGCTTGCGGGCATATCGGGCACATTGCTTTCGGCGTGTATTATTTCCGCATCCGTACCCAGTGCGAATAACACCGTAATGTTCTCTGCGAAATACGGTAAGGATACCGGTGTAGCATCTCAGATAGTTGCATTTAACTCGGGACTATCGGTTATAACCATACCTCTTATGGTTGCTATTGCCAATTTGTGATGAATATGAAGCTACCGTTTGATAAT
Source organism: Acutalibacteraceae bacterium (assembly GCA_045543075.1). Taxonomy (GTDB): domain Bacteria; phylum Bacillota; class Clostridia; order Oscillospirales; family Acutalibacteraceae; genus DTU089. Next base: position 95,685 of record JAZQLZ010000006.1, read on the forward strand.
ATATTGCCCTGCGGAATATGTGAGCTTGAAAAGACGGGCGAGTTGTTCGATTGCAGAGCCAAAGAGCGTATTCCCCAAGGAGCAAAGAGCGTTATAGTATATCTTTTTCCCTATTGGTTGGGAGAGGATTTTTATAAAAATTCCAATATTTCCAAATACGCAGTCCCCGACGATTATCATCTGATAGCAGGTGAATATCTGAAAAAAATAACTGCTGAATTGAAGTCGGCATATCCCGAAAATGAGTTTGAATACTTTTGCGATAATTCACCAATAAATGAAGTTGGAGCCGCGGTTTTGTGCGGTTTGGGTGTCAGAGGTAAAAATTCACTTTTAATAAACCCTGATTACGGCAGTTTCTGTTTTATAGGTGAAATTGTTACGGATAAAGCTTTCGAGTACTCTGTTGAAAGCACGGGCGGGTGCCTTGATTGCGGTGCCTGTATCAGACGGTGCCCCAATAGTGCAATAAGCTGCGAGGGAATAAACAGGGAGCTTTGCTTGTCCGATATAACACAACGAAAAGGTGATTTGTCACCACGGAATATTGAGTTGATTAAAAAAATCGGGTGTATCTGGGGATGCGATATCTGTCAGGATGTCTGCCCTATGAACAGAAATATCAGAGTTACACCCATAAAAGAGTTTTTTGATACTGCAAAAGCAGTTTTTAATTCAGGCGACAGTATGGAGAACCGTGCGTACGCCTGGCGAGGTAAAAAGGTTATAGAAAGAAATTATTGTTATTCTGAGGAGTGATTTTTTTGAAGCTTGTAATAGGTATCGTAAACAACGATGATGCTACGGATTTGCTTAACGAAATAACAAAAGCATCATTTCAGGCAACTAAGCTCTCTACATCGGGCGGATTTCTCAAAACCGGGAATGTAACCGTTCTTGTGGGTGTTGAAGACGAAAAAACCGAAGAAGTCATAAGTATATTTAAGAATTGCTGTTCAAGAAGAACCCAGATGATTTCCACAACACCGCCGTTTTTAGGCGAAGGCTTTATAAATGCGGCACCCGTTGAAATTACCATTGGCGGCGCAACATTATTTGTTGTGGATGTGGAGCAGTTTATGAAAATATGATTAGCGAGATTAATTTTTCAAAAGAAATTACCAATAAACTTAACAGCTTTTTTGCTGACGGCAGAAGCCCTCACGCTGTCCTTATAGACGGCGGTACCGAGGAGCAGAGAGCTGCACTCTCCCGACTTACGGCAAAAATGATTGTTTGTGATAAACAGAATATGACCCCTTGCGGTATGTGTGAGAATTGCCGCAAAGCTGAAGAGAATATCCACCCCGATATTATTACGGTTACAAAACCCGACGATAAAAAAGCCTTTGTTAAAGCGGATGTGAAAAAAGTGGTGGCGGAGGCTCACCTTACACCCAATGATTCGCTTAAAAAGGTTTACATTCTTTATGAAGTTCAACAGATGAGCGAGGAATGTCAGAATTTATTATTGAAAATTCTCGAAGAGCCTCCCTCATATACTGCATTCGTGCTTACCTCACAGAATGCGAATGCCGTTATCGGTACGGTTTTATCACGTGTTGTGCGTCTGGGTCTGGGTAATACCTCGGATGTTGAGTACTCTCAGAAGGCAACAGAAATTGTAACAGCTTTGGCAAAAGCGATTTTGTCCCCCTATGAGTACGATAAAATCGAAGCAACGGCACCTCTTGACGGTAACAAGAAGCTCACCGTTGAAGTGCTCGGTCTTTTCATATCATTTTTACGGGATGCGATTTCTCTTAAATCGGGCGGTAAGATTCTGCTTGATGATTTTAAGGAGCAGAGCACCGAGGTTTCCGAGAAGCTTTCCTTAAAAAAATTACTTGAAATGTACGATACTGTTTGCGCATTGTATCGTTCCTTGGATACTAACCCCAATTACACATTGCTTTCGGCGGTTCTTTGCGCAAGAATATAATATATACGGAGATTATTATGGCAGAAGTTGTAGGTATTCGTTTTAAAGAAAACGGAAAAATTTATTATTTTGACCCTGATTCAAAAAACTTTTCAAAAGGGCAGAGGGTAATTGTAGAAACAGTACGCGGCATTGAGTGCGGCGAAATTGCATCTGCAAACCATACCGTTGAGGAGGATGAAATCCGTCATCCCCTTAAGAAGATTATCAGAGGCGCTAATGCGGAAGATATAAAAATAGTTGAAACCAACCGTAAAAAGGAAGCGGAGGCATTTACTTTTTGCGAGAAAAAGGTTGAGCAATTAGGGCTCGATATGAAGCTTGTGGAAGTAGAGTGTACCTTTGACGGCAGTAAAATGTTGTTTTACTTTACCTCGGATGACAGAGTCGATTTCAGAGAGCTTGTGAAAATCCTTGCTTCCCAATACAGAACACGAATTGAAATGCGCCAGATAGGCGTGCGCGATGTGTCCAAAATGATTGGCGGTCTCGGTATCTGCGGCAGACCCTTCTGCTGTTCTCAGTTCCTTGATGATTTTCATCCCGTGTCCATAAAAATGGCTAAGGAACAGGGGCTTTCACTTAATCCCAGCAAAATAAGCGGCACCTGCGGCAGACTCCTTTGTTGCCTTAAATACGAGCAGGATTCCTATGAATATCTCGCTAAAATCACACCCCGTGTCGGCTCAATAGTTGACACCCGCGAGGGTAGGGGTACCGTAACAGAGAGCAATTTGCTTACAGGTAAACTCAAGGTTTCTCTTGAAAGACGACCCGAGGCAATTCCCACTGAGTTTTCACGCAAAGAAGTGAAGCTTGTAAAACGCAGGAAAATCAGCGACGAAACTCCCGAAGAAAACTTTGATGAGGATTAATCGGGGCATAGTATCCTAAAATATCCCTGAAAAATTATAATTTTCTATTGATTTCTGCAAAAAATGTGCTACAATGAAGGCACATAAATAATACAGGGAGGTAAGACAAATGGCATACAAAATTACAGACGCTTGCATTTCTTGTGGCGCTTGTGCTGCAGATTGCCCCGTAGAAGCAATCTCAGAAGGCGACGGCATCTATGTTATCGACGCTGACAAATGCATCGATTGTGGTGCTTGCGAAGGTAGTTGTCCTGTTGGCGCTCCTGTAGCAGACTAATTTTAAAACGGTGCTTTTGGCGCAGATTAAAAGTAAGCTGACAGCTCTCATCCGGTTAAGGGTAAGAGCTGTTTTATTTTATGCTTTTAAGATGTTGTGTCATTTTATTGCCCACTCGGAGTATCCTTATACACCGTCGGGGCAATAAAAAGCCATCTGCATCCAAAATCAACCGTTTTACAACAAGGTAAGTGCTTTTGGCGCAGATTAAAAGCAACTTACAGTCCTTATCTGATGAATGATAAGGGCTGTTTTATTTTTTTGTAAAAAAATCGTAAAAATATTATTAAAATATTTGTTTTTATATATAATGTATGTTATAATTAGCCGATAATGGATTTTTGTCTTTAATTTCAGGGTCGGAATGACGATTTTTGATAACGGATGAGTGATTTATGGAAAACAAAAATGTTTTAATTATAAAGGGCTCGGGGCGTAAGGACAGCTTTACAAATCGTCTGTGCCTTGAGGCTGAGGCTGCTCTCGGAAATTGTCATATTGATGTTTTTGATACTTTCAAAGAAAGATTTTTACCTTGTGACGGTTGCAATTATTGCGAAAAACACGGTAAATGTGTCCACAGAGATCTGGACAGCTTCTTCGGGATGTTCGAAGGTGCAGACCTGATTATATTCGCAAGTCCCGTTTACAATGGTACTTTTCCTGCACCGTTGAAGGCACTTATTGACAGATTCCAGTGCTACTACACCGCGTTTTACGGGAACGGCAAGGTTCAACCTATCAAAAAGCGTCGTAAAGCAATTTTCATTGCTGCATCAGGTCGCGACGGTGAAAAAAGCATTGATTTTATGAAATGGCAATTGGGTTGTGCTTTTTCAATTCTCAATATTGAATTGATTGAAACTATACTGTGTTCATATACAGATACGGCGCCCGGATATGATAAGGCGCTGGAGGATTTAAAAAGGAGTTTGGCTTATGAATAAGCGTAAAATAAAAATTACCGCACTTGTTACGGCTGTTGTTATACTGGCTGTATCTCTTTGCGCAGGTGCCGCCTCTGTAATAGTACAGGACAGTTTGTTTAAAACAAACACTCCCACATACATTACATTGAATACACAGGTTACGGGTATCATAAAAAGTGATGATGACTATGATGCATATATGTTTGAGGTTCCCGCTAACGGTGCGCTGGCTTTAAGGCTTGACCACGAAGATTATCAGGACAACGCCAAAACCGGTTGGGAAGTAACCCTTTACAAAATAATAGAGGGTGAAGAAAAGGTCTATAAAGAAATAAGCTACTTCGAATCCTTCTGGAGCGACGTTACTTCAAACTGGGGCGAAACGGGTATTACACCCGGCACATATTGCATAGTTGTAAAAGCAGGTACATTCTTCCTTGAGACCAACTACACTCTTGTAACTATGTTCACTGAAACCGAAACCTACGAAAAAGAGCCCAATGATGATATTGCGGATGCAACACCAATTGCCGTAAAATACGGTAAATACGGTTCTTCATCAAGGCGGGAAAACGGTACGGATATTGACTGGTACATTCTCGAGCTCCTTGATGACAGCGTTGTTAATATCACATTCAGTCATAACGATAAAACGCTTCCCACCGTAGGCTGGAATGTTACTCTTTACAACAGCTCCGATAAGCTTATTACTCAGTTCACATCAAGGTTGAATGAAACTCTTGTCAAAACGGGTGTCATAGGCTTACAGAGCGGCACTTACTACATCAAGGTTGAAGCCCAGACAGAGGTTCCCGATACATACACACTCCTTGTGGGTGCTGATAAAGCGGTGAATAACGAGTTTGAACTTAATGACACTCCTGAAACTGCAACAAATCTTCCTGCTGATGTAATTGTGGGCGGTAGCCTTGCGGACAGGTTGCTGGGTCTTGATAAGGACTATTATAAATTCAGCGTTCCTGCTGAAGGTTATATTGATTTCGAATTTGAACACGAGCTTCTCGAGGGTGATAAGCGCGGCTGGAATATCCGCTTGTTCAAGCCCCTTGAGGACGGCACTTATCACCAGATAGTGCGTAAATTCTCTATGTGGAACGAGGAGAGAACCGTAATACAGAATATGGGTCTTGCTCCCGGCGATTACTACATATGCATTGACGGTGACTCTGTATCATATAACTCCGCATATTACAGCTGTAAATGGAGCTTCACAGAGGCAGCGGATTTCGAGCACGAGCCTAATAATACTATGGAAACCTGTGATTTTGCAGAGTTCGGCAAGTACTATCACGGTGCGATTATATCCACTGACTCATTGTACGATGAGGATTACTATAAATTCGAGCTTGAAAAGGATACACGTATTTGTCTTGAGTTCTATCACGAGGCGGGTAAGGTAAATGAAAACTGCTGGATTGCAAGTGTGGTTGATGAAAACGGCAACGAGGTTTGCTCGGTAGATTCCTATCTTAATGACCACCTTGTTACAACGGGTGTAGTATTAGTACCTGCGGGCACATACTATGTAAAAATTGAAACAGGTCTTTACGGTTCGGAAATTCCCTATTACTTCAGACTGGTAAGGTGATAAAGGTTTGAAAAAAGTCCTTGCAATAATACTTGCACTTTCATTGCTTTTTACTGCAGGGTGTGGTGCGGCTTTAACAGAAAACAATGACTCGGTTATAGCCGTATCATTCTATCCCGTATATATTTTCACATCAAACCTTGTTGATGGTGTTGAGGGTCTCTCCGTCATTTGCATGGCAGAGCAGACCTCGGGTTGCCTTCACGACTATACTCTTACTGCCCGTGATGCAAGACTTCTCAGTGATGCGGATGTTTTTGTCATAAACGGCGCAGGGTTGGAGAGCTTTCTGACAGATATCAGTGAAACCAATGAGGATTTACCCATAATAGATTCTTCTTCGGATATTGAGCTTATCTGCTCTCATCACCACGAAGAGGATGAGCACCATGCTCACAGTCACGAAAACAATTCCCATATCTGGCTTTCTGTTGAAAATGCAAAAAAACAGGTTCTTAACATCAGAAACGGACTTATTGAATATTATCCTCAGCACGAAAAGCAGATTAATGAGAATTACGAAAATTATATTAAGCGTCTGGATGCTTTGAGTGATGAATTGAAAAAGACCTACGAAACAGCCTCGGGTGAAAAAATAATAACCTTTCACGGGGCTTACGAATACATGGCTGAAGAATCGGGACTTGAAATAATTGAGTGTATCGAAAGTGACGAGGGCGGTGAGCCTTCAGCAAAGAAAATAGCTCATCTTTGCGATATGATTCCCGAAAATAATATTAAGGCTCTTTTTGTTGAGCCGGATTATAACGGTAGTGCCGCAGAGATACTCGCCAATGAAACAGGCGTGCAGATTTTTGTGCTTAACCCTGTAACAAGCGGTGAGGATTCCCTTAGTGCCTACGAGGATATAATGAAAGAAAACATACAAACCATCTTAAAGGCGGTGAGCTGATGGCATCTGAAAACGGTTGCGGTCTTTGCAAAATATCGGTTAATAATATCGGAGTAAAAAAAGGTTCGGATGTTATTCTCTCCGACATATCATTCCAGCTTCACTGCGGTGAGCTTACGGCAGTTATCGGTGTAAACGGCGCAGGCAAAACCACCCTGGTCAAGGCTGTTTTAGGTGAAATTCAACACGAGGGAACAGTTGGCTTTGAGTCTCATGACGGCGAAAAGCTAAATAAAATAACAATCGGTTATGTTCCCCAACGCCTTGATTTCGACCGTTCAGCTCCGGTAAGTGTAGAGGATTTTCTTCTGGTAGGCAGAACATCAAATCCCGTATGCTTTATGCGTAATAAAAAAATATCGGCACAGTTGGATGAGGCTCTTGAAGCGGTTGGCTGTTTAGAGCTTAAAAAGAGAAAATTAGGTGAGCTTTCGGGCGGCGAGCTTCAGCGGGTAATGCTCGTAAATGCTCTTTACCCACTTCCCGAATTACTGATACTCGACGAGCCTGTGTCGGGGGTTGACGCTCAGGGCAGTGAAAAATTCTACGAGGCGATTTTAAACCTCAAGCATAATTATCATATGGCAATAGCCATGGTTTCCCACGATCTGGAGATTGTGCGCGAATACGCGGACAATGTAATTCTTATAAATAAAACAGTGCTTAAAAGCGGTCCTGCAAAAGATGTTTTTGAATCGGATGAATTCAAAAAAGTGTTCTTTACCGTGCCCGAAAAGGGGGCGACAGAATGAGCATGATTTACGATGTGCTCGGTCAGGTGATACCCTTTCATTGGGCGGACTATAAATTTATGATAAATGCCCTCCTGGCAGTTTTGCTTATTGCACCGCTTATGGGTATTCTGGGCACAATGGCAGTTAATAATAAAATGGCATTTTTCTCGGATGCCTTAGGTCACAGTGCTTTTACGGGTGTTGCTCTGGGTGTGCTTCTGGGCATAAAAAACGAGCTGATTTCACTTGTAGCCTTTGGTGTGTTGGTGGCACTTATAATAACCCGGGTTAAAAATCGGGGGAATTCATCTTCCGATACGGTTATAAGCGTCTTTTCATCAACAAGTATAGCAATAGGCTTACTTGTGCTTTCCTACGGTGGCAGCTTCTCAAAATACAGCTCGTACCTTGTTGGCGATATTTTAAGTATCTCAAAAAAAGAACTGCTTTATCTCCTGATTACTTTCGTTGTAGTTATGGTCGTATGGTCATTGATCTACAACAATCTGCTCGTGATTACCGTAAACCGTGAGTTAGCCGCGAGCCGCGGAATAAAAACGGGTCTTTACGAAAATATTTTTGTAATAATGGTAGCGGTAGTTGTTATGATTTCAATCAAATGGGTGGGTATTCTCCTTATAAACTCACTGCTTATTTTACCTGCCGCCGCCGCAAGGAATATTTCCAAAAACTCAAGACAGAATCTTGGCTTTTCGGTGGCTATATCGTTGGTTTCTGCCGTATCGGGACTTCTTATTTCCTTCTATGCCGATACAAGCGCAGGTGCTACGATTGTTACTGTTTCAGCGGTAATATTCTTTATCACTTACATACTAAGAAAAAAATAATCCCGAAAGGAATGTATATATATGTTGTTTTCACAGGATATAGGCGTTGACCTCGGAACCGCCAATACACTGGTATTTGTTAAAGGTAAGGGTATTGTTATCAGAGAACCCTCCGTTGTGGCGGTGGATGAAAGAACAAACCCCAAAACAGTTGTAGCTGTTGGCGCAGACGCTAAAAAAATGATAGGCAGAACACCCGGTTCAATTACCGCGGTGCGCCCTCTTAAAGATGGTGTTATTGCAGACTTTGATATGACTGCGGATATGCTCAAGGCTTTCGTAAAAAGAGCAATAAGCGGTTCACCCTTCAACAGAGCAAGAGTTATGATTTGCATACCCTCGGGTGTTACCGAGGTTGAAAGAAGAGCTGTTCACGATGCCGCCAAGAGCGCAGGCGCAAGATATGTAAGCCTCATTGAGGAGCCTATGGCAGCGGCAATCGGTGCAGGACTTCCCGTGCTTGAGGCAACGGGCAGTATGATTGTTGACATAGGCGGCGGTACATCTGAGGTTGCGGTTATTTCACTCGGTGATATTGTTACTTCAAAATCCGTAAGGGTTGCAGGTGACAATTTTGACGAAGCAATTATTTCTTATGTGAAAAGAACATTTAACCTTCTTATCGGTGAACGCTCCGCTGAGGATATCAAGCTCAAATTGGGCTCTGCTTATCCCTATGAGGGTGAAGCTGCTATGGAAATAAAGGGCAGAAACCTTATTGACGGACTTCCAAAATCAGTGGAAATTACAAGCGAGCAGGTTCGTCAGGCACTTGCTGACCCCGTTGACGAAATACTTGATGCCATTCGTTATACACTTGACAGAACTCCTCCTGAGCTTTCTGCGGATATTATTGAAAGAGGTATAACTCTCACAGGCGGCGGTGCTTTGCTCCGTGGTCTTGACAAGCTTATTTCAACAGAAACAGGTATGCCCGTTAATGTTGCGGAGAATCCCCTTGACTGTGTTGTAAGAGGAACAGGTATCTGTCTTGAAAAGGATTTGTTGGGATTCAACAGAAAATAAAGGATTGAGATAATGAAAAGGTTTTTACGCAGCGGTACATTTAAAAATCTTGTAATAATTGCAGCGGTTGTTATGTTGGGCGTTTTATTTGCGGCGGTAAGCCATAACGCTTCATCACCCTTTACATCTGTAATAGGTACTATTTTTTCACCCTTGCAGAAACTATCCGTTGCAATATCGGATAATTTGAACGATGTATCCGCCTCTTTTAAATCCTCATCGGTTTATATTGAGGAAAATGAAGCCCTTAAAAAAGAAATTGAAGGATACCGCAAGCAGCTGGCAGAATACGATGACCTTAAGCAAAAGGTTGATGCTTATGAGGAATTCTACGGCATAAAACAGAAAAATGCCGATTTTGAAATCAGTTACGGTTCAGTTATTTCAAGAGATGCGGCGGATGTTTACGGCTCATTTGTGCTCAATACGGGCTCAAAGGACGGCGTGGAAGTGGGCGACCCTGTAATATACGGTGAGTATGTTGTGGGTATTGTTAAAAAAGTTAATTTTTCAACCTGCGTGGTTTATTCCGTGCTTGACCCCAGGGTTAATATAGGTGCTTTTGAATCGGGCACAAGAGAATACGGTTATGTCAGCGGAGACGAAAAGCTTTATTCTCAGGGGCTTTGCAAATTATACGGACTTGATTCATCCACCTCCGTTGTGAGCGGCGGCGTTGTGTGCACTTCGGGTGCGGGCGGCGTATTCCCCGACGGACTTATTATAGGTGAGGTTAAGGCAGTTATGACCGATGATGTTTCATCGGCGTGCTATGCACAGGTAATGCCTTTTGCTGAGCTTGACACCATCAGCGAGGTTTTTGTTATAACTTCATTTGAAGGTCAGGGCGAAGGCGAAATTAAAAACTGAGTTAGGATAAAGAGAGGTGATACCCTTGCATTACGGAAACAATAAACCGAAATATATAAGATTTGCCATATACGCGCTTATAATCGTGCTTACTGCACTGATGCAGAACTCTCCGTTTATATTTCCTGAAATTTTTGGTGCAAGGGCATTTTTGTTATTACCTCTTTTAGTCAGTATTGCTATGTTTGAGAGGGAAATTGCCGCGGCAGTTTTCGGCGTTTTTGCAGGTGTGTTGTGGGATATCTGTTCAGTTAAAGACGGATTTAACGCTTTCGTCTTATTGCTCATATGTGCCGTTTGCAGTCTGCTTATAATCCGTCTTATGCGTAACAATATACTGACGGCTCTGGTTCTTGTAGCAGGGGCGGTTGTAAGCTATTGTGCGGTTTATGTAATTATAAATCTGCTATTCAGCGGTGCAGGAGCTTCCGTTAAACAGATATTTACTTTTTATCTGCCTTCGTGTGTTTATACACTTGCTTTTGTTCCTGTTTTTTATTTCCCCGTATCGTGGATTTACGCTTCACACAAAACTTCAGATGAATAAAGGTTTTTTATATGTCTATTGAATTGAGAAAAAGAAGAAGAATATCAGGTACAATAATTATCGCGGTGAGTTTTGTTGCCCTTATAATTGCTTTGTCCGTAACACAGATTGTAAACGGTGATGAGTACAAGGCGGCGGCAAAAAGCCTCTCGGTATCTACGAGCAAGGTTAAGGCCTCGCGCGGCGAAATTCTTGACTGTAACGGTAACCCTCTTGTAACCAACAGGCAGGGTAATTCGGTTGTATTCAAATATGCTGAGTTTCCCGAGGCAAAAAACCAAGGGGACAGAAATAAGCTTATTTATTCATTGATTCAGTTATTCGAAAAAAATGATATTGAGTGGATGGACCGTCTGCCTTTAAAATATCAGAACAACATTCTTGTGGTTGATGAGGATAAAACCAAGGAATTTGAGTATATGGTTTCTGAAAACATGCTCGAAATGGAGAAGGAAACGGATTCTACTGCGGATGAATGTCTTGATGCCCTTATTGAAAGATACGGACTTCAGGAATATTCCAGGGAGGATGCACGAAAAATCGCCTCCGTATGCTTTGGTATGAAATATCTTTCATTTTCGGTTACAACACCCTACACTTTTGCGGAGGATGTACCCACTGAAGTAGTTTCAATTATTATGGAAATGAGTGAAACATACCCCGGCGTTGCCAGTGAAAGCGTCAGCTACCGTGAATACAGCGATACCATTTCATATTCCCATATCCTTGGTGTTGTAGGTTCAATCAGTGCTGAAGAATACGCAAAAGAGGAAACTATACTGGATGAAAAATTAAGTGATGATTCCCTTACTGCAACGGATATTCTCGCTCTTAAAAATAATGCCTACTCCCTTGACGATAAATACGGCAAAAGCGGTATTGAAGCGGCAATGGAATCCTATCTCAGAGGTACTAACGGTATAAAAACTACTACCATAGCATCGGACGGTACCGTTATTGAGGATTACCTTACCAAACCCGAGCAGGGTAATACGGTAGTAACAACGATTGATGCGGGACTTCAGGAGGTTGCTACTCAGGCACTTGCAGATATGCTGCAGGATAATAAAAATTCCTCGTATTTCGGCACTGCAGGCGCGATAGTTGTTATGGATTGTAACACGGGCGCGGTTCTTGCTTGTGCATCACTTCCCACATACGATATTACGAGATATTACGAGGATTACGAGAAACTCGCATCCGACAACGACAGCCCCTTGTGGAATCGCGGTCTTCAGAGTGCTTACGCTCCCGGCTCTACAATGAAGCCGGCAATTGCTCTGGCGGCTTTAGAAGAGAAAGCTATTGACATTAATAGTGCCTGCTACTGTGGCGGTACTTATGTCCTTGAGGACCAGACCTTCAAATGCCTCGGTCACCACGGTTATCTTAATGTAACAACTGCCCTTGAAAAATCCTGCAATATTTTCTTCTTTGAAATGGGTAAGGAATTGGGTATTGATAAAATGAACAAGTACTGCAACCTTTTAGGCCTCGGTCAGGATACAGGACTTGAGCTTCCTGAGGCGGAGGGTATGCTTGCAAGTGTAGCCAACAAAGAGGCGGCAGGTCAGGTGTGGCTTCCCGGTGATACGGTTCAGGCTGCAATCGGTCAGTCCGATAACCTGTTTACACCCTTACAGTTAGCAAATTACTGTGCAACAATAGCAAACGGCGGTACGCGATATAAGCCTTATATTATCAAATCGGTGCTTTCCGCTGATATGAGCGAGGTTATTTACGAAACCGAACCCGTTGTATTAAATACCCTTAACGCTGATGAGAAAAACCTGGAAATTGTAAAAAAAGGTATGCGTGATGTAGTAACCAACAGCTCATGCAATATGTATTTTGGTGAATGTATAGTTGATGCGGCAGGTAAAACAGGTACATCACAGCTTAAAAGAACCACCGAATCCGGGGTGACGATGGACTGTAACAACGGCTTCTTTATTTCCTTCGCTCCCTATGATGACCCTGAGATTGCTATTGCCATTGTTGCGGAAAATGCGCTCACCGGTAGCAGAACATCCCAGGCGGCAGTTCCTATATACAACTATTATTTCAGTCAGAAGACTCAATTTGATGTTCAGGAAAAACCAAATGAACTCATTCCTTAAGGCGATATGATGAAAAGGTGATATGATGAGAATTGTTTCTGTTGCATCTGCTAAAGGCGGTGTAGGGAAATCTACATTCTGTTACGGTGTGGGTAAGCTTCTTGCCTCACGGGGTAAGAATGTTTTACTTGTGGATATGGATATAGGGGTAAGAAGTCTTGATATACTCCTTGGCGTGTCGGAAAAAACAGTTTATAACTGGGGCGATATCATAAAAGAAAACTGCGATTACAGAAAAGCGGTTATTCAGTGCGCCAATGGTCTGTACTTATTGCCCGCACCTCTTGATTTTGATGAAAAATATACCGCCGAAGCATTTGCAGGTGCGCTGAAGATGTTTTGCAGGGAATTTGATTATGTGTTGCTTGATGCTCCTGCAGGACTTGAAACGGGCTTCAATCTTGCTACAAAGGTATCGGACGGCTGTATCATAATATCAACTCCGGATGCCATAGGTATAAGGGCGGCATCATACGCTGCAATGAATGTGCGGAAATCAGGCATTTCTGATGTAAGACTTGTTGTGAATAAGTTTAACAAGAAAATTCACAAGTCAATAAATGTTGATGAAATCATTGATACGGTGGGTGCAAGGCTCCTGGGTGTTATTCCCGAATCTCAGGAAATTTACGGCTCCGTAAACGGGCAGAAAATTCCTTATGAGAGCAAGGGTAATCAGGCGTTCTTGCGTATTTCTAAAAGAATATGCGGTGAAAATGTACCCTTCAGAGCAAAAAATCTGTAAGTATTTTATTGACAAATTTTACATAAGTAGTATAATAAATCTGCTCGAAGAAAGTAGCTACGCTTCAAGCCGAAAATAAAACAGGGGAGCTGACGGACGTCGGCTGAGATAGAAAACATTCCTTTTCTGACCCTAATAACCTGATGCGGATAATGCCGCCGTAGGAAAAATAACTCTGAAAGTATCTCCCTATGGCTGTGTTACCGCCGTAGGGAGATTTTAATTCGGAGGAATTTTTTATGAGTAATTTAACAAAGAAACAAAAAATAAGACGAATTGTTGAAACAGCGTTAATGTTAGCACTTTCAACAATTCTTGCAGAATGGGCAGTTATAAAATTCCCTTTCGGGGGCAGTGTAACTATTTTCAGTCAGGTGCCCATGGTAGTTATATCATACCGTTACGGTGTTAAGTGGGGTATCTTTTCGGGTCTTGCAATGGGTGTCATTCAGATGCTTTTCGGACTTGGAAATTTCGCCTATGTAAGCGGTATCATTGCCTACATAATACTGATTTTAGCAGATTATATTATCGCCTTTGGGGCATTGGGGCTCGGTGGAATGTTTAAAAACATTGTAAAAAAACAATCCGTTTCCCTTGCTTTGGGCGGTGCAGTGGTATCTGTTATAAGATTTTTGTGCCATTATATAAGCGGTGTTACAATCTGGGGTGATTATGCCGAAGGTGCAAAAGAGGTGTGGTTATATTCACTTGAATATAACGGCGGATATATGTTGCCCGAGCTCATTATTACCGTGGTGGGTTGTGTGATTCTTGGAGCATTGTTTGATTTCAAGTCCCCTGATTTGAGAATACTGAAAGTTAAAAAATAAATAAAAGAGCATCGCGTATCAATCTTTGGTTGATACGCGATGTTTTACATAATGTTCTGTGTGAGAATAATATCGTTTTTATCGGTAAATGTTGCGATAATTCCGTTTCTGTGAGCAGTAGAGAACAGGGGAGCTTTGGCAACCATAGTCACATTCCATTTTACATTGGGGTAAACCTTACCGATCTGATTGGTGCATATGCAAATTTCGGGCTTGAGCACCTTGAGAAAATCTTTTGAGGATGAGCCGAAGTAACCGTGGTGACCGATTTTCAATAAATTGATATCACCTATTTTTTCGGCATAGTATTCTTCAAGCCCCGTGTCCGAGGTAATATCTGCTGCAAGAAAAGCGGATTTTTCACCTTTTGTGACTTTTACGCCGATGCTGTTGGCGTTTTCATTTTCCACTTCTATTTCTTCGGGGGTTTTACCGTTGAAAAACTGTATTGTAAAATCACCGAAAATAAAGCTTTCGGAGGGAATATCCTGAATAATGGGTATATTTTTATTTTTGAGGGCTTTTATAATATTCTCGTACATTTCACCGTTACCCCAATTTTCTTTATCCATTGAGGATACGGAGGAGATATCGTATTTTTTTATAAAGGCTTTGTCTATTGTGATGTCTTCGTGGTTTATAATGTGGGTGAAATTACCTGCGTGGTCATAATGCATATGGGTTGCAAGTATAAAATCAAGCGTCACCTTGCCGCTTTCGTCGGAGCAAACCTTTTTAATGTAGCTTATAACCTCTTCGCGATAACCCTTGTAACCGGGATCTTTACGGGGGTTTTCGTTACCCTCTCCCGAATCCACAAGGGCAAAACGACCGTTGCTTTCTATCAGGATACAGTCAGAGTTTGCGGTGTTGAGAAAGTGGATTTTATCATCACCGTTTTTATTCGAGAAATCCTCGTCTGTAACCGTTATTTTTGAAACATAGGTGTTATCAAGAATAAGAACTACCGTATCGAGAATAAAAACGCTGAGCATTACACCTGTAACCAACCAGGTTGCTATAATTCTTGCTATTTTCTTTTTGTCCTTTTTCATTGTGCAGTTCCACTCCTTTCAATACGGAGCTTCGGGAAAATTGCCGCAAAAACAAAACAGATAAGTGTGCCTGTACCGATATCGGTTATTACAAAGGGAACGGCACAGAATACCATAAGGAATATCTTAACTATATTACGTTCTTTGAACAAGTTTTTGAGAGAGGTGAACGGAAGACTCTGCCAGGCGGAAACTATCAGCATTGAGCCGGCACAGTGCAAGGGGAGCCTCGGGAAAATACCGGGACAAAGAAAAACCAAAAGAGTGATGATTATAATTGATGTGACAGCGGATATAACGCCATATTTTTTTATAGGGTGTTTTTTTACGGGAAGTCCCGATAATATACCGCTCAGACAGTTGGCAGGACAGCTTTCAACCTCAGGAGAGCTGAAAATATAAAGTATCACACCAAAGCCTGCCGCGCTTTTAATTATAAAAGGTATATCTTTTACGGATATTTGGGTGAAAGAAGAAAGCTCATTGATGAGGGAGTCAGCAAAAACCAGGGAAACCGACTCGTTTATGGTTGTTAAATCCTTTTGGGGATTGAGGAACAGGTTGAAAATATAGGGGATAAACAGAGTGACAAATGCCGCGGGTAAATATTTGCTTAATTTTTTGAATTTGAAGGGGAAGGTAATCATTGCGAAAAGGGTTATGGTGCCGTAAAAAAGGCCTCTGAAATTAGGGTGGAATCCGAGAGATCGGAATTCCTTAAGCATATCAAGGGGTGTGAATGAGCTTGCACCGATACCGAAATAAGAATTTGTGAGAAGTATTGTAACCCCAACCGTAAGCCCTAAGCCCATACCCGAAACCAGGAAATCGGGAAGTTGGGATTTTTTCAGGCATTTTGAAAGGGCGAGGAAAACCAATCCGCCACCTGCTATTGCTAACCCGCTTGCGAGGAATGAACCGTTGGACATGGCAAAAAACAATGGGACCAACAGATAGGGGTGGGGCGCAAATATGCTGTCTTTGCTTTTTAATGAAAAAGCAAAGGACAGGATGCAGCAAAGCAAAAAAGAAAGAAGCCCCCGACCTGTTACGGCACACACGCAAAGGGTAAAAGAGCCTGTAAGCAATGCACCTGTAACGCCAAAGCCTGCCTGAGAGAGTATTTTATTGGATTTGATACCCGTTTTCATACTTGTACTCCGTTAAGTTTCTGTGTTTATTATGTATTTTACATTATTAAATCAAAATAAACAATAGAAGAACTAAAAATTTGTCAGTATAAATTTTACATTTGCTTTAAAATTATTGACATTTACGAAAACATATTTTATAATAATGGGGATTAAAAGCGAAATGGAGTGTGCATGTATGAATATGTCACCTATTAAAAAGTTTGTGCTTGGTCTTGCAGCAACAGCTGTTGTTCTGGCTCTTATTGCAACAAACGGAATCAGCAGTCTTTTTGACTATATGACTGCTAATGATAATAAAATCTGGCAGAATGCGGTTATTGAGGAAATTGCGGACCATAATAATTCCGGCGGCGGTTCATCAAATAACGGTTATAACGGCGGCGGTTCATATAACCCCGGCAATAGCGGTGGTTCAAGCAATAACTCAACAAACACCGGTAACGGCGGCGGTTCGTCACAGGGCTCACAGAATACCCAGACACCCGGCGGTGATAAAAATGACGGCGGTTCTCAGGGTGGTGCAGGTGTAGCGGACACAGAGGGTCTTAAAATGTATGTTGATGCCCTCAATAAGGCAAAGACATCTGCAACTTCTGTTGTTAAAACAAAAACAAGTGCTTCTCACTATAAAGAGCACCTTGTAATCAACGGTAATGCTATTATTAAAGCAACTCTCGAGCCTATCGGTAAGAGCCTTATGGGTACATTTATGAAGGCCTCAGAACCCAACGAGACTATTGATAAAAATGAACTTCCTCCCAAAGGTATTCAGTGCTCACTTACAAGCGCTGACCTTCAGGAAGCTCCCAAGGTTGAGAAATCAGGCGATAACACTGTTATTACATTAGTTCTCAAAGGCGGAAACGATCCCAAACCCGGCAGTGGCTTAGGTTCTGCAATTTCCATAATCGAAGACAAAACAATTACTGATGCAGTTGATGGCGCTATCGAGATTTCAGATATTCATCTTGAATATGACCCCTGTACTATCGTTGCAACAATTGATGCTTCAGGTAACCTTGTGGCTCTTTCTGTTAACGCTCCTTGTATTCTTAAGCTTACAGCTATGGGCGTTGGTGCTGAAGTTGGTATTGAATGCTATGACGAGTTCACTATCGCATATTAATTGACTAAACTACATAGTAATTTTGAAACACCGTCTTCGGACGGTGTTTTGTTTACCTTGGAGGCTTTATGGCAGGTTTAAAAGAGCGTATTGCAACCCTGCTCCGTGAGAACAGAGGTAGCTTTCTTTCGGGAGAGGAAATTGCTGAGCGCTTCGGTGTTTCAAGAGCAGCTGTTTGGAAAGCTGTGAAATCCCTTAAAAGCTCGGGTTTTGAAGTGAAATCGGTTACTAATAAGGGCTATTGTTTTATGGGTTGCGATGACTTTATTACAGCTGTTGGTATAAAATCATATCTTGCCCCCGAATTGAAAGAAAATTTTAAAATCAGTGTTGTTGATATTGCAAAATCCACTAATGATACCGTTAAAAAAATTGCCTCAGAGGGAGAAGATGAATATTATCTTCTGGTTTCGGGTGCTCAGACCAACGGTAAGGGCAGAATGGGACGAACCTTTTATTCACCCGAGGATACGGGGGTTTATTTCAGCCTGCTTTTAAGGCCGGAGATTTCTCCTGCCGATGCGGTGCTGATTACTACCGCGGCTGCGGTTTGTGTCTGCGAAGCCCTGGAGAAGCTGGGCGTGGAAAAACCTCAGATTAAATGGGTGAATGATATTTTTTCGGATGGTAAAAAAATTTGCGGTATTCTTACGGAAGCAAGCTTTAATACCGAAAACGGCACTCTGGATTATGCAGTGCTCGGAGTGGGGCTTAATATGTATTTACCCAAGGGTGGTTTTCCCGATGAAATAAGGGATACTGCAGGTGCGGTATTTTCTGAAAAAAATGAGGACTTGCGCAATAAATTTATAGGTTATTTTATGAATTCTTTTGCGGGATATTATAAAAATCTTGAGAGCAGGTTGCACTGCGCCGAATATTCCCGAAGATGCTTTGTTACGGGTAAGAAAATTTATGTAGTCAAAAATGATTGTAAAACTCCTGCCAAAGCGTTGGGGGTTGATGAAAACTGCGGTCTTTTGGTGGAATTCGAAAACGGAGTTAGGGAAGTTCTGAACTCGGGAGAGATTTCCATAAGATGTGAATAACAAAAATTATTCACTTTCACCAATAAAGACTTCTCAAAATCGTCAAAGTCAATGGGTAAAAATTTATTATTGCTATTGCAATTAAAATATTTTTATGTTAAAATCAGTTTGTATATATGGTAGTATATAATGCTATTAGTATCTAATAGGAGGATTATTATGAAAGCAACCAAGAAAATTGTTTGCCTCGCTCTTGCGATTGTTATGGCATCACTTGCTTTCGTTATGCCCGTTGTTGCGGCTGACGATTTGCCCCTCGTAATAGTTGATGGTTTCAATTCAACAAGGCTTTACACAGATTTCGGCACTGAAAATCAGAAGGAGGCATTCTTCGGCAGTGATACCGATATCGAAGCAATGATTACAGATGTAGGCAGCGCCTTCGTCGGTGGTCTTGTAAAATACGGATATAACGATAAGGATTTTGAAGCTTTCGGAAACAGCTTCATCCCCGCACTCAATAAGTATTTTGATCCTATCGCTTATAATACAGACGGTACTCCTAAGCACGAGTTAGGTTTCTATGAAACAAAGAAAACTATCTCTGAATACACTGATGAAGAAAAGGCTAAGCTTTTCACATCATTTGTGCTTGAAACCGCTAAGAAATACGGCGAAGATAATACTTACAGCTTCAGCTATGACTGGACAAAGAGCCCCATTGAAAATGCGGCTGAGCTTAATGAGTTCATCAACTACGTAAGAGTTGAAGAGGGCTGCAGAAAAGTTAACGTTGCAGCAATGAGCATGGGTTCAGTTGTTATGCTTTCATACCTTGACGAGTTCGGCGGCAGCAGAATCAACAACTGCGTGTTCGCTTCACCCGCATGGCAGGGCACAAGTTTGGTAGGTAACCTCTTCTCAGGCAATATCGAAATCGATATTTTCGCAGTTGAAAACTACCTTGTTAAATCTGCAGACGTAAGCGCAACAACTCATATAACAGCATATATTATTTCATTCATCGCAAGCTACGAGGGTCTTTCCCACGAATACTTCGGTGATATCAACGCAGCAATTCAGGGTGTTAACCCCTACCTTTACAGAGATAGCATTATTCCTCTTATGAGCGGTATGCCCGGTTTGTGGAGCCTTGTTCCCGGTGAAGATTACGAAGCATCTAAAGATTTCCTCTTCCCCGACGGAATTGACCCCAACCTTGAGGCTATAATCGATCCCTACTATGCAATCCAGTCAAACGCAAAGCAGATTATCGAAGATGCTGAAGATGACGGTATGAGATTCAGTATCGTTTGCGGTTACAACCGTCAGATGGTTCCCATCAGTTCTGATTACGAACAGAGCGACGAGGTTATCGATGTTAAGTATATGACAGGCGGTGCAACTTGCGCACTTTACCTTCAGGCACATGATGACTGGGCTCAGATTTACACTCAGAAAATCAAAGACGGTCACAACCACATTTCATGGGACTATAAGATTGATATGTCAACTGCTATGTTCCCCGAACAGACATGGCTTATCAAAAATATGAGCCACAGCGACTACAACGCTGAAAACGGTACATTGGATACAGTTATCTGGCTCCTTAAAGCAGACGAACAGTACACAGTTCACACTGATAAAGAAAATCATCCTCAGTTCTCTCTTTACAACACATATAAGAGGCATGTAACTCCCATCACATTGGATGGTCTTCTTGGTGACGTTGACAACAGCGGTGCAGTTAACACATTGGATGCTAAGCTTGCTCTCAGAATTGCAGCCGGTCAGGTTAAAGCAACTGACTTCCAGCTTGAAGTTGGCGATATCGACGAAGATGGCGAAATCACAACTGTTGATGTAAGATATATCCTTCACATCGCAGGTGAGATTCCTTACTCAATCGCTTAAGTGAATAGTTAAAACCCCGATTCGAAAGAATCGGGGTTGATTTTTTGTGTTTATTTTAATCTCATTACAAGATTTAAAACATTTCTTGCGGTCCGCTGCATTTCACCCAGGGTGATGCCGTCCTCCTTTTTATATGTTTTAAGTAGTGTGCCGTCCGGCTTTTTCTTTCCTGTGCGTTTGCCGCCGGGCATCAGAACATCGACACCTGCTCTTACGCGGTAGGCATTGTCTTTTAATTTGGGGAATTCGGGGCTTTGGGTGTATTGCATCCACCAGTCAGTCATAACAAGGCCGTCGTAATTCCACTCCTGCCTTAATATGCGGGTGCAAAGGTCGTAGTGGTAGTGAGCCCATACGCCGTTTATTTTGTTGTATGAGGTCATAATGGTTAAGGGCTTGGCTTCCTTTACGCAAATCTCAAAGCCTTTAAGATATATCTCGCGCAAGGCTCTTTCGGAAAGTCGCGAGTCATTTTTGTTTCTGTTGGTTTCCTGGTTGTTACAGGCGAAATGCTTGGGACAGGCGGCAACACCTTCGCTTTGTAATCCTGAAACAACCCCGGCGGCGGTTTTACCCGTTAATAACGGGTCTTCGGAGTAATACTCAAAGTTTCTGCCGCAAAGAGGATTTCGGTGAATGTTCATACCCGGCGCCAGCAAAATGTCGGAGCCCTTTACCTTCATTTCACCGCCGACTTTTTTATAAATCTCATAGGCTAAAGCTGTATTCCACATAGAAGCGATGGATGTTCCCGAGGGAAGTAAGGAGCAACAAGCAAGAAGTCTTATGCCCGAGGGTCCGTCAGTGGTGGTGAGTGGCGAAACCCCGAGTTCTCTCAATGAGGGGAGAACACCGCCCATAACACCCGCGTTACCCTTAGCACCCAGGGGGCTGTTCATAATATATGCACCGCGGCTTATGGCTTCGAGCTCGTCGGGAGTTAACTGAGCAATGAAATTATCGAGGGTTTCATTGCCGTTTTTAACGTCGGATAATTTGATGTTGCGATTTTTTGATGTGCCGTAATCTTCGGGAAGCTCGGATAAAATGATTTTCTTTAAGTTGTCAGTTGAAGCAGGCACATTTTCATATGCCTTTACGAACTTGCCGTTATTTTCCTTTGGAGTAAGTCGCTCAAAGCTTTGCTTCGGAGCTGCAGCTTCTTTGAGCTTTTCGAGAACAATGTCCTCGGAAACTTCAAAAGAGTAGGCTTTTTCAGCGCTTCTTACATCACCGCCAAGGTGAACGTTGTAAACGCCCTTTTCAATAATGTATGAAGATTTGCGGGCAGTTTTGCCTGCATCATCGTAGGAAGCAAAGCTGTAGAAGGGAATAGTAAATTCCATTTCCTGCTCTTCGCCGCAGTTTAATTTACGGCTTTTTTCAAAAGCGCACAGAACTCGGGAGGGTTTACCCAATTTGCCCTGAGGAGCCTCAACATAAATCTCAACAACATCCTTTCCCGAGTAAATATCCCCGATATTTTTGGTGGATATTTTAAGGGAAAGACAGTTGTTTTCAGCTTTTGCACAAAGTAATTTACGCTCAAATTTTGTGTAACCGAGACCGAAACCGAAGGGATAAAGAACAGCATCTTTATTGAATGTTTCAAAATAGCGGTATCCCACATAAATATCCTCGGTGTAGAAGTTGAATTCTCTGTTGCCGAAAGCTTTGGCGGAGGGGTAATCTTCGTAGGCTTTTGCTATGGTGTCGGTTAATCTGCCCGAGGGCTCACGTTTACCCGAAAGAACTTCTGCAACGGCATTACCGCTTTCCATACCGCCCTGCCAGGGAATAAGTATTGCACAGTCGCCCTTGAGCAGTTCATTTTCCCAGCTCATATCAATGATACCGCCGATGTCGAGAATAATGACGGTTTTATTGAAGTTTTCAGATACTCTTGAAATCAAGGACTTTTCATCATCGGTTAAATAGTAGCTTCCCTTTGTAAGGGTATTTTCGCGGTCTTCACCCGCGGCTCTGCCGATAACCACAACGGCAACTCCACTATTTTGTGAGGCAGTTTTTATGGTCTCGGTATCAATGGGCATTTCGTCATAGTAGTGAGGCCAATGACCCCAAAAACCGTGGTCGGGAGCATTCTCTTTACACCATTTATGGTAAATACTTGCTAACTCTTCATTAAATTTCACACCGTTATTGCGAAGACCCTCCATAAGATTTACGGTATAGGGCTTAATAACGTCACCGCCCGAGCCGTAGCCCACATAAATATAGTCATTCTGCACCCTGCCGAAAACCGATATAACATCGGTATCCTTTAAGGGAAGAATCCCGTCATTTCTTAAAAGTACAGTACCTTCGGCAGCAGCCTCCCTTAAAAGCTCGGGCATACCTTCGGTAATGTCTTTTGACAGATTATCAGTAGCCATAGCCTCATTCTGACCAAGCTTGTTAACAACTTTACCTATGACATTAAAAAGCTTTCGCTTGGCTTTTTCAGTAACATTCATTACCAACACCTCCGTATAAAGGAATTATACAGTTTTAAGAAGTTAAGGTCAACAGGGGTGAGGAAATTAATAAATGAACGCGACAGGGATGATAAGGCTTCGCGTTACACTAATCAGAGCAAAGAAATAAGAGGCGGTTTTTTCCGCCTCTTTTGTTATGTAATTATAAACCTAAATTTTTTTATTACTCTACTACCATAATAGTTGTAGTTTGAGTGTTTATGGTTTTGCCCCAAATCTCATCATTTCCAATAAGCCATACAACTCTATTATTATCAGCAACAGTTTGTAAAAAGTCAGTATCAAAAGCCGCACTTACGATACCTGTAGTAACCTTAAGTTTTTGTCCTGCATAAAAATCAGCTAAATCATAAGTAGTATTTTCACTACCAATAATTAAACACCAACCTTCTTCAAAAACTATTTTATTTTGTTCGGCAGAAACACTATCGCCAGTATATACACTTGTATTTGTTTTTATATTTTTAACTGTGCCTGTGAAATCAATGGTTGCTCCGCCGTATTGTTTTTGAAAATTAGCTTCGTTCTCATCAAATTCAGAGAATAAATCTTCTGCTGACATTTCTACTGTTTTGTTGTCATTTGTTGTAACTGTTGCTTTGTTTAATGTATCTCCGCCACAAGCACAAAGAGAGAGGCAACAAGCCAGGACCAATAACAATGAAACAACTTTTTTCATAAACATTCCTTCTTTCTGAAAAATAAAAAAGTGTGCGCAACCGAAGCTACACACACCGAAAAATGCGGAACTTCGATTTGCTACCACACAAAATTCATCGTCATTTACACAGAAATGCGAATAGAGAAGTCCGCACTTTTGCCAAAAGACAAAAATGCCACTTCTATGTAAATAACTATATTGAATTTTGTGTGGTAACTTTAGGATATCACAAAAGAATTGAAAT
Organism: Acutalibacteraceae bacterium; assembly: GCA_045543075.1. Taxonomy (GTDB): domain Bacteria; phylum Bacillota; class Clostridia; order Oscillospirales; family Acutalibacteraceae; genus DTU089. The sequence goes on from JAZQLZ010000006.1 coordinate 119,597, forward strand.
ATCAACAGAAATAAAAAAAGACAGTCCGAAGACTGTCTTTTTGGAGCTGATAACCGGATTCGAACCGGTGACCTCATCCTTACCAAGGATGCACTCTACCGCCTGAGCTATATCAGCAAATGCTTACTTAATCAAGCAAAAGATATTATACATATACTTTTATGTATTGTCAAGGTTTTTGGTATAAAAATAATTTTTATCTGCCGTTGTAAAGGTATTATATATTTGTTATAATTGAATTTAAAGGATGTGTTACAATGCATAATTTTTTTGTAAATGAGAGTAACCGCAACGGGGATTTTTATTACATCACCGACGGGGACTATAATCATATTAAAAATGTTCTTCGTATGAAGGTGGGCGACGAATTTTTGGTCAGTTTAAACGGCAAAAGTGATTTGTGCATTCTCGAGGAAATTACGGGAGATACTGCCGTGGCTAAGATAATTGAAGAAAATTATCAGGATACAAGTCTGCCTGTTAAATTGTATCTTTTTCAGGGGCTTCCAAAGAGTGACAAAATGGAGCTTGTTATACAGAAAGCGGTTGAGCTTGGTGCTGAGGGTGTTATACCCGTTGAGATGAGCCGATGTGTTGTAAAAATTGAAGATAAGAAAAAGAAATCAAAGCAGTTGCGCTGGCAAGCTATTTCAGAAAGTGCCGCAAAGCAGAGTAAAAGAACGGTAATTCCGGAAGTTTTCGAGATTATGTCCTATAAAAACGCCTTGAAAATGGCAGAGGAAATGGACCTTTTTATTGTCCCTTATGAGTCAAAAGAGGGTATGAAGTCAACTAAAAATGCACTTTCAAAAATGAAAAAAGACATGAAGGTTGGTATTCTTATAGGTCCCGAGGGTGGTTTTGACGAAAAGGAAATTGAGCTTGCAGAAGGCTCGGGCGGTATAATTGTATCCCTTGGTAAAAGAATTTTACGCACCGAAACTGCGGCAATTACAGCCCTTGGTATGTGTATGCTTTACGTGGAAATGAACATTGAGGAAGAGACAGAATGAAGGCTTTACCCGAAAAATTTGCCGAAAGAATGAAGGTTCTTTTAGGTGAAGAATATGATAATTACATAGCTTCTCTTGAAGAAAAGCCTGTAAGGGCATTCAGGGTTAATACAGAGAAGATTTCTGTTGCGGATTTTGAAAAAATTAACCCTTTTAATACTCAGAAAATCCCCTATGTTGAAAACGGATTTTACTTTGATGATGAAAAAATCGGGAATCACCCGTTTCACCACGCAGGTATGATTTACGTTCAGGAGCCCGGTGCCATGATGCCTGCTGAATGTGTGGAAATTGCCCCCGATTGGTGTGTTTTGGATATGTGTGCCGCACCCGGTGGTAAAAGCACTCAGCTTAAAAATAAGCTGGGTGAAAACGGTGTTCTCGTTTCAAACGAGATTATTCCCTCAAGGTGTAAAATCCTTACGGGAAACGTCGAAAGACTGGGGCTTAAAAACGTTGTAACCACCTGTATGGATACTAAAAAGCTCGCGTCAATTTTTCCTGAAACCTTTGATCTGATTATGGTTGATGCCCCTTGCTCAGGCGAGGGAATGTTCAGAAAAGAACAGATTGCCATTGACGAATGGAGCGAAGAGAATGTTAAAAGCTGCGCCACAAGGCAAAAAGAAATTCTCGAAAATTCCGCTAAATGCCTGAAAAACGGCGGTTATATAGTGTACGCAACCTGTACTTTTTCTTTGGAAGAAAACGAGATGACTGTTTGTGATTTTCTTAAAAATCACCCTGATTTCGAGCTTGTAAAAGTACCGGAAATAGTAGCAGAAAACACCTGCGACGGTATTAATTTTGACGGTTGTGAGTGTAAAAATATACACTTTGCAAGGCGGTTTTATCCCCATAAAAACAAAGGGGAGGGTCAGTTCGCAGCGGTGCTTCATAATACAAATTCCGCTAATAATTACACTCCCCTCAAAGGTAAAAAGAACGATAGAATTGACAGGGTTATTTACGATTTTCTCGATGATGCACTTGTGGATTATGATAGAGAAAAAGTGCTTTTACATAAGGGTACGCCCATATATTTTGACCCCGATTTCAAAGCTGAAAAAGCGACGGTTTTTTCTATGGGAATAACCATCGGTGAGGTGCGCAAAAACTACATTCAACCCCACCATCAGTTCTTTATGGGAATTGGAGAAAGCTTCAAAAGAAAAATCGAGCTTGCACCCGAAGGTGATGAAATTAAAAAGTATCTTCATGGCGAAGAGTTTGATACCGATTGCTCCAACGGATGGGCAGTGGTAACTGTCGGCGGTTGCTCCCTCGGTGGTGTGAAGGTGGTAAACGGCAGAGCAAAGAATCACTATCCCAAGGGGTTGAGGATAAAATAATTCGTAATTCGTAATGCTTAATGCGTAATTGTCGGGACCTGCGGTCGGCATTTTAAAAATCGGCTTTGCCCCGATAATTTTGTATTCTGCATTTTGCATTTTGCATTCAAAAAAATCCCCTCAATTGAGGGGATTTTTTTGTTGTTATCTATTCCATTTTTATTATATATATGATATACTGAATTATGTATATATAATAGGAAAATTGGGTGCTTATGTGTTAAAGCACGGAAGGAATTTTTCAATGGCTAAAATTATTTCAATTGTTAATCAGAAGGGCGGCGTGGGCAAAACCACAAGTGCCGTGAACCTTGCTGCCGCTTTAGGTGCTTTGGGTAAAAGAATACTTCTTGTTGATATTGACCCCCAGGGCAACACCACCAGCGGATACGGTATATCACGAAAAAATCTTACCGCCACTTCTTATGAATTACTTATAGGCTCATGCAGTGCGGCACAGGCAATTATTAAAACTAAGTTTCCCGGTGTTGATATAATACCCTCAAATATAAACCTTGCAGGTGCAGAAATTGAACTTGCGGTTATGGACAAGCGCGAGGCACTTCTGAAAAATGCCCTTGCCACAATTCAAGGAAATTATGATTTTATTTTCTTTGATTGTCCGCCCTCGTTGGGTCTTATAACTCTTAACGCACTTACCGCTTCGGATAGTTTTATCGTTCCTATTCAGTGTGAATACTACGCGCTTGAGGGACTTTCACAACTTATGGCAACGGTGCGTACCATAAAAAGACTTTATAACCCATATATAGAGCTTGAGGGCGTGCTTCTTACAATGTACGACGGAAGACTCAATTTAACTCAGCAGGTAGTGGCGGAGGTTAAAAACTTCTTCCCCAAAAAGGTTTATGCCACGGTTATCCCACGTAATGTAAGACTTTCCGAGGCACCCTCGTTCGGTGAGCCGGTTATTTATTATGACCGTGCTTCAAAGGGCAGTGAAAGCTACACCGCTTTGGCGGAAGAATTTTTGAAAATGAATTAAGGTGAAAATAGATGGCAGGTAAAAAAACAGGTCTCGGCAGGGGCTTCGACGCTATTATGCTCGATAATTCCGTTGAAGAGCTTTCCTCCAGCGCAGGCACCGTTAAAGTTAAATTAACGGATATTGAGCCCAACCGTGACCAGCCCAGAAAACAGTTTGATGAAGATGCACTCTCAGAGCTCTCGGAGAGCATTTTAAAACATGGTGTGCTTCAGCCCCTTCTGGTGAGACCCATGCTCGACGGCAGTTATCAGCTTGTAGCAGGTGAGCGCCGTTGGAGAGCTTCAAGAATGGCGGGACTTACGGAGGTTCCTGTAGTAATACGCGATTTAACCGATGCTCAGGTTGCTGAGCTTGCTCTTGTTGAAAATATCCAGCGTGAGGACTTGAATCCTCTGGAGGAAGCTAACGGGTATAAGGAGCTTTCCGAAAAATTCGGCTATACTCAGGAGGAAATTTCGGAAATAGTGGGCCGTTCCCGTTCGGCTGTTGCCAATGCTTTAAGACTTCTCACACTTCCCGAAGAGGTGCAGAGCATGGTTTTGAACGGTGAACTTTCAGCAGGACACGCCAAAGCAATTTTAAGCGCGGCGGACAAGGATTATCAGCTTGAGCTTGCAAAATTGGTTGTTAAAGAGGGCTTATCCGTAAGAACTACCGAAAGACTTGCGAGAAAATCTCAGAGCGATGTTAAATCAGGCAAGAGGACTAAGAAAAGAAACCCCTATTACGATGAGGTTGAGCTTGCTCTGTCCGATGTGTTGGGAAGACAGGTAAAGGTTACAAAATCAAGCAAAAAAGGCTCATTGGAAATCGAATTTTTTGACGATGATGACCTTAAAAAGCTTTTGAAAGTATTTGATAACGAGTAAATCAGGAAGAAGGATTTAAAAATGATAGATATTAAATTTTTAAGAGAAAACCCCGAGATTGTAAAACAGAACATCAGAAACAAATTCCAGGATAAAAAGTTAGCTCTTGTTGATGAGGTAATTGAGCTTGATGCCGAAAGCCGTAGGGTTAAAGGCGAGGCTGACAGCCTTCGTGCTTCAAGAAACAAAAACAGCAAAATGATCGGCGCGCTTATGGCTCAGGGTAAGAGAGACGAAGCGGAAGCTATGAAAAAACAGGTTGCCGAGGACGCAAAACGCCTTGCAGAGCTTGAGGGACTTGAGGTTGAGCTTTCTAAGAAGGTTAACGATATTATGATGGTTATTCCCAACATCATTGACCCCAGCGTTCCCATTGGTAAGGATGACAGCGAAAATGTTGAAATTGAGCGTTTCGGTGATCCCGTTGTTCCTGAGTTTGAAATTCCTTATCACCGTGAGATTATGGAGAGCTTTGATGGTATTGACCTTGACAGCGCCGGCAGAGTTGCAGGTAACGGCTTCTACTATCTTTGCGGCGACATTGCAAGACTTCATTCTGCAGTTATCTCCTACGCCCGTGACTTTATGATTGACCGCGGCTTCACATACTACATTCCGCCCTTTATGATTCGTTCAAATGTTGTAACGGGTGTTATGAGCTTTGCTGAAATGGACGCTATGATGTATAAAATTGAGGGCGAGGACCTTTACCTTATCGGTACCAGCGAACACTCAATGATCGGTAAATTCATTGACACAATCGTTCCCGAGGAAAAGCTTCCTCAGACGCTTACAAGTTATTCACCCTGTTTCCGTAAAGAAAAGGGTGCTCACGGTATTGAGGAGCGCGGTGTTTACCGTATTCACCAGTTTGAAAAGCAGGAAATGATTGTTGTTTGTAAGCCCGAGGACAGTCCCTATTGGTTCGACCAGCTCTGGAAAAACACAGTTGATTTATTCCGCTCTCTCGATATTCCCGTAAGAACTCTCGAGTGTTGCTCAGGTGACCTTGCAGACCTTAAGGTTAAATCTGTTGACGTTGAGGCATGGAGCCCCAGACAGCAGAAATATTTCGAGGTTGGTTCTTGCTCAAATCTTTCAGATGCACAGGCAAGAAGACTTAAAATCCGTGCAGGCGGCAAGGATAAAAAGTACTTCCCCCATACACTTAACAACACCGTTGTTGCTCCTCCCAGAATGCTTATTGCATTCCTTGAAAACAACCTCAATGCAGACGGCAGTGTGAACATTCCCGTAGCATTAAGACCCTATATGGGCGGTAAGGAAAAGCTTATTCCTACGGTATAAGCCTTTCAATGCAAAATGCAGAATTCAAAATGCAAAATTGAGGGGATGCTTCGCATCCGATTATAGATTTAAGTTGATGTAAAGCGACAGGCTATCATCCCTGTTTCGGCTTTGCCGTAATAGGGAGGGGGACCGCGAAGCGGTGGTGGGTAGTTCTCTTGCTGTTTTTCTTCAGTTGGATAGAATGTATGCCATTATTGCGGAGGGTTCTATAAATTAATCAAAAGGTATTTTTATGTATAAGAATAAAAACGATAATTTTAATGACCGTAACAAGAAGCTTGACGGTCACAGAGATGACTTTTCTGAAAGAGAAAATCAGAACGAAAAAGATATAATTTTCGGCAGAAACTCCGTACAGGAGGCAATAAAAGCAGGGCGACCTCTTGACAGCGTTATGGTTGCAAGGGGTGAACGCTCGGGCTCAGTGCCCAAAATCCTTGCGGATGCAAAAAATGCGGGAATCCCGATAAAGGAAGTTGACCGTAAAAAACTCGACTTCCTTTGCGGTCACGCAAATCATCAGGGCGTTATTGCGATGGGTGCGGTTAAAGCCTATTCAACAGTTGATGATATTTTCCAAAAGGCCGAGGAAAAAGGCGAGCCCCCGTTTATTATTGTCTGTGACGAAATTGAAGATCCACATAACCTTGGTGCCATTATAAGAACTGCCGAGGCGGCAGGTGCTCACGGGGTAATTGTTCCCAAAAGGCGCAGCGCGCCTCTGAGCTTTGCAGTGGCTAAAACCTCCGCAGGTGCAGTCGAATTTATGCATGTGGCAAGGGTAACCAATATCCCTCAGACCCTTGAGGAGCTTAAGGACAGAGGCGTGTGGATTTACTGTGCCGATATGGACGGGGAAACCTTCTACAACGCAAACCTTAAGGGTGCGGTGGCTCTCGTTATCGGCTCGGAAGGTAAGGGCGTGGGAAGGCTCGTAAAAGAAAAATGTGATGTTGTTCTTTCAATGCCTATGAAGGGACAGATTAATTCTCTTAACGCATCGGTTGCCGCGGGTATTCTGATGTACGAGATATCAAAACAGCGTGATATTCAAAACTAATTGTGAGGAATAAAGATGGCTGATGAACGAAAAAAGGCAAGAAAATGGTCTTTGGAAGAAATTGATGAATTGCTTCAGGACAGCGGTATGTTGCCAAACGGGGGCGATGCCCTTGAGTTTGTTGAGGAAATTGAGCATACACCGAAGGCAGTTTCTTTTAATCCCAGACCTGCCCATAATGAGAATATAGAGCACCGTATAATAACCGATACGGTTGAGCGTTCTGACAGCGTGGCAGAACCTCAGGTTTACGGCACATTCGTCAGTGAAAAGTACCGTAACCGCTTTTTTAATAAACCTATTCAGAATCTTGAAAAAACCGCAGAGCATCAGCTTGTGCCTCCTGAGGAGCAGAAATACGAGCGTGGCGGTTTCGTAAAAAAACAAAGTAATTTCACAAATACGGCGGATTTTTCACCCGTACCAAATCTTGTGCCCGACCATAAGGCGGGCGAGATGGCTGCCACTGAAAAAACAGTAGTATTTGATGATAAGCAACATACAAAAACAATCGGGCTTCGTTCCCTTGCGGTTACCGATGGGGATGCTCACGATATTGAATTGCCCGAGGAAGATGATGCTCAGCTTTCTTTTGAAGGTTTCCATGAGCCTGTGGAAATTGTTGATGAAAAAGAGGTTGAAGAAAATCTTATAAAAAAACGCAAGGAAAAGGCAAGTAAATTTACAGTTACAAGCGAACCCGAAGAAGAGGATAACAAAGAGTCCGTTAAAAAATACGGCACCGATGAGTACCGTATGGCGGACGATAAATTCAAGGTAGCATACTACTTAAGAAAACAAAAAAATACCGCGGTGGTTGGTGCGGTAGTTTCATATATTTCATTTTTTGTGCTTTTAGTTATTTCGTTGATAGCTAAAAACTTTACTGAGGGCGGAACGGTATTTGTTATAGCTTCACTGCTTCTGACAATAGCACCTGCCTTAGCAAATCTCAACTGTATCATTGAAGGAATAAAGGGCTTCAAGGGCTTCAAGCTTAACAGAAATACAGGTGTGTTTTTAGGTATAGCTGCGGCACTTGTGCAGGAGATAGCTTTTCTCTTTACTGCTGACCCCTTTGAAAAAGGCATAAGCTTATTCGGTGCCGTTGCGGTGCTCAGCTTAGCTCTTAATATGACAGCGCGCATAATTGAATCAACACGAATCAGTGAAAATTTCGGTTATATGACCGAACAGGAAAATGTTTACTCCATAGGTCATATTGAGCAGGGTGAAACTGCCTTTGAAATCGGAAGGGGATTGCTCCTTGAAGAGCCTTTGGTACTATCTTCTCAGAAGACATTATTCCCGAGAAGGTTTGTTGAGCTTTCAAGCAAGCATTATCCTTGTGACGATATTTCCCGAAAGCTTATTCCCATAAGCTTCGGTGTGTCGGTTTTAATAGGATTAATATCCCTCATAGTCACTAAACATATTTTCAGCGGAATATCTGCATTTACCGCCGCTTTATGTATAAGCTTACCCTATTTTTCATTTATAGCCGATGCTATTGCCATGAAAAAGGTTTCTAAAAAAACACGGGATAAAGGCGGTATGATTGCCGGCTGGGACGCTTTGAGGGTATGTGAAAACGCAAATGCCGTTGCGGTTGACTCTGCGGATATTTTTGACGAGGAAGGCGGCAATGTTTACGGCATACATCTTTTCTACGATATGGAAATTGATGATGCTATTATCAACACCGCCGCACTTGTTATCGCTTCAGGCGGACCCTTGGGCAACCTTTTCAAAAGGGTAATCGTGGGTGAAACATCACTTCTGCCCCCTGTTGATACTCTCGCTTATGAAGAAAAGCTTGGTCTTTCCGCCTGGATTTTCAACAGACGCGTGCTTGTTGGTAACGGAGATTTACTCAATAATCACAATGTTGAAATCCCTGACAAGGCTCTTATTGAAAAGCATCTTACTGAGGGAAGATATCCCCTGTATCTTGCTGTTGACGGTAAAGCGGCGGCGGTATTTATAATATCCTACGATGTTAATAAATCCAATGCGAAGCTTCTTAAGAATATTGAAAGCAACAGCATATCTCTTCTCGTACGCTCGGATGATGCAAATATAACTGATGCCATGGTGTCATCAAAGCTTAATTTACCCTTAAGCGGTGTTAAGGTGTTGTCCGCGGTGTCGGGTGATTTGTATAAATCCTACGAGGCAGGTACAACATCTGCTGCGGATGCGCTTCTTCTTCACGACGGCAAAGCCACAAGCTTTTTGCACTGTATAAAGAGTGCGTTATCCCTTAGTGCAATTAAGCAGGTAATTCATATTTTCCAGATTTGCGCCATGGGTATAGGTGTTGCTGTTGTAGCGGTTCTGGCTCTTGTATCGGGCCTCGAACATCTTAACTGTCTGCAAATGGCATTTATACAGCTGTTCTTTACAGCCATATCCGTATTTGCACTTACGGGTACTCACCTTGTCCATAGCTTTGAAAGGAAAAAGAAAACTACAGGTCGTCAGCGTCCTGCAAAGGCTCGTCGCCATTGAGTGGTTTTCCGGTGTATGAACCGTTGACATCACTTTGAATATTTTTGTCAAGGTTGTTGTCCGCGTCTATTACTTCCTGAACTTTGGATTTTTTATGCTCTTTCATAATATTCACCTCGTGAATATTATTCCATAAATAACAGAAATTATTAAGAGAGGACAATGAAAATGGAAAAAGTACGTTTAGGTATTGTTGGTGTTGGTAATATGGGCTCAAGCCATATTAAAAATGCTCTCAAGGGCACAATGCCTGAAATTGAAATTACGGCAGTAGCCGATATTAAGCCCGACAGACTTCAGTGGGCAAAAGAACAGCTCCCCGAAGTAAAAACTTATGATACCGCTTCGGCGCTTATGGATTCAGGTGATGTTGATGCAGTTCTTATTGCCACACCTCACTATGACCATCCTCCCCTTGTTATAGAGGCTCTTGAAAAGGGTCTTCATGTAATGAGCGAAAAACCGGCAGGTGTTTATACAAAGCAGGTTCGCGAAATGAACGCTGTTGCTGATAAAAGTGATAAAATCTTTGCTATTATGTTCAATCAGCGTACAAACTGCCTTTACAGAAAGGCTCACGAGATTGTTCACAGCGGTAAATACGGCGAAATAAAGCGTGTAACCTGGATTATTACCGACTGGTACAGAACTCAGTCATACTATAACTCAGGCGGATGGCGTGCAACCTGGTCGGGTGAAGGCGGCGGCGTGCTTCTTAATCAGTGTCCTCACCAGCTTGACTTGTGGCAGTGGATTTGCGGTATGCCCGAAAAGATTACTGCAGTTTGCCACGAAGGTAAATGGCATAACATCGAGGTTGAGGATGATGTTATGATTTACGCAGAATATCCCAACGGTGCAACGGGTACATTTATTACTACAACAGGTGATTTCCCCGGCACAAACAGACTCGAAATCACCCTTGACAAAGCTAAGCTTATTTGCGAAGACGGCAAGCTTACTGTTTGTGAAGTTGCTGAGAGTGTAAGTGAATTTACTAAAAACGCTGCTGAAGGCTTCGGCAGAATCGATACCGAAACCTTTGAGGCAGAGCTTGACGGCAGAAATATTCAGCATCCTGAGGTTATGAATAAATTTGCAGCAGCCATTCTCCGTGGCGAGCCCCTTACTGCATCGGGTCAGGAGGGCATCAACGGTCTTATGATTTCAAACGCTGCATTCCTTTCATCCTGGTTGGGTAAAACCGTTACCTTGCCCATAGACGAAGAGCTTTTCTATAATATGCTTCAGGATAAAATCAAGAATTCTTCTTTCGTTAAGGAAGTTAAAGAGATCGTAAACGAGGATATGGACTCCACTTATTAATAAATCTTAAGGTGAAATTATGACAAAAAAGTATTTCAGACTATTGCTTAGTTTAGGTGTAATACTGTGTATTTTATGCGCAAGCTTTACAGTTGCTGCTGCGGCTCCCAGATGGGGAGATTTCACAGGCGAGGTTGAAACGGATAAGTTTGATGATGAGGAAACAACGGAGGTTACAACAACCGAGGAGGAAACTACGGAGGTTACAACCACACAGCCCGTTGAAACAACTGCTCCCTCAACAACTCAAAAGCCCACAAAACAACCCGATAACACTGTGAATAATACCGTTCAGACCACTAAGGAAAACGATAAAAGCACAACAAAAGCTGAAACTAAGGCAGAGAACACTAAAAATAATACAAAAATAACCTCTGAGACCGAAACTGTTCCGGAAGGCATTTTTACTGTATATCTTGAATGTAATAACGGTGAACCCCGTAAACGATTTGACCTTGAAAAACCCGATCTTGTGCCTCAGCCCAATGAACCTTACAGAAAAGGTTATATCTTCAAAGGGTGGTTTGGAGATGCTGCGTGCACAATACCCTGGGATTTCAGTAAATCTATTGCTGATAGAGGTACTGTAATATATGCAAAATGGGAAATGGATGAAAATACCATTGCGTATAATATTTCGGTTATACAATCACCCGGAGGAATCATAGAGGTAAACCCCAGTTTCGCAAGTGCCGGTGAGGCAGTTGTGATTACAGTTAAACCCGACGAAGGTAAACGCCTTGTTCCCGGAAGCGTTACAATAAACGGCAAAAGCCAGAGCGCACTGAGCTTTTTGATGCGTGGAGAAGATGTAGTTGTAAGCGTAAGCTTTGAGGATGTTCCGGAAGAGATAGTTGAGGAAAAAGAATTTCCCATTGTTCCTGTTGCTATTGGTGCGGTAGTTGCTCTGATAATTCTTGTTGTTGTGATAATAATAATCAGATACAAAACAAGACCCGCTGTATTGGAATATGACGAAAACGGCGCAATTATTCTTGATGATGACGACTACGACGGTTGGGTTGACGAGTCCATTATCATTGAAGACGGCTTCGCAAACGGAAAAATTGTACATGAAAGCATCGAATCCGATAACGCCATACACGAAAGAGAATCCATAAATAAATTCGATAACGAAAGAACGGACTAAAAAACAGCACTCTCAATTTTTGAAATTGAGAGTGCTTCTCTTATAAGGTTACGCCGTCTTTGAATATGGCTATTTCTTCATAATTATTTAGTTCGTTAAGTGTTTTCTTGCCGTTTGCCACATCCAGAACGATATCAAAAAGCTCCTCGGTTGTTTTTTCAAAAGAGCCGTTTTTCAGAAGAATACCTGCATCAAAATCTATCCAAGCCTTTTTCTTTTCAGAAAGGGGCGTGTTTGTGCTTATTTTTAATGTGGGTACGGGTGCGCCGAGAGGGTTACCCCTGCCGGTTGTAAAAAGTATCATAACCGCATCGGCACAGGCGAGGTTTGTGGTGGAAACAATGTCATTTCCCGGACCCCATAACAGGGATACACCGCTTTTTTTACAGGGCTCGTAAAGCCCCAGAACATCCGTTACGGGGGATGTACCGCCCTTTGTGACACAACCAAGGGATTTTTCTTCCAGAGTGGTGATACCGCCGTCCCTGTTACCGGGAGAGGGGTTTTCGTAAACTGCCTGATTGTGTCGGGTGAAATAATTTTTAAACCCGTTTATCATATCAACGGTTTCAAGGAAAATATTTTCATCAACGGCTCTGTCCATCAGAATGGTTTCTGCGCCGAACATTTCAGGCACTTCTGTTAAAATTGCCCGAGCCCCACAATTGGTTAATTTGTCGCATATTTTACCGCAAAGAGGGTTCGCGGTGATGCCCGAAAAACCGTCGGAGCCGCCACACTTGAACCCGATTGTAAGCTTACTGATGGGTTGGGGTGTGCGCTTATCTTCCTTTATTATATTATAAATGCTTTTGATAATTTCAACGCCTTCGGCTATTTCATCATCACATTCCTGCATATTTAAAAGGCGTATTCGTTGATTGTCATATTCCCCGAGATAGGGTCGCATAACATCAAGATTGTTATTTTCGCAACCGAGGGAAAGCAAGAGCGCACCGCCTGCGTTGGGGTGTTTGCAAAGAGCCGCAATGCATTTTGCGGTATTCTCGGCATCGTCACCAAGCTGTGAGCATCCGTATGGGTGGGTGAGCGCTAAAACCCTGTTGTCAAGATTTAAAATCTTATTAGCCTGTTCAGCAATTCTTTTTGCCACATTGTTTGCGCAACCCACTGTAGGAATAATAAATAAACGGTTTCTTATGCCGACCTTGCCGTTATCGCGCAAATATCCCATAAATGTAACATCGGATTTTACAGGCGCATATTCGTTATTGCTTTTAAACGCATATTCTTCCGATTCCGTCAAGGCAGTTTTCAGATTGTGAGTATGAATGTGTTCGCCCTTTTTTATGTCGCAGGTTGCTCTGCCGATAGGGTAGCCGTATTTGATTACATTGTCACCCTCGGGAATATCACACAAAGCAAATTTGTGCTTTTCGGGGATATCACAAATCAACTCAACACCATCGAAAACATCGCCCGTATTAAGCTCACAAAGGGCAACGCCCACATTATCGTTTTGGTTAATTATAATTGCCTTATCCATTATAAAAGCTCCAGAGCGGCCTTTACGCCGTTGTTTTGAATTGATTTACAGCAGAAGGTCACAAATTCTGTTGCATCGGGGATTTCGGTAAGGTCGCAACCCCAGAAATCTGCGTTTTCAAGAATTTTTACTATTCTTCCCTCGGGGTCTTTATTTACTTCGTTGAAAAATTCCAACACATCACCGTTATCCTTTATTTCGTATTCATTGCTGTTTCTTGAGCCGGTAAAAATACCGTCAGCATTGAAGCTGCCGTTATAAAACTCAATAAGACAGGAAAGACCGAAGAAAAGTCTTTTGGGGAAGCTGTTTCTTTTTATATTATCAAGCAAAGAGGGTAAGCATCTTGTTTTGAATTTTGAAACGGAATTTAATGAAATATCAAGAAGTCGGTGGTCTATAAAGGGGTTGTTGAATCTCTCAAGCACCGAAAGAACGAAATCCTCCTTCTCTTTTTCGGGAAGCGGGATATAGGGTATAACCTCTTCTTTTAATGTGTTTATAATAAAATCATTAAAAGCATCGTCGTTCATCATATCTCTTACAATGTCAAATCCGCTGAGGTAAGCACCTAAAACACTTACGGTGTGAGCACCGTTGAGAATTCGCACCTTACGCATTTTATACCCTGAAATATCGGGGCAAAAGACTGCGTCCAAGCCCGATTTATGGGCGGGGAAAATGTCTTTAAGTCCCTCCTTATCCTCAATAGCCCAGAAAAAGAAGGGTTCTGCTGTGTCCAGAAGCTTATCGGTGTAACCCGATTTTTCGAATATTTCCTCAGCATCCTTTTTGGGATAACCTGTAACGATTCTGTCAACGAGAGTGTTTGAAAAGCTGCATTTGTCAAGCCATAAGGAAAATTCCTCACCCAGCTTCCAAAGCTCAGCAAACTGTTTTACGCATTTTTTAAGCTCGGTACCGTTATTGTCAATAAGCTCCACGGGTAAAAGATAAAGTGCACTTTCGTCACTGCCGTTGAAATGTGAATAACGTTCGAATAAGAATCGGGTGAGCTTACCGGGATAGGATGAAGGTGGAGTGTCCCCGAATTTATCGGTTTCGGAGAATGTGATACCTGCCTCGGTAGTGTTTGAGATAATTATTTTTAAATCTTCACTTCGGGCAATTTCTAAAAGGGCGTTGAAATCCTTGTAAGGGTCAACGCAGCGGGAAACGCTTTTGATTACCCTTGTTTTCTCGGTTGCTTCGCCCTTTTCTCTGCCGCGCAGAACGAGAGTATAAATGCCGTTTTGTTCATTTATAACATCACAAAGACCGCTTTTTATAGGTTGGCAAATAACCACGCTGCCGTCAAACAAGCCTTGCTCGTTCATAATATCAACCAGATAATCTGCAAAGGCTCTTAAAAAATTGCCTTCACCGAATTGAAGTATTTTTTCGGGCCGTTGGATTTTGGTGTGAAGTTCTTTAACATTTTTCATAATGTTACCTCAGTTGTAATTTATTGCCACCATTAAAAGCATTGTTAACGCTGAGAAAATGAATTCGCCTACAAAAAGCTTCCAGGACCACTTAATCCATTTGCCGTAAGAGACGCCCACAAGACCAATGGCGATTATCATAATTCCGCTTGTGGGATAGAGTAAGTTTGTAAATCCGTCCGCCATACAGAAGGTGGTAACCACGCTCTGACGGGTGATGCCTACAAGGTCTGAAAGAGGAGCAACCAGGGGCATTATAAGGAAAGCCTTTGCACTGCCGCTACCGATGAAAAACTCTAAAAGTGCGATTACACCGAAGAGAAGTAAAATTGCAACATAGGGTGAAAGCCCCTTCATAAGCTCGTTTAATTCGTAAAGAATTGTGTGCATTATTTTGCCTTCGTTCAATACATAGGAAATAGCCACAACGAATATTATAAGGGGGATTGCAGGTGCAATACTCTTTGTGCCCTGTAAGAAACTTTTAAATAAATTCTTGCCGCGTAAGCCTGTGAAATGACCGGAAAGAAGTCCGCCGGTGGTGAAAAGTACAGCCATGGCAGGAAGTGAAATCACACCACCCGTACCGAGAACAAAATCAAGGATAATGAAAACAACATCAATAAGCATACAGATTAAAAATACCCGTGTGCCTTTGCGTATGCTTTTATCTGAAAGAACAGTGTCTGCATCAGAAAGATTGTATTTTTGGCGTAAGGCTTTGTCGGATTCGTAAACAGGGGATTTTTTCGGTTTTTTCTCTATTGTTTTGGCATATAAGAGTAAGAATAGGAAAAGAATCAGGTAAACACCTGCAAATACTATGAGTCTTAACCAAAGTCCCGAGAAGACCTTAAGGTCTGCTAATTTCTGAACGGTAACAACATTAAAGGGATTGAAGGTTGCGGCGGTGAAGCCCCAGGCAATTGATACGAGGCTGAGACCTAAGCCCACCAGGGAGTCCCACCCGAGAGCCAGGGAAATGGCAACGGCTATGGGTACGAGGGTTATACTTTCCTCAAGTATTCCTGCAGTTGAGCCTAAAAGCATACAAACGAAAATAACCACCGCCATAAGGGTGTATTTTCGGTGACTGAATTTTTTTATAAGCGTAGCCATTATGTATTTGAGTATTCCGCATTTATCCAGTATTAGGAATGAACCGCCTATGAGGACAATCATCAATATTATGGTTAATCCCGTGCCCGCCTGACTGCTGCCGAAACACAGTATGGGTGAGAGGATTATTTTCCATACAGGCATTTTGTAATCTTCAAGTACGGTGTAAGTGCCGTCAACAATTGCATCGTGGCCGTTGACCTCGGCAATTTCATATTCTCCGCGGGGTAAGGTCTGGGTAAGGATACCTATGAATGCAAGAACCGTAACGAGTACGAGGGTCAGGGCAATCATAGTTTTTTTGTTCAACTTTAAACCCATATCAATATGTTTGTTTTCGTGGTTTTTTTCCATTAGTTACCTCACTATATACCATATATATAAATAAATATAGAGTATTATACACAACACTATTTATAAATACAAGTATTTTAATTGACAAAGGATATTTTTAGAAATATAATAATTCCTATTGGGGGACGACGGATGAAGGTTTTGGAGAAATTTATAAAGGGCAAGAGATTGGACAAAAATCTGTGTGAAGATATGCTCTTTTATAATGACAGTTTTATAGTCGTTGCTGACGGAGTTACCGCTAAGGATGATGTTCTTTTTAAGGGTGAAACCGGGGGCAGAGCCGCAGCAAGGCTTATATGCGAAGCGGTTGCAGGCTTTGCTTGTGACATTGACGCCTATTGCGCAACACGGATTCTGACCGAAAAAGTCAGAAGGCTTTACGATGAAAACTCAGTGGGTGGAAGTGCCGCGGCGAGTGTTATTATATACAGTAAAAGCCGTAACGAAATCTGGAGCATAGGGGATTGCCAATGCATTATAAACGGCGAGTTTTTCCCTCATAACAAAGAAATTGACCGTATAGTTTCAGATATGCGTGCTCTGGTGCTTGAATTGGCACGGCTTGAGGGTGCTTCTGACGGGGACCTTCACGAAAATGATGTGGGCAGAGCCTTCATTTTACCCGTTATAAAAAAGCAAAGGCTTCTTGCAAACGGCAAGGGCAGATTCGCATACGGGGTTATTAACGGAGAGACCGTAAACGAAAAGGATATAATTATACACAAGGTTAAAAGCGGTGACACGGTAGTTTTGGCAAGCGACGGTTATCCTGAGCTTTGCGAAACCCTGAAGGAAAGCGAAGAAAAATTACAACACCAATTAAAAACAAATCCTCTTTGCGACGGTGAATACCGTTCAACAAAGGGGTTGCAGAAAAACTGTGTGTCATTTGACGACAGAACATATATTAAATTCAGAGTGGATTGATAAAATGAGAATTAAAAAGAAAAAACACGGCGCTGAAAGACTTGAAGCCTGCGGCGATATTGTAATTAAAAATCTAAGAGAAGAGGGCTGTACCTCTAAAGAACTTTTCGGAAATGATAACCCTCTGCGTATTGAGATAGGGTGCGGTAAAGGTGATTTCATTGTTGGTACTGCCGAAAAAGAGCCCGATGTAAACTTCATTGCCATTGAAAAGGTTTCGGATGTTTTAATGCTTGCTGCTGAAAAAGTTAAAAAGAGTGAGCTTAAAAATATAAGGGTTTGCTGCGTTGATGCAAAAGAACTTGCGGAAATCTTCCCTGAGGGCAGTATTGACAGAATATACCTTAATTTCTCTGACCCGTGGCCTAAATCACGCCACGAAAAAAGAAGACTTACATACAGAAGCTTTCTTTCAATATACGAACAAATATTGAAAGAAGACGGAGCAATATTCTTTAAAACCGATAACAGGGGGCTTTTTGATTTCTCTTTGGAAGAGTTTAAAGAATACGGTATGATACTCGATAAGCTTACCTTTGACCTTCATAACTCCGAGTATATGGAAGGTAACGTTATGACCGAGTATGAAAAACGCTTCTCAGGTATGGGTGTACCCATAAACAGGGTAGAGGCGAAGTTTAAAGGATAATGCAGAATGCAAAATTCAAAATGCAAAATTGAGGGGCACGACCTGCCGATTGTAGATAAAGTTGATGAATTGCGATAGACTATCATCCCTATTTCATCGCAGATAAAACAGGGAGGATAAGGCTTCGCACACTCGCATTTTTTCAAACAAAAAAACAACCACCCTTTTGGGTGGTTGTTTTTATTAGTGTCGGCATCGCCCTATTTTCCCAAGCGGCTTCCCACTAAGTATCTTCGGCGCTGTTGAGCTTAACTACCGTGTTCGGGATGGGAACGGGTGGACCCTCAACGCCATCAACACCGACTGCGAAGAACTGTTCGTCCTCCGAAGAACATTAACTATTATATCAGCGAATTTAAAAAAGTCAAGCATTTTTTTAAGTTTTTTTGAAAAAATTTTTTATGTGGGAAAAATACATACGAAGTGAATAAAATTTGTGCAATATTTTTCCTTGATTGCTGTTGATTATTCACAGAAAATGGTGCATAATAAAATGGTATAATCCTGAAATAATGGAGGAATATAGATATGGGTAAATATGCTATCAGTTATGATATAGGTACAACAGGTGTTAAAACCTGTATTTTCGAGCTTGGTGATACTATTAAATTAATATCTGCCGCTTCCGAGGGGTATAATCTTTATGTTTTCCCCGATGGCGGTGCCGAGCAGGAGCCTCAGGAGTGGTGGGATGCAATGTGCTCCACTACAAGAAAGGTTCTTGACAAATGTGATGTGGATATAAATGATATATGCGGTATATCCTTCTGCTCACAGATGCAGGGTATAGTTCTTGTTGATAAGGATGCAAAGCCTGTTCGCCGTGCCATGAGCTATATGGACCAGAGAGCCCGCAAGGAGCTTAAAGAGGGTATTGCTTACGGTCCCCAGATTGCAGGTGCATTTATACCGAAGCTTCTTACATCACTCAGCATTACAGGTGCGGTTGCAGCTTCTGTTAAAGACCCTGTATGGAAATACAAATGGGTTGAGAAAAATGAACCTGAAAACTTTAAACGCGTACATAAATGGCTTGATGTTAAAGAATACTTTATTGCAAGAATGACGGGCGAATTCTGTATGACTCATGACTCCGCCTTTGCCACCTTGCTTTATGATATCAAAAAACACGAGTTCAGCCCCAAGATGTGTAAGATGTTGGGCGTTAATATTGACCACCTTCCCCAAATCAAAAGATCCGCAGAAAAAGTCGGCGAGCTTCTTCCTCAGCCTGCTTCCGAATTGGGTCTTGCACCCGGTACTGCCGTATTCGGCGGTGGCGGTGACGCTTCACTTATCGGTGTTGGCGCAGGTTCGGTTGCCCTCGGTGATACACACATTTACAGCGGTACCTCCGGCTGGGTTTCAACTGTTGTTGATAAGAGCATTGTTGACGCTTCCGCTATGATTGCCGCCGTTGTAGGCGCTGAGGAGGGCAGATACAATTACTTTGCGGAGCTTGAAACCGCGGGTAAATGCCTTGAATGGGTAAAAGACCACCTTGCACTTGATGAAATCGGTATCTACCTTGAAAAGAAAAATGTTACCGACGGTTACGAGGCAGAGTTCACAAGCCTTTATGACTATATGACACATGTTGTTTCCAAGGTTCCCGCAGGATCGGGCGGCGTTATTTTCACTCCCTGGCTTCACGGTAACCGTTGTCCCTTTGAGGACCCCAATGCAAGAGGTATGTTCTTCAATCTCAGCCTTGAAACAGGCAAGAGCGAAATGATAAGAGCTGTGCTTGAGGGCGTTTGCTACCATCTGAGATGGTTCCTTGAAACTGAGGAAAAGAAGGTTAAATCTTCCGACAAGGTTCGTTTTGTAGGTGGCGGAGCTCTTTCGGACCTGACATGCCAGATTCTTGCAGACTGTACGGGTAAGGTTGTTGAAACCGTTGATACACCCCAGAATGTAGGTGCTATGGGTGCCACGGTGCTTATAGCAGTAGGTATGGGTCAGTGTTCTTCTATTGAGGATGCAAAGAAACTAATTCCCGTAAGCAAAACATTTACCCCGAATATGGAAGCTAAAAAGGTTTACGATAAATATTACGAGGTTTACAAAAATCTTTACACATCAAATAAGAAAAACTTTGAAAATCTTAATTCTTAGAAGGTTATTTTTGACAAAATGGCAAAAAATATTGTCATTATATGTTGAAAAACAAGGGCTTTTCTGTTACAATACTGAAAAAGGATTCCAACTAAGGAGCGTGATTTTATGAATATAGCATTGATAGCTCACGATTCTAAAAAAGAACTTATGACACAGTTCTGCATAGCTTACTGCGGTATTTTAAGTAAGCATACCCTTTGTGCAACAGGTACAACGGGCAAACTTGTTGCGGAAGCTACAGGCCTTAATATAGAAAGATATTTAAGCGGTTCCCAGGGTGGCGCACAGCAGATCGGTTCAAGAATTGCCTGCGATGAGATTGACTTATTGCTCGTATTCCGCGATCCGCTCAATCCCAAACCCGGTGAGCCCAACGAAACCAACCTTCTCAGACTTTGTGATGTTCACAATATTCCCGTTGCCACTAATATTGCTACGGCTGAGGCACTTATCCACAGCCTTGAGCGCGGTGACCTCGATTGGCGTGACATCGTTAATCCCAAAGGATAATTAAATTACAGTCGGGTGTGTGAGGTTACGCCTCTTTCACCCGATTTTTTATTGAAAATTAATTTTAAGGAGCTTAATATGGCAGGAAATATTAAAGCAATCAAAGGTACTAAAGATACTTTACCTTCAGAAAGCTATAAATTACAGTATATTGAACAGGCAGCGCTCGACACAGCCAAGGCTTACGGCTTCCACGAGATGAGAACTCCCGTTTTTGAATACACTGAGCTTTTTGACCGTTCGGTTGGTGAAACTACCGACGTTGTTCAGAAGGAAATGTACACTTTCAACGATAAGGGAGACCGATCAATAACCTTGCGTCCCGAGGGTACTGCAGGTGCAGTGCGTGCATTTCTTGAGCACGGCCTTTTTAACGAGCCCCTTCCTCAGAAGGTTTGTTATCTCACATCCTGTTACCGTTACGAGAAACCCCAGGCGGGCAGACTCAGAGAATTCCACCAGTTCGGTATAGAGTGTTTCGGCGCAGGCTCACCCGTTGCGGATGCGGAGATAATTGCTCTGGCCAACAGTTATTTCAATTTTATCGGTATCGAAAAGCTTGCGGTTGAAATAAATTCAATCGGCTGTCCCGAATGCCGTAAAAAATATTCTGAGGCACTTAAAGCATATTTTGAAGATAAAAAAGCGGAACTTTGCGAAACCTGTCTTTCAAGACTTGAGCGCAATCCCATGCGTATTCTCGACTGCAAGAGCCCCGTTTGCTCCGAAATTGCTGCAGGTGCACCGGTGGTGCTTGATTATATCTGCGATGATTGTCGCGACCACTTTGAGAAGCTTAAAAGCTATCTTGAGGCGTTGAACATTTCTTATGTGGTTAATCCTCAGATTGTACGCGGACTTGACTATTATACAAGGACTGTTTTTGAATTTGTGTCACTTGATGAAAAGACAAAGGGTCTTGTTCTCGGCGGCGGCGGACGATACGACGGACTTATTGAGGAATTGGGCGGTGCGCCAATGCCTGCCTGCGGCTTCGCAATGGGTCTTGAAAGACTTATTATTGCTATGGAAGAAAGTGGTATTCCTTTCCCTGCAGCACCTAAATGCAACCTTTCCATTGTCAGCGCAGGTGAAAATGCACTTCTTAAAGCACTTGAGATTTCCGCAGACCTGAGAAGTCAGGGTTACAGCGTAAATATTGATACAGTCGGCCGTTCAATCAAAGCACAGATGAAGTTTGCTAACAAATTGAATTCCGAGTTTACTGTTGTTATAGGTGACAACGAATTGGAAAACGGCGTTGCAATGCTTAAATGTATGGATGACGGTACTCAGACCGAGGTATCACTTGATGCTTTTGACGACGGCTTTGAGAGAGCATATATGAATAAGGCTGTTGCAGAGTTTGACAGTGCGGATTTTTCAGCACTTACCCAGTTGGATATAAATAATCTTTTAAGGTGATTTTTTATGGAGATTATAGATATTTCCAGAGATTTGTTTAAAACCCCCGTTTATCCGGGGGATCCCGAGGGTTATGTTGACCCTATTAAAAATATCAGAGCGGGGGACAGTTGTAATCTTAACTCAATTTACACCTGTCTTCACACTGCTACACATATAGATGCACCTTTGCATTTTATTGAGGGCGGTAACACAATTGATAAATTTCCACTTGACCTTTTTATAGGCGAATGTCTTGTGGTTGAGGCATCTCCGGGACCGATTACGGGTGCTTTTGCGGAGGAGGCTTTTCCGTTTCGTGACTGTGAAAGAGTTTTAATTAAGGGTAACGGTCTTTCCTATCTTATGGAAAGCAGTGCATATTATGTTGTGGATTCGGGTATAAAGCTTATAGGTACCGATTCACAGACCATCGGCAACCACAGCTCAAATCAGGTAATTCACCGTGCTCTTCTCTCAGCTGATATCCCGATTTTAGAGGGTCTCGACCTCTCGGGAGTTGAGCCGGGCAGATATTTCCTTATGGCTCAGCCCCTCAAGGTTTCAGGAGTTGAGGCGGCACCTTGCAGAGCAATTCTTGTTAAAAACCACTTGTTCTGGACGGGCTCAAGAAATTAAAATATAGGAGTTTTTTATGCGATTAGATAAATATCTGAAGGTATCGCGGATTATCAAACGGCGCACGGTTGCCAATGAGGTCTGCGATGCAAAACATGTTGAAGTCAACGGCAAAGTTGCCCGTGCTTCTTACGAAGTAAAAACAGGGGATATTATTGCTATTCAGATGGGCTCAAATCTTACAAAGTATAAGGTTCTGTCAGTGAACGAGTATGCTAAAAAAGATGAGGCTGCAAATATGTATGAAGTAATTGACAACTGATTCGGCTTACAGTCGAATCAGTTGTTATTTTTGACTAAAAGGGACAACAGAATATTGTGGAAATGCTTAAATTTAGTGAATTTGCATAAAAACTATTGACATTGCCGACACAGGATGATAATATTTATATGAAAAGAGAATAAACACAGAAAGGGATGTTTTTATGAACATTACTATCGTTGGCCGTAAATGTAACCCTCGTGAAGACTTCCGTCTGCGTGCAGAAAAGCGTCTGAGTAAAATCGACAAGCTTTTCGGTGAGGAGGCTGCCGCCAAGGTAACCGCAACTGTTGAAAAATCCTGTCACATTGTGGAGGTAACAGTCACCAAAAGCGGTATGATTTTCCGTGCGGAAGAGAGTGCGGAAAATATGATTGATGCTCTTGACAATTGTGTGGATTCCCTTATCAGGCAAATCCGTAAAAACAAGACCCGTCTTGATAAAAAGCTTCACTCTGAAATGCTCGAGGATTTCTACGAGCCCGTTGATGAAGAGGAAGAATTTGATATAATCAGGGAAAAGACAATATCTCTCAAACCCCAGAGCGTTGAGGAAGCAATATTACAGATGAACCTTCTGGGACATAATTTCTATATGTTTCTGAATGCGGATACGGAAGAAATAAACGTTGTTTATAGACGCAATGCAACGGGCTATGGTCTTATAGCTCCGGATAATTACAAATAATTTATTAGATTTTTAATAGACTCCTTTCAAAACAGGCAGACCGCTATCAAGCGGTCTGTTTGTTTTTTGTGTTGCAAAAAGCAGTAAATAGTCATATAATGTATTTATAGGTACATTTTACCAGAAGGAGGAAGAAATATGTTTTGTCCTAATTGTGGAAAATTATTGGAGGACGGCACTGTTTTTTGCGGTGGCTGTGGCTTTAAGTTGCCTGTTAATGAAGCTGAGTCAGGAGCTACCGAAGTACAGCAGGATGTGATTTTTGTTGAGAAAACAGAAAATGCTGCTTTTTCTGATAATCAACCTGCGCAGCAGGCTCCTCAGCAGCCTGTACAGCATCCCGTGCAAAAAATGCCTCAGAAACCTGTGCAACAACCTGTACAACAACCCATACAGCAGGTTCCTCAGCAGCCCGTACAGCAGGCTCCCCAAAAAGCAACTCACAATAAGGCAAATAAACCCAAAAAGAAGAAAAAGAAGGCGGGTATAATTATTGCCTTGCTTCTTGTATTCCTTCTTATCGGTACGCTTGTCCTGGGAGCAGTGGGTCTGGTAGTGGGCTCGTTCTTCTTCACACCCGAGGCGGCTGCCAAGGATTTCGCTTCTAAGCTCAGCCAACAGGATACCGGCAAAATGTACGATATGATGTTTGCGGATGATGGATACGTAACCTACGAGCAGTTTGAAGAAAAGTACAATAATGACGGGGACTTCTTGTACAACTACGCAGGAAATCCTGATTATACAGTGGACAAGCTTGGTGAAACAGCTTTTGAAATTAATTTCTCAGGTGACATTTCTTTGTATGTTGAGGTGGTTAAGGCAAAAGACGGTTTCCTGTATTTTGACGACTATCAGATAAAGACACCTGACTGTGTGGGCTTCGATTTATACATTCCCGACGGTGCCACAGCTACGGTGAACGGTGTTGCTATTTCCAATGACGGCGCTACGTATGATGGTGTTACCGAGCTTTATAATTATTATATTTATCCCATATTGACAGGCGACAATGAAATAGTAGTTACCGATGTAAACGGCAACGTATATGAAAAGCGTGTAGAAGCGTATGATACTTCTTATTTCAATACCCTTACTCTTGATGCAAAGGATTTGGAAAAGGGTAGCGTTATTAAAGACGATTACACCGCAGCGGATGCAGAAAGCTTTTTTAACGATATGATGAACGAGTATACATTCAATTCTTATACAGCGGTTTATTGTGAAAGCCCCAATAATATTTTATCAAAGGGTCTTGAAAGCTTTATGGTAAATGATTACCGTCTGTATGCAGAAAACGGTTATTCCGCAAATCTTCAGTGTGTCACCGAGGATGCCAAGGAGGTTATTACTGCTGCGGATATTATGACAGAGGAAGAATTTAATTCCCTTTCTTGGAACGAAACCGGTTGGGCAGTGTACAAAATTTCCGAAATTCAGAAGAAACTCGATAATCTTTGGGGTTCGGGTATAGTCAGTGCTAACAGCTTCTGTGGGGAGAATGATATCATTACCTCTAAGGGCTTCCTTCTTCGCTGTGCAGAAGACGGTGTAGCAGGTAATTACGACTATTATGGTAAGGTGAAGTCATCAAAATTTGATGCTGCGACAAATACTGTTGTAATTCAGGCATACGTTCTTAAATGTGATACGGTAAACAAGAAAATCTACGATGAGGCTACAGGCTTGCAGATTACAACAGCCCAGATTAAAAGAGGAACAGGTGTGAACTTTGATGCTATTGTAAAACAGCTTGGTATCAACACCGCAGGCTTATCAACAGTTGAATTCACATTCCAGCTTTCAAATAAGGGCGTATCACTTGTACACGCATTTTATAATGCAGTGTCCGATGATATTCTTCAGGCTCAGAATGTGGTTCTTCAGGATTACGAGCGTAGCTTCTATATGAAGGTCAAGGCAGCGGGTGGACTTAATATGCGCTATGAGCCCACTGAAAAGTCCCAGGTACTGAAGCTTATACCCGATGCTTCGGCAGTTGAGGTGCGCGGATACGCTGAAAGTATTACTGATTGGGTTTATGTATATTGGGGCGGTTATGAAGGATGGGTAAACTATAAATACCTCATTCCTGCCGAATATACAACGCAACCCTCGGGAGAGGTTTATTGGTACAGTGTAAAAGCTGAGGGAGGACTTAATATGCGAGCTGCCGACAACCAGAACGCTAAACTTGTTAAGCTTATTCCCGACGGCTCCTATGTTAAATTTATATGCTGTAATCCCGACAATACATGGGCATATGTAATATATAATGATGTTTACGTAGGTTGGGTAAACACAAAATATATTAATTTTTCACATTCAACTGACAGCTGATAGGTTTTAACGGATTTTCCCGCTCAAAGGTCTTCGCAGGACTTCTGAGCGGGGTTTTTGTATCATTTTTCCATTAAAAAAATATAATATAAAGTTGAGAGTTGTTTTTTATGGAATAAACAACTAAATTTTCGTTGAATTTCGAGGTTTTTTGTTCATTATAAAGAAGATTGAAATTTCGCTTGAAAAATGTAATCAACAATTATATAATTGTTACATTATTAACATATTTTAAAAAGGAGTAATATATTATGGCAAGGGTTTATAACTTTTCTGCAGGCCCTTCAATGCTTCCCGAAGAGGTTTTGAAAAAGGCTGCTGCAGAGATGCTTGACTACGAAGGCTGCGGTCAGTCTGTTATGGAGATGTCCCACCGTTCAAAGGTTTTTGATTCTATCATTAAATCTGCTGAATCTCTTTTGAGAGAGCTTATGAATATTCCGGACAATTATAAGGTTCTTTTCCTTCAGGGTGGTGCTACAACTCAGTTTGCGGCAATTCCCATGAACTTTATGAACAAAAGCG
Organism: Acutalibacteraceae bacterium; assembly: GCA_045543075.1. Taxonomy (GTDB): domain Bacteria; phylum Bacillota; class Clostridia; order Oscillospirales; family Acutalibacteraceae; genus DTU089. The sequence continues at coordinate 145,691 of JAZQLZ010000006.1, forward strand.
GCAAGGCTGACTATATCATTACAGGTCAGTGGGCAAAGAAGGCTTTTGGCGAAGCTAAAAAATACGGTGACGCAGTAGCAGTTGCATCATCTGCTGACAAAACCTTCTCATACATTCCCAAAACAACACGCGAAGATTTCCGTCAGGACGCAGATTATGCTTATATTTGCATGAATAACACAATTTACGGCACTGTTTTCCACGAGCTTCCCGATACAGGTGATGTTCCCCTTATTGCGGATATTTCAAGCTGTTTCCTTTCAGAGCCCCTTGATGTTACTAAATTCGCTATGGTTTACGGCGGTGCTCAGAAGAATATCGCACCTGCAGGTCTTACAATTGTTATTGTTCGCGAGGATCTTCTCGGTAATGCAAGAGAATACACACCTATGATGCTCGATTACAAGGTTCACGCAGATGCAGACTCTCTTTCCAACACACCTCCCTGCTACACAATCTATATCTGCAAGCTTGTGCTTGAATGGATTAAGTCAATCGGCGGACTTGAAGCAATGGCAGAGCGTAACCGTAAAAAAGCAAAAATCCTTTACGATTTCCTTGATAACAGCAAAATGTTCCGCGGTACTGTTGTTCCTGAGGACCGTTCACTTATGAATGTTCCCTTTGTTACAGACAGCGACGAGCTTAACGCTAAATTTGTAAAAGAGGCAGAGGCTGCAGGCTTTGTAAACCTTAAGGGTCACAGAAGCGTTGGCGGTATGAGAGCTTCCATTTACAACGCAATGCCCATTGAGGGCGTTGAAAAACTCGTTGAATTTATGGCTGAATTCGAAAAAGAAAATTCCTGAAAGGAAGATTTATAATGTTTGATATTCTTACACTTAATAAGATTTCACAAATCGGTCTTAAAGAGTTGGATGAAAAATACAATATAACCGATGCTTGCGATGCTCCCGACGGCATTATTGTTCGTTCTGCAGCAATGCATGATTACAATTTCAACGAAAAAACTCTTGCGGTTGCAAGAGCAGGTGCAGGTGTAAATAATATTCCTGTTGACGAATGCACTAAAAAGGGTGTTGTGGTTTTCAATACTCCCGGTGCTAATGCAAACGCAGTTAAAGAGCTTGTTATCGGCGGTCTTATGCTTTCTTCGAGACGTGTTGCCGCAGCTTATGACTGGTGTAAAACTCTCAAGGGCGAGGGCGAGAATGTAGGAAAGCTTGTTGAAAAAGGTAAATCACAGTTCGCAGGTCCTGAGATTCTCGGAAAAACACTCGGTGTTGTAGGTCTTGGTGCCATCGGCAGACTTGTTGCAAGTGCTGCAAATGCTCTCGGTATGAAAATAGTGGGTTACGACCCCTACTTTAACGAGGAATTCAAAGGCGAGCTTCCCCTTGATACAGAGTATGTTGATTCTCTCGAGGCGGTTTATGAGAAATCGGACTACATTACACTTCATCTTCCCTGTGTAGCATCCACAAAGGGTATGATTAATGCTGACACAATCGGAAAAATGAAAGACGGTGTTCGTATTCTTAACTTTGCCCGCGGTGAGCTTGTGGTAGGTGCTGATATGGCTGAAGCCGTAAAAACAGGTAAGGTTGCCGCTTATATTACCGACTTTCCCTCAGACGAGGTTATAGGCGTTGAGAATGTAACAGCACTTCCTCACCTTGGTGCTTCAACTCCCGAAAGCGAAGAAAATTGTGCATATATGGCAGCGGTTGAAATCCGCGAATACCTTGAAAAGGGTAATATCAAAAACTCCGTAAACTTCCCCAATGTTGCACTTGACAACGAAGGCGAAAGAGTTTCAATTATCCACTACAATGCGCTTAATGTTATGAATGATGTTCTCGGTGCATTTATGAAAAACGGCGTTGAAACAACGGGCTTTGCTTCAAAGGCAAAGGGTGAATATGCATACACACTTGTTGTTGCAGATAAAATCCCCGAAAGCGTTATAAACGCTCTCAAGGCTAACGAAGATATTATTAAAGTAAGAAAAATATAAAAATTAACGGCAGGAGAAATCTCCTGCCGTTATTATATTTCTTCTTCGCTGTTTATACAGACTTCTTCCGCATCAATCTGGGCTTGCTTTAAAATTGATTTGATTTCATCTATGTTTGATTTTTCTAATACATCGGTAATTGCTCTGAATAAAATTAAATACATTTTTTTATACATAAAACCACCTCCAAAAAAGAATATCATATCAACCGCTTTTAGTCAACTCAAATAAATAATAAAACAAACACGAAATATTTATATAAAATATGTGTGAGGTTTAATATGAGTATTAGAGAAGCAATAATAATGTAGTTTTCGCTTAACTTAAATTACGGAATAACATTTCCCGCACTTGAAAAGATTTCATACCATTCCTTTTTCGTAATAGTGATATCCGCTGCTGCGGCACATTCAAGAAGGCGAGAGGGGTTCATAGTGCCTGTAAGGGGTTGCATTTTAGCAGGGTGACGAAGAATCCACGCAATTACTATTGTGGATTTTGTAACACCGTATTTTTCGGCTAATTCCTGAAGCTTTGCGTTTATTTCGGGAAAGTCGGGGTTATCAACATAAACGCCCTCGAAAAATCCGTACTGGAAGGGTGACCAGGCTTGAATTGTAATGTCCTCATATCGGCAGTATTCAAGTACACCGCCGTCACGGTCAATGGCATTATCCTCACGCATATTTACATAAAGACCCTGTTTCACAATGTGGCAATCGGTGATACTGAACTGTAGCTGATTGGCGCATATGGGCTCGTCGCCCATATATTTCTGCAAAAGGCGCATTTGCATGGGGTTCTGGTTTGAAACACCGAAATGACGTACTTTGCCTTGCTCCTTTAATGTGAGAAGTGCCTCGGCGACCTCTTCAGGCTCGTATAGAGTGTCGGGTCTGTGGAGCAGAAGAAAATCAAGATAATCGGTGTTGAGCCTTTTCAGGCAACCCTCGGTTGATTCGATGATATGCTCCTTTGAAAAATCAAACATCACCTTGCCGGGACAAATACCGCATTTTGATTGTAAAATGATTTTTTCGCGAACATCGTCATTCATTCCCATGGCTTTTGAAAAAACCTCTTCGCTTTTACCCCCGCCATAAAGGTCAGCGTGATCAAAAAAATTGAGTCCCGCACCCATGGCGGTATCAATAAGCTCCTTTGCTTCGTCAACGGTTTTATCCGCCATACGCATACATCCTACAGCGATAACGGGTACTTCAACACCGCTTTTCCCTAAATTCATTGTTCTCATATTATTAACCTCCGATTATAGTTGCAACTTGGCACTTGCAATTTTATTTAATATATTTCACAAACAATCCGTGTTCTGCCTTTTCTTGTGTCTCCTGAGATTTCTTTGAACCTGAATCTACCGTAGCCTCTGACTGAAATTATGTCATTTTCTTTTAATGGGTGGGAGTTACTGACTGTCAATTTTCCGTTAACAAACACCTTTTCTCCGTCGATAAGTGCGGAGCTTTTACTGCGTGACATATTGTAAACTGAGGAAATTATGCTATCCAAACGCAAGGATGCTACAATAATTGTTTTTTCAACCGGCTTGGGTAATATGTTTTCGGGTAATTCAGTACAAACACTGCAATAGACGCTTGTGTGCTTTACCTTTGTCAGATTATCAATTATAAATTTACTTATGCTGTCAAGGCAAAAAAGGTAACCCTTGTTATCCTTAATTATAATATCACCGAGAGTTTCCCTTTTAATACCCAGACCTGTTAAAGAACCTAAAAAATCACGGTGAGTCAAATCGTCGGAAAACTTTGCTGACAAGGGTTCTATACATATTATTGTTAGTGGTGGATCGGGAGGGTAGCCCAACTCATTTTCATTGCCGAAACAGACGATTTTTCGCTCAGCGTCCGGGTAACCGCCGTGTAAGGTGTAGCCGTATCTGACGGTTTCGTAAAGAATGGTCTGTTCGTACATGTTAAGAAAATCACTGTAACAATATATTCCGCGCATTCTTGAGCGCTCCGATAGTTCTTTTATGCGATTTTTGAATATCTGTAATTCGTCTGCCAATATTTTCACCTCTGCGTATTTTCAGTATAGCATAATATTACTTATAAATAAAGCAACAGTTATGATTTTTTGTGAAATCATAACTGTTGTAATTTATCTCTTCTTTTTACCGCCAAAGAAACCGCGTTTTTCCTCGGGTTTAACGGGGTTTTTACCTAAAGTTTCATTGAATTTAAGTAATGCGGCTTTCTGGGTTTCGTTGAGGTTACGGGGAACATCAACTATAATTTTTATAAGCTGGTCGCCTCGACGATTGCTGTTTATTACAGGTATGCCTCTGCCCTTGAGCTTGAATACATCTCCGGGCTGTGTGCCTGCGGGTAAGTCATACTCAACATTACCGTCAAGTGTGGGAACTCTTAATTTGTCACCCAGTGCTGCCTGAATGTAAGAAATGCGCATTTCATACCATACATTGTAGCCCTCGCGCTCAAAGAAGGGGTGGGGTTTAACAACTATTCTTACATGTAAATCACCTGCAGGACCGTTGTTAATACCGTGGTTGCCCTCTCCTCTTACGGGGATGGTCTGACCGTCGGCGATGCCTGCGGGGAACGGAATATCCTTGGTAATGGTTTTTCTGATTCTTCCGTTACCTTTACAACGGGAGCAGGGGGTGGGATTGAATGTGCCTTTACCACCGCACCGCTGACAGGTTTTTGATGTACTTATGGTGCCGAAGGGTGTGCGCTGTTGAACATTAACCTGACCTCTGCCGTTACAATCGGGGCAGGTCTGAGGTTGAGTGCCTTTCGCTGCACCACTGCCGCCACATTCGTCACAGGCTTCTATGCGTTGGAATGTAACCTTCTTTGTACAACCCTTTGCGGCTTCTTCAAATGTAAAATGAACAGAAGCTTGTATGTCACTGCCGCGACGGGGTGCTCTGGGGTTGGAACGTGAGTTACCGCCACCGAATCCGCCGAAAAATGAGCCGAAAAGGTCACCCAGGTCAAATTCCATACTGTCGCCGAAACCGCCGTATCCGCCGTAGCCTCCCTGGCCTGCGCCGTAGCTGGGGTCAACACCTGCGAAACCGAAACGGTCGTATTTCTCTTTCTTTTCGGTATCGGAGAGAATTTCGTAAGCTTCGTTGGCTTCTTTGAACTTCTCTTCAGCTTCCTTGTTGTCGGGATTAAGGTCGGGATGGTACTTTTTGGCAAGCTGACGGTAAGCCTTTTTTATTTCGTCGGGTGTGGCATCCTTGGAAACGCCCAGGACCTCGTAATAATCTCTTTTGTCTGCCATAACAGATTCCTTTCTGTTATCCGCCAAAGACGGCGCCTCTTGAGGAGGTACCGTCTTCAGTGATTTTTAATTTAATCAGTCAACATCTGTGAAAGGTGCTTCGGTGTAGCCGTCACCCTGTGCGCCTGCGTTGGGGTCAAAACCTGCACCACCCATATTATTGGGGTCGAAGCCCTGTGCGCCGCCTGCAGCCTTGTAAAGCTTTTCGGAAATCTCGTAGAATTTGTTCTGGAGAGCTTCCTGTTTTGCTTTGATGTCATCAATGTTGTCGCCCTTGAGTGCTTCTTTAAGAGCATCAATTTTAGCGTTGATATCATTTTTGTCTGCTTCTTCGAATTTATCTCCTGAGTCTGCAAGAAGCTTTTCGCACTGGAATACCATCTGGTCTGCACCGTTACGGATATCAACCTCTTCCTTGCGCTTCTTATCCTCTTCTGCAAACTGCTCTGCTTCCCTTACGGCACGGTCGATATCGTCCTTGCTCATATTTGTGGAAGATGTGATGGAAATGGACTGTTCTTTGCCTGTGCCAAGGTCTTTTGCAGATACATGAACAATACCGTTAGCGTCGATGTCAAAGGTAACTTCAATCTGGGGTGTTCCGCGACGTGCGGGAAGAATACCGTCAAGGTGGAACATACCGAGAGTTTTGTTATCTCTTGCAAATTCTCTTTCGCCCTGAAGAACGTGGATTTCAACTGATGTCTGATTATCTGCAGCAGTTGAGAATACCTGGCTCTTCTTGGTGGGAATTGTTGTATTTCTTTCGATAATCTTTGTGCATACATTACCGAGAGTTTCGATACCAAGTGAAAGGGGAGTAACGTCGAGAAGGAGAAGACCTTCAACATCACCGCCGAGAACACCTGCCTGAAGTGCGGCACCGATGGCTACGCACTCGTCGGGGTTGATTCCCTTGAAGGGTTCTTTGCCTGTGTATGCTTTTACTGCATCCTGAACTGCGGGGATTCTTGAAGAACCGCCAACCATAAGAACCTTGCTGATTTCATTTACTGAGAAGCCGGAGTCCTTGATAGCCTGACGAACAGGACCCATTGTTGCTTCAACAAGGTCTGCTGTAAGCTCATTGAACTTTGCTCTTGTGAGAGTTGTGTCAAGGTGGAGGGGACCTGCTTCGCTCATTGTGATGAAGGGAAGGTTGATTGCGGATGAAGTAACACCTGAAAGCTCGATTTTTGCTTTTTCTGCGGCTTCTTTAAGACGCTGCATAGCCATTTTGTCGCCGGAGAGGTCTGTGCCTGTTTCTTTTTTGAATTCTGCAACAAGCCAGTTGATGATTCTCTGGTCGAAGTCGTCACCGCCAAGACGGTTGTTACCTGCGGTAGCTTTAACCTCCTGAACACCATCGCCCATTTCGATGATTGAAACGTCGAATGTACCGCCGCCTAAGTCATAAACCATAACCTTCTGTTCTGCTTCTTTGTCGATACCGTAAGCGAGAGCAGCCGCTGTGGGCTCGTTAACAATACGCTTTACATCAAGACCTGCAATTCTGCCTGCGTCCTTTGTTGCCTGACGCTGAGAGTCAGTGAAGTATGCGGGAACAGTGATAACTGCTTCAGTAACCTTTTCGCCGAGATAGCTTTCTGCATCTGCTTTGAGCTTTGCAAGAATCATTGCAGAAATTTCCTGGGGAGTGTAACTCTTGTCATCAACGGTAACCTTGTAGTTTGTACCCATTTCGCGTTTGATTGAAGAGATTGTTCTTGTGGGGTTCTGCACTGCCTGACGCTTTGCAACCTGACCTACAAGTCTTTCGCCTGTTTTGCTGAAACCAACAACAGAGGGAGTTGTTCTGTTACCTTCTACGTTTGCAATTACTACGGGCTCGCCGCCTTCGATAACTGCTACACATGAGTTTGTTGTACCTAAGTCAATACCAATTGCTTTTGCCATAATTAAAAACCTCCGTATATATAATATGTTTTATGTTTTTTAATTTGTAACCTGAACGGTTGCAAATCTGAGAATTCTGTCACCCATTCTGTATCCCTTTTCAAAAACACCGGCAATAGTGCCTTCGGGAAGGTCAGGATTTTCAACAGTCATAACAGCGTTGTGAATGTTGGGGTCGAATTCCTCGCCGACTTCACCGAAAGCTTCAACCTCGAGGGTTGCGAGAAGGTCCTTTAACTGAGTAAAAGTCATCTCGATGCCTTTGCGGTATGTTTCGATGTCATCGGTTTTATTATCGGTTGCCCTGTCAAAATTATCAATAACAGGAAGCAACGTTTTTAACGTGTTTGCTTTTGCATCGCCGTAAAGAGCCTCTTTTTCACGCTGTGAACGGTTGCGGAAGTTTGAATATTCAGCTAAAGTTCTAAGGTGAGTGTCTTTGAGTGTGGCGATTTCTTCATTTAATTTTTCAATCTCTGCGGTAAGATTCTCAATTTCATTTTTCTTGTCCGCTTTTTTCTTTTTGTGCTTTGTTTCTTTTTCGCGGGCGGGCTCCTGAGCTTCTTCAGGATTTACTTTGTTCTCTTCGGTAGTCATTTTTTCGCTCCTTTTTATTCATCGAGGGTTTCGGTAAGCATATTACCGATAACGCCTGCAAGATATTTGATGGTTGGTATAAGATGGGCGTAATCAAGACGGGTTGGGCCTATGATGCCGATTGAACCGCTGTCCTTATTACCCACGGAATACTTTGAAAAAATAGTCGTGCTGTTTTTAAGCTCCCTGTAAATATTCTCGGTACCGATAGCAACGTTTAACGGTGTTTTATGGGAATCAAGCATATTTTCAAGAGGAGTACCCCTGTGGATGAAATCCATAAGTCCGAAGGCTTCGTCGGAAAGCTCCGGGTGATTGAGAATATTGTTCTGACCCTTGAGATGTAATTCGGTGGTTTTAACAGCCTCGCAAAGGTCGGAAATTGCACATAAAAACGGGGACATTATAAATACCTTATCACCTAAAGAAGCAACCAGGGTCTGGATAAAGGGGATTGTAATATCAGAAACACTTCGTGAAGTGAAATAGGTCTGACAGATGTTGTAAAAGACCTCTGCAATATCCATATTGATTTCGGTGTCGCTTCGTACGACGGCACTTTTTAAGATACCCGATGAGGCGAGTAAGACTATCATAGCCGTGTGATTGCTTAAGGGTACTAACTCGATACGCCTGATAACAGCATCGCTGTCTGCAGGGGATGATGAAACCGCAACGCAGTTTGTAAGCTCAGCAAGAATGCTGCCTGCCTTTTCGAGGAGTTTGTCGGGTTCCCCTGAAAAAGAACCTAACCAGATTTTCATGCGCTCCTGCTCATCAGCATCCAGCTCATAATCCGCCATAAGATTATCCACATAGTAGCGGTAGCCTTCTTGAGAGGGGATTCTGCCTGCGGAGGTATGGGGCTGAGCGAGCAACCCGAGTTCAACCAGGTCCGCCATATCATTTCGTATTGTAGCTGAGGAAACGGCGTTACCCATCTGGTTACAAATAACCTTTGAGCCTACGGGTTCGCCTGTTGCGATGTAACGCTCGACTATAACTGCAAGTATATGTTGTTTGCGTTCCGAGAGCTCAAGCACAGCCGTCACCTCACTGTTAATGTTGTTTAGCACCCGTTAGCACTCGTGTCGTGTGAGTGCTAACTCTGTTAATAATATACCCCGAAAAGAAGCGTTTGTCAACTGTTTTGATGTTATTTTTTGTAAATAGTTTGTGAATATGTACTTGGAAATGCAAAATGCAAAATGCAGAATGCAAAATTATCGGGGCGCAAGCGCCGATTATAGATAATTTTGTTAAATTGCGGAGCCTATCATCCCTGTCCGCTTTAGCGGATAGGGAGGGGGACCAAAAGCAACGCTTTTGGTGGTGGGTAGTTCTCTTTCGGCTATTCTTCGGTTCGATAAAATGATAAACCACCGTAGGGTTTAGGCTTGCCTAAACCGCAGAGTTAATAAATAAATTCGTGGGCTGGGCAAGCCACAGCCCCTACAATGGTTGGTTGTTCTGTATTACTGAAGATAAGGAGCAAGTGAACTACCCACCACCGCTCCGATAAACTAAATGAAATAATCAAATATCTGACTCGTTTTAAAATAAATCACAGAAAAAAAGTTGACAAATGGCGGTCCCCCTCCCTATGCCTACGGCACAGGGATGATAAGCTATCGCATTACAACAACTTTATTATAATAGGCTTTGCCCCGATAATTTTGCATTCTGCATTTTAAATTTTGCATTAACAAAAAACTCCCAATCCGATTTCGGATTGGGAGTTTAGTTGTTTAATTACTGCTCAACGGGATAAACACTAACTTTTTTGCGGTCTCTGCCAAGACGTTCAAAACGAACCTGACCGTCAACAAGAGCAAAGAGTGTATCATCTTTACCTTTGCCTACGTTAGTACCGGGGTGGATTTTAGTGCCTCTCTGTCTTACGAGGATGTTACCTGCAAGAACATACTGACCGTCAGCTCTTTTAGCGCCGAGTCTTTTGGATTCGGAGTCACGGCCGTTACGGGTAGAACCCATACCTTTTTTATGAGCAAATAACTGGATGTTGATTTTAAGCATTCGTTACACCTCCGTAGTAGTTATCGTAACATTTTTAGGGTATTGCCCGGCGAGCTCTTTAATATGAAGCTCAAATCCAAGCAAAATATCGTTAACTTTAGTTGCACACTCTATGGGTAATAAGATTTTCATCATACCGTCATCAACATCGGCTGAAACGGGGAGTTTCATAATCTCAATGAGGGTGTTGGCGGTCATATAGGCGGCGGAAGAAACCGCAGAGCAAACGATGTCGTTGCCGTGGGTGCCGTAGCCCGAGTGACCCGTAATCTCAAAACCTATGGGTGCATTGGATGAATGATAAAATTTAACCTTTATCATTGATTACGCATTAATGGCTGAAATTTCAACCTTTGTATAGGGCTGTCTGTGACCCATTTTGCGCTTTTCATTCTTTTTGGGTTTGTAGGTAGCAACAACGATTTTCTTGCCTTTGCCGTTTTTAAGAACCTTTGCGCTAACGGAAGCACCGTCAACGTAGGGAGCACCGACCTTAATACCGTCATCTGCACCAACTGCGATAACCTTATCGAAGGTTATTTCGGAATCAGCTTCAACTTCAAGCTTCTCAACGAAGATAACATCGCCGTTCTGAACTTTGTACTGTTTTCCGCCTGTTTCGATGATTGCGTACATAGATTTTACCTGCTTTCTTTCAGTCTCGCTAACAAGGCACACTTTTGTGTTTATGGGCATAACAAAACACCCGCCCTTAATATGCGGCAAATGGTATTTTAACAGATAATATCGGGTTTGTCAACAATAAAATCTGTTTTTTCGATTTCTTTTTTCATATCCTCGGGCTCGGGTACATTGAAGGTCAGGTTTTCGTTTGTTATGGGGTGAACAAAGGAAACCTCTTTACAATGTAACGCGGCGCGCTTCAGGTTTTTTGTAACGGGTGCGCCGTACATTTCGTCACCTAAAAGGGGATGACCTATATATGCGCAGTGAACTCTTATCTGGTGCGTCCTGCCCGTTTCGGTTGTTATACTGAGATAGGATTTGTTGTCAAAGGTATTCAGGACCTTCCAATGGGTAATTGCGTAGTCACCCTCACTTCCTACGGCGCGGATTGTTTTGTTGGGGTCCGGTCTGTATATGGGGGCATTTACCGTGCCTGTTTCATCCATCTCGCCGCAGGCTATGGCAGTATATGTTTTTCGCATATTGCCGTTAAGGCGGGAGGCGGTGAAGGAGTTTTTAGCGAATACCATAACTCCCGAGGTTACCTTATCCAATCTTCCCACGGCGCGCGGAGTAAGATTTTCCTGATTGGTTTTTACAAGGTAGTTTGCAACTGCATTACAAAGTGTGCCGTTAGGGTGGTTATAGGTGGGATGTACGGAAATCCCCGAGGGCTTATTTATAATAAGTAAATCATCGTCCTCGAAAATGATGTCCAGCTCTTTTTCCCACAGAGGCGGTAGGGAGGTCTTGTCGGGTAAATATAATTCCAATTCGTCGCCTTCAAAAACCTTGTCAACCAGTCTGTGAGGCTTTCGGTTAATAAGAACTGCGCCATAATTATGACGCAGAGATTGAACTATGTGGGTCGAAAGCTTAATGCGACCCTTTAAAAAATGCAAGAGAGGTCTGTTGTTATATTCAGAGTCAACTGTATATTTTATTGCTCGCATACAATAAAACCTCCCTTAAAAGTTTTAAACAGTTTCTGTTTTGCGAAAAAACTCGAAATGTATATGCAAATGTATATACAAAAGTCGAAATATGGGTTTTGTTCATAATTTTGTAGAAGTAAAGTCAGTTGCTTTACGCCTTTTTGTTTTTTTAAAATTCCCAAAAAGCAAATAAGCGATGTTATAAACAAAATTGACATAGTTATGAACAATGACAAGCTGTTTGCTTTACAAATTTTATATACATTTTTTGGTAGAGTTTTCGGATTGTAAATGTATAAAATAAGTAAATATACACTTTATACATTAATTATTTAATGGGGAATTCAGAAACCTTTCTTTCGTTGAATTTTGCAACGAAGTCAAATCCTGCCTCGCGGGCGATTTCATAAGCCTGAGGAATACCGAAACCGATACGCTCTGCATAGTGTGAATCGGAGCCCACGCTTACGAGTCTGCCACCCAATTCTTTGTATCGCTTAACGGTGTCTAAATCGGGTGCTGGTTTATTTATGGGGTACTTAAGACCGCCCATATTTATCTCAAGAGCTTTGTCTTTTTCGGCGCAGAGTTTAAGAAGCTCGTCAACTTTTTTGGAGTATTTATTTATATCCTCAACATAACCGCAGATGTTATAAATGTATCTGAAGGGGTAGGTGATGTGAGCGAGAATATCAAAATTACCCCACTCCATCATAGCGAGAAGCTCGTCAAAATATTCATTCATCAGATCCTCAACAACATAGCCGTCAAAGGATTTAAAGTAATAAAAGTCCTCCATATTACGAAGGTTGTGAATTGAGCCGATGATAACATCGTAATTCTGCGAATTAACAATTTTCTCTGCAAGCTCGGGTATATAATGGGGCTGAGCCAATTCGATACCGCGAAGAATTTCAAGCTTGCCTTCAAAGGCTATTTTTGCTTTTGAAACTTCAAAAAAGCTCTGGGTTGCACGGCGGTCGAAACCGTCTTTATAAAAAACATCAACCTCACAATGGTCGGTAAAAGCGACACATTCAATGCCGTTTGTTGCAGCAATTTCCGACATATATGTAGCTGAGTGGTTACCGTCCTGAGAGTTGTCGGTGTGGGTGTGTAAGTCGATAATTTTAATGTCACTCATATAAAAACCTTCTTTCATTTTTCGACAACTTATAATAACACAAAAACCTATAAATGAACAGACCATATATCAAAAAAATAAAATATTAATCTTTTAAAATTATAACATATGTGTTAGAATAGCTTTTGAGAGGAGTGGGATTTATGAAACTCACTGTTAAGGCAAATGCTAAAATTAATCTTATTCTTGATGTTACGGGTATTAAGAAAAATGGTTATCACAGTCTTTTTACCGTAATGCAGTCCATAAGCCTTGGTGACACTGTCAGTGTTGAAAAAACAAACGGAGATGATATTACAGTTTCCTGTACGGTGCCCGGTGTTCCTACGGACAGCAGAAATATAGTATATAAATGCGCGGTTAAGTTTTTTGAATATGCGGGAATCACTGATGACAGAGGTGTGCATATTCATATTGATAAAAAGACACCTTTTTGCGCAGGTATGGGCGGAGGTAGTGCCGACGGCGCAGCAGTGCTCGTAGCTCTTAATAAAATTTATAATACAAATTATTCCGATAAAATTCTTTGCCGTATAGGTGTCAAGGTGGGTGCGGATATTCCCTTCTGCATAATCGGCGGTACGGCTCTCGCTCTGGATACGGGCGCGGTTGTAGCACCTCTTTCGGATGTTGCTGGCTACTATATTGTGGTGGTAAAACCCGAAGACGGAGTTTCTACCAAAGAGGCTTACGCTGCAGTTGATGCTTTAACTGATATGAAGCATACCAAAAATAATGAAATGCTCGAGTGCCTTGCGGATGGTGATGTTGCCGAAGCGTTGAAGTTCTGCGGAAATGTTTTTGAACAGGCTCTTGAGGTTCCGGGCAGGGTTGATATCAAAGCCATCTGTAATAAAAACGGCGCCGTTGCTTCATGTATGACAGGCTCAGGTTCTGCGGTGTACGGCATATTCAAGGAAAAGGCACAAGCAGAGAGCTGCATTGAAGAGCTGAAAAATAAGTTCTCCAATATATACCTTTGCACTCCTGAAAAATCGGGTGTGGAAATAATTGAAATAACTGAATAAAAGATGAAAAAACCGTCCACAATCATTTTGAAAATGAAAGGACGGTTTTTTATGTTAAAAAAGAAAGTTTACGATCTCAGAAAAGATAAAATTTTGTTATTGGTGTTTGCGTGCGGCTTATGTCTGTATCTTGCTTTTTCCTGTACATATTTTGCAGGTGCGGCAAAAAGTGTTAGAGAGGATGTAGTAAGACTTCATATTTTAGCAAACAGTAATTCGCCCGAGGACCAGGAAATAAAGCTTCAGGTCCGTGATGCCCTTCTTGAGAATAATTCGTTAATTTTGACGGCAGGAGTGAACAAAGAAAATGCACCTGAGTATTTTGAATTATCAAAGGACGAGTTACTTGAAGCTGCCGAAAGTGTTCTCAGGGAAAAGGGTTTTACCTATGATGTGAAACTGAGTCTTGAAAAAGAATATTTTGAAACCCGTGAGTACGGGGATAAGATATTTCCGGCAGGCGAATATACGGCGCTTAAGGTTGTTCTTGGAGAGGGACAGGGTAAAAACTGGTGGTGCGTAATGTTCCCGCCTTTGTGTGTGCCTGCGGCGGACTCTGTTGAGATGAAAGGAAACACCGATGACTATCTTACCCAAAGCGGTAATGAAATAGTCAACGGCGGGAAGAAGTATATTGTTAAGTTTAAGTTGTTGGAGGTTTATGAGGAGTTGCAGAATAAAATGCAAAATGCAAAATTGAGGGGCAAAGCCGATTGGAAATAAAGTTGTTGCAATGCGAAGCCTAGCCCTCCTGCTTTAGGAGGAGGGGGGACCATCGCTTGCGATGGTGGGAGGTCCTATTCTGGTTTTGCAACGTAAAACGAGTTGAGGGGCACGACCTGCCGATTATATTATAATTTCTGCGTGTCTTGTTACATGGCAGCCTACATTTACTGCAACAGGAAGTCCCGCTATATGGGTGGGTGCGGTTTCGATATTTACAGCCAGTGCCGTTACATTTCCGCCGAAGCCCTGGGGGCCGATGTTTAATTTGTTCACCCTGTTTAAAATCTCGGTTTCAAGATTTTTATAGAACTCATCAGGATTGGGTATGCTTACATCACGGCACAGAGCTTTCTTTGAAAGAAGGGCAACCCCCTCAAAATCACTGCCGATACCAACACCTAAAACAACGGGAGGACAGGGGTTTGAGCCTGCAGTTTTTACTGTGTCAACTACAAAGTCCATTATATCTTCTGCTGTTGCGGAGGGTGTGAACATCTTGATTTTGCTCATATTTTCACTGCCGAAGCCTTTGGGGGCGGCAGTGAGCTTTATTTTATCCCCGGGGACTATTTTAATATGAACCAGTGCAGGGGTGTTATCCCCTGTGTTGACGCGCCTTAAGGGGTCGCTTACTATTGAACAACGCAGCTTGCCGTCAAGGTAAGCTTTTCTGACACCGATGTTTACGGCTTCGTTGAAATCGCCGTCAGTTATATGTACATCCTGACCGATTTCGCAGAATAAAACAGCCATACCCGTATCCTGGCAAATGGGAATGTCAAATTCTCTGGCCACCTCAAGATTTCTGCACATATCGCAAAAAATGCTTTTGGGAAGTTCCTCGGTTTCGAGAGCCTCGCCCTGACGGATTTTTCTTTCAAGGGAGTCGGGTAATATCCCGTTGGCATTTAAGAAAAGTTTTTCAACCTTTTCGGTTATCAATGATGCTGAAATTTCTCTCACATCTTCACATCCTTATAAAATTAACCGTGCCGATAACGACACGGTTATACTTGCTTTAGCCTCTTTGATTACCGCCACGGCGAGGAGTTGATGTACCACGTTTAGCGGCAGAGTTCTTTTTGAGATCACTCATTTTTTCATCGCTGACGGTTTTAAATCTTGCCATCATATCTTCAAAAGACATATTTTCAGGCTCAGTGCGTTGAGTGCCTGTCCACACCTGGGGCTGTGACCTTCTGGGTTTGTCAGGACGCTTGGGTTTTGCTTCTTCCTCCTGAGGAAGAGCCTTTTTGATTGAAAGCGCAATTTTGCCCTTTTCGTTAATGTCAATAACTTTAACCTTAACGGTGTCGCCTTCGGAGAGCTTTTCGTGAATATCCTTAATAAAGGATGATGAAACCTCCGAAATATGTACCATACCGGTTGTTTTGTCGGGGAACTCAATAAAAGCCCCGAAATTTGTAATACCTGTTACTTTACCTTCAAGAATCGCACCGATTTCCACTGCCATAGTTTACCTCATTGAATTTATTCTTATGTTCCGGGAGTTATGTCCACATAAACCTGTTCGTCGGGCATAACATAACCCTCTTCTCTGGCATATTTTTCTGCAATGGCAGCCTCATCGCCCTCGTCAACTGCCTTCTGGAGAGCTTCGTTTTCGGAAAGTTGGCTTTCAAGCTGGCTTATGGCATCAGTGCGCTCAGATTTTCTTTGTCTGTATTCGGAAAACTCTTTTGCAATTGAGATGCCGAAATACAAAACAATGCAGGAACACACAACGAGAACGATAATGCTGACAGGTTTAATCTGCTTTTTGTTCTTTTTCTGTTTTGCCAAAGTCACGACCGCCTTCCTTTTTATTCAGTCTGCCTGCGAATAACATACCAAATAAATTATACACATATAACCTGACTTTTGGCAAGAGTTTTTTTTGTATTTTTTCAGACTTTTTACCTGTTTTTCTGAAAAGTTTGGATAATCCTTGAAAAATTCCCGAAAAAGCCTTTGAAAGCAGTCTGAAAGGTGCAGTAATCACCTTGAAAACAAAGGCATAAAACTTTCTCAGAAGCGCAACGGCTTTATCCGTTATTTTTATTACGGCGATACCTAATGATATATAATAGAAAAAAGCACCTATAAGCTCGCCCGCAATAATATAAAATCTTATTTCTCCTTTATTCAGTGCCAGGATGAACAAAAAGGTTATGAGTCCGAATAGCAAAAAATAAGAAATGTCGGATACTACAAGCACGATTTTTGATTTCGTCAGGGAAAGTCTGAGGGCTCGCATTATATCGTAAAGCACTCCTAATAAAAAACCAACGCCCAGGGACAGGGCGAATATGGCGAGCTGTTCATTCTGGGGTACGGAATACATCAGCGGAACACCCGTGAGAGAAAGCTACCGTTTTTTACGGTTACATCAGTGTATTGCAAGGCGCTTATTTTACCCTCAATGCAAAGTTCGCCAACCTCCAGAGAGAGTTTGGTTATATGCAGTTTTTCTCCGCGAATGGTCAGTTCACCGCAGTCTGTAACGGCAACAATTGTCTGCTCGTCGAAGCTGCCCACATCATTGACACCTGATATAGAAAGCCTTTTTCGGTCCTCAAGTATGCAGTTGTGGGGTAATAGTCCTGTTCTTTTGTCATCTGTCATAAAAACACCTCCGTTATTACTAAACTCATATGCAATAACGAAGGTAAGTATGTTTATTTTATTTTTGTTATTTTTTCACCTTTGACAAGGTAGGCGTTTTTGCTTATGTCTATGAGGGGTTGGTCGTTTAAGGAATCGGTATAGAAGTTTTCGATTTCCGTGTCGGGATATTCCTCCAGAAAAGCCTTGACTTTATTCTCTCTGAAGCACAGACGGGTAATTTCGCCTGTTTCGTTGTCGATTGCCGTACCGATATATTTCTTTATACCTAATCTTTCGCAGATAATTTTGAGGCTTATCTCGGGAGAACAGGAGATGATAAGGTCATCATCACTTTGGATATCCTTATAAAAAGGCTTGATTTTATGCATATTACTGTTCCAAAAGGTGACAAAATCATCACCTATACCGATATGCTCAACATAATAATCGGTAACAGTTTTGCCGTAACGGGAAATGGCTTCTTCAATGGTCATGGAGCCTCGTTTGTATTTAATCATGGCGTTCATAACCGTGGGAATGTACTTCAGAAGCTTTTTGTCCTTCTTGCAGTAAAAGAAAAAGAAGTCAATTATACTTTCGCCGTCATATATTGTATTGTCAAAGTCAAAAACGTTCATTTTAATCTCCGCTTGCTGATGCCATAGCTGCGGCAATAGCATATTTTGAATCATTATAATTTACAAAGCCGTCAAAATCGGTGTAATTGGAATTGTCACAGGGCTTGATTGTATTTTCAACATCGCTTAATTCGATGCAAACACCGGGACGATTGTAGGTGTGACGGAACCAGTTTTCGAAGCCGCCGCCGTAGCTTGAGGGCTTGGTGGTGGGGTTGGGCATATAGAAATCGCAGGCGTTTGCAATATCCTTTGCGAATGCTTTGTACTCTGCGTTGTGTTGGGTGTTGTATGTGTCGCCCCAATACAGGCAGTTGCCCTTAATATGTATTGATAACATAAACTCGAACTCATTACTGTTGCAAAGATTCATAAGAGCCTGAGTTTCCTTCTGGTCTGCGGCGGAATAACCTTTGAAATAATAGTCAGCGGGTGCGTTGACACCGTTGTTTATCTGTTCCCAGGCTAAGGGGAAATTACGGTTAAGGTCAACCCCGTTGTAGTTTGCTTTGTATTCGTTAAGGTTTTTAACCTTGTAATTTTGGGGAGTGAGCCTGGAACGGATAATTTCGAGACCGTCAGGGTTTACGCAGGGAACTATATAAAGAGTATATTCATTTAACATGTTCCTTGCATTGTAGCTGCCGATTTTACCGCTTTTAGAGGTTGCAGCAAAGCAGTAATCTTCAACACATCGGAGAATATACTTAGTGGTTATATGTTCTCTGGCGTGAATAGCACCGATTATAAGTGCTTTTTTGTCGCCGTTACCTAAAGTAATCATAGGTATGTTGTAGTTTGCTTCGGATTTACCCAAAGAGGTTATTTTGATTTTATCGGGATAAAGTGCCGCAAGCTTTGTGAGAGTTGAATTGATTGAGGCGTAGCTTTCGGCGTAGGTTGTATTTATAATACTTTTAAACATAGGCTCTGAATGCTTTATTAATGCACCCTGTGAGCTGTAAAAACTGAAGGTGGTACCGCTTACAGCTCTTACGGTGTATCTGTAAAGGGTGTTTTTCTTAACGGATGTGTCAAGATAATATTTGTCGGTTACGGTTTTAAGGTAAGTCCAGGTTTCGCCTGCACCGCGTCTGTAAACCCTGTAAGAGCTTGCACCGCTTACACCGTTCCAGGTGAGTAAAACACCGTCGCCACGGTTAGTGGCAGTAATGGATGCAGGGTCGCTGAGTCTTTTTAAAAGAGCACCCTCGGAAGAATAAAAGGATGTGTATTTACCGCACACGGCTCTTGCAGTGTAGCGATAATACTTTCCCGAAAGGGGTATTTTATCCAGATAAGAAGTGGTGGATATGGTTTTTATGTAAGTCCAGGCTTCACCTGCACCCCGTCTGTAAACGCGGTAGCCCAGCGCACCTTCAACGGGAGCCCATGTGACCTCAATGCCGTTGGTTTTGTTGGTGGCGGTAAAGGAGTGGGGGTTTTCCAGCCTTTTTGTGTATTTTCCCTCAGGGTCATAGCTGCCGAAGGTAGAGCCGTCGCTTGCCCTTAAGGTGTAACGGTAGTAATTACCGCTTACGGTGTTTTTATCAAGATAGTGAGTTGTGTTTACTGTTTCAAGGTATGTCCAGTAGCCTTCGCCTGCACCCCGTCTGTAAACACGGTAGGCAGTAGCACCGTAAACCTCATCCCAGGTAATTTTAATACCTTCTGTGTGGTTTACTATTGTATCTATTACAGGTGCTTTAAGATATGCGGCAAAAATGGTTACAGATATACTGAGAGAAGAGGTTATCAAAACAATAACCGATATTAAAACTGCCGTAGTTCTTTTCACACAACACACCTCCATTATAATAAACAGTATCTTTATTATACCATTAATATGAAGTGTGTCAAGTTGTGTCGTTTTATGAAGAAAAAAGACCGATTTCAGTTTGTTTTCAGAAATCAGTCTTTTTTAATATTACAGCCGAAAAGGCATTTACTCTTATGAAATCAGAGGAATATCCGCCGTTAAGAACATCGGGCTTGTATCTGAAGTCCTCGGGCAGATAATAATCAATTTCGTGATTATTTCGGTTTACTATTATGAATAAGGTTTCGCCGTCACCTGAGCGTTTATATGCAACGCAAGCGAGCATTGCAGAATAAGGGATAAACTCACCCTCTTTGAGAGAGGGGCTTTCACGCCTTATTTTACCCAGCTTTTTGTACCACTCGATAAGCTCGGTATCTTCGTCACCCCAAGGATAAAAACCACGATTAAACGGGTCACCGCCGCCTTGCATACCTGCTTCGTCACCGTAATATACGGAAGGAAAACCGGGAAGAGTGTATTGTAAAACAGTAGCGGCTTTTAAAAGGGCTTTTGCTTTTTGGTATTCGGCATCTGTCAGCTTGCAGTTTACCTGAATATTTCGGGGCTTGTGTTCTATTGAATCGTAAATAAGGCTGGTGAGAATCCTTGCGGTATCGTGAGTGCCGATGTGATTCATAAGGCAGTTAAGGGCTTGCTTCGGATAGTTTTCGCAAACTGTTACTACACTTTCCATAAAGCTTTCGGCGATTCCGTAACGCATAAAGGAAAGAATTGCAGAGGCGAAGGGGTAGTTCATTACGCTGTCAAGCTGGTCGCCTAAAAGGTAACGTCGTCTGCCTCCGTGGCTGAATTTGTTTGTGGCATCCTCCCACACCTCGCCGATTATGAAATAATCTTCATTGAGCTTTTTAACCTTTTTCTTAAGCTCATCGAGAAAAATATCGGGTAATTCGTCGGCAACATCCAATCTGAAACCGTAAGCGCCGTTTTTTAGCCATTTTTCCGCAACCCCGTTCTCACCTGTAATGTATTCGATAAAAGAGGGATTGTCTTCGTTGGTTTCGGGAAGCGTATCAATACCCCACCAGCTTTTATAGGTACCGTCGGATTTAAAGGTGAACCAGTCTTTATAGGGACTGTCGGGGGAGTTGTATGCGCCTTTTGAATTGTAGCGGTTTTCACGGTTGAAATAAATGCTGTCGGAGCCGGTGTGACTGAAAACACCGTCAAGTATAATTTTTATGCCGTGTTCTTTTGCGACTTTGCAAAGGTCTCTGAAATCCTCCTCGGTGCCTAATAACGGGTCGATTCTCATATAATCCGCCGTGTTATAGCGATGGTTTGAGTGTGCCTCAAAAATCGGGTTGAGATATAAGATTGTAACACCTAATTCTTCAAGATAAGGTAATTTTTCTTCGATTCCTTTTAAGCTTCCGCCGAAATAGTCATTATTGAGTATCTTGCCGTTTGCATCAGGCTCCCATACAGGGGCCTCTTTGATGTGGTTATGAATTATGCGGTCACAATATGTTGTATCAAGTGGTGAAGAATCACGGTTGAAGCGGTCGGGAAAAATCTGATACATTATACCGCCCTTAACCCAGTCGGGGGTGGTATATTCTTTTTTGTAAACGGTTTGCTGCCATTCTTTTCCCGTTGGGGCAAATTCACCGCAACCACCTGAGCGCAAAAAGATGTTACCTTTGCCGAAAGGGGTTTCATAGGTGAAATGGTAAAAATACAGACCGCTTGTTTCAAAAGTAAGGCTTATATCCCACCATTCTTCACTGTCACCGTTCATACCGCACCAGAATAAGTCGCGGTATTTTTCACATTCACCGTCCTTGTGATAAACGAGAGTAACCTTACTGCAGGAGAAATTACGGGGCATAAGAACTTGAAGCCGCAAGCTTTCGCCTGCGGCTGTACTGCCGAATATTGATTTGTGCCGTAAATCTCGTGAATTGTAAGGTATGAATTGCAAAATATCAGTCCTCGTAACCGTTGGGGTTCTGGTGTTGCCATCTGTAAGAGTCGGCGCACATCTCGTCTATGCCTTTTTCAGCCACCCAGTTAAGCTCTTCCTTTGCTTTGGAGGGGTCTGAATAGCAAGTTGCAAGGTCACCGGGGCGACGGTCAACAATTTTGTAGGGTACTTTTACACCCGATGCTTTTTCAAAAGCGCTAACAACTTCAAGAACGCTGTAGCCTCTGCCCGTACCTAAGTTGTAAACAAAAACGCCTGTTTCATCAAGAATTTTATCAAGTGCTTTAAGGTGGCCTCTTGCAAGGTCAACAACGTGAATATAGTCTCTGACACCTGTGCCGTCAACTGTGTCATAATCGTCACCGTAAACATTGAGGAATTCACGCTTACCCTCAGCAACCTGTGTTATGTAGGGCATAAGGTTGTTGGGGATTCCGTTGGGGCTTTCGCCAATCATACCGCTGATGTGAGCACCGATGGGGTTAAAATATCTTAAAATGCAAACGCTCCATTCGGGGTCTGAATTTGCAAGGTCCTTAAGTATCTGCTCAATAAAGAATTTTGTTGTGCCGTAGGGGTTTGTAGTACCGCCTGCAACCATAGTTTCTTTAAGAGGTGAAACATTGTGCTCGCCGTAAACGGTAGCGGATGAGCTGAAAACGATTTTTTTACAACCGTGTGCTGCCATTGCCTCGCAGAGTGTTACTGTACCGCTTATGTTGTTTTCGTAGTAAAGAAGGGGCTTTTCAACTGATTCGCCCACTGCTTTAAGTCCTGCAAAGTGGATTACAGAGTCAATGTCGTATTTCTCGAAAACCTTGTCGAGAGCTTCTCTGTCGCGGATATCGCATTCTTCAAATGAGAAGCCTTTGCCTGAGAGGGTTTTGATCCTGTCAAGGACCTTGGGGCAGCTGTTATAGAAGTTGTCGATAATAACAATTTCCTTGCCGCTTTCGAGTAATTCAATGGATGTGTGGGAGCCGATATATCCTGCTCCGCCTGTTACAAGTACTGCCATAATGAAATCTCCTTATTTCCGTGTATTTACAATATTACTTCGTAGTCATTATCAGGCTTTTCGGTCTGTGGCTCAGTAGTAGATGGTTCTGTTTTCTGAGTTGTGGACTCGGTAGGTGTCTCGGTTTTGGTTGTGGTTGTGTTGTTATTTGTGGGTGGTGGAACTATATTGTAATTGGGGTTAACTTGCTGCTGAGGAAGTGTGGAAGTAACATCGAAAATTGATGTTGTGGAAACGGGTTGAGTAAGCTCAGCAACGGTATTACCCGGATTGTAGGGTTTAACCGGCTGGGTATCTTCAACGGGTCTGCCGTTTTGTTGGTAAACCTCAGTTTCGGGAGCATCCGAGGATGTTATAAAGTAACCGCTGAAATAAATGAAGGCGAGAGCTCCCAGTGCAAGTGCTATCAATGAAAGGAAAACAGCAAGGATAACAACGGGTGCTTTGGCTTTTTTCTTCTTTGCGGGCTTAACATCCGCAACCACTTCGGCCTCGATTCTTGATTGCTCGTATTTTGCTATTTCGTCCGGAGAAGCGGCAAGCTTGAAAATGATTTCATCAAGATATTTGTTTATCATTGAGTACAGCTCGTTAGTTGCTTCAACAATAAGGTTATCAACACTCTCGCCTGAGTCGGCAAGAAGCTTTTTTACAACTATTTTATCCGCA
This sequence comes from Acutalibacteraceae bacterium, assembly GCA_045543075.1. Lineage (GTDB taxonomy): Bacteria > Bacillota > Clostridia > Oscillospirales > Acutalibacteraceae > DTU089. Next base: position 168,736 of record JAZQLZ010000006.1, read on the forward strand.
GTGGCAACACTTATGAAAGCATAGAAGCTCACAATTTCGTCGCCCTTCTTTTCGCGGAAAATATTGGAAACCGTTGCGCCGATCTCTGCGCTTCTGAGCTCCATTGCGCCTTTTGCAAGCTGTGCGGTATATTCCTTGGGGTCCTCAATGCCTGTATCATTAACGAAGGGGGTAAAGAAAACATACTCACCGTAACCTTCGCAAGCGCGTATATCCTCTTTGAGCATTCTTGAGGCAGGGGTTGAAGGCACGGACATTCTCAGGTTATTTTCTTTTAATTTATCAACAATGCCGGTTGCCTTTGATGAAGCCTTTGATGAATCGGAAATTTCCTCGAAAAGGGCGGTTTTATCCTCCGCAGATTTGAAGAACGGAAGGTTTGATTTTTGTAAAATATAGGGAACAATACTATCCTCCAGGGGGAAAACAACTATGTATTGCTCACCGTCATTGATATAAAAACCGCTGAAAAGACCATCGTTTGTAATAAGCTCTGTACATTCGTTGGGTACAAGTGAGTGGGCTTTAAGTGTTTTTTCATCAGAAATTTTGTCACCGATGGCTTTGGTGATGGACTCGCTGTAAGCGGGGGTCAAATTAAAAGCCTTTATAAGTATGGGCTTGAATTTCAGATATACCTTGGTTTCAATACCCAATAAAATAACATCAGTATTTTCAATATATTCACCGATATCAGTAAACATTGCTTTTGGGTCGCTGAAACTTTCAAAATAAACGGCACTGTCTGTAAGAGTTTCTGCAACTGAACGCTTGATATCTGCAAAAGCAATACTGTTTTGTTCAAATGAATATGCTTTTATTTTCAAATTTCACACCTCTGTTGATCAGTATAAAAAGAATTTTTTGTCGTTTTTGTATGGATTCTTACTCGGGTCTGAGTAATATGAGTCGGGATATTTTACGGGAGTGTCTTTCATTGAGGCAAGGCTCGTATCCACTTCGGGTGATTCACCCTCGCGGAGCTTACGGGCGATTACCAGAAGTCTTGCATCGTCATATTCATATGTGCAGGTGCAAAGTGTTACAATAGTGTCCGTCGGTAAAAGATCCACGCCTGTTTCGTAAAGCTTGCGTTTTTCGAGCTCTGCTATATATTCCTCATAGCAAGCATCCGAGCAATGATTGAATGTGAAGTCAAAGAAATAACCGTCATCGCTTTCAGTTGAGCCGTTTGTAATAACTACGGCGTATATCTTCCAGATATTCTTTTCATAAAGTGAATCGAACTGGATTGTAGGATGCTTTTTGAAATAATCAATGCTCTTGTAGTTTAATAATGCGGCAAAACGGGAGCCGTCATTCATATTGTGGCCGTAAAGAAGAGTGTTACGGTCAAATGGGTCGAAGCTGTTTTTGTATGATGCATAAACAGCGCCGTAGCTTGTGGGATTGCCGTAGAAGTCATGGTTGAGGTAATACTTGTTGTTATCCGCCTGAACAACGGGTGTGTCAACCTTTGTACCCTCAATTTTAATGTAGCCTACGGTTTCGGGGTTATTGGCATAATAAAGGGCATAATCGCAAAGAATACCCGTGGGGAATTTTACATTAATGAGCTCGGGATATTTTTCGTAAAGATAAGCCCATTTTTCCTCTTCGCTCATATTTTCCAATTCGTTCATAACATCGTCGGGGATTGTGGATTGACGGTGCTGTTCTTCCTCCTGTTTTAAAACGAGGAATTTTTCGATACCACGTTTACCTAAAAAGAGGGAGGAAACCGCAATAGCCACAATGAGCACAACGGATATTATGTTAAGAATAATTTTTTTCGCCCTTTTGCGTTTTACGATTTTAGTGATAGCCGTTTTCTGAGTTTCATCCGTTCGGATAACCGTTTCTTCCGTATCGTGGAAATAGACGTACTCAGAGTTCCGGTTTTTTTTGTTTTTACTCATTTATACCACCTAAAAGATGTAATGCCGTTTCAACGGCGGAAAGTCTGTTGTTTAATCTTATATCTTCTGTGAATTTGTTGTTTAATTCTTTTACGATTACAGTGTCATCAAAAGCCACCGCAACATAAATCAGACCGACACTTTTCTGAGTGTAGTCGGAAAGGGGGCCTGCGATACCCGTAATACCTACGCCGATGTCACTTCCAAGTGCTTTTCTTGCTCCTGTTGCCATTTCTCGTGCAGTTTGCTCGCTTACGGCACCGAAGGAGCTGAGAGTTTCCTCTTTAACACCTAAAAGCTTCATTTTTACAGCGTTTGAATAACTGCATACACCGCCGTTATAAACGGAGGATGCACCGCTGACATCGGTAATGATTTTACTGAGCCAGCCTCCTGTGCAGGATTCGGCAAGACCGAGAGTTTTATTTTGCTTTTTTAGTTTGTTAACTACATCTGCAGCTAATTCGATTAATTGAAGTTCAGTCATTTTCAACGCCTTCTGAAGTAATTGAAATTCGTTTTATTCCCTCGAAGGCTCTCTGACAAAGACCGTCGATATCCAGAACCTTTTCAGCTTCTTCAATATCGGGCAAATGGGGTCTTGTTTTGGGATGCTTGGGTGTGAACACCGTGCAACAGTCCTCAAAGGGTTGAATCGAAATATTGAATGTATCGATTTTTCGGGATATTGTTATGATTTCCTCTTTATCCATACCTATGCAGGGACGGAAAACGGGGAACTCGGCTACCGCATCGGTACAGCCTAAAGCAAGTGTTGTCTGGCTTGCAACCTGTGCCACACTTTCACCTGTGATAAGCGCGTGGCAATCGGTTGTGCGTGCGAGCATATTTGAAAGGCGCATCATAAAGCGGCGCATAATTATGGTGAAATATTCCTCAGGGCATTTTTCACGGATTTCTTCCTGGATTTCGGTGAAGGGTACTGTGTGCAACCATATTCTGCCGCTGTATCTTGCAACCTTTGAAAGAAGGTCGTGAACCTTTTCCTCAGCGCGTAATGAAGTGTAGGGAGGGGATGCGAAGTGAATACCCACAAGGTCAAGACCGCGTTTTGACATCATATAGCCTGCTACGGGACTGTCAATACCGCCTGAAATGAGAATAAGAGCTCTGCCTGAAGAACCGCAGGGCATACCGCCCGCACCTTTAAGTTGATTGCCGCGAACATAAGCCTCGTCGCGTATTTCAACGGTAACGGTTATATCGGGATTTTTAACATCAACCCTGAGATGGGGGTAGCTCTCCAGTATTTTACCGCCTAAGGTTGCGGAAATTTCGGGAGATTTCAGGGGGAATTTTTTGTCGGAACGCTTGGCTTCAACCTTGAATGTTTTAGCCTTTTGGAGTTCGTCCCTGAGATATACGGGAGCAAGCTCGCAGATTCTATCCATATCCTTTTCGCAAACTCCGGCTCTTGAATAGCCCGCTATACCGAAAACTCTTGAAATTTCGTCAACGGCTGAGTCAAGGTCTGCAAAATCGTCAAGAGGAGCAACTGTTATTGTGGATTGGGATTTTTTGAACTCGAAATTACCGAAGGGCTTTATTCTCCTGCGGATATTTTTAACGAGCATATCTTCAAAGGTTGAACGGTTAAGACCTTTGAGCGCCAGCTCACCGTCTTTAATAAGAATGATTTCTTTCATATATAATCCTCTCAAAGGGTGTTATTTTCTGCCGTATTTCTCAGCTGCTTCTCTCACGGCAGCTGTTAATAAATCTACTTCTTCAACCGTGTTGTAACGGGAAAAGCTTATTCTCACGGCGGAGTCTATTATATTGGGGGAAAGACCCATGGCTGTAAGCACGGGGCTTCTGTGACCTGTTTTACAGGCGGAGCCTGCAGATATGCAAATACCCTTGCTGCTCATAAAATTCACAATGGGTTGGCTTGGCAAGCCTAAAACAGAAATATTTATAATATAGGGAATGGAATCCTCAGGAGAGTTTATTGTAACGCATTCAAGGTCGCTGATGCCTTCAATAAAACGGGCTTTAAGGGATTTGACATATTCGTAATGCTTCCCGATATTCATAGCCTGTTCAGCGGCGGCACCAAAGGAGAATATTGCGGGGGTTGCCTCTGTGCCCGAGTGCATATTCTTTTCCTGACCTCCGCCTAAGATGTACGGTTTAATAAGACCCGGAGTTTTTAAATATAAACCGCCCACGCCCTTGAGCGCGTGTATTTTGTGACCGCTGACTGTAATAAGGTCCGCATCAACTGTACGGGGATTTACGGGTATTTTACCAAATGCCTGTACACAATCCGCGTGGATTAATGCAGGCGCTCCCGTTGAATTAATTGCTTTTCTGGCAGTGTTTACGGGAAGTATTGAGCCTACCTCGTTATTTACTGCCATAAGGGAAACGAGTATGGTGTTTGAATTGATGCTTTCAAAAAGCTCGTCCTCGTTGATTTTGCCGTATTTATCGGGAGCGATTCGGATAACCTCAACACCGGCTTTTTCCAGCGCATTTATGGGCTCGCCGACACTTGGGTGTTCAATAGCCGTAGTTACAATACGGTTACCCTGCTTTTTTAATTTGTCATATGCACCGAAAACAGAGGTATTGTTGGCGGAGGTGCCGGATGATGTGAAAAAGAAATTGTCATCACTTACACCTAAAAGCTTTGCTACCTTTTTTCTGCTCTTTTTAAGTAAGGCGGAGGCATCGCTGCCCATTGAGTGTAATGAGGAGGGATTGCCCCAATTTTCGGTTATTGCAGTACACGCTATACTGACTGCTTCATCGCAGGGCTTCGTAGTTGCACTGTTGTCAAAATATGCTGTCAAAAGAACGACTTCCTTTGTTAAATCAAGTTATCATTAATCAGTTTATTATACAATATTATTATACTTTTTGTAAATGGTTTTGGGTTAAGTTTTATTGTAAATTTCTTGAATATTTTATGAATAATCGGAGAAAATGCTGATGTGAAAACAATTCTAAGGAGTACGATTATGAGAAAGAGCAGACGAGGTTTAATAAGAACCATCAGTTTTCTTAGTGCGCTTGTAGTTGCGCTTACTGCCTGGGGCGCTGTAAATGCATTTAAACTCGCACAGGCAAAAAGGTCCATAAGAATTTCAAATGAAAGAGCATTGACTCAGTTGGGCACATACCTTGATGACATAAGCCTTAATTTACAGAAATGTATGTATTGTAACAGCGAAGGTATGCTGTCGGATGTATCATCAAAATTATGGCGTTCAAGTTCATCCGCAAAGGAGAGTCTGTCCGAGCTTACCGACGGCAATACGGAAATATCAGGGGTTTACAAATTTTTGTCCCAGGTAGGTGAATACACCCTTTCCCTTAAAAAACGAATAGCAAACGGTGAAAGAATTACAGCCGAGGAAACCAAAAATCTTACAAAGCTGCTTGAGTATGCGCAGAACCTTAGTAAAAATGTGAATTACCTTATAGAGCAGGAAGAAAACGGCGTTCTTGATTTTGAGGAAATAAAAACCACTCTTCAGAGTGATACGGAAGAAAGAATGTATCTGGGTAACGAGCTCAATGATGCCAATCAATCCTTAAATGATTATCCGACGCTGATTTATGACGGTCCGTTTTCCGACCATATTATGAATAAAAAATCCGCTGTGACAGAGAATTTACAGCAGGTGACCGAGACACAGGCAAAGGAAAGAGCAGCAAAATTTCTGGATATAAAAAGCGAAGATTTGCATTTTTTAAGTAAAACACAGAATAATATGAGCACATACACCTTTTATAATTCGGAATACACTATTTCCGTTACCCAGAAAGGCGGTATTGTCAGCAGCTTTGTGACCTCGGACTTTGTGTCGCAAATCGAGCTTTCATATACCGAGGCTATAAAAAAAGCCGTGGATTTCCTGAATAAACAGGGATACGACAAAATTAAGGAAAGCTATTATTCCACAACTGACGGAATATGCACAATTAATTTTTCTTATTACGAAAACGGAATAACCTATTACACGGATTTAATAAAAGTGAGTGTGGCTCTTGATACGGGAAATATAACCGCGTTTGATGCCACGGGATACCTTATGAATCACAGAGCCAGAGCTGTTGCGGGTAATGTGAAATATACTCTCGCCGAGGGTAAAAAGCTGATTAATCCCACACTTCAGGTTTTAGCGTATAAAAAGGCTTTTATACCCACTCAATGGGAATCGGAGATATATGTTTACGAATACAGATGCCGTGATAAAGACGGGGAAGAGGTGCTTATTTATATTGACCCCGTAACAGGTGAGGAAAAGGATATTTTAATCCTTCTATATACAGACGGCGGTGTGCTGACTAAATAATGAATAAATTATTTTAAATTGCAGATAATTATAACGGAGTTTTGGGTAGGTTGCTCCGGAAAGGACGTGAGAATATGAAGAAAATTATTACAATAGTTTCTGCGTTGGCTCTTATTGGCTGTATGGCGGTTCTTTTCTGCGCTTGCGGTGCGGATGATGAAGATATGACTACTGCTCCTTCAATCTCCACTACAAGAGATATGACAACAACCGATAACGCAATGAACGATGGTATGGTTACTGATGAATCAGGCAGCGAAAACGGTGTAATAGGTGATATGGTTACCGATATGTCAGAGGGCGTGTCGGAAATGATGACAGATGTATCCGAGGGCGTTTCAAGGATTCTGGATTAAAGAAGAGAGAAAACGGCTTTTTACAGTGCGTAAAAAGCCGTTTATCGTTTTATTTTATTGCAACTTCCTGAGAGATAAGTGTTGTGTTATCATCTGCGAGAACAGAGAATGTAACACTGTATTTTGATGTTGCAGCGGGATATTTAAGAGTGAATGTGTTTTCTTCTGCGGTGAGAATAAAGGACTTGTCGGGGAATCCGTAACCCGATGAGGTTTTGTAAACCAGAGTAAGCTTTTTGTTATAAAGAGCTTCATCTGTAAGTGTTACATGGTAATAGAAGGTTTTTCCTGTTTCAACCTCTTCAAGGTTTGTTGTGGTGTCGGTTTCGCTGTAATTTATACAAGCTGAAATACCATCTGCGAGAACGGTGTTTGTGCCGAGAAGCTCATTCCTAAGGTCACCGCTGTCTTTATACTTAGCCTGAGCAAGGTCCTTAAGGTATGAGAGTGTGGTTTCGTTGTCTATTGTGAAATTCTCGGTTACATAGCCGTACTTTGCTTCAAGAAGTGCAGTTTCCTTATCAGGGTGCTCCTTTAAAGCGGTAAGAATTTCAATTGCTTTTTCATAATCTTTTTTACCTGTAAGTTCAACAGCCTTCTGATAGTTACATTCGTCCATCATTTTTGCGCTGTCGGCGTATTCGCCGAGAACTTTAAATACAGCAAGTGATTCATCATATTTTCCCTGCTCTAAGAGTAAAAGGGCGGAGTTATAGGTGCAGGAATTGATTTTACCTGCGCTGTCCTTATAGCTTCCGAGAGAAACATAAATCTCTTTAGCTTCGTCAAATTTCTTTTCAGCCTCAAGAGCGCCTGCTAAGGAATAGCGTGCAAGGAGATATTTTTCCTCTGAATCCTCGTAGTCACCAAGCTTTTCGTAAAGCACTGCGGCTTCAGAATAATTCTTTTCGTTGAAAAGTGCGCCGGCTTTTTCGTAATTGCTTGCATTGATTTTTGAGGGTACAACCTTAAAAGCAATAAGACCGATAATAGCGAGAATTACAACAACTACCGCAATTATGGGAGCAATGCTCTTTTTGTGCTTGCGGGGTTTATTTCCGGTAGCTTCTTCTGCTTTTTTGGGAGCTTCTTCAACGGCTTCGGGTTCGTCGTCTTCAATTAAATTACCATTTTCGGCAATTGTTTTAAGAAGTGATACCTGGTTATCTTCGTTATTTTCTTCTGCAGCTTGTTCAGCAACAGCGGATTCCTCAACCTCAGCAGGTTCTTCAACCTCGGCAGCTTCCTCAACCTCGGCAGCTTCTTCAACTTCAGCAGCTTCTTCATCCTCAGTAGCTTCTTCAACCTCGGCAGCTTCCTCAACTTCAGCAGCTTCTTCATCCTCAGTAGCTTCTTCAACTTCAGTAGCTTCTTCAACCTCAGTAGCTTCTTCAACTTCGGCAGCTTCGGTGATTACATTCGCTATTTCAACAACTGCATCTTCATCATTTGCTGTTGCTTCTTCGGCTTCACTTTCTTCTTTTGCTTCAGAGGGTTCCTTACTTTCTGTTATTTCTTCTGCAGAAGAAGAGTAAACATCCTCATATTCAGCCGCTTCAGCTCCGTTTTCGGTTTCTGCAGTTTCTTCTGTTGGTTCAACGGGAATTTCAACTGTTTCGGCTACTGTAACAACGACGGTCTCTGTTTGTTGTTCAAACTCGTCATCGTGGTCTCTGAGGCTTTCGTGGAAGAAGTCATAAGCGGCAGCCTTGAGCTTTTCGCAAATTGTGGGGACACCCTTTATAGAGGCATATCTGCCATCTTCAAGAAGCTTTGCAATCTGTGAGAACTTATCGGCACTTGCCATAAGGAATTCGTATTTCTGACGGTTCTTTTCAAAGAACATAACGATGCAACGGTAGTAAATTTCAAGACTCTTTATTTCGTTTGAAAGAATACCCGTAAATACCGTATGGGAGTTAATACTGTCAATTATTTTGTTGCATTTGGAAATGCCCACTTCAGTAGCGGCAGCAGGGTCAACAAAGAAGCAGGTTGAAAGTTTAACACTGATTTTATTGACTGCACGCTCGTTATATGTAGCGGCAAATTCATTGAGCTTGTTTCTGTATATTTTTGCTTCATCCTGAAGCTTTATAATAGCGGAAACCTCTTTCCTGATTTTTTCAGCATCAGCATCCACAAAAAGCTCTAAATGAAGCTGCGTAAGAGCCTTTTCGATTTTAAGAACTTCGTCGTTAGCCATAGCAAGATAACGGACAAAATCGTCATCTGAAATCTCAATAAGAGATTCGAGGACTTTTACATATAAATCTTTTAATGAAGATGTATCTTCATCAATTTTCTGTGCATCGCAAAGGGCTTTGTAGAAAATAGCACGGGGCTCTGCACCGTTTTTAACTATGTATTTCATAAGGCAGTCGCTTGCAGCTGCAAAATCGCCCTCATGATAGTACTGGGCGCCTGAAAGAAAGTTTTCTTCGCTTTCGGGGATAGTGCAGTTGCAGTTTGAGCAGGTAAGACCCGCCTCTGCTTTCTGAAGAAATGCGTTTTTACATTCGGGACAAATTATTCTGATCATAATTTCCACCTTTACAATATACTTGGTCCCAAGACCAAATTATAATTCACTATATCATAACATAAATGGACCGACTTTTTCAATATTTTATTACAAAAACATTTCAAAATCGGTCCAAATATTATTAATTTGTAATATTTAACGCTTTTTTATCCACAGTTCGCAGAATTTGAAACCTATATCAGGTTCACATATTTCAAGCTCCAGCGTGCCGTTTATGAAAACATCACTTGTGATCGTGTAGGATGCGCTTTCAAAACCGGGTGCTAAGAAATCTTTGTCAAACCGAGGATTCTTTTCGCCGCCGAACTGAGCACCCTCATAGATTGTAATTCCGTTTGCGGTGATACGGTGTTTGGCTGTGGCTGATGCGTCGCTTTTATAAACTATTGTGAGAGTGTAGTCCGTATTGCTCTTAAAACCGCCGAATTTAGCCTTTACGGAAAAATGGTCATAAAGCTTTGTCATGGACATGGGGATGGGCGTTTCCTTGGTATATGGTCTGTCGCCCTGTATATCCATGTAAATTTCCCCATCCTGTTTTAAACCCAAGGTGTTGAGTCCGTGTAAGGCTACTGAGTAATAAACCTCATCAGTTTCGGTTTTGTTTCGGTTTATAAGACGGGTTATGTATGAAATTCTTTCCCTTTCCTCCAGAGTAAGTGCGTAGGCGAGCTTATCTTTTAAATAGGCTCTGTCGGAAACATTGTTGTCTATTGTGTCGAGAGTTGCCCCTCTTTCCCAGCTGTCTGCATAATAATGCTCAACATCCAGCTGTATGCCGATTAAACAGAATAATTTGCTTGCGAGAGTGTCAAGCTCTTCTCTGAGGGAAAGGTAGGTTTCATCAAAAGGAGTATTGAGTATTTCAAGAGCTTTTTCGGTTGAGCCGGATTTAAGCTGATTTAAAGCCTTTTTACAGAGATTTTGCTCAAAATTACGGCGCATTTTAACGAGCTTATCGCAGCAGGCTCTGAAATACAGAAGCATAAAACGCCAGTTTTCCCAAAGTGACGGATGTTTTGCTTTTAATTTGCAAAGATTACTGTACGCAAAGTCTATACAGGGGTTTTCAACAGGGTCGCCCTGCCAGCTTTTTTCAAGAAGAAAAATTGTGTCGGCGATAATATTTTCGTCGGCTTCGTTCATAAAATATCTTGCATAATCCAGCAGAATTTCACGAAGGTCAGCGTCCTTGTCCCATTCCAGGGCGCTCCAGATCATTTTATTAACATCATCGTGCACGCCTTCGGAATAGCTTACACTGCCTATGGTATAGGGTGCAAAAATTCTGTGGAGGGTGCGCAATTCAGTGGGCCTTGGGTTTACGCTTTCTCTGGAAAGAGTGGAGGCTAAGGCAAAGTGCCAGTCATCCTCAAGGAAATTAACGGGATATTCGCAACGAAGGTTGTGGGTTATATCGGGATAAAATCTTATGGGGTAAGCGGCGGGAACTTTTTTTCTCAGCTCGTGCATGGGATATGCGTGGTTGGGTCCCATTATGACAGTGTCAATTTCCGCGGGAAGCTTTTCCATTTCTTTGATGAAAGCTTCGCCCCAGTCCCTGTATTTGTGGGGTGCCTGTGCTGAGGGGTGCATCTGAGCTTCGGGATGTAGCTTTTTGAGTAAATCCGATATTTTTCTGCAACGCTCCACAAAGGCATCTGCGTACATTTCGCCCGGGTCGCCTCCGGGAGGGAATACCGCATTGATTCGGGGTATTTTTGAATAAATATCCTCGCGTAAGCGCAGGGCTTCTTCCTCGGTTTCGTTGTCGTCATTTGCGTGCCATAAAGATACATCCAGGTCAACAGTGTCCGCAAGGCGCGAGGCTTCAACAACAAATTCCTCCTGAGTGTATCTCATCAGGGGGTTCATTTCATTTTTGCCGAATTTTGTTGTGTTGTGCTCGCAGATGTTTGTGCCGAAAGCCATCATATCCAGATAATAATCAAAATATTGGTTATAATCCCAGGCATCGTATGTGTTGGGAGTTGTGCGGTAGCCAACCTGATGACCGATTATCTGCTTCTGGGGTTTATAAGTGCCTGTAATATCTTCACACAGTGTTACACCGTCGGAGGTGAACTTTGCTTTTCTTAAAATGTGGGAATAACCGAAAATAAGTCCTCTTATGGTTTTCGCCGTTATTTCAAAACCTGTTCGGGCAGGGGAAATTATGTATTGGTCCTTGCTGTCTATATGCTCATCCGTTTTAAAAGAAACGAAACAGGGTATATCTTCATCTGTGAGGGTTACATTTAATGCGGTTCTGCTTTTCAGTTCCTTCGAAAATAACTCTGCTGCCCGTAAAGTAACGGGATTATCGGAGCGGATTATAAATTCATTAACTGTAAATTCCATAATAATCTCCCATATAATGCCATATTATTTATCGGTAAATATTTTAACATATATGTCATATTTCTTCAACAAAAAGAGTTATTTTAAATTTTTGCTTGCAATTTGTCGTTACTGTGTTAAAATGACAAAGTAATTTCAGATTAGGAGAAATAACTATGAATAGTTTTTCCGTTAAGTGGTTTGGTAAGTTAGTTTCATCACTGGTGAAATATAATTCTCGGCTAAAAACAGCTAAAAAGCTCAAAAAAACAAAGGAATGGAGCGAATCCAAGGCATTTGTTGATGAGCAGATATATAATTGGCTCAATCCTCTTGTAGATATGGCGGGGGTAGAATTCGTTGTAGAGGGTAAAGAGAAAGTTCCTGTTGGCGAACCTATTATATATACCCCCAACCATGCGGGCTTATTTGATATTCCTGCGGTTATTATTGCAGCACCGTCAGTTCCCATTTTTATGGCAAAAAAAGAAATTGCCTCAATTCCCATTATCAAGGATTGGATGTGGGTTATGGACTGTGTGTTTGTTGACCGAGGTAACAAAAAGAAAGCCCGTTCATCCCTTCATGACGCTATTGAAATGGTCAAAAAGGGCAGGAGCATAGTTGTTTTCCCTGAAGGCACACGCTCCAAAAACGGTGAATTGGGTCAGTTTAAAGGCGGCGCAATGAAAATTGCAATGGAAACCGGCGCCAGAGTTGTTCCGGTTTACCTTGAAGGCACAAGAGCCTGCTTTGAGGAAACAGGTAACATTACGCCGGGGATCATAAAAGTAAGATTCCTTGACCCCATTACAACCGAGGGACTTACCAAAGAAGAATTTTTCGAAATGCCTGCTAAAATACGCGAGCTTATTCAGGCTGAAATGGATAAAACCGAATAAAGATGTTACAAAAGAACGGGAAAATCTCCCGTTCTTTTTTACATTTTGTAACACTTTTGGGGTACATTATGAAATAAAGGGTTGACAAAATGGTGTATAAAGGTTATAATACGACACGCTGATTACAAATTGTAACCTTTTTGGAGGAAAAAATGACAAAACGATTACTTGGTTTGTTGTTAGTGGTTTTAGCAACCTTTATCGTTGCTCCTGCTTTTGTTACAAAAACTGAAGCGGCAAGCTACGAGGAGTACGATATAAGTGATGCTATCAGCTATGCCGATAAAAACTGGGACAACGGTCGCGGACTTTGCGCACAGTTTGTTTCTGAATGTTTGAATGCAGGCGGTGTTGATGCCTACGGTATGCGTGTGGCGGATCTCTATAACAACCTTCTTGAAAAAGAGTACGGTAAATCATATAAACTCACTCTTACAAACGGAAAAAGCGGCTGTATCCGAATGGCGGATAATGAGGGTAAGGTAAAAAAAGGCGACCCGATTTTTTATTACTGTAATGTTTGCAAAACTTATGACCATGTAGTTCTTTGTAACGGCGTAAACAGCGACGGCTACATTCAGGACTATGCTCACAATAAAGCTCATAACGGCAGAAAGCAGACATATACTTACGGACATTGCGGTACGGAAAACTGGACAGTTTATTCAATAAGCATTGATAACGGTGATACACTTAATGTTCCTGAGGTAACAAGTGTTGCAGGTAGTGCAAACGGTGTGGAAGTTAAATGGAACACAGTTAAATTTGCTGATTCATATAATGTTTATCGTAAAATTTCAGGCGGTTCATGGCTTTTCCTTAAGAATGTAACGGGAAATACCTACACCGATACAACAGCCGAAAACGGCAAAACCTATGTTTATACTATCAGAGCATTAAACGAGAAAACCCGTAGCGAGTTTAAACCCTCCGTGGCGTTTAAATTCGTTGATAAAATTAAATTTTCATCAATTACTGCTACAAAGAACGGCGTTAATTTAGTGTGGAATAAAAATACTGCTGCCACAGGCTACTACATCTACCGTAGTGTTGACGGCGGTAACTGGGTAAGATACGCAACCATTAACGGTAATGCTAAAACAACATATACAGATACATCAGTTGAAAGCGGTAAATATTACCGTTACAGAGTCAGAGGCTATGCGGGCTCTTCTGTCGGAAGCTATGATACAATCGGTGTAAGCGTGAATTATGTTGCCACACCCGTTCTTAAAAGCTGTGAAAACACCGTTGAGGGTGTTACTTTCAAATGGAATCCGGTGAAAGGTGCAACCGGTTACAGAGTGTACAGACGCGCAGCGGGCGACAAAGCCTGGACCTATATTACAACTGTTACAAGCACTGTTTATAATGACACAACGGTTCAGAATGAAGTTTACTATAAATACACTGTAAGAGCCGCATGTAAAAACTCTTTCAGTTATTTTGAAGACGGAATACTGGTAAAACACATTAAAACTCCTGAAATTACATCAATCGAGAGTGTTGATGTGGGTATAGCCCTTCAGTGGGAAAATGTGTCAGGAGTTTCAGGCTACTATGTTTACCGTAAAGCTCCCGGGGATAAGTACTGGACACGAATTGCCGTAGTTACAGACGGGAATGAATATATTGATTCAAATGTTACAGAGGGTGTTGAATACACCTATACGGTAAAAGCGTTTTTCGGTGCAAGAATGAGCTCTTACGATGCTAACGGCGCAACATGTAAATACATCCGTAAGGATGAAAATGAGATTGATCTTCCCGAAGAAACTCCCGAAACAGATTTAATTGATTAATGATTAAAATAACAATTAACCCCTTGGTTATCGAGTTGATAATCAAGGGGTTAAATCTTTTAATGTAATTTTTTATCTTTCCTCGCGGAAGTAGGTTATACCAAGGCTCTGAGGAGGTTGGTTTTTCTTGCTGTCGCGTATGCTTGTGAAAAGAAGCACGACGATTGTAACGATATATGGGAGCATCTTGAGAAGCTCGTTATCGTGAATAGAGAAGCCTGTGATATAAGAGCTTGCGATATAGAGTCCGCCGAAAATAATAGAACCGATAATAGCAAGGCTAGGCTTCCAGACTGTGAAAATAACAAGGGCGATTGCCAGCCAGCCGATAGCATCTATACAGTATTCCCAGATACCGTTAAGGTAGTTCATAATAAAGGATAAGCCACCAAGACCTGAAATACCGCAACCGATACAGGTTGCTGCGTATTTGTACGCGGAAACGTTGATACCTGCCGCATCTGCGGTGGCGGGGTTTTCACCAACTGCACGAAGATGAAGACCAACCTTAGTTTTGTTGAAAACAAAAGCGGTAAGCAATGCAATGATAATAGCAAAATAGATTAAGGAGCCGTGTGAGAGGAAAATCTCTCCGAACCAGCCTAAATCCTTTGCAAAGGGTAGCGATGCATTAAAGAATTTCGCACCGCGAATATAAGCAAATCCTGTTTGTGAAATAATATAGTTTGCAATACCAACGCCGAGGGTGGTAAGGGCAAGACCGGTAACATTCTGGTTAACCTTCAATGTAACGGTCATAAAACTGAAAAGGAAGCCCATTAATGCACTACCGACGAATGCTGCTATAACGGGAATAAGAACTGCAAGGATTGGATTAGCCTCGCTACCTGCTTCTGACAGGTATAAATCCTCTGCGAAGCAACCGCAAGCGGCGCCAACGCACATAACACCGGGGGTACCTAAGTTAAGGTGACCTACTTTTTCGGTGATTATTTCACCGGTTGAGCCTAAGAGAAACGACATTCCGAGGCGTATAGCACTAACAAGAAAGGATATCATTTACACTTCCTCCTTTCTGTTTTTGTTGAACACAATTTTATACTGAAGGAAGAATTCGCAACCGATAATGAAGAAAAGAATAATACCGGTCAGAATATCGGAAACTGTCTCATTGATACCAAAGTCAGAGTTCATCTGTTTAGCACCACGTTCCATAAACACAATAAGGAAGGATGTAACAATCATTACAAAGGGATTGAATTTGGCAAGCCATGAAACCATAATTGCCGTAAATCCTCTGCCACCGACTGTGTCGGGCTTGATTGTGTGGTTTATACCACCGATAAGAAGGAACCCTGCAACACCTGCAATAGCACCGGAAACAGCGAGTGTTCTGATAATAACCTTTTTAACGTTGATACCAACGTATTTCGCTGTATTTACGCTTTCGCCAACAACGGATATTTCGTAGCCGTGCTTACTGTGCTTGAGGTAAATATAGACCATTACGGTCATTACAGCAATAATCAAGATGGGAAGAAGATATTTGTTGCCGAATATAACAGGTAAACCGAATTGGGGCATCATTTTTAAGTCGCCCGAACCGCTTTTAACGTATTTTTTAAGGAAATATGCAACCAGCTGAATGGAAATATAGTTCATCATAAGGGTGAACAAGGTTTCATTTGTGTTCCATAAAGCTTTGGCAATAGCGGGGATTACCGCCCAGAGCATACCTGCCAGAACACTTGTAGCAAGCATAATTACAAGAAGCAAGGGGAGTGGTAACTTGTCGCCTATGAAGAACATACAGGCTACCGTGGCAAGACCCGAAATAAGAACCTGACCTTCGGCACCAATGTTCCAGAACTTCATTTTAAAGGCGGGTGTGACAACCAACGATACACAAAGCAGTATGGCAACGTTCTGTAAAAGGTCCCATATTCTTGAAATTTCACCGAAAGAACCCTCGAACATGGATTTGTAAACGGCAAGGGGATTTTCTTGTGAAAGTATGGTAATTAAAAGGGCGGAGGTTATAAGAGCTGCGACTACCGCGCCTGCGCGTATTCCTAAAGCAGGAAGAAAGGAGAGGGGTTCTCTTTTTACAACGTGAAAAAGAGGATTATGAACTTTGTTTTCTTTGGCCATTATTTACCCTCCTTTGATTTTGTCATAAGAATACCGATTTCTTCTTTTTTAGCGGTTCTGCCGTCAACTATACCGGTAACTCTGCCACCGCTTAAAACAAGGATTCTGTCGCACAAATCCAGCAAAACGTCAAGGTCCTCGCCCACGAAGATAACCGCAACGCCTTTTTCCTTCTGCTCGGTAAGTAGATTATAAATTGTGTAGGAGGAGTTGATATCAAGACCTCTTACTGGGTAAGCCGCCATAAGAACAGTGGGCGAAGCGGCAATTTCACGACCAACAAGAACCTTCTGAACATTACCGCCTGAAAGTCGTCTTACAGGGGTATTGGCATCGGGTGTAACAACCTTAAGGTCATCTATAATTTTATTTGCAAGCTTTGTTGGCTCTTTTCGCTCAAGGAACATTGATTTGCCCCTTTTGTAGCTTCTGAGCATCATATTATCCGCAATGCCCATATTGCCCACAAGACCCATACCGAGTCTGTCCTCGGGAACGAAGGAAAGGCGAACACCTAAATTTTTGATTTCATTGGGTGATTTATTGCGAAGATTTTCCGCTTTTTCGGTTTTGGGGTCATTATAAATGATCTCGCCGCCACTTAATTTCTGGAGACCTGCAATAGCTTCAAGAAGCTCACGCTGACCTGAGCCTGCAATACCCGCAATACCGAGAATTTCACCGCTTTTTGCTACGAATGAAATATCATCAAGGACTTTAATGCCTTCTGCATTGTAGCAGTCAACTCCCTTGACAATCAATCTGTCCGTGGTGTCGTGGGGTTCGGGTCTGTCAATATCCAGGCTTATTTTTTCGCCCACCATCATTTCGGTAAGGCTCTGCTCGGTGGATTCGGCGGTGTTAACCGTACCGATATATTCACCCTTGCGGAGAACCGAAACTCTGTCGGAGATTTCAAGCACCTCGTTAAGCTTGTGGGTGATGATTATAATGGCTTTTCCGTCGTCGCGCATACGGCGCAAAACATTGAAAAGCTTTTGGATTTCCTGGGGTGTAAGAACGGCGGTGGGCTCATCAAGAATAAGAATATCCGCACCTCTGTAAAGAACCTTTACGATTTCAATGGTTTGTTTTTCAGAAACACTCATATCGTAAATTTTCTTTGAAAGATCAATTTCGAAACCGTATTTGTCACAGGTTTCGCGGATTTCTTTTTTGGCAGCCTTCATATTGAACTTTTTGCCGCTTATTCCGAGTACAATGTTTTCGGTAGCATCGAAAACATCAACCAGCTTGAAATGCTGGTGAATCATACCGATTTTCAGGTTGAAAGCATCCTTGGGTGAACGGATGGAAACCTCCTGACCGTTAACAAAGATACTGCCCTGGTCGGGGAAGTAAATACCCGAAATCATATTCATAAGTGTGGTTTTACCACTACCGTTTTCGCCTAAAATTGATAAAATTTCCCCTCGACGGACAGAAAGATTAACGTTTTTGTTAGCCACAACGTGACCGAATGTTTTAGTAATGCCTTTGCACTCAAGGGCAATGTTATTATTCAATTCACAGCACCTCCTGACTTCTTGACTTAAAAAATATCACAGTATATATGGTATTTTTTAAACCAAGAAATAGGCGGAGAGAACTCCGCCTACTCTTAAATTTGGTTAATTATCAATCACCGAAGTCTTCGTTGAGACGAGTGATACCGTCTATGTTGAAAGCGAATGAAGGTGCAGAAACCTTTTCGGATTCGTGGTAGTAACCATCGGATACGAGTTCGTCTTCAAGAACTTTGCCGTCAACAGTGAATTTAGATGTGTCAAATACTTTAAGAGTACCTGCTTTGAGCTCTGCTTTAGCTTTTTCGATAGCTTCAACAGTGCCTTTAGCAGCAACAGCTTCGTTTACTTCTGTAAGAGCAACAGAGCCTTCTTTAAGACCGCCACACCAGTCAGTAGCAATAGCTTCGTCTGTGTTCACGCATTTGATGATGTATTTGAAGTAGGGAGTCCAGTCGATTCTTGAAGAAACGATAAATGTTGAGGGACAAGCTTCGATAGTTGAGCCGTTGTATGAAACGTTGGGAATACCGGCAGCTTCGCAAGCACCGGGAGCACCCATAGAGTCAGCGTGCTGGCTGATAAGAACGCAGTCTTTAGCAATAAGAGCTTCAGCGGCTTCTTTTTCTAAGATCGGGTCATACCATGAGCCTGTGAACTGAACATCCATTGTAACGGAAGGACATACAGATTTAGCACCGAGATAGAAAGATGTGTAACCTGAAATAACTTCAGCGTATGTGAAAGCACCAACGTAACCCATCTTGGCCTGCTCAGCAGTGATTTTGCCTGCTTCGATCATTTCGTTAAGCTTCATACCTGCAGCGATACCTGCAAGGTATCTGCCTTCGTAGATAGATGCAAAAGCGTTGTGGAAGTTGGGGAGCTTTTCGATGCTTGCCTGGTAGCCTGTTGCATGGCAGAACTGAACGTTGGGGAACTCCTTAGCAGCCTGAATCATATAGTTTTCGTGGCCGAAGGAGTTAGCGAAGATAACTGTACAGCCCTGACCAACAAGGTCTTTAGCTGCTTCGTAGCATTCGTTACCTTCGGGAATGTTTGTTTTGATGATGTACTGATCCTTAGTGAGACCGAGCTCTGCTATTGCAGCTTCAGCAGCATTAAGGAAGTTGAGGTCGTATGTTGATTTGTCATCGTGTAAGCAGATAAAACCGATTTTGAAATTTTCTTTGAATTCAAAATCTCTCTGAACTTCAACAGTAGTGTCCTCTTTGCCGGGGTCTTTTTCTTTACCGCAAGCAGCGAAACAGCCGATAACCATTACGAGTGCAAGGCAAAGAGCAAGAACTTTTGCAAACTTTTTCATTTTCATTACCTCCATATTGGAAATTTATTTGTCAGCAATCGTCGTTTCTGAAGGTGATTTTGCCGTCACCCATACTTTCTACAATCGCTAATGACCTTAAATTGTAGCCCTTATCACGAAGAGCCTGTCCGCCGGGCTGAAAGCCCTTTTCGATGGCGATACCGATACCCACAACCTCGGCACCTGCCTGTTTGATAATATCAATCAACGCGTTGCAAGCGTTACCACCCGCCATAAAATCGTCGATAATCAAAACCTTGTCAGATGAATTCAGGTATTTTTTTGAAATATTCATATTGTATTCCTTGCCGTGGGTGAAGGAATAGCATTTTGCAGTATAAATATCGTTGCCTACATTTTTATGAGCCGCTTTTTTAGCGAAAAGAGCCGGCAGGTTGAAGTATTTGGCAGTAAAAACCGCAATACCGATACCGGAGGACTCAATGGTTACAATTTTGGTGGCACCGCAGTCTTTGAAAAGACGGTAAAACTCCTTGCCCATTTCATCAAGAAGATTAACATCAATCTGATGGTTGAGGAACATATCAACCTTTAAAATATCGGTGCCGATTGAGAGTCCCTCTTTGGCAATTTTTTCTTCGAGTAATTTCATAAACAATACACCCTGAATCTACACATAGAATTACACAACAGATTATACATTATTATCTTTCGGTTTTTCAAGTGTATTTTTTTCAAAAAGACGCAGTTTGCGCTTTTTCGTCACTTTGCAATAAACACACGGTAATTTATAATGCAAAATGCAAAATAAAGAATGCAAAATTATCGGGACCTTGTGCCGTGGCAAAATTTGTGGTGGGTAGTTCTCTTTCGGTTAGTCTTCAGTTTGACAGAAGAAAATTTTGGGGGCAAGTTACCGGATAATTTGCATGTTTTACGCTTTCGTCAAAATCACCAAACAAAAAGGATTCAATAATTAAAAATGAAGAATACAACAGAACGAAAAGTAAAGTAAAAAGGCTTTACATCTGTAAAATATCCACTAATAATGCTTTGTTGGAAATGAAGTAAAACCTAATGAGTACAAGGGAAAAACGACTTTATATGAAAAATATTGGAATCAAATTACTGTAAAGTAAAATGCTTTTACACAACTAATTGTAAAAAATGCACATAGAATATAGTGCTTTTGTTAAGATGAAGCTCACCGAGGATGGTTTGAAAAGCAGAATAATACCGTTGCTTGAGCCGATACCGTAAGCAGCCTTACAAATGATGTTTGAGTTGTTATCATTACCAACAAGAGTAAGGACATTCATTATCATGTTAAGGTCGCCCTGGCTTCTTGATTTGTTTTTAACAGGGCTAAAATCCAAATCGCCAAGGTCACCAAGAAGTCCTTTACCGATAGACCAAACGAAACCATTTGTGAGTTTAGTAATGTCTGCACAGATATGGTCAATACTGTCGAGACGGAGCTCACCAATGATAGAAAGGTCGATAGTATCTATAAAGGTTGTGGTTGATATATTTAAAAATTTTGACTTGACAAAAATCACCAAAAACGGTCTTTTTACTGCTTTTTTCTTCTTAATTTGTCAGTTGTAAAAAGTCGTGCGCGTACGCGACATATATTATATATAAAAAACTATTATAAATTTGCGCAAAACTATTGACAAGCAGACCTAAGGTGTTGTATTATTACTATGACCATAAGGTTGGGGCAGTGGGGGTAGTATGCCCTCAGGGCAAAAATGTTAAGTTTTTGTTCTTAAGAGGCACCGTCCCGATCGGGTAAAACAAAGGCTGAAAAACGCATACTCAGAACAAATGTTCTTTTAGCGAAAATGCTGTCGGACTTTTGCTCCGCAAGCGTCGCAAAAGTCCTGTACGTTCATTCAGTTTTTCGCTTTTGTTTTACTCGGTTGGTTCAGGTCAGTACCTCTCCTGTCTTATAAAGTGTGTGGGCGCTAAGTGCACAAAGCGATGCTACAGGGTGTAGCAGCGGGGAGTGCGCAGTGGTGGGAACAACTTTGTTTCTTATCCTTAGCGTTAGGGTCAGGGTAGTTGTTAGGTTTTAATCGGCACGAAGTGCCCCTTAACTCCTCACTCCTAATGCCTAACTCCTAACTTTATTCGCTCCCGCTATGCGCTCTGAGCAATTCGGCGCTGTGCACTTTGTAGAAGTCGGACGGACTTTGAGCCCGCGGTCAGTAAACCAATCCTGCCGAATCTGTAATACAGACGGTTTCGGAAATTTATGAAAGGGGGACTGTGCGACAAAAATGTTCTCCGCAGTCAGTGCGTGCCTGCGGTTTGGCGTTTTGAGTTAACGCACGCGTATTTTTGTATTGGCGTACTAAAATATGGAGGTAAAACTTTATGAAACAATCAACAAAATTGTTGAGCTTGGTTCTTGCTATTGTTATGGCATTCAGCTGCATGGCTGTTATCGGTAACGCTGCTCTTGTTAAGAGCGAAGTTACATGGGATAACATCGACGATGCTCAGCTTACTGCCGAACAGGTTGCTGACCTTGCACTCGACCTTGTCGATAACGATCTCCTTGCAGGTATGGAGACTATCGACCTTTCAATCCTCGGTGAACTCCGTCTCAACAGTATCAATAATATCTTAACTGATATTACTTCTCTCAGAGACTCAGTTGCCTGGTCAATCGGTTCCGGTCTTTTAGGTGACCTTGGTTCCCTTGACTTTGACCCTCTTCTTCAGAGCGGTTCTTACGGTCTTTTCTCTAGCCATACCGCTTACCAGAGAAGCCATGGCGATATCAACGTTATCATGGCTCTTCTTGAGCTCATTGGTAATGATAACAACTCCAATATCATTTCAAAGATTGCATATGGTTTAGGTACATCTAACGGTATCTCCCTCGGTCTTATCGGTAACTTCCTTGACCTCGGCGATATCGGTGATCTTCTTGGCGATATCCCCTTGCTTCTTAAGAGCTTGGTTTACGATTTGCTCATCTACGGTTCATACGGCTATGACCAGGACTTCGAAGAAATGGGTAATACACTTCCTGAAAGTGTTGATACACTTGACGAAATGTTAATGCAGGCTATCGGTGGTCTCCTTGTTAATCCCCAGCAATACGATTATGAAAATAACGTTAAGGTTTGGGATATGGATTCACTCGTTATGCCCACAGTTGCTGCTTACGGCCTTGATACAGTTAAAGACTTCTTTAACATCAACGGTTCTTCTCAGGACTGGGACGGCGACGGTGTTAATGACCAGAACAACTTCTTCCAGATTCTTGACAAATTAGCACCCTTTGCTATTTATGACCTTGGTGTTGGCGCTCTTAACAACAACCTCAAGAAAGCACTTCTTGAAGCTGTTGAAGTTGAATTCAACGAAATTGACGTTGCAGTTCTTCCCGATGACATCGCAGCAGATTTCGAAGTTGACGCAGAAGACGGTAAAGAAAGCTATGTTACATACATCGCTTATGACAGAATCGCTCAGGTTGGCGAAGACTTCTACTACACAACATTGGAAACCGAAACTGTTATGGTTGACGGCAAACCCAGTGTTGACGAAGACGGCAACGAAATTACTGAAAGAGTTCGTAAATACTTCAAAGCTAACACAGCTACAGCTAACGATTTCTACAGCCTTATTGACTTTGGTTGGGAATTCGTAGCTCCCAAGCCCTTCTCAGGTGAAGAAGAGTCTGCTGACTTCGGTTTAGACAACCTTTCAGCTCTTAACTACAAGGCTCTTATTGCTGAGTACGGCTCAATCATGGAATCTCTTAACCACCTTCTCTATGTTGTTTTCGAAACAGCTGTTAAGCAGGATGTTAAGGATTACTTTGCAGATATGACCGGTGACTATTGGGTTGACGGTGCTACAACAGAGACATACTCAGACGGCACATCCATCTTTATGGATAACGCATCTCGTCTTCTTAAGTATCTCCTTGCTGAGCACGCAGACAAGATCTTCGGTTCAGATTCTCCCTACGTTGCATGGGAATATGACGATATCGCTGATTACGAGCTTCTCGACATCATCGCTATCATGGGTCCCGTATTCTTCGAGGATGTAATGCCTCAGCTTATCATGCCCAAGAATGCAGACGGTACTTATGCATTCCATTCAGGCGTTCAGGTTCTTGAATTCGGTGCACTTGTTATCCGTGAATTCATGACTGAAATCGCTCCCAACGTTAACTATGACCAGTACATCTTCGCAGAAGGTACTGTAACATCAGCTAACGACAGACAGTTCAAGGTTCAGGATGCTGATACATGGTTCAACATCATCCTTAACATGGGTGTTGATATCGGTTACACATACCTTAATAACATTACAAACTTCAACACAGCTATCCCCTCACAGAATATCTCAGAACAGCGTTGGAAAGATATGCTCGGTGCAGCTGTTACATGGGCAGCTGAGTATGTAAGTGACGGTACAAGCAGTGTTATTCACGGTTTCGAACCCGCAAAGCTTGAGGCTTACAACGATCCTCTTGATAAGTTCAGCTATGTACTTAACACACTTCTTCCTCTCGGATTTATCTGTGGTTGTACAACTGACAGCTTCGCATTTGACGTAAGTGTTGTATTTGATAAACTCAAATCACTCCTTACAACATTTGATCTTACAGAAATCGCTTCTCTCTTCGGTAGAAACGATCAGGCATACAACATCCTTGCTGACGATACACTTATCAAGGTAGTTCTTGACCTTGTTAACAGAATCGTTAACCTTGTTCTTCCCATCAGCGAAAACGGTGATGGTTACACAGGTCTTCTTCAGGGTGTTGACTCTAAGAGCCTTGACACAGTAGTTTCACAGGCTAACCTTAAGATTACTGTTCAGCAGCTTCTCAGAGCTCTTTACACTCAGGGTCGTGACCTTCTTAACTGCGCTCTTCCCGTTGTTGGTATGTTTATCAAGGGTTGGGGTACAGAACAGCAGTTCGAAGAGCCTCAGATTTCTCTTTCAAGATCAATCGATCTTACAAATGGTGCTACATCAGCAGCTGTTCCTGTTACCATTCGTAACGCTTCAAACGGTGTTTGGAGACATTACAGAGACGCAGCAGGTAACGAATATACTGACGAACAGTACAAGATTAAACTTAAGAGTGTTGTTGTTAACGACGAATTCGGTGAAAATGATTCATCTGCTTACGTTGCTATCGCTTCATTCCCCACTGATACTGTTCTTGACTACGGTCAGTCAGGTACATTCCAGTACACTGCAGCTAACGTTCCTACAACCGGTAAGCTTGTAAGATTTAAGGTTGGTTACCAGGTTCTTGACGAATCCGGTGCAGCTATGTCAAACGGTAAGATCTTCTATTCAGAATCTTCCGCATGGCTTAACTACAACCCCGGTAACGAGGGTCAGGAAACATACTTCAACAACGATGGCTCACTTACTTATGCAGCCATCTATAGTCCTCGCTATGTTCCTATTTCAACTGCTACTGATTACATCCCCGAAATCGTAACAGGTAAATTCGGTCGTGATTATAAGCTCTTCACTTCAAACCAGAAGGGTGCTATCACAGCTGCAACTCAGACTATTGACGGTATCACATTCGGTAACGTTTCAATGACGTTTGCAAACAGCAACAAGGGCCGTTACTTCAATGACCTTAAGCAGTTTAAGACATACACTGTTCAGGCAACTAACGAAGACGGTGAGGAACAGTCCGGTTCCGGTAATGCTCTTACTGTTAGCGGTTCAGTTAATAAAGCAGCTTGGGAAGCAACAAATAAGACTTCAGGTTCAAATACAACCTGGTCAATCACATTGACAGCTAAGGGAACAAATAACGGTCCTCACAACCTTACCCTTTACTACTATGATGATGTTAACTACAACAAGCTTTCATCTCTTGCAGCATCTGAAATGGATGCTATCAGACTTGCTTCTGACTACAACCTCACCGGTAAAGTTTACGCAGGTAGCGTTCTTGAAAGTGCAAACACAGAAGATGAAGACGGTGAAACAATTTATCGTGAAACTGCCTTCACAGAAACAGCATGGGTTGCAAACGCTGACGCAGGTAAGTGGGCAGGTTCCTACACAGCTGCTGACGGTTCAACAATCACAGAAACAGTTACAACTTATGCAGATTCAGCAGTTACTAAGACTGATGAAGAAGGCGAAAACGGTTATGTAACAGTTGACGATGAAAAGATCAACGTTAAGAAAGTTACAGTTATTGATTGCGCTACTGCAATTAACAGCTATGTTCCCGCATACCTTAACGGTGTTCAGGGCGGTATGCAGGCTTGGAACGCAAACTCTGTTTACGACTTCCAGGCTCGTTACGAAGCTCTCTATGTAGCATCTAACGATATCGGTTACTGTAAGAAGAGTGCTGTTCAGGTTGTTAACGAAGGCGAAGGTGACAACATCGACGCAGCAGTTAACGCTCTTAAAGCTGACCTTGATGCAAGTGAAGCAACTTACAGCGACGATTACGACTATACAGATTATAAGATGTATAGATGGAACCGTTACAACGATGCTCGTGACGATGCTAAGTACTACATCCAGCTCCAGAACGATGCATCTAACGCAACAGTTGATGAAATCGACCAGACCTTCCCCTACACATGGATCAATGAGGATGACCTCAGAGCTCTTGTTGCAGGCGACAAGTACGAAGACTTCATCGTAGCTCTTCTTGAAGATATGACTCCTGAAGAGAAAGAAGCTACAGCTCAGTGGCTCAAATCAAGAAAAGAAGAATACCAGACTCGTCAGCTTCTTGACGTTGAAATGGCAACTAACTATCTTGATAAGATGGGTCCCCGTCTTCTTAAGAGAGACCACGGTGTAATCACCAAGTATCTCGATGACGAAATCACATCTGCTAACAATATGGTTAAGGCAGAAAGCAACTACACAGCACGTAGCTGGGCTAAGTACGAAGCAGCTATGGAAACAGCTCTTGAAGTTCAGGCTAACCCCACTCAGATGACAGTATTTGATGCTAAATATGAGCTTATGTGCTGCCGTAACGAGCTCGTTCTCGTTGATGACGAAGCTGATTACTCAGAACTTGAAGCAGTTATTGCTCAGGCTACTCAGGCATTGGCTAATGCAAATCTCTATGACAATACAAACAAAGAACTTGGTCAGGTTCTTGCAGAACTTGGTTACCATGACTTTGAAAATGCTGACGGCGATATGGTTCAGCTCTTCCCCGGTTCAGCTCTCTATGTAAATAAAGAGCCCTACGGTACTGATCAGCAGGATGAAATCGACCAGGCAGCAAATGAACTTAAGGAAGCTCTCGCAAGACTTAAATTCAAAGGCCTCAACATCACAGGTGCAGGCGTTGCAACAGAAGTTATCGTTCCCGGTGACGAAGAAGCAGGTATCGCTGATATCACAGCTTCAGTTGCAAGAATTGCTCCCGAACTTGACGCAGACGCAGTTAAGGCTCTCCTTGGCGCAACTGCAACAAGCGCAAATGTTACAAAAGACCTTATCACAGTTTCTAACGACATTCACTACACAGTTGATACTGACCTTGAAAACTTCACAGGTACAAACGCAACAGTTACATTCTACACACTCGTTGGTGGCGTAAAAGTTCCCGTTGCTACAGTTAAGATTGTTGTTGAAGCTGACGTTAACGGTGACGGTACTACTGACGTTCTCGACGGTGCTCTTACAGAGCTCGTTGCTAACGAACATG
Source organism: Acutalibacteraceae bacterium (assembly GCA_045543075.1). Taxonomy (GTDB): domain Bacteria; phylum Bacillota; class Clostridia; order Oscillospirales; family Acutalibacteraceae; genus DTU089. The sequence continues at coordinate 195,556 of JAZQLZ010000006.1, forward strand.
CTGAACTCCAGGGTTGCTACTTCATCGCAGCTAACCTCGATGCAGCTTCAGAAGAAATCAATGGTGCTGACTACTCAGCAGTTGTTAACAAGATTCTTGATTAATTAATTTAAGTCTTAATGGTTTTAATTCACTAACGTGATTTAATACAAAACCCTTTAAATCAAAACCTCTTGTCGGGGCAACCCGACAAGAGGGGAAATGAAGAATGTACATACTATTATATTAATGGTATATATAAATCTGAATTTCCGGGACCCTCCACCACCTGGCGGTGGTCCCCCTCCCTCCTAAAGCAGGGAGGCAAGGCGCTTCGCGCCCCGAAATTTTGCATTTTGCATTCTGCATTTTGCATTGATTAAAGCGGTGCGACGTTAGTCGCTATTTGGAGAGAAATTGAAAATTATTTCCTTAGGAGGCAAACAAATGTCAAAGATGAGAAAACTCACAAGTGTTCTTGTTGCTCTCATGATGGTAGTTTCAATGTTTGCTCTTGTTGCAAACGCTGCAGGCTACGAAGATGAAGAAACAGCAGCAGAGTACACACAGGACTGGGCACTCAGTGAGCCCGTTGACAACGGCGACGGTACCTATACCGTAGATGTTTCTCTTACAACAAACTACGGCGTTGGTCCCATTCAGTTCGTTCTCACAAACACTGACACATCTGTAGCAGCTATTCAGTCTGTTACACTCGGTGATGCAATCCCCGAATCTTACAACGCTACTGTTAGCGTTTCAAAAGCAAAAGGCAAAGTAATGATCATTGCTGATACAGCAGGCGTTGCTACAATCGAAGCTGAAGCAATCGACGGCGTTATCGCTACTGTTGTTTACACCTATTCAGGTGAAGGCTCAGCAGAAATCGCTATTGAAGATGATGCAAAATCTGCAACAAACGTTGGCGGTTCTCTTATCGCTGCTCGTATGAGCGACGATAACCTTGTTACAGGCGACCCCATCACAGGTCAGACAGTTACTGTTGGTGATTCTGTAATCATCGGCGGTGGCGCAGCTCCCACACTTGCAGTTATCGACGGCACTATCGGTGTTATCGATACAACAAGACAGGATATGTACTGTGATGCTGATGGTATCGGCACAGGCGATGCAACCTTCACAGGCTACATCTACGGTGTAGAACCCGAAATGAGCGAAACAATTGATGCAGTTTTCGAAGTAGTTGGTGATGGTGAAATGGAGATCATCGAAACCGATAATGGTGCAGGTACAGGTACAATCGTAAACGTTCTTGATACTAACGGGGATGTAGTTGAAACTTATGTTCTCGTTATCTTCGGTGACGTAAACGGTGACGGTTTTATAGATATGGCTGACTCTAGTGATATCGACCTTCATGACGCTTGGATGTACGAATATAGTGCAGACGGTATGCGTTTTGACCTTGCATATCAGGCATTTGCAGCTGATGTAAACTGCGATGGTATGGTTGATATGGCTGACTCTAGTGATATCGACCTTCACGACGCTTACATGTATGAAGTAGGTTCAGATGGTATGCGTATGTACCAGGCTGATGTAATGGCAAACATTGCTTAAGTCTATTTAATTTAGTTTTATAATTTAATATTTTTTACAGGAGGCTACTTAAAATGTCTAAGAAAATTTTAAGTATTGCACTTGCTGTTGTTATGCTCTTCTCAGTTGTAGCATGCACAGCAGGTGCAGCAAACACAACTGTAACTACAACATTCCCCGGTGAAGGCCAGATGGGCTTCCGTGTAGTTACAGATGCTTATGTTGGCATGCCTGCAGGTGAAACAGTAACTGTTAAAGTTTACTGGGTACACCCCGTAGGTACTGACTATGACTCATTCTTACAGAGTCAGGGTAATGTTGTTCTTTGTCATACAGATGCATTTACCTATGATGATGGTAGCCGTACATTCGGTGAAGCATATCAGGGTATTATGAAAGATGCTAATGTTAACACTGGTGATACTTACTCAAATGGTATTATCGGTAAACTTACAACAGATGAACAGGCTTATGGCTGGGATAGAGCAATGCTCGTTCAGGTTGGTGTTGATGCTCAGAACTCAGGTACAACTTACGCAAAAGGTTTCAACATTGATCCCACAAGCGAAATCTTCTCACTCACTTTCACAACAACAAGAGAAGTAACTGCTGATGATAGCTTTGGTATTCCTAAAACTGGTCTTGGTTCTTCAACCCTTGCTTCTTATAGCAATGGTACAAAACAGACAAAGATCACAGCTGCTAACACAATCATTAGCGAAGGCTACTGCCCCGCTCTTGTTGTAGCTAACAGCGACACAGCTACTGCTAAAATGCGTCCCGGTGAAGTTGCCGGTACTGTAGATCTTGGTATCTTTGGTACAGTTAACGCTGCTTCTTTCACACCCGGTAAAGAGAAAATCGATGGCGTTTGGGTTGCTCCCAACCTTAATGCTGTTGGTGTTCAGGCTCGTGTAAACGGCGTTATAGCTGCTGGTGAAAGCAAATGCATCTACGAACTTGCTGATGGCTTCAACTATGCTGCAGCTATCACAGGTATGACTGCTGATGCTTTTGCAAGTGACACAACAATCGAAGTAAGAACATACATCACAGATGTAAACGGTAACACTTACTTCTCAAACTGGATGTTCATTGATGCAGAAACAGTTCACGCTAACGCTGTTGGCAATGGCATGACAGGTATTGCTTAATTCAAAATGATTTCGAAAGCTTACGAAAAAGCTGACTTTGAGTTTATTGAATTTTCCCTTGAGGACGTTCTTACAAACTCCGCTGTTATCACCACTGCCCCCACCGTTCCCGGCACAACGTTGCCGCCTATGGGTATGGAGGGCGGAAGTGATGGTAATGTACCGTGGTCAGACTTTTTCCAGTAACATTCAATTACTTAAATGAATACTGAAAGGAGTATTTTTCATTATGAAAAAATACATTGCACCTGAGCTCGAAATCATGGAGTTCGAGCTCGAAGATGTACTCACCATCTCCTATGGTGAGGGCGACGCAGGCGACGGCTGGTATTAATCCACCCGACTGAAAAGTCTTATAAACCGCAAGCCGAGGGAAACCTCGGCTTGTGTGGTATAAAGAGTGAGGAGTTAGGAGTGAGGAGTGAGGAGTTTCGGGACCTGCGGTCGGCATTATAATATCCTTTTATTTGAATCCATTTTACGTGGGTTGAAATAAGGGGATAGACACGAAAGTTGAAACAAGCGAAGCCTATCATCCCATTTTTGCCTTCGGCAAAAAAGGGAGGGGGCAAGAAACACGACCGCGCCCTGTGGGCGATGCAGGGAGTGTGAGTTGGCGCAGTGGTCAAAATTGTGCGAAGTGAGCAACGAGCAAACAATTTTGGGTACCACAAGAGGACTTCACATCAGTTGTTTTTTTACAAAGTTCCAAGCGAGACTGTTTCTTGTTTGTGGTGGGTAGTTCTCTTATCTTTATCCACCACTAAGAGAGAAGAAAAAGACAAATGAAAAACCAAGATATAACTCACGTATTAGTAGACAGAGCAAGAGATTTGCGTAAAGCACCTACGGAAGAAGAAAACAAGCTGTGGCATTTATATCTTAAAAAGATAAGACCACGTTTTACAAGACAAAAGATAATAGGTTCTTACATAGTTGATTTTTATTGTTATAAGTTAAAGCTTATTATTGAAATAGACGGAGTTCAGCATTATCTTGAAGAAAATATCGAATACGAAAAACGTCGAGAAGCATATTTGTAAAGTAAAGGCTATAAGCTGTTACGATTTTATAACAGTGATATAAACAAAGAATTAAAAAATACTGAAACAATGATATATTACAGTTGTATTGAAAGAGCGAAAGAGTTGGGGGTTGGTGTTAAGATTACTTTTACTGAAGAATAGCAATAAGAGAACTACCCACCACCACGCTTACGCGCGGTCCCCCTCCCTATTCCGGCAAAGCCGAAACAGGGATGATAGGCTTCGCGTTACTTTTAATTTGTTAAAACCATAAAGGAGAATGACCTTGAAAATTAAAGCAGCTGATTTGATTGTTGAACTGAATGTTCATCACGAGCTTTTATCGTCACGTCTTGAGCCGTACAGGTATGACGGTGACGAGGCGGCGGATATTGTTTTTGAAGTTACCGAAAAGTATTATATCGACCGCCAGGCGGAACACCCCAATCTGACCCTTGGTGAGGCAGAGTATCTCTGGAGTGGTTCGCACTTTTATGAAAAATTGGCGAAATTTCAGGGAGTTATGCTCCACGCATCCTGCGTTGAATATGAGGGTAAGGCGTATTTATTCTCCGCCCGTTCAGGTACGGGTAAATCCACCCATACCCATTTGTGGCTTAAATATCTTCCCGGTGCTCGTATCATAAATGATGATAAACCCGCAATAAGACTTGTTGACGGTGTGTTTTATGCTTACGGCACACCCTGGAGCGGTAAAACTGATGAAAGTGTAAACGAGGGCGTGCCAATTGCAGGCATATGCTTCCTCTCACGGGGTGAAAATAAAATAAAAAGAATACCCGGTATAAAAGCCCTTAAGCTCTTTATGGACCAGACGGTTCGCCCTTATGATAAGGAGCTTATGAAAAATATGCTTGACACACTCAATCTTATCCTAAGCGATATTCCCATTTATGAGCTTTCCTGCGATATGTCGGAGGATGCGGTTATGACAGCATATAATGGGATGAAAAACTAAGTGGAAAAAGCGACAGCCAACCTCTCTGCGTAAGGAGAGAGGGGGACCGTCATTTCGTAACTGTATTTTAAAAATAAATTAACGAGCGTGACAAGAGTTATTGATTATGATAATGTATGTCGGACGGTGGAGAGTCCCTTTGATTTAATTTATAAACCAACTAAAATAGGACTTTCCACCACTCCGCTGAACTAGGTAATATTATATAATATTTGGCTCGCTTAAAAATAGATTATATAATCACCTGAATAGCATGGTGGTCCCCCTTCCTCCTTACGCAGGAAGGTTGGGCTACGCGTAAGGCAAGTGGTGTTTTTGAAAGGGGATTAATATGCAATGAAAAAGAATGTGAAAATTCCCGTGAATGTTGAACTTGATAAATACGCTAAAGAAATGCGTAAAAATATGACCACTGAAGAAAAAATTGTTTGGTACCAAATACTAAAAGGAAGGATTCCTAAATTCCATAGACAAAAAATAATAGGTAATTATATAGCTGGTTTTTATTGTCCGCAATTAAAATTGATAATTGAAATAGATGGAGTCCAGCATTATTTTGAAGAAAAATCAATGTATGAAGCAAAAAGAACTGAGTATTTTGAAAGTTTGGGTTTTTACGTTTTAAGATTTGATAATATTGATGTAAAGAACGATATTGAAGAAGTCAAAATGATAATTGACAATGTGTGCCAAGCGAGGGCAAAAGGTATAGATATTCTGCCCGATTATCGTTGATTTATATATTGTAAAATAACCGTAAATGTATTATAATTAACCCATAAATTTAAAAGGTGATGTTTATGTCAGATACTAAGAAGAAAAAAGGTAAAAAGGTTTTAATAGTTTTATTGTGTTTCGTGCTTGTGCTCGGTATAGGCTGTGGCGGTCTCGTTATATACTGGAACAATATCAAGAATGCTACTCCTGAGGTCGAGGATACTATGACCTATGATTTTGACGAGGATGAAACCGTTGCGTTGTCACTCCAGGATGCCCCCGAATTTGAAGAGATTTTTGAGGGCGACTCCGCTGAGCTTAAGGCGGCTATCAAGGATTGGGCTACCAATGGCGGCGATGTTATGTACAGCGAGGATGTTATCAATGTTTTGTGCATCGGTGTTGACACCCGTAACAAAAATACTATTTCGGGCCTTACGGACTCAATGATTATCGTTTCCATTAACAAGGCTCTCGGCACAATAACTTTCACCTCAATTATGCGTGACAGCTATGCTTACCTTGAATCGCCCGACGGTGTGGGAAGCTTCAATAAAATTAACTCCGCTTTCCCGTTCTATGGTATAGAAAATCTCATAGGCACAATCGAAAGTCACTTTAAAATCCGTATCGACGGCTACGCTATGATTAACTTTGCCTTGTTTAAGGTTGTTATTGATAAAATGGGCGGTGTTAATGTAAATTTAAGTGAACATGAGGCGAACCATTTTAACAAAAACTATGGTTGGGATTTACAACCCGGCTCATCGGTTAATCTCAACGGTGACCAGGCGCTTGCTTTCTGCCGCAGCCGTAAGATTTATAATGACGGTGACGTTCAGCGTACTCAGAATCAGCGAGAAGTACTTATTGCACTTCTTCAGAAGGCTGCTAAAATCCAGGCTTCCGAGGTGCCCGAGTATATAAAAACCTTTATGCCGTACCTTGAAACAAGCTACAACGAGGCAGAGCTGGCAGCTTTAGGTACAAAGGCAGTTATTGGCGGTTGGGCAAGATTTACCGTTAATGAAATGGTTATGCCCGACGAAAATTGCCGTAAAGCCCATTCGGGTGATGTGTGGTATTGGGAGGTTGACTATCCTCTTGCCGCTCAGACCTTACAGCTGGCAATTTACGGTGACACAAACATTACACTTTCTGAAAACAGAACAAGCTTCTATTAAAAAAATAACCTCTCAGTTGAGTTAATCAACTGAGAGGAATTTTTTTGATTTTGATTAGATTTCGGGGATTACAATTTCAACTTCCTTGCCTGCATCTGAAGAACGGGCAATACCGTCGATAATAGCCTGGTTGTAAATAATCTGGCTTGAGGGAACGGGTGAGGGAAGATTGAATTCGATTGCGTCGATGAATGAACGGATCTTCTTGTCAAAGTTGTCGCCGTCATTATTCATTTCGGGGATAACTGTTTCAACACATTCGCCTGCAATATTGTGATAAATTGTCATAGGGCCACCGATTGAACCGTTCCAACATTCAGTTGAAGGAATTCTGAGACCGCCTTCTGTACCCATAATGATTGTATCACCGGGAGTGTCGCAGTGCATAGCCCATGCAATACGGAAGTCAAGAACTATATCGCCTTCAAGACGGACATATGCTGCTGCAAAGTCATCAACGCCGAAAACTTCAGTATATTCGGGCTTCTGGAGATATTCGGGCTTTTTACCGAAAAGACCTGCTTTGAAGCCTGTAACCGTAAGGGGCTTCGGATAACCGATAGCGTTGAGAACCATATCAAGTGAATAACAACCGATATCGCCCAAAGCGCCGAGGCCTGCTGTGTCTTCCTGAATAAAGGATGTGCCGAAGGGAGTGGGGATACCCATTCTTCTGCCGCCGCCGGTCTGGATGTAATAGATTCTGCCGAGAACGCCGCTTTCACAGATCTTTTTAACCATCTTCATATTCTCGTCAAAACGGGGCTGGAAGCCGATTGAGAGAATTTTGCCGCTGCGTTTTTCTGCCTTGCAGATTTCAACAGCTTCCTCAAGAGTTACGCACATAGGTTTCTCAAGAAGTACATGAACGCCGTGGTCAAGTGCGTAAATTGCACAGGGTGCGTGCTGACGGTTATATGTACAGATAGAAACTGCATCAAGATCTTTTTCGTTATCAATAAGCTCTTTATCGCTTAAATAGAAATTAGCTGTTGAAACATCAACGCCGTTTGCTTTGGCGAAAGCTTCAGCCTTGCCGGGTACGATGTCTGCAAAGGCTACAACTTCAACATCGTCACATTTAAGATAGCTCTGAAGATGTGCTTCGGCAATCCATCCGCAACCGATGATACCGACTCTTATTTTCTTGCCGGTGTAAACTCTTTCTTCAGATTGTTTTTCTTTGAAAGCATCAAGAATATTTGACATAATATACCTCCGTTTTTAAGTATAGATATAGATTAACACATTATTTTATTTGTTTCAATAAAAGAATTTAAGTTTAAAAATAAAGTTGCACAAAAATCAACATTTGACATTGGTAACGTTGCCTAATAGGTGTTTTTTGAATAAAAAAACAGTTTAAAAAATGCCGAATGTTCATAATTTATTCATATTTTTGCAACATTGATACAACAAGCGCAGGATATTATAAAGATGCCAATACGATACGCAGGAAGTAAGTAAACTTTCACGATCAAGAAAAGACCACTACCAATATGTAGTGGTCTTTTCTTGTCCTTTTTTACAAAAGTCCGGTTGCATTTTTTGCCTGCGTATTGTATTATATTTTTGTAATAATATGTATGGAGGTGACAGAAGTGGTTATATATCCCGAGTCATTCAGCATAAAACCTAATATAGAAGCTACTGTGGGCTTCAGAAACCTTTTTAATACCACTTCTCAGACTGCCGTGCATAAAACCCTTACACTTGTTAAGGGTAACTATGTCTTTTGCAGTAAAAATGCAGAGGAGAGGAATTTCTGTATTTCAAATACTACCGCTGCCGTGGAATACGGCGAGGGTGAAACCCCAAATAAGCACAAAATTGCGGTGGTTATTGAAAATGTTAAGGATATGGAAATTGACTGTTGTGACTCCAATTTTATTATGGATGGTGTTATGACAAGTCTTGTTATAAAAAACTGTGAAAAAATCATTCTCAAAAACCTTAATATTGAAACCGCTAATCCCAATGTACACAAAATCACAATTCTGAAGGCATCGCCGTTTTATATTACTTTTAAAATTGATGAGTCAAGCAAATACGGCGAGGAAAACGGCGAGTATTATTGGTACGGTACGGATTACAAAATGGGCTTTACCCAGCATAAAAACCGCGGTTGGTGGATGGCAACGGCGAAGCCCTCGAATCTTTTTCATCTTACCAGATGCGGTAATCACCCATTGTCGGGCTCTACCGTTATTAAACAGATAGCCGAGCGCACTTTCACAGCAAGGTTTATTATTCCCAAGGATTATGAGGTGGGGCAGGTATTCTATATGTACCCCAGAATGCGCAAAGAAGTGGGTATATTTGTTGAAAATTCAAATAATATAGAGCTGCAGAATGTAAAGCAACATTTTAATAATGCTATGGCTTTTGTAGCCCAGAGCAGTGAGAACATAACACTGCGAAATGTTGAATTCGCTCCGAACCCCGACAGTGAAGTGGATTTTGCATCCGTATCGGATTTTATGCGCTTCAGTATGTGCCGCGGCAGAATAAGAGTGCTTGATTCTGCTTTTGACACCTGCGGTGACGACGGTTGCAGTTTACACGGTATCCATTTTAAAATAGTAAAAAATGACGGGGATAAAATTACGGTTAAATTCTGTCATCACAGAAATTACGGTTTTGAGTGTATAAAAGAAGGGGATACAATCGCCTTCATAGACCCGAAAACATTATTGGAAGTAGGCAGGTCAAAAATTTTACACGCCACATTGCGTGATGAGTATTACTACGATTTAGTGCTATCTACCTACGAGGCACCTCTGGATGTGGGCGGTGTAATTGAAAATATCTCTGCTTGTCCGGATTTTGAGTTCAACGGCAATACACTTAACCGTGTTGTGGGCGTGGGCGTTTCCGTTACCACACGAGGCAAAATCCGCATTGAAAACAACCGATTTTTAAATACGGGCGAGGCGGGTATTCGTATTTCCGACGATGCCTCAACCCATTACGAAAGCGGTTTCGTAAAAGATGTGATAATAAGCGGTAATGCTTTTATGAATTGCGAAGAAAGTGCAATTCTTATTAAACCCGAAAATAGAAAATTCGCAGGTCCCGTTCATAATAATATACTAATTGAAAACAATCTTTTCATAATAAATAATATCTATGCGGTAAATATCAGCGATTCCGCCGATATTCTCCTGCGGGATAATGTTTATAAAGGTAAGCCCGCAAATTACAGGTGGGTTAATACGAAAAATGTGGTGAATATTACCACGGATTGCCCTAAAAAATGACCGGTTCTAAAAAATTAGAACCGGTTTTGTCTTAATAGGTTTTAGCCTTGAATGACTGACAGCAGGTTGAATCAACTGATTTGGGCTCACAGTTACAACAGCCAACCTCGATTGAATTTAATGTGCAATAGTTTGCATCTGTGCAATGGAATTTGCAAGTGTCAACTGTGCAACCAATGTTATTATTCTTTTTGTCGTTCATTTCAGTACCTCCTTTTTTGACGGGCATTTACCCGACTTATAAATATTTTAACCGGATGAGAACTTTTTAAACAAAGGAAAATTTTATGAAAAAAGATAATGTAATAGAAACTTGTTATAGCTTATTGCGTGATGTAACGCCACTTGAATTTGACTGCGGTAAGCTTTGCCAAGGCAGATGCTGTAAAGGTGATACTGAAACGGGTATGCTCCTTTTCCCCGGAGAGGAAAATTTAATTGACCCGGATATTAAAATTATAAAAAATGAAAAGGGGGACTGCTTTGCTGTGTGCAACGGTACCTGTGACAGAAACAAACGACCTCTTGCCTGTAGAATATACCCATTATTTCCTATTATTAAAAAAGACGAAAAAAGGGAGTACATAGAGGTGGAGTTTGATGCGAGAGCCAATTGCCCCCTCGTAAGCGGTGATTATAAAATTAAAAGGGAATTTGTTAAAAGGGTCAGACGGGTAGGGAAATATCTTATGTTAAACGAAGAAACCCATAAGCATTATCGGGAATTATCCGATGAAATTCAGGAATATATTGTATTAAAAAATTTTTTGAAAAAATAATAAAAAAGTGTTGACAATAGACCTTTCATCTGTTATATTGATTACAGTAACAGTAATCATTACTACTTAGCGAACGAAAAGAGGTGTTCAGATGAGAAGTTCAAGGCAACGCGATGCAGTGCTCGAGGTTTTAAGAGCCTCTTGCGACCATCCCACGGCGGATGTGATTTTTGAAAGGGTGCGTGCTGAAATTCCTAATATAAGTCTGGGCACCGTTTACAGAAATTTAGGTCAGCTTAAAGACGAGGGCTATATAACCGTCGTCGAAAGCAGCGACACCAAGGTGCATTACGAAGGGAATTTGAATGAACACATCCATTTTCTTTGTAAAAGGTGTAATAATATTACAGATGTTTGGTGTCAGTCACCTGTACCTGATCAGCTTTCCCAAATGGGGTTGCAGGTGGAGTCTCAGAAAACTGTTTATTACGGCGTTTGTAAAGAATGTCGCGATAATATAAATTGAAATTAAAAACATTATATTAAAGGAGTTTTATGTTATGAAAAAATGGAAATGCTTAGTTTGCGGTCAGATTGTTGAAGGCGAAAATCCCCCCGAGGCTTGCCCCCTTTGCAAAGCTCCCGCTGAAAAATTCGTTGAAGTTAAAGAGGAAGAAATGACTTGGGCTGCAGAGCACGTTCTCGGCGTAGCTAAGGGCGTCAGCGAAGAAATCATCGAAGGTCTTCGCGCAAACTTCCAGGGCGAATGCACAGAAGTTGGTATGTACCTCGCTATGGCAAGAGTTGCTCACAGAGAAGGTTATCCCGAAATCGGTCTTTACTGGGAAAAAGCTGCTTACGAAGAGGCTGAGCATGCAGCAAAATTCGCTGAACTCCTTGGTGAGCTTGTAACAGACTCAACAAAGAAAAACCTTGAAATGAGAGTTGAAGCAGAAAACGGCGCAACACTCGGCAAATTCGAGCTTGCTAAGATGGCTAAAGAGCAGAACCTTGACGCTATCCACGATACTGTTCACGAAATGGCTCGCGACGAAGCAAGACACGGCAAAGCATTCGAAGGTCTTCTTAAGAGATACTTTGGTTAATTAAAATATAAAGTGCACCTGCTTGCTTTGCAAGTGGGTGCAAGTTTTATGTTATTAATAATAAATCGAATATTTATAGCATTTTCTGAAATACTAATATTACAAATATTTACAGGAGATGATTTTATGCGTTATGAATGTCCGTGCGGTTATGTGTATGACACAGCCAAAGGCGACCCCGATAACGGCATTGCGCCCAACACAAAGTGGGAGGATATACCCGAGGATTGGGTTTGTCCCACTTGCGGACTCGGAAAAGAAGCATTCAAGAAAATCTGAATGAATCTTAAGGTCGGTGGATTCTGTAACGGTCTCCATCGACTTTTGTTATTGTAAAATGCTTTTTTATATGGTATTATTGTTGTGTAAATAAAATTAAAGGAAGTAATTATATGGATAAAACAGCTTTATTTAACTTATCATACGGCGTATATGTTGTAACCACTTGGAATGAGGGTAAGCCCACAGGATGCACTGCAAACTCTGCTATGCAGATAACTTCTACCCCTGCTACCGTTGCGGTTTCAATAAACCACGATAATTTTACAAATAAATGTATAAAAGATACGGGTGTTTTTGCGGTTAATATTCTTGGCGAAAATGTTGACCCCATAATTATCGGCTCATTCGGCTTCAGAAGCGGTAAGGATGTTAATAAATTTGAAGGAATTGAACCCCTTGTTAAAGGGTATATGCCCGTTTTACCCCAGGCAATGGCGTATATTACCTGTAAGGTAATTAATACCATGGAGACCGAAACTCACACTGTTTTTCTGGGTGAGGTTACGGATGCGGGCAATCTGGGTAAAGACACACCTATGACCTATTCATACTATCACAATGTTATAAAGGGATCTTCTCCTAAAAACGCCCCAACATATTCCGGTGAATAATATGAAAAATATTGTACTGATAGGTATGCCCGGTGCAGGTAAAAGTACGGTGGGGGTTCTTTTAGCTAAATCCATGCTTATGGATTTCTGTGATACTGATTTACTTATTCAGAAATCTACGGGTGAAAGTCTTTGTGATACCATAAAAAAACGAGGTATAGACTCTTTTATAAAGCTCGAAGATGATATTATTTACAATGCCGATATCAAAAACAGTGTTATAGCTACGGGCGGTAGTGCGGTTTACGGGGAAAGAGCCATGAATAAGCTTAAAGAAAACGGCAGAATCGTTTACCTTAAGGTCAGCCCCGAGGAGCTTAACAGGCGTGTGAATAACATACATACCCGCGGTATTGCAATGAAAGAGGGCACAACCCTTGCCGAGCTTTATGAGCAAAGAGCTACTCTGTATGAAAAGTATGCAGACGTTATCATTGAATGTGACGGCAAAACGCCCGAAGAATGTGTTGATTTGATTATATAAATAAAAACCCGACTCTGACGAGTCGGGTTTTTGGTTTTGTTAACCCCAGATAAACCAGAGTAATAAATAACCTGTTGTAACAGCAGCGAGAGTAAAGGGTACGCCGTATTTCATAAATGTTGTGCTCTTAACCTCGTGACCCTCTTTACGTAGGATGCCGATACCTGCGATATTGGCGCTGGCACCGATGGGTGTAAGGTTACCGCCGAGAGTAGCACCGCAAAGAAGACCGTAGTAGAGAAGCTTCGGATCCATATCGGGGAAGCCTGCGGCAATAACGGGGATAATCGAAAGCATTGTTGCAGTATAAGGAATGTTATCAATAAATGCTGAAAGTATAACTGAAGCCCAGACAATAATCGTGAATACAAGGAATGGTGAGCCTGCACCGAGACTAGCAATTAAGTTGCCGATAACATCAACAACACCTGCGGATTTGATACCGCCGATAACTATGAAAAGGAAGGTGAGAAGGGCGATTGTGTAATAGTCGATTTCCTTAAATGCGTTTTTAACAACATCTTTATTTTTCTTGATAATAAGCTCTCTGAACGCGCCAATAAGGAAAAATGCGATACAGATAATACCATTTGTGATGTCGGGCTTGTAGAATTGACCGGGCGCAGCACTGTCTTTATAGGGTATAAACGAAACAGCTATAAGAGCTACAACAGTACCTACAAGGAGAATTGTGGGGAAGTAATCTTCAACTTTGGTTTCGCCTTTGAAGGAAATTTTGCCCTTTTCTTTTCTGAACATAAAGAGGATTATAAGGGCGGAAACTAATGCACCTGCTTCAACAACCCAGAACATACCGGGTTTAAGAGCCCCATTGGTGGCTTTATCTACAAAAAATGATGAAAAGTCAAGCCCGGCCTCTTTTGCGAGAAGTATTGAGGTGGTGTCGCCAACAAGTGTAGCCGCACCCTGAAGGTTTGAAGAAACAGCAATGCAGATAATTGAGGAAACGGGGGAAATATTGAGCTTCTTGCAGAAAGCAAGTGCAACGGGAGCAATCATAAGAACTGTTGCAACGTTGTCAACGAAAGCGGAAACTATACCTGCAAAAAGCGAAATAACAACTACCACCCATTTGACATTGGGCATTTTTGAAATAAGTATATCCGAAAGCAGCTGGGGCATTTTGGATTCGATGAACAAGTAAACAGTACCCATTGTACCTGCAATCATCATTATAACGTTCCAGTCAATTTCTTTGACGGCGTCAAGAATACCGTATGTGTAAACCCCGTCAGCCACAGTGAAAAAATCAGCACCGAACAAATCGGGTTTAAGTGAGGCTATAACACCTAAGCCAACGAAAAGTAACGCGGATACACCTACAATATAGGGGCGTATTTTTTGGAAAATAAGCATAAGTACGTAGGTTATTGCAAAGATTACCAATGCAACAATAGTGATTTGACTCATAAAAATCTCCATTCTCGGTGGTAAATTTGCCTGTAAAAAATACCGCCAACAGCTGTGGCGGTAATAAAGTAAAATGAAATAATAATTTATATCAAAAAACTTACAACCGCATAAATAATTTGCAATGCAAACTATGCCAGACTCCACCACTTACGGGTTGCAATTTGATTATATTACCCTTATATAAAATTGTCAACATAAGTTATTTTTTAAACGAAGTGTGTTGGTTTTTTAACAAACATATTGTTTTAATTCAGAAAATATGATAAAACATATTGTAATATGAATTTCAGGTGATTAAATGAGTTACGAAAATATTCCTCAGTGGATGAAGGACAGTAAAACGGACATAACCGAGCAGAATGACGAGGTGGGTCTTATTGTTGCGGGGTATATAGGTGCTTTCGTGAAAAGAGGCTTTACACAGCAGGAAATGGGCTCTATTATGGCGAGCGCGTTTTTACTGCCGTCGGATGAGGTGGAAAACAGAGTTGACTGTGTTATGTCTTTGTCGGAAAATAAGGAGCAGGCAAAAAAGCTTTGCATTTTTTGTGTGCAGAAGGGCGGGCTTTTTTCAGTTGAGGACACTGACCCTTGCGAAATTATCGGGGTTTTAAAAGATAAATACGGCAGTGAAGCGGTAATTGAAACACTGCTTAATTTTCCCGAAATTTTATGTGTATGGAAAAAATCGGCAGTAAGGGATTTACCCGAGAACGAAAATTACAGAAAAAAAGCTGAGCTTATTCTGAATGAATGTGCGGGTGTTTTTCCCGAAATTAATTAAGCTTAAAAAAGCAAGTCGGTGTAACAAAAAATTAAAATTTGTCAAGTAATTTACTTGACTAATAAGGCAATATTTATTATAATATACGAGATGATGTATTATTTGTGGTAATAATGCACTATCCGTATTGTATGATAATGGTTTTGTTATTTATATATTTTTGTTATTTATAGATTTTTTTAATGCTTTTTAAGTAGATTTTTTGATAATAGCTTTATTTTATATAGATATGTCCCGCACGCGTGTGAACGTCTGCGACAAAACTTTTATTATATGCGAAAATTCCGCTTTTTCGGTGTTTTCGCCCTTTATGACGGAGAGTGTTTTCGCTTCCGTCATTTTTTATTTTTAAAATTAGCTTTAACTCACTAAAAAGAAAGGAGAATTACGGTAATGATATCTGTTGTTGTTGCTGTTGTTATAGCTGTTGCAACGCTTATAGTCGGCTGCGTTGTCGGTTTTATTGCCGGTGGTGCACACCGTAAAAAGGTTGCCGAAGCGGCTATCGGTTCCGCTACCCAAGAGGCTGCGCGTATTGTCAATAATGCTATGACCGAGGCAGAGCAAAAGAAAAAAGAATCTGTTCTTGAAGCAAAAGATGAAATTCACAAGCTCAGAAGTGAAACCGAGCGTGAGCTCCGCGAAAGACGTGCAGAGGTTCAGCGCCAGGAAAGAAGAATAATCCAGAAGGAAGAAAGCCTTGATAAAAAGGTTGAGGCTCAGGAAAAGAAAGAGGAGCTTGTTTCTCAGAAGCTCAAGGATATTGAGGCAAAAGAGCAGGAAGTTGAATCTCTTAAGAAAAGTCAGCTGGAAATTCTTGAAAGAATTTCAGGCTATTCAAAAGAACAGGCGAGGGAGATTATTCTCAAAACTCTTGAGGAGCAGCTCGTTCACGAAAAAGCTACAAAGATATTCGACTATGAGCAACAGCTCAAAGACGATATGGACAAATTAGCCGGCGAAGTTATTTCAGGCGCAATTCAGCGCTGTGCTGCCGACCACGCGGCAGAGGCTACTGTTTCGGTAGTTACAATTCCCAATGACGAAATGAAAGGCCGTATCATCGGTCGTGAGGGTAGAAATATACGCACTATTGAGACAATTACAGGTGTTGACCTTATTATTGACGATACACCCGAAGCAATTACTGTTTCCTGTTTCGAGCCCGTGCGTCGCGAAATCGCAAGACTCACCCTTGAAAAACTCGTTTCCGACGGCAGAATTCATCCTGCCCGTATCGAGGAAATGTACGAAAAATCAAAACGTGAAGTTGAAAACACAATCCGTCAGACAGGTGAAAAGGCTATTATTGATGCGGGTGTTAACGGTCTTCACGGTGAAATTGTTAAGCTTCTCGGTAAGCTTAAATACCGTACAAGTTACGGTCAGAATGTTCTCAACCATTCACTTGAGGTTTCTTACCTTGCAGGTCTTATGGCTGCTGAATTAGGCGCGGATGTTAAGCTTGCAAAGCGTGCAGGTCTTCTTCACGATATCGGTAAAGCTCTTGACCACGAAAAAGAAGGTACTCATATCGAGCTCGGTGTTGAGGTTGCCCGTAAGAACAAAGAAAATGAGCAGGTTATTCACGCAATCCAGGCTCACCACGGTGATGTTGAGGCTAAAACCATTATTGCCTGCCTTGTACAGGCTGCTGATGCTATTTCTGCCGCAAGACCCGGTGCAAGACGCGAAAATATTGAGTCTTACATTCAGCGTTTGCAGAAGCTCGAAGAAATCACAACTTCATTCCCCGGTGTTGATAACGCATTTGCTATTCAGGCGGGTCGTGAAGTTCGTATTATGGTTAAACCCGATGCAGTTTCCGATGACCAGATGGTATTACTCGCAAGAGATATTGTTCAGAAAATTGAGGGCGAGCTGGAGTATCCCGGTCAGATAAAAGTTAATGTTATCAGAGAGAGCCGTGCAATTGATTTTGCAAAATAATACGGGGGATTAATAAGTGTTCCCATACATAGCGAAACCCACCCGTTGTGCTGGGTTTCGCTGATTTTTCTATATAGAAAGATGATAATTTATGCGTTTACTGTTTTTAGGTGATGTTGTAGGCGAGGGCGGTTGTAATTTCATATTAAGAAAATTACCCGAGTTTAAAAGGAAAAATAATATTGATGTGTGTATTGCCAACGGTGAAAATTCCGCCAAAGGCAACGGAGTTACACCCAAATCCTGCGAGATGATGTTTGACAGCGGAGTTGATATGATAACTCTCGGCAACCATACTTTTAAACGCCCCGAGATATCGGATTATCTTGAAAGAGATGTTGCGGTGGTAAGACCCTATAACTACCCCGAAGGAGCACCCGGAAGGGGTGTGGGTATAATTGATAAAGGCAGATTCAGAATAGCTGTTATCAATATGCTCGGGACTGTTTTTTCTGAGCCTTTGGGAAATCCTTTCAGGGAGATTGACAAAGCACTCGGAGAAATTGACGGCTGTAAAACCGTTATAGTGGATTTTCACGCAGAGGCAACCGCAGAAAAAAGGGCGATGGGCTTTTACCTTGACGGCAAGGTTACTGCAGTTCTTGGTACTCATACCCATATCCAGACCGCTGATGAACAGATTTTACCAAAAGGAACGGCTTACATCACCGATGCAGGTATGACGGGCCCCGTACAGTCCGTTCTGGGTATTGAACCGGAGCTTACTATACGGAAATTCAGGACAAATCTTCCTGTGCGTTTCGAAAATGCAGCCGGTGAATATGAAATGGATGGTTGCATTATTGATATTGATGAAAAAAACGGCAAGGCTACGGCAATAGAAAGGGTGAAAGTAAAATGACTAAAAAAATAATCTCAGTTTTACTTGTGCTTTCTATGATGTTTTTATTTGCCTCTTGCGCAGGCAAAGGTGAGGAAGAAACAACCGAGCCCGAAAGCTATGTTTTGCCTACAAAAATTATTGAGGCGGATATTTCTCTTCCCTTTACAAGCTCGGACTCTTTGGTGGCATACTCCGCAACGGGCAGCCTTAATTCAGACCTGATACCCTTGATGTATGAAAGCCTTTTTATACCCACGGATGACGGTAAGGGTATGCCGTTGGTAGCAAAAAACGGAGAAATCAAAGGTACAGAGGTCACGGTGTATCTTAAAACAGATGTTAAATTCAGTAACGGCACTGTTTTAACCGCTGACCATGTTAAATACTCTTTTGAAAAAGCGAGAGTCAACGATTATTACAAGCATTCATTGAAGAATATTGCTTCAGTTACGGTTAAGGATAAGAACACAGTTGTTTTTACTCTTATAAATCCCGATGCTATGGCTTTGAATGTATTGAATTTTCCCGTTATCGCAATTTCGGGTACAAATACCTTCGGTAGCGGTAAATACAGTCTTAAATACCTTGATGATACTGCTTATCTTCAGGTAAACTCAAATCACAGGGATTACAAAAAGACCTGGCATAAACAAATTGCTCTTTACGATATGTCGGGTATTTCGGGTCCTGTGTATCCGTTTAAAGCTAATGAAATCAGCGTATATAAGCAGGATTTAAGTGACGGTACTTATGTTAATCTTTCGTCGTTTACAGTGTCGGAAAATACCAATAATCTTGTATATGTAGGTGTTAATTCCAATTGGGCAGGCTCAATTACCTCAATAGATTGGGTTCGCCAGGCTATAAATATCGGTATAAGCAGAACCAATATTACAGCCTCGTCCTTCCTCGGTCAGGGAATACCCGTAGTAACACCCTTTAAAAATGACTATTATCAGCTTAATACCGAAAACCTCGGCAGTGTCAGCGGCGAAACCGAAAAGGCAATCGGAATACTGGAAAGAAACGGATATACTACCGTGAACTCCGAGGGAGTCAGAACAAACGGCAATAATTCATTGAAACTCAATATCCTTGTTTGTTCCGAAAATCAGTATAAGCTCACGGTTGCCGAGGCGGTTAAAAAATCCTTGGAGGAAATAGGCTTCGGGGTTACAATCACCGAGGAAAAAACTCCGGAAGATTTTATAAATGCTCTCAAAGAAGGTCATTACGGTCTTTATATAGGCGAGGCACAGTTGACGGAAAATTGTGACCTTTCGGAGTTCTTTTCCGAAAGCGGAAGCCTTAATTACGGTATTTCACCTGAGTTTTATGAGGATTTTAAAGCCTATAAAAGCGGTACTGATTCCACTATGACATTTGTTGAAGCTTTTTCAACCGAGGTGCCGTTTATTCCCCTGTATTACAGGAAGGCGGTAATCTCCGTTAATCCCAATATTACAGGACCGTCAAACGGTGATAGTGTGTATTCGGATGTGTGCGAGTGGAAGGTTCAGAAGGATAAATAATTTGTTAATAAAATTATACTTGTATTTAAATACGGCATAGGTTATAATTGTTTTTATATTAATTAAGGAGTTGACATGATGGACCCTATTAAAGTGGATTTTTCCGGTAAGGGTAAACCCAAAGAGGTTGTTATTCCCCCTGAGAAAAAAGTACTTAAAATCATTATCTGTATTCTTGCAACAATTGTAGGCGGTTGTATTGCATATTACTTTATGCTTCCTGCAATTAACTTCAAGGAAATTGAATTCTATTATTTCATAGGTATTCTCATTGCTATCTATATAGCTATGACTTTTATCACAACAAAGGCTTTTGCAAAGCCCGAGTATGTTCCCTATGTTAAAAAGCAATCCATAATACCTTTGGCAATCGGTCTTGTATTTGTGCTTATTTTAGGTATCGGTTACCTTGTATCTGCACCCCTTTTCCGCGCCAAAGCATATAGCAATATTATCGAAGTTACCGAAGAGGAATTCGGTGCAGGCGACAGTATCACAACCATTGACAGTCTTGAAGATTTCCAGACTGTTCCCATGATTGATAAGGATGTTGCACTTAACCTTGCAAATAAAACTCTCGGTGACCTTTCCGATTGGGTTTCACAGTTCGTTATTGATGAAAAATACTCAACCCAGGTAAACTTTGAGGGTAATCCTTACAGAATTTTCCCCTTGAAATACGGCGATGTGTTTAAGTGGATTCAGAACACCAAGGAAGGTTTCCCGGCTTACATTGCGGTTAATATGTACACTCAGGAAGCTGAAGCCTTTATCCTTGCAGACCACGGCCTTGACAATATTCAGGTTTCAACAGGTGAGTACCTTAACGAAAGACTTGACCGTGTTCTCAGATTTAAATTCCCCACATATATGTTCGGTACACCCTCACTTGAAATTGACGAAGAGGGTAAACCCTACTGGGTTTGCGAATACTACGATAAGACAATTGGTCTTGTAGGCGGTAGAGATGTTAAGGGCGTTGTTCTCGTTAATGCCTGTGACAAAAATGATATCGTGGATTTCAAGGATGTTGAAGACCTTAAAGCAAACAAGGCTTACAGCTGGATTGACCAGATTTACTCCGACGATCTTCTTGTTGAACAGTACAACTACTACGGTAAATATAACGGCGGTTTCATCAACGGTTATATCGGTCAGACAGGCGTTATGACCACAACTGTTGGCTCAAGCTACATTGCAAGCGGCGATGACGTATGGCTTTACACAGGTGTAACATCCGTTACAAACGACGACTCTATTATCGGCTTTGCTATTATTAACCAGCGTACTAAAGAAGCTGTTTTCCAGGAAATTTCAGGTACTACCGAAAGCGGTGCTCAGACATCTGCTCAGGGTATCGTTTCCGACAAGGGCTGGCAGGCAACCTTCCCCCTTCTTCTTAACATTGACGGCGAGGCAACCTACTTTATGGCTCTTAAGGACAACAATGTTGTTAAGAGCTATGCAATGGTAAGCGTTGAGCGTGTTCAGGATGCGGTAAGAAGTGAAGACGACGCTAACCCCGATCTTGAGGCTTGTCTTAAAGCGTATGTTTCAAAGGTCAAAGCAAGTACCAAGAGAGACCTTAACATCAAATATGATGCGGTTCTTCCTGATTCTATCGGCGGTGACGGTACGGGAAGCGGAACAACAACCAATGAAGACGAAAGCAAATATGCTGAAATAACAGGTGTTATCACAGATATAAGAACAGCGGTAGAAAACGGAAATACTGTTTACTATATTGCTCTTGATAATAATCCTGTTTATTACTCGATTTCTGCTGCGGAAGATAATTCGGTAGTAATCCTCAACAAAGGTGACACCGTAAAAATTTCCTATGTAACATCGGAAGAAACAATCGTTACAGCAAAAACAATCAGTAAATAAAATAAAAAAACAACGGCTTAAACCAATCGGTTTAAGCCGTATTTTTATGCGTTTATGGGCTTCGGTCTGTGCTTTGCGGTAAATTCCGTAATATCAATTTTTATTATTGTTACAGCACTTACAAGCCTTTCGTTGAACTGAAAGTCAAGCCCTGTCTGGGTTTTCATAAAAAGCGAAAGACATTTCATTTTGTCCTGAGGGTCTTCTTTTATGTAAGCGATACCCTTACCCATTACTGAAGAATAAGATGTACCGTATTGGCAGGCGACCTGACCGCTGAAAGGCTCGATATCACTTTCAATAGAGAAAAAGACCTTAGGGTTTTTTCTGATTACATCTAATTTTTTACCTTCTGTGGCACAGTGAAGGTATAAAGTGAGTTTCTCGTCCTCATATGTATAGCCGTAATTCATAGGCACAACATAGGGCTCGTCACCATCCACAAGACCGATATGTACAATTTTTGATTTATCCAATATTTTAAGTATTTCATTTATATCCGTTACTTCTCTTTCACGGCGTGTCATTCCGGGTTTCATAAATAACTCCTTTCGGTTATACGATATATTTTTTTATTACAGGTATCTTATTTAAGATGAATGAAATTAAATAAGAGGCAATAGTGGTAACTATTGTAATTACGGGCACGGATAAAACGGGGGAGAATGATGTAGGTTGTATTCCCAGGGCGGATAAAACCTTCAGAACGAATATGTGCGCAAGAAACGCTCCGAAGCTGTATTTTGAAAGGGGCACGATTATTTTATTAAGGAGTCCGGTGCCTTTTGCGTTATATCTGAACCAGACAAACATTGCCGCTGACATTAAAAGTACATTCAGTGTAGAGCCACCGTAGAATACTTCCAGCGATTTGCCCGCGTTTTTTGATGCAAACAAATTCAATAGAACAGTTGCGGCAAATCCTACAACCCCGAGAATGTATATAACAAGTCTGAGGCTTTTTTTGATTTCGTTTTTGTTAAGATAGTGTCCTAGAATGAAATACGGCACTAAGCCGATTACGAAATCCATATGGGAGTTTTTGAAAAGGGTATTTATACTTTCGAAAAAAGAGAGTAAGCCTCCTCTTAAAAAATTCTCTGATATTAATCGTATTTGTGTGGCCAAGAAACAGAAAACAAGGGATAAAATTAAAAAGTACTTCGTTGTGTTTTTATCCTTGGTTAAAAGCTTTATTAAGGGAAGGCACATATAAATACCGATGATCATAGGTAAAAACCAAAGATGAACCTCACCTGAAATTGCGTTGTTGATAATTTCAAGGAACGAGATTTGAGTTTCTTTCTTGAAAACCAGGTCGCCTAATGGGTTTACCAGCGCATAAAAAACGGACCATACAATATAAGAGATTGCCATTCTTAAAATGTATTTTTTATAAAGTGTTTTTGTGGGAATTTCCCGAGGAAGGAAAAGAGCACCGCTCATCATTATGAAAACGGGAACGCCCCACCTGGAAGCAGCGTTACAGAAATTATAAATGTTCCATTCCGTTCCTGCCAATTCAACGTACGGCAAGCTTTGTGCCGTTACGTGCAGAAGTATTATTGCAACGGATGCAAAAACTCTGAGATAATCCAGATTGTATTGTCGGTTTGATAATTCGGGTTTCAGTTTTTCCATTATTCACACTCCTTTATTAAAAGAGCAACACTTTCAACATGACTTGTTCTCGGGAACATATCAACGGGAGTTACCTCTTTTACCGAGTATCCCAGGTCAAGAAGTCTTGCACAATCACGGGCTAAGGTGGCGGGATCGCAGGATACATAGACAATTCTTTGAGGATTTATCTGTGTCACTGTTTTTAAAAGCTCCTCGGCGCAACCCTTTCGTGGGGGGTCAAGTATAATAACCTGTGGCGTGATGCCTTCGTCTTTTAATTTTTCTGCGGCAAGTGATGCGTCACCGCAAATGAAACGGGCATTTTTTATATTGTTTAGTTCTGCGTTTACCTTGGCATCTTCAATTGCTTCGGGTATAATCTCCACCCCTATAAGGGATTTAACCCTATGTGCCATTGAGAGACCTATTGTGCCTGTTCCGCAGTAAAGGTCAAGAATATCCTCATCGCCCTTAAGGTCCGCGTACTCGGCAGCCTTGTTATAAAGCTTCTGAGCTCCGTTTCGGTTTACCTGATAAAAGGAAAGGGGGGATATTTTTATCTTAACATCACAAAGAATGTCGCTGATATATCCGTCACCGTAAAGAGGGGTACATTCCTCGCCTAAAACAACATTGGTGCTTTTGCAGTTTTTGTTAAGCACCAATGTTTTAAAGCCTTTGACTGTTTTAAGATTTTCAAGCAGATTTTCCCAAAAGGGAAGTGTATTGCCGTTAATTACAACGCACACCATTATTTCATCGGTGGCAAAGGCTTTTCTTAAATAAATATGCCTTAAAAGACCTTTTTCAGTATTTTCACTGTAAACGGTTATATTGTTATTGTTTATCCACTTTCTGAAAATTTCTGTAATTTCAGTAAACTCAACAGGTTGCAAAAGACAGTCGCCGCCGTCAATGACACGGTGGCTTTTCTTTGCGTAAAAGCCTATGTTAAGTATGCCGTTTTCCCGTCTTACGGGATATTGGGCTTTGTTGCGGTAGCGTGTTGTTTCGGGAGAGGGGATAATGGGCGCGAATTTCGGCGAAATACCGCCGATTCGGTTAAATGCATCCACTACCTTTTGCTCTTTTGCTTTAAGCTCATCCTCATATTTTATATGGGCAAAGGAGCAACCGCCGCAGGCTTTAAAAGACTCGCATTCGGGCTCAATACGGCTTTTGGAGGGCTTTATGATTCTCATTGCCTTACCCACGGCATATGTGTGTTTTGCCTTTATAATATGGCACAGAATTTCATCACCTATTGCGGTGTTTTCTACAAAAATGGCTTGTCCGTCAAATTTACCCACACCTCCGCCTTCGGAGGTGTAGCCGGTTATTTTTAAATTGAATTCGTCATTTTTATTAACCATTTTTTATGTCCTCAATAACCTTTTTGTATTCATCGTAGGTAACGAAAGTGTTAAGCACCTGCAAAAGTGCATTTGATGTAAGCCTTTCGGGCAACTCTAAGCGGGAAAGAAGCTTTTTTCTCAATTCATCACTGTTTGGCCTGCCTGAAAGGCCGTCCTCATATAAATCGAGCTTTGTAATCTCCCTTGTTTTTCTTTCGGCGGTTTCCTCATATAAAACTCCCGCTTTTTCGAGAGCCTCCATAATAATAGCGGGTTTTACGCCCTCAACACCCAGCTTGCCCTCTTTTGAAGGCTCTGATTTGCGTTTTTCCTTACCGAAAATATCGGGAATGTATGCATGCTTTATTTGGTCAGCAGGTACGAAGCCCTTTATGAAGGAGCGTATTTTAAAACCTGCGGAATCACTGTCGGTAAATATAAGAAGACCCTTGGTTTCGGCTAATTTTTTTATGAGCTTTTGTTTTTCCTTGTCGTTGAAAATGCCGAAGCCGTCGGTTTCAATTATTACCGCATCCAGTATGGAGGATAGCTTGATTTTATCGTATCGACCCTCCACTATAACTACTCTGTCAATTTTAATCATTATACCCTCAACAACCTTAATATAAGTTCTTCGAGAATGGTTTTAGGATCTTCATTTGTGGATTTTAAACGCCTGTCCGCGTCACTGAGAAGCTCGAGGGCGCTTTTTAACTGAGTCAAAGTGTATTTTGATGCATCGTTTGCGGCATTATCCAGAATGAAACCTCTGCCCTTATAAGCAGATGGAAAAGCCTCGGAAAGCTTTGAGTGAGAAACGCCCTTTTCTTTAATGGCTTTTACTCTGTACATATCCACAAAGGCTTTTGAAAGTACACTGAGTATTATTACAGGTTCTTCTCTTAATTTAAAAAGATTTGAAAGATTTTCGAAGGCGTTGTCAGCTTCACCGCGCACAATCATACGGGATAACTGAAAAACCTTGGCTTCAACACTGACAATAACTGTTTTGTCGATTGAATTTTTGGTAATTTCACCCGAGCCCACATAGGCACATACTTTATTTAATTCGTTCTGCAGAGTGCTCATATCTTCGCCTACAAGGTTAATCATATAGCTTGCATTTTCCTTCGGGAGAGAGCAGTCTCTTTTTGCAGCAGAGGCGATAATTAGCTTTTCTAATTGGGAGCGTGTGCGCTTGTCGATTTTTGCGCAAGAACCGATATTATCGAAGTGCTTTATGATTTTGGACCATTTGCTGTTTTTTTCATCAATTTCAGTTGTGTCCATCCAGAAAACCAGAATGGAGCTTTCGGGAATATCGGTAAGAATAGTTTCTAAATCCTTATCTACTTTACCGTTATCGGTTATGTAGTTATTTAACGGAAAATCTTTAACAAGGGTGCAGGTATATTCACTCATCATGGGAAACGAGGAAATGCAGTCATAAATCTGATTTAAGGAGGTTTCTTTGCCGTCAAGCTTCTTTAAGTTGAAATCGGCAAAATCCTTGCTGACACTTTTGTCGCAAATCATATTGGCGTAGTGTTGCTTAAGGTAGCCTTCGTTACCGTAGATAATATAAACGCCCGAAAATTCGCCGTTTTTAATATGCTTTTTTAAGGTTTCTTCGGTAAACTGCGCCATAATATGCTCCTTCTTTTAAATATTGATTTTAATATCACCCTCGCGGGCGGTTAAATATAAATTATCAAATTGAGATTTCAGCTTGTTGTAATCTTCATTAATAATGAAGTCCGAATCACCGCTGATTATTATGCTCTCGGCAGTCTCGGGAATACGGTCAGGGATTTTTGAATTATAAACAAAAATATCGCCGACGGATGTATCTGTAGCCTTTGAAAAATCAGTAGTGCCGTGCAGGTGAATGTACACCGTTTTTTTATTACCCCTTATTATAACATACTTTATTGAGTATGTGTCAATTATTTCTAAATTTATTGTGTTATTTAAGGTGTATTTTCCTGTGGCTTTTATAATAGTGTTTTGGGGTAATTCTACATTGCTGTTGATACATACTTTTTGTATCTCGGGAGTGATATGTGTTTCAAGAGGCGTTATGACCCGGGGAAGCCTTTGTAAATCGTTGCAGGAGAAATATGTAGCGTAGGTTACAAACCAATAATCAAGGCTTTCGCAGGTGGCTTTGGGTAGGTAGTTATGCACTGAGGTTGGGTAGGTTTTGGGGGAATTTATTATATAAGCATAATGCAAGCCGCTTCTTATGATAATGTGCAGGTTATTACCGCTTGAGACTATTGTAACTTCGTCCTGATACGGTGTAGGTAACAACGGGATAAAAATATTGAGAAATACCACTAAAACCATTATAACCGAACTGATTTTCAATGAATTACGCTTGTCTTTTAATTTATAAATAAGGTAACCTGCACACATGATTACGGCACCGCAGACCAATCCGTTAAGTAACCAGTTTTTGTGCACCGGTATGGTGCAGTAGGTGAAGTCGGATATTTTAAGAGAAATCTCGGAAACCAAAGACAAAAGATATTTTGTGATTTCAAATAAGAATAAAGTAATTCTTTTAACAAAGGAAATTTCAATATAGCTCGTTGCAGTGGCAACAGTACCGCAAATCATAGCGTAAAAGGCGGGCTTTACGCAGAGAATATTGGTAAGAGGCGAGGCAATACTCAGGACATTAAAATATAAAGCAGATACGGGCATGATGAAAAGTCCCGCTCCTGCGCTGAGTATGAGAGAGCACACTATATAGCTGAAAAACCTTCTTAATAAACTGAATTTTATTTTACCGAAAAATTGATATACGGTTATTTCGAAGCGTGAAATTATAATGACCCCAACGGTTGCGCAAAGGGATAGCTGAAGGCTCGGATTGAAAATAATATAGGGATTATTCAATAAAAGAAGAATGGTTGCAAAGCCTAAAGAATTCAGAGAGTCGGGCTCTGATTTTGCAAAAGGAGAGGTTAGCGGGAGCAATGACATAAGGGAAGAACGCAGAACAGATGGGGTGAATCCCGTTATTATGCAAAAACCTGCCAGGAATATAACACAGAAAATGTTGCGAATTTTCTTAGGGATTTTAAAAAAGTTGAAAATGAAAATTATAAGACCGCACCAAAGGGAGGTGTGTAAACCCGAAACCGCCAGAAGGTGAGCAATACCGCCGTTTCTGAATGCATCAGCAATATTTTGCGGAATATTACGGTTGCCTCCGAAAACCAATCCGTTGAGAATGCCTGCAGTATCTTTCGGCAGATAATCATTAATTCTGTTGCTTGCGGCTTCGCGAAAATGCAGACAATAGTAGTATGGCGTTTTTTCACATTTCCATAAAATGAGGGCACTGTTGCCTGTGGCGTTTAATATAATTCCGTCAGCGGCACAGGATAAATCGTACTTATTGTATGTGTTTCTTTTTACGGAGATTTCTGCCGGGTCCAGGCTTATGTAGTCATATAGCTCAGGGCTTTCGCCCTCACCTTCGGGAATCATAACATCAATTTTTACGGTTTCGTATTTATCACCGATTTTTTCTGTTTTTAACACGAAGGTTAAGTTTCCGTCAATATTCACGGGGTTGGATATGACTTTACCCGATATGTAAGAAATATTGCCGTCATATTTAATTGCAGGCTCAATTTTTAAATGAGTGTATGCTAAAAATGAAAGACAAATAAGAACAGTTGAAAGAGTTATGGCGGGGATAATAATGTATTTGCGTAATTTCAGAGGCTTTATTAAATATAAAACAAAAGCCAATGCTCCTGTCAGTAACATAACAATTGCACCGGTTTTTGAAAAATACATCAAAAAAGCGGAAACAATTATCATTGTTATGCCTGATACGAGCATTGGTCGTTTCATTATAATATACCTCGGTGAGTTTATGCTTCAATACACACGTGAATCAGCCTGCGGGCCAGGTGAAGTTGCGGCCTGACATAAGGTGAAAATGAATGTGCTTAACAGTCTGACCTGCGCTGTCGCCGCAGTTATTTACAACGCGGAAACCGTTTTCCATATTACGGTCTTTGGAAATTTTAGCGATAACCTCGAAAATATGAGCAATAACACCGCTGTTTTCCTCGTTGATGTCCGCAGCAGAGGTAATATGCTGTTTTGGAATTACGAGAATATGGGAAGGAGCCTGGGGTTCAAGGTCATTAAAAGCGATAACTGTATCGTCTTCGTAAACTTTTGTTGCAGGAATTTCACCATTTGCTATTTTGCAAAAAATACAATCCATAAAAAACACTTCCTATTAAAAGATATTTATATAATAACCTTAAACACCAAGTATTTCAAGTTAATTTTCAGTTTTTGAATGCCTGTACAATTTTTATTACGGTGTAAATTCCTAAAAATACAGTCAAAGCGGTTTTGAGACTTGAAATTCTCATATAGGTTTTTGCTATTCCCGAAATATTTTCAAGGGCTTTTATATAGTTCTCTTTTTTGCTGAAATCCATTTTAATTTCCTTCCTTTTTAATTTGTTAAAAGTACGCCGTGGGCTATGCCGGGTATTGATTCTTTCTGCAGTGATGATGTGGGGGACAGGAGAGCACCCGTGCCCACAAACAAAACCTTGCCCAGCTTTTGCTCCTTTATAAGGTCAAAAATATATGAACACACAACTGTCGCACTGCAGCCGCAACCCGAGCCGCCCGAGTGCACATCCTGCTTTTCGGAGTCAAATATCATAATTCCGCAATCATTATGCACTTTTGAAATATCAATATTTTTTTCGGCTTTCAGTAATTCCATAAGGAGGCTGCTGCCTGTTGAGCCCAAATCACCGGTTAAAATCAAATCGTAGTCCTCGGGCTTTGTGCGGGTGTCGCTTAAAAATTCAGCTATGGTCTGTGCCGCAGCAGGTGCCATCGCCGCTCCCATATTATTGGGGTCGGTTATATTTAAATCACGCACCGCCCCTATAATCACCTTATCTATTTTAGGACAAGGGGCTTGGGTCTCGGTACTGCTGACTATGGCACAGCCTGCTCCTGTTACGGTCCATTGTGCCGCAGGAGTCCGTTGACCGCCGTATTCAAGGGGGAATCGGTATTGCCTTTCCGCGGAGCAGAAATGGGACGAAGCGGCGGCTACCGCGTTTTTTACTGCCCCGGAATCTGCGAATATTCCCGACATCACAAGGGACAGAGCCATTGTTGAGCAGGCACCGTAAAGCCCCGCAAAGGGTAATTTTAAATCGCGCATACCGAAGGATGAACCGATACATTGATTTAAAAGGTCACCTGCAAATGCGCACTGAATATCGGTTTTACTTAAACCCGCTTTTTTCAAAGCGGTTTCAATTGCCGTTTTTTGTAAGTGGGTTTCCGCCTTTTCGAATGTTTTTTCACCACAGAATTCATCCATATAAGCTTTATCGAAATATTTGCCCAGGGGTCCCTCGGATTCCATTTTACCCACAGCGGCGGCATAGCCGATGATGTTCGGCTTGGTTGTAAGCTTTATTGTGTTTTTTCCTATTCTTTCGGGCATAGAATCATCCTTTTTATCCGTATGCTTTAATTGTTTACAGTAAATTTTAATTTATACTATACCGGAGTATAGGGTTTTGTAGGAAAAAACAGTATAATTACAATGGCTTGAGGTGATTTTATGAAAATATTTACAGTTCTTTTTTATGTTTTTCTTGTAGGCTGTTTTATAAGCAGTATATTTATGCTTGTCGCCGGAATTGTTACGACACCCGATGAAATCATAGCCGAAGAGGGTATGGATGTGGTTATGAATATGAGCGAAACCGAGATAGGTGAAGAGGGCTTTATAATGTCGGGCTATTATTATATTGACGAGCTCGAGGTGTTGGAGTGTTATGCCACGGTAACGTCGGACGAGGAGTATGATGCTGACGGATATGGCAGTACCGTTTTTTATGTAAATGAACCCAAAGGAAGAGTTGTGGATGAGCATTATGCAGTTAAATTTTATGACAGCACGGGTAGAGCCTACGTAGCGCCCATGGTGGTTGAGCGCTATGACGTAGCCAACGAGCTTATTGACATTGAAAATGATAAGCTTCCTGTTAAAATACAGGCCTACGTGGAGCGAGGCTGGGATTATGACCCGTCTTACCGCGGGAAAGTAAGCACGTACGAGTACGAAAAGGAAAGCCTGGAAAAATTCGCTGAGCAAGAGGATGCGGTTAGGGTTATAGGAGATTTATATTACTTTGCCGGTACACAAAGTGATTTCGAGTCCGAGCGTGACGGCTTTGCCCTTGTGGACCGTGTGATGTATTTTGGCTGCAGCGCCTTGTTCATGCTACCGGTTGCTCTTTTTGTCATAAGCGTTGTCAGGAAAATGCGAAAAAAGCGTAAAGCAAATATGGAATAAACGGCTTGAATATTATTTATATTGTTTACTTTTAACTGAGCTTGTGATATAGTGAAACAGGGTGATATATATGAAAAAACTGAGTTTTATTATACCTGTTGTTATAATTTCCGTTATGCTTTTAGGCTGTTTTGGCGGTAATAAAAAATCGCCCGAGGTCCAGACAACCGTGCCTCCCATTGAAACGGTGGCAGACGTTACAGGCGCAATTCAGAGCGTTGACAATGGTGAGCCCGTTGAAAAAACTACACTTTCAGAAATAGAAAGAAATACTGTTTTACCCTTGCCTTACGACGGATATGAATTTACCTTCAGTAGCGGTGCAGGCGGTTGGAGTACAGTTCTTTACCTTAACTCGGATGGTACGTTCAGCGGTGAATACCACGATTCGGAAATGGGCAGTACAGGTCCTGAATATCCTAACGGTACTGTGTACACCTGTACGTTCCGCGGAACTTTTGAAAATATTACTAAAAAAAGTGATTATTCCTATGAAATGACTCTTGGGGAAATTGAAACATTCGAAACCCCGGGTGACGAATGGATTGAGAATGATACAAAGTATATTGCCTCAACACCCTACGGTATTGATGGCGGTGAAGGTTTTGTGTTCGGTACTCCCGAAACACCTTTATATATTCTGGGTGATGATTTCCTGTCCTGGTGGCCCGGTAGATACGATGATAGTTATAGAGATACTCTTGGTTGTTATGGTATTCTTAATGAAAATACGGGTGAAGGCTTTTTCTCTTACTATTAAATAAAAAGGTTTGACCGTTTCGGTCAAACCTTAATTTTTTATCTCTTATCTGTTATCTATTATCTATTATCTATTATCTAAAAAGTGACGGGTACCGAAGATAATATTGAATAGATAATAGATATTAAAACAGGGTACTCACCCAATAAATAACTCCGTACAGCATACTTGCTGCGGTGCCATATACAATCACGGGGCCTGCGATTTTGAACATATTTGCACCGACACCTAAGATAAAGCCCTCTGCTTTGAATTCTACCGCGGGGGAAACTACCGAGTTTGCAAAGCCTGTTATGGGCACTGCTGTACCTGCACCTGCGTGCTTTGCGATTTTATCGAAAATACCCGAGCCTGTCAGAATTGCGGTTATTATAATTAAGGTTGCGCAAAGGGCAACCTTGGTCTGTTCTTCATCAAGTCCTGCGAGCTTATAAAAATATTTTAAAACTTCTCCGAAACAACATATACCGCCACCAACCGCAAATGCCATAAAACAGTCTTTTACTATGGGTGATTTTGGGGTCTGTTTACTGACAAGCTTTTTGTATTCGTTTTTGTCCGTAATAACACTTCCTTTGTTTTTTAATATTTTTGCCCTGTATTTGTTATATTATCCCTTGTCGGGGTTGATAAAATTAAATTTTTATTGTATAATAAGCCTGTACCTGACATAAAGGCTTTTGCCTGATTGAAAGGTGCGGTTGAATACTTTCGATTTTTACTATGTGGTTATATATAGTATTTGTATTGCCGTACCTCAGGTGCGGCAATTTTGTGTTTTTAGGAGGCGTTTTTGTGGCATCAAGAGTAGGTGTTATCAGCATAATCGTCGAAAACGGCGATTCTGTTGAGGAGCTTAACGCTATTTTACATAAATACGGTGAATACATTGTGGGCAGAATGGGTATTCCTTATCGGCAGAGGAGTATCAGCATAATTTCTGTTGCGGTAGATGCGCCCCAGGATGTAATATCCACTTTAAGCGGTAAAATCGGAAACCTTAAAGGCGTCAGTGCCAAGACAGTGCTTTCCAACGTGATAAGCGATGAATGATGTGTTGCTTCTTGCCGAAAAGCTTTATCAGAACCGTTCATTAAGTCTTGAAGAATATGAGAAGCTCATATCCTGCCGTACTCATGAGAGCGCCCGATATATTACAGAGAAAGCAAACGAGGCTCGCAAAGCTCTCTACGGCAATCGGGTTTTCGTCAGGGGACTTATTGAAATAAGTAATATTTGTAAAAATAATTGCTACTATTGTGGTATAAGGGGCGCCAACACCGGTTGCGAACGCTACCGACTTACTCCCGAGGAAATAATTGAATGCTGCAAGGAGGGTTACTCTCTGGGCTTTCGCACCTTTGTTTTCCAGGGTGGCGAGGATATGTCTTTTACGGATGAGATTCTTTGTGAGCTTATTAAAAGCATAAAAAATCTTTTTCCCGATTGTGCCGTTACTCTCTCTTTGGGGGAGAGAAGCCGCGAAAGCTACCAAAAGCTTTATAACGCAGGGGCTGACAGATATCTTTTGCGCCACGAAACTGCGGACGAGGTTTTATATAATGAATTACACCCGGGGGAAATGAAGCTCCAAAGCCGTATTGATTGTCTTAAGAACCTTAAAGAAATCGGTTTTCAGACGGGGTGTGGTTTTATGGTGGGTGCACCTTTTCAGAATGCGTCACATATCGCCAAGGATTTAAAATTCATTGAGGAATTCCAACCCGATATGTGCGGTATAGGGCCCTTTATACCTCACAAGGATACGATTTTTAAGGACGAAAATCACGGCAGTGCGGAGCTTACCTGTTACCTTTTATCAATAATAAGGCTCATTTGCCCCAATGTGCTTCTTCCGTCCACGACCGCTCTGGATACTGTTGACCCCATGGGGTGCGAAAAGGGTATTCTTTCGGGGGCGAATGTGGTTATGCCCAATCTTTCACCCGAGAACGTGAGAGGGAAGTACAATCTTTACAATAATAAAAAAAGCACCGAGGTGCAAAGCGCCCAAGGTTTAAAAATACTTGAAGACCGAATGGAAAAAATCGGCTACAAGGTGGTTTATGAACGCGGTGATGTAATAAAAAATGTCTGACGGAAAGTAAAAACTGACCGAAAGAAAGGAGAATATTTATGGCAATTTATAATCCCAAATCATTAAAAGCAGAAGAATTTATCAACGACGGCGAAATACTTGAAACAATAAAATACGCCGAAGAAAACAAGAATAATATCGAGCTTATTGACTCTATTCTTGAAAAGGCAAAGCCTGTTAAGGAGGGTAACGGATATCGTTGCACAGGGCTTACACACAGAGATGCAGCGGTGCTTCTCGCTTGTGAAGACCCTGAGAAAATTGAGGAAATGTACAGCCTCGCTAACGATATAAAGCAGAAATTCTACGGCAACCGTATAGTTATGTTTGCGCCACTGTACCTTTCAAACTACTGTGTAAACGGTTGTGTTTATTGTCCGTATCACTTGAAAAATAAGCACATTGCCCGTAAAAAGCTTACTCAGGAGGAGGTTAAAAACGAGGTAATCGCGCTTCAGGATATGGGTCACAAGCGTCTTGCCATTGAAGCAGGTGAGGATCCGAAAAATAACCCCATTGAATACATACTCGAATGTATTAAAACTATTTACAGCGTTAATCACAAAAACGGTGCAATCCGTCGTGTCAACGTAAATATTGCGGCAACAACCGTTGAAAACTACCGTAAGCTCAAGGATGCAGGTATCGGTACCTATATCCTTTTCCAGGAAACATATCATAAAGAAAGCTATCTTAAGCTCCATCCCACAGGACCCAAGCACGATTACGATTACCATACCGAGGCTATGGACAGAGCGATGGAGGGCGGTATTGATGATGTAGGTCTTGGTGTGCTTTTCGGTCTTGAGAGATATATGTATGAATTTGTAGGTCTTCTTATGCATGCAGAGCATCTTGAGGCAGTTCACGGCGTAGGTCCTCACACAATAAGTGTTCCCAGATTAAAACGCGCCGATGACATTGACCCCGATACATTTGACAACGGCATCAGCGACGATATGTTCAAAAAAATCATTGCCTGTATTCGTATTGCCGTGCCTTACACGGGAATGATTATCTCCACAAGAGAGAGCGAAAAAGTCCGCGGTGAAGTACTTCATCTGGGTATTTCTCAGATAAGCGGTGCTTCCCGTACATCCGTGGGCGGTTACACTGAGCAGGAGCGTCCTCATGACTCGGAGCAGTTCGATGTATCGGACCAGAGAACTCTTGATGAGGTTGTTCACTGGCTTATGCAGAACGGTCATATCCCCTCATTCTGTACCGCTTGTTACAGAGAGGGAAGAACGGGTGACAGATTTATGAGCCTTTGCAAAAGCGGTCAGATACTTAACTGTTGCCATCCCAACGCTCTTATGACACTCAGCGAGTATCTTCAGGATTACGCTTCTGACGAAACAAAGCTTACGGGTTATAAGATGATAAGCGATGAGCTTGGTAAAATCCCCTCGGATAAGGTGCGCTCAATAGCCGAGAAAAACATTGACGATATTAAAAATTCAAACAGAAGAGATTTCAGATTCTAAGGTGATTATATGGGATTAAATGAAACTGTTTCTGCCGAGAGAGTCCACATAGGCTTTTTCGGTTTGCGTAATGCGGGTAAGTCCAGCCTCGTAAATGCGGTTACGGGTCAATCCCTTTCGGTGGTTTCCGATGTTAAAGGAACTACTACCGACCCCGTTAAAAAGGCGATGGAGCTTTTACCTTTGGGACCCGTTGTGATTATTGATACTCCCGGTATTGATGACGAGGGCACTTTAGGTGAAAAAAGGGTACAAAAAACCAACGAAATTCTTTCTAAGATTCATATTGCGGTGCTTGTAAGGGATGCAACGACGGCTTTATCCGAAAAGGAAGCTGAGCTTATTGAGCTTTTCAAAAAACGTGAAATTCCTTATATTGTGGCTTACAACAAAAGCGATATTCTTGAAAAAAACCTTGATTTAAAAGAAAATGAAATTCTTGTCAGTGCTCTTACCGGGGAGAATATCAATGCCCTTAAAGAGAAAATCGGTGAGTTTGCGAAGAATAAAAATAAAGATAAATACATAATTTCAGATATGCTTACACAGGGTGATACGGTGATTATGGTGACACCCAT
This sequence comes from Acutalibacteraceae bacterium, assembly GCA_045543075.1. Lineage (GTDB taxonomy): Bacteria > Bacillota > Clostridia > Oscillospirales > Acutalibacteraceae > DTU089. The sequence continues at coordinate 231,324 of JAZQLZ010000006.1, forward strand.
TGATGAATCAGCACCCAAGGGAAGAATTATACTTCCCCAGCAGCTGACCTTAAGGGAGATTTTAGACAGTAATTGCACTGCTGTGGTCTGCCAGCCCGAGCAATTAAAAGGCACTTTGGAAAATCTTAAGAATAAACCCCGATTTGTTATTACGGACTCGCAGGTTTTTGGTAAAGTGTCCGAAATTTTACCAAAGGATGTGCTTTTAACATCATTTTCAATACTTATGGCGCGTTACAAGGGTGACCTTGAAGCCCTTGTTGAAGGTGCGGCAAGGCTTTCTGAAATTAAAGCAGGGGATAAAATTCTTATAAGTGAGGGTTGCACCCACCACCGCCAATGTAATGATATAGGCACGGTTAAAATGCCCCAATGGATAAGAACTTTCACGGGGGTTGAACCTGAATTCGCCTTTACCTCGGGTGGTGAATTTCCCGAGGATTTAAGGGAGTTTGCGCTTGTTGTTCATTGTGGCGGTTGTATGCTTAACGAAAAAGAGATGAAATACCGCCTGAATTGCGCAAAGGAACAGGGTGTACCCGTTGTGAATTATGGTGTAGCCATTGCACAGATGCACGGTATCTTAAAAAGAAGCCTGGAGATTTTTCCCGAAATTGCTGAAAGGATTAAGAAATGAAGATAATAATCTGTCTTGATGATAATGGCGGTATGCTTTTTAACAACCGACGTCAAAGTCGGGATAAAGAGGTTTTACGGGATATCATCAATAATCTTGATGGTAATAAGCTTTATATATCACCCTTTTCCGAAAAGCTTTTTTCGGATTTCAGCGACTATATTGTAATTGATGAGGATTTTTTGATAGGCTCTTGTGAAAACAAAATTTGTTTTGTTGAAAACCAAGAATTGAAAAATGCTTCGGCTGTAAATGAAATTACGGTTTATAAGTGGAACAGAGTTTACCCCGCGGATTTTAAATGTGATATAGACTTTTCATTGTACGAACTAATTGAAGCCGTTGATTTCAAAGGCTTTTCACACGAAAAAATAACGAAAGAAACTTACAGAACGAAGAGGTGAGTTTGTGAAGAATAAAAAGATAACGGCACTTTTGCTTGCCACTTTAATGGTGCTTACCATTGTATTGTCGGGGTGTAGCTCTGCTACTGTGAACGATAACACAACATTATCGGAAAATTTGCTTGATTCCTCAGGAATGTCCGTTTCGGACGTTGATAACATCCCCGAATTTATCGGTGAGCCGTACATTGTTATAAATGACAACGTGCCCGAATTAAGCTCCGACCAAGCGGACAGAGCATATTTTGAAAATTATGCACCCCTTGATAGCTTGGGAAGATGCGGTGTTGCGTTTGCTTGTCTCGGCTTGGAAACTATGCCCACCGAGGACCGCGGTGAAATCGGTCAGGTTAAACCCAGCGGATGGAAAACCGCAAAATATGACTGTGTTGACGGCAAATATCTTTTTAATCGTTGTCACCTTGTTGGATTTCAGCTTTCGGGTGAAAATGCCAACGAAAGAAACCTCATAACAGGTACACGATATATGAACGTTCAGGGTATGCTTCCCTTTGAAAATATGGTTGCGGACTATATCAAGGAAACGGGCAACCACGTTTTATACAGAGTTACACCCATTTTCAAGGGTGACGAGCTTGTGGCACGGGGTGTGCAGATGGAGGCTTTATCCGTAGAGGATGAGGGCGAGGGAATATGCTTTAATGTATATTGCTACAACAATCAGCCGGGCGTTAAATTAAATTATGCTACGGGTGACAGCGAGGCTTACGACGATGACCCTGCTCTCAATGATAAGAACGAGGCTTCACAAAAATGCGATTACGTTCTTAATACAAATTCTAAAAAAATACATCTTCCCGATTGCTCATCTGCAAAATCTATGAGTGATAAAAACAGGGAAGAATACTGTGGTACAAAAGAGGAGCTTTTAGACAAGGGTTACACAGAGTGTAGCCAATGCAATCCATAAAATTGATAATAAATATTTTTGATATTTTGTGTATCGGAGGTATAGTATGAGAAAATGTGATTTGTGCGGCGGAGAAGCATCCACGGTTTTTAAAGATAAAGAAAAAAACGAAGAGCTTTTATTGTGTAAAGGTTGTATGCATGATGTGGAAAATCTGTGCGCTCTTTCTGTTGGCGGGGATGTGGATTTGTATAATCAATTCAAAAAAGATTTCCTTGATGATTATAAGCAAAGTCGCACTGCCGTGAAATTTGTGGGTATTGCCGATAGAAAACGCAATCCTTCCGATTGTAAAAAGAATACAGAGGTTGTTGATTTGAAGGGCACGGATTTTATGCCGTTTAAACTCCAACTCGCTACAATATTTGCTGTTGTTGCATTGTTTTTGCCTTTTATTTCGGGTTTGGTTTTGGCTTTTATAGCTAGAAATATGTCTAATGAAATTCCTGTTGATTTCAGTCCGGCAGACGTTAAAAGAGCAAGACGATTAAGCTCCATAGCTATTGCGATAAAATGTCTTGTAGTCATTGCTTTTTCCTTAGCTTTTTTGGTTTTGGTATTTAGTGCTCTTTTACAACTTTAATTAATATGCAAAAAACTGTGTTCCTTATGTAACAGGAACACAGTTTTTTATGTTGTAATTGTTTTAATAAAGCAAATCTTCGGGTGTGTTGAGAATATAGGTTGCGCCTGCGTTTGTCAGCTCTTCCTCGGTACCGAAGCCGTAAACTGCACCTGCGCTGTCAACACCTGCACCTTTTGCGCCGTCAATGTCATAAAAGCGGTCGCCCACCATTATAACCTCACTCTTTTCAGGATTGCCGAAAAATTCAAGGCAGGTGTTTATAAGGTCTTTTTTACTGGAATGGTTGTTTTTGAAATCCTCGGCAGAGATAAAATCATAATATACATCAATTCCGTGATGCTTGGAAATTTCTTCTACAAAAAAACGGGGCTTTGATGATGCAATTGCAATTTTTTTACCGCGGTTTTTAAGCTCTTTCAATAAATCAATGATTCCGTCATACAAAACGGATTCCTCGGCGGCTTTCAGCTTATAGCGTTCACGGTATTTTGCAATAAGCCAATTTGCATCCTCGTCACTTACTCCGTAAATTGTTTTGTAGGATTCAAACAGGGGAGGTCCCACAAAGAATCCGAGCTTTTCGCGGTCGTTTTCCTCTATCCCGTAACACTCCAGTGAGTAAATTATTGAATTGAAAATTCCTTCGGTGGTATCACAGAGAGTGCCGTCAAAGTCAAAAAGATAGTAGTTGTATTCCTTCATAAAATCACCGGGTTTATTTTATAATGTTTTTTATAAAAAGTAAATAGAGAGTGCCATAAAACATAAGTAAATATTATGCGTTTTTAGCTGATTTTACTATTGCAAGAAATGAAAGCGTGATGTAAAATTTATAGTAATGTATTTTTGAAAGAGGGCGGCTTCGTGGCTGAAAATTTTGAAATTAAAATTGATGAGGTTATAAATAGATATTCTGACCCTGAAGAAAGTCTTATTGCTATTTTGCAGGAGGTTCAGGATATTTGCGGTTATATTTCCAAGGAGGCGGTTGAGTATATTACCGCCGAAACAGGTATTCCCTCAAGTCGTATTATGGGTGTTGCATCTTTTTATGCGGGCTTCAGGTTAAAGCCTGTGGGTAAATACAGGATTATGGTTTGTATGGGTACTGCCTGCCATGTAAACGGAAGTGAGCGTATAGGCGACACAGTCAAACGGGTTTTAGGTATTGAAGCAGGCGATGTTACCGATGACGGCCTTTTCTCCTGGGAGGAAGTTGCCTGTCTCGGTTGTTGCAGTATTTCACCCGCTATGATGATAAATGACACCGCCTACGGTACTCTTACTCAGGAAAAGGTTGTTGATATTATTGAGAATATCAGAAAGGGGGAGGGCAAATGAGATTTCTTTTAGGCTACGGCTCCTGCGGTATAGCATCGGGAGCTAACAGCGTTCTTGAAGGTCTTGAGGAGGCTTTTTCGGGAACTGATTTCACGGTTGAAAAGGTCGGCTGTAACGGTCTTTGCTTTGCCGAACCCATTGTAGAAGTTATTACCGACGAGGGCGGGAGCATCCTTTACGGCAGACTTGACAAGCAGAGCGCAATTAGTCTTGCCGAAAGAGCTAAAGCCGGTGTATTGTCTCAGGAAAAAAGGCTTACTGAAGATGAGCTTAAGTTCCTTAAAGGTCAGAAGCGCATTGTTTTATCAGGCTGCGGTAAAACTGATCCCGAAAGTATCGAATCATATATAGATAACGGCGGATACAGTGCATTGAAAAAGGCGCTTTCAATGGGTGCCGATAAAATAATTGAAGAGATTAAAATTTCGGGCTTGCGCGGCAGAGGCGGCGCAGGTTTCCCCACACATATCAAATGGCAGGCTGCAAAAAACGCACCCTCAGAAGTAAAGTACGTGGTTTGCAATGCTGATGAGGGCGACCCCGGTGCATTTATGGACAGAGCTGTGCTGGAGGGTGACCCCCACAGAGTGCTTGAGGGTATGATGATTGCAGGTATTGCAATAGGTGCTGAAAACGGCGTTATCTATGTCAGAGCGGAATATCCCCTTGCAGTTAAAAGATTGAAAAAAGCCATTGCTCAGATGCACGAAAGGGGCATCCTTGGGGAGAATATTTTCGGAAGTGGTTTCAGCTTTGATTTCCACATTATGATGGGTGCGGGCGCATTCGTTTGCGGTGAAGAAACTGCGCTTCTCGCTTCCTTAAGCGGTAACAGAGGTATGCCCGTTACTAAACCACCCTTCCCTGCTCAGAAGGGCTTCAGAAAGCAACCTACAAATATAAATAATGTTGAAACCTTCGCCAATGTTTCCTGGATTATTGAAAACGGCGGCGAGGCATTTGCTTCAATGGGTACAGAGGGCAGTAAAGGTACAAAGGTTTTTGCTCTTGCAGGTCGCGTGAAAAGAGGCGGACTTGTTGAAGTTCCCATGGGACTTACTATAAATGATATTGTTTTCGGTATTTGTGGCGGTATCAAGGATGATGCCAAGGTAAAAGCCGTTCAGATGGGCGGACCTTCGGGCGGTTGCATACCCGAAAATATGCTTGATACTGTTATAGATTACGAAAATATCGCTAAAACAGGGGCTATTATGGGCTCGGGCGGTATGATAGTCATGGACGAAAAAACCTGTATGGTGGATATGGCAAAATTCTTTATGGATTTCACAAGTAAAGAAAGCTGCGGTAAATGTGTTCCCTGCCGTATAGGTACTACCCGTATGCTTGAAATTCTTAAAAGAATTTCTGACGGCGAGGGTGAAGAAGGGGATATTGAAGTCCTCGTTGATCTTGGTGAAAGCATTAAAACAGGCGCTTTGTGCGGTCTCGGAAATTCCGCTCCGAACCCTGTGCTTACTACCATAAAATATTTCAGAAATGAATATGAAGAGCACATTAAGAATAAATGTTGCCCCGCTAAAAAATGTACTGCGCTTATTGAGTATAAAATTGTGGGGGACTTGTGCTGCGGATGTTCACTTTGCAGCAGAAAATGTCCCGTTGATGCTATAAGCGGTGTTGTAAAATCACCTTATAAAATCGACAGTGAAAAATGTGTTCGTTGCGGTCAGTGTATTGATACCTGCAGATTTAATGCTATTGAAATTTTAAGTGGGGAGGCGAGTGAATGAGTACTGTGAAAATATTTATTAACGGTAATGAATACTCTGCCGATACAGCCAAAACCCTTTTAGATAATATACTCGATAACGGTATTTATTTACCCCATCTCTGTCACAATAAAGAGCTTGAAAGCTACGGCGGTTGCGGTTTGTGCCTTGTAGAGGTTGAGGGAATAAGGAAGCCCCTGCGCGCCTGCTCAACAACAGTGAGTGACGGTATGAGGGTTACTACAAGCACTCCCACAGTTGAAAAGAGCAGGAAAAACACCCTTTCTCTCATTATGTCCGACCATAGCGGTGACTGCAAGGCTCCCTGTTATATGGCATGTCCCACTCACCAGGATGTACAGGGCTATGTTGGTCTTATTGCCAACGGCAAGGAGAGAGAGGCTCTTGAACTTATTAAGAAGGATAACCCATTACCTGCATCAATAGGCAGGGTTTGTCCGCATCCTTGTGAGGAAAAGTGTCGCAGAAAACACCTTGAAGGCGCTGTTTCCATCTGTGCTCTTAAGCGTTATGCGGCAGACTCATATATGGATTATGTTCCCGTTTGTCAGGCTCCCAATGGTAAAAGCGTTGCTGTTGTGGGCGGCGGTCCTGCAGGTCTTTCCTGCGCATACTTCCTTGCTTTAAAGGGCTATAAGGTTAAAATTTTTGAAGCTCAGGCACACTGCGGAGGTATGTTGAGATACGGTATTCCTGCTTACAGATTGCCAAAACACATACTTGACGAGGAAATTGAAATAATCAGGAAAATGGGCGTTGAAATTGCCTGTAATGCTGTTCTGGGTAAGGATTTCACAGTTGAGAGCCTTAAAAATGAATATGACGCAGTGTTCCTTGCAACAGGTGCATGGCGTTCAACTAATTTAGGCTGTGACGGCGATTGTGCAGACGGTGTTATGGGCGGTATTGATATGCTGTACCGCGTGGCAAAGGGCGAAAATGTTGATTTGGGTAAAAAAGTGGCAGTTGTAGGCGGCGGTAACACGGCGATTGATGCTGTGAGAACAGCGGTGCGCCTTGGTGCCGAAAATGTTACCCTTATTTACAGACGAACTGAAGCTGAAATGCCCGCAGAGCCCGATGAAATAAGGGATGCAAGGGCAGAGGGCGTTGAGTTTAAATTCCTTGTATCTCCTATTGAGGTTGTTTCTGAAAACGGCAAAGTAAAGGGCTTGAAGCTTCAGAATATGGAATTGGGTGAGCCTGATTCTTCGGGAAGAAGACGCCCCGTTGCCATTGATGGCAGTACTCAGATAATTGAGTGCGATACCATTATCTCAGCAATCGGTCAGAGGGTAAAAACAGAGGATATTGATGGTGTTGAGTTTACTAAAAAATCAACGATATACGTTGACGAAAGAACATATCAGACCTCTGCGGAAGGGGTTTTTGCAGCAGGTGATGCAGTAAACAAGGGCCCCGATATCGCCATAAAAGCAATCGCGGGAGGTAAGTTCGCCGCCCGTTCAATAGATTGCTGTCTTAACGGCAAAGAAGTTCCTCCGGAGCTTCCTGCATATTCCGTAAACAAGAATTTTGATGCAAGCGTGCTCGAAGGTACACCTGAAATTCAAAGATGTGAAATTAAGCTTACAGATGCACTTTCAAGAAAAAATGACTTCAGCGAGGTTGCCTTTACCTTTACAAAAGAGGATGCCGTAAAAGAGGCTTCGCGTTGTCTTGAATGCGGTTGCTCCGCGGTGTATTCCTGCGAATTGTTACCCCTTATGAGGGATTACGATGCGCTTTCACTTTCTCTTAAGGGTAAAACAAGACAGTATCCGAAAGATAAAAGCCATCCCTTTATTGTGAGGGATAATGACAAGTGCATTTTATGCGGTCAGTGCGTGAGAGCCTGCCGTGAAATATCCGGCACTGAAAACCTGGGACTCTTCGGCAGAGGCTTCGGAACTGTGCCTATGAGCGCCTTTGATTTACCTCTCAATGAGAGCAAATGCGTTTCCTGCGGTGCTTGTGTTAATGTTTGTCCTACGGGTGCTCTCGTATCAAAAACACCTGCGCTCAAGAATCCGCCGCTTCCCTTTGTTGACGAGGATTTTGTATGTACACTTTGTGACGAAAAATGCGGATTTATCAAACGCAGTATAAACGGCAGAGCTGTAAAAATGATACCGAAGGAACTGAAAAAATCCTGCTCTTTAGGCGTTTTCGGACTTCCTGCAGTTGAAAATATTACAGCTTCTCTGACAAGCGATGAAAAAGAAGAAATTCAAAACCGTATTTACGGCTCAATGGATAATTACAAGGGTGATATAACCCGAAAACTCACTTTGGAAGAACTCAAGCAAAAACTTCTGTGACATAATTCTGTTAACCTTTGGTAGAAAAAAACAACAGTATTTTGGTTAAAATGCCGAATTGCCTTAAAAACCCCGTGAAATCAAGGTTTTTAAGGCAATTATGTGTTTTTTTACACCATAAAAAATGCTTGTTAAAAACAAAATATCTGTTGACATTCAACGCAGTTTGTAATATAATCTCTTTAGGCTATAAGTGTCGCTATATCTATGCCCACGCGTTAGCACGGGGGTTGCCCCACATTTTTCATGTAAAGGAAAGATTTTAATGAAGAAAATACTTGCGATTTTTCTTTCCGCACTTCTTGTCTGCATTTGCATTGCGCCGATGAGTATTGCGGCTGTAAGTCCTACGCTTACTACATTAGTAACCGAGGGCGATTACGCAGAATCTGCTGACCAGGTTGCTGCGGTTTCAACAACTACATTCACAGTTGTTATCAAAGCCCCCAAGGGTATTCAGAAACTTGTCGGCGTTAACTTATATTTCGAATATGACCCCACTGTTATCAGTGTAGCAAAGGCAGGCCTTGCCGGTGCTGATGATGGTGCAGGTAACATAACACCCAACTTTAACGGCCTTCTCGTTTCCGGTCTTAAATCCGGTACAGATAACCAGTACGCAATGGCATGGATTCCTTCAGGCGACGGTGTAAGCAAAAACCAGGCGAGAGACCTTGTGTATATCACATTCAATGTCCGCGACACATCAAAGGCTCAGACTTCCTTGAACCTCTACATTGATGAGTTCCGTACAGATGATAATGTTGATAACGACATCACAACAACAACTCTCTACGAGAACAGAGTTATAAACTTTAACTTTGCTCCCGATACACCTCCTGTAACCGAGGGCGAAACCTCAACAGGTGAAGGCGAAGATTCATCAGTTAGCGAAATCAACGGTCTTCTTCAGGTTATCAGAGATATGCTTTCCGGTAACGGCGTAACATTCGGCGACTTCGCAGATGCTATTGCAAACGTTCTCGGTAACGCAGAAATCACAGATATTATCGAACAGTTGATTGATGATGATATTGATATCTCCGAATGGTTCCAGCAGATACTCAGCGGTCTTGGCCTTGACTTCGGTTCATTCGAAGACCTTCTTAACAAAATCATCGAGTTCTTCCAGAACCTCTTCGGACCTGATAATCCTGAAACAACCGCTGTTAACACAACAAATGCAGCTGCTGCTTCCACAACTGCTAAGGCTTCATCTTCAGAATCCGAAAAAACAGGTGATGTGGGTATTGCTCTTGCAGCAACAGTTTGCGTAGTTTCCACTGCAGCATTCGTACTCACAAGAAAGAAAAAAGAAATTTTATAATAAACGAAATCGCAAGTTCGTGAAATAACAAAAAGCCCCGTTCATTGAACGGGGCTTTTAAAATTAGGAATTAGGAATGAGGAATTAGGAATTTCGGTACCTGCGGTCGGCATTATAAATTAAGTTGTTGCAATGCGAAGCCTCGCCTTCCTGCGTAAGGAGGAAGGGGGACCGCCTTTTATTTGATTTGCTATTACAATTCACTTTCAAGCGAGCCCAAAACTTAATTTTTCAGCGCAGTACAGCGGAGTGGTGGAAGGTCCTGTTTAGTTGATTTATAACCCAAGTTATTGGGACTCTCCACCGCTCCGATTAAATTTATTATCATATTTAACTAAATACACGCATTTTACTTGCTTTTTTATTCGAAATTTTTCAGGGCGGTCCCCCTCTCTCCTTGCGCAGAGAGGCTGGGCTTCGCATTGCAATAATTTGGCGAAGCACTTTAATTCCGAATTACGCATTCCGAATTACGCATTATAATCTGCACGAAGTGCCACGAACTGGTAACTGGCAACTGGACCCTGGCAACTTACAATCGGCTTTGCCCCAAAATTATTCATTTTTCAGTATTCATCATTCATTATTCATTAAAAAAGCCTCACCACAAAGGTGAGGCTTTTTGCATCTTACATTCCGAGCATTGAGGATAACATACCCTTTTTCTTGCTCTTTTTGGGTTTATATACGGGGGGATTTTCAAGGCGCATTCTTGCACTCTTGCTCTTGTTAAGGTATTTAACGATTTCGGTGACAGGCTCTTTCATAGTGTCGCTGAAATATTCCTGAGCAGTTTCAAGAAGCTCCATATTAGCGGCGAGAGTGCTGCCGAGAATTGTAACAGCTACAAGGCTCTGTGTATCGTTAGTGCCGTCTTCGTAAATATCGTTAAGTAATTTGAAAAGCTGGCGCATTTTGATTTTATCGTTCTGACGGATAGTTTCAAGCACGAGGGCGTTACCGTGGTTTACGAAGAAATCCTCTGCTAAAAATTCGCCGTAGCTTTCAAGATTCTTTTTGTATTCATCACGAAGCTCGGGATATATTGTTGTGAAACGGCTACCCAATGTATTGGCATCGTAAGCGAGAGCACCGCTCTTGGCCTGTGTTCTTGATACGGGAGTAGGAGCTTTTTTGCCGCTGTAAGGAGATTTTGTAGAGAAATTCTTTTTGAATGACTCTGCATAATCCTCGGCAAGATATTTTAAATCTTTTTCGTTGAAGGTTTCGAGATCCAAAAGGGAGAGAGAAACACGGCGCATATCATCATCGGGAGTGTCGCTTTCGTTTGCGCGGGCACAGTGAAGGGATAATTTATCGCCGTTATGCTCAACTCTGATTCGTCCGTTTTCGCCACGGAACATAATAACGCTTTTATCACCCACAGTTGATATGGGAAGCTCGGGGGGTCTTACGCCTTCGGGATATTCAACCTTAAAGCCGTATTCCTCAGAGGTTTTTTCAACGGTTTTAATAATAAGTTCGAGAGCATTGTTTAATTCAAGCACTGTTCAGTACCTCACATTCATTGTAATCCAAAATATTATAACACAAACTTATATGTTTGTCACTATTTATTTTAAATCTTATTGGTTTACGCCTTTCATAGTTAAAGAGATACGCTTTTTGTTGGAGTCAACGCCTAAAACTTTAACCTTTACAACCTCACCGACTTTAAGAACCTCGGAGGGGTGTTTGATGAAACGGTCGCAAATCTGAGAAATGTGAACGAGACCGTCCTGATGAACACCAATATCAACAAACACACCGAAGTCAATAACATTACGCACTGTGCCTGTTAACTCCATACCTTCTTTTAAGTCATTCATATCCATAATATCTGAGCGGAGCATGGGTTTCGGAAGGTCATCACGGATATCACGGCCGGGTTTTTCCAGTTCACTTATAATATCCGTAAGGGTGGGTGTACCGACACCGCATTCTTCGGCAGCCCTTGCAAGACCGTATTCCTTAACCTTATCACCTATACCGCAAGCACCGCTTGAGGCAACATCACTCTGAGAATAACCAAACAAATCAAGTAATTTCTTGGCGGCATCATAGCTTTCGGGGTGAACACCCGTGTTATCCAAAGGTGTTTTGCCCTTGGGAATACGCAGGAAGCCTGCACACTGCTGATATGCTTTAGGACCTAAGCCCTTGACCTTTTTCAGTTCGCTTCTGCCTGTAAAAGCGCCGTTTTCTTCACGGTATAAAACTATATTTTTTGCAGTTGCGGAGCTGATACCCGAAATATATTTTAAAAGTGAAACTGAGGCGGTGTTAAGGTCAACACCAACGGAGTTTACACAGTCTTCAACAACACCTGAAAGTGATTCTTCAAGTCTTGCAGGGGGGACGTCGTGCTGGTACTGACCGACGCCGATACTCTTGGGTTCAATCTTTACAAGCTCAGAAAGAGGATCCTGAAGTCTTCTGGCGATGGATACTGCGGAACGCACGGAAACATCGAAGTCCGGGAATTCCTCTGCGCCGAGCTTTGAGGCGGAGTAAACGGAAGCACCTGCTTCGTTGACCACCATATATGATACGCTTCGGCTTGATTTCTTGATGGTATCGGCAATGAAAATTTCGCTTTCTTTGCTTGCGGTACCGTTACCGATTGAAATACAGTCGATTTTATATTTGTCAATAAGCTCGAGAACTCTTTTTTCTGATTCCTGAATCTTTGACTGAGGGGGTGTGGGATAGATAACACCCGTGAAAAGTACTCGGCTGTTACCGTCAACGACTGCCAGCTTGCAGCCTGTTCTGTAAGCCGGGTCAACCGCAAGCACGGTTTTGTTCTTTATGGGCGGCTGCATAAGCAGGGGCTTAAGGTTACTGCCGAACATTTTAATTGCTTGTTCGTCGGCTTTCTCAGTAAGGTTTGTACGGGTTTCTCTTTCGAGAGAGGGGAGAATAAGACGGGAGTAGCTGTCAGCGGCAGCGTTTTTACAAAACTCAGTTGAAGAGCTGCCTTCTTTAATGAAAAGCTGGTGGATGAGGGAAAGTGCGGTCTCCTCCTCAACCTCAACGCTTACTTTTAAGAAGCCTTCTTTTTCACCGCGGTTTATAGCAAGAATACGGTGTGAAGGGATTTTTGAAACAGGTTCACTGTATTCGTAATACATAGCGTAAACGCTGTCATCTTCGGTTTTAGCAACGGATTTGATAATACCGCGTTTTGCAATAAGGTCCTTGAGTACACGGCGCACATCGGGTGAATCCGAAATTCGCTCCGCAATAATATCGGAGGCGCCCTGCAAGGCATCTTCTGAGGTTTCAACGCCTTTTTCGCTGTCGATATATTCCCCGGCAATCTCATTTAAATCCACTCCCTTAAGAGTGTAGGACATAAGGATATCCGCAAGGGGTTCAAGACCTTTTTCTTTAGCAACTGAGGCACGGGTTTTGCGTTTTTGTTTATAGGGTCTGTATATATCTTCAACCTCTGCGAGTGTTACCGCTTCGGCTACTGCAGCAGAGATTTCCTCGGTTAATTTACCCTGTTCTTCAATAGAGGATAAAACCTCCTCCTTGCGCTTTTCGAGGTTTCGTAAATATGTGAGACGGTCGTTGATTTCCCTTAATTTCTGGTCATCGCAGGAGCCCGTCATTTCTTTTCTGTATCGGGCGATAAAGGGGATTGTGTTGCCGTCGTCAATAAGCTCAACAATATTCTTCATATGTGTATCACTGACGGCAAATTCGGTACATAGTGTTTTTAAAATATCCATAAAATCTTCCTTCTGATAATAATGTATATATAATACCATAATAATGAAAGAATGTCATCATAATTGCAAAAATAATAATAAATGAGTTTTGGAAAAAACACATTATGTTCACAATTTGTTTACATTTTTGTGAAAATGTTGCAACATTGGTATGTTATATAAAGTATAGACAATTTGATTGCTCAATCATTTCATTTTCTCTTTCCAAAGAAAAATCCCTTGCTTAGGCAAGGGACTTTTTCTTTTTATAATTGTTTTACAAATTCAATAAGTCTTTCAGGCGTCTTTAAGTAATCGGGGGTTGCATCTTTTCTGAAAACCAGATCCACGAAAAAGTACTTATCCGCCGTAACGATTGATTTAATGCGCTTTTTGAGTATTTCAACAGTCTTTTCGTCGCCGTTTCGTTGGGCGATAATAAGATTGCCGATGTTTTCATAAAGTCGGTCCTTACGCAATCCTATATCAATTTCGCCGTAGCTGAGATTAAGCTCTTTTTCCATTTCTTCGGAATAGGTAAAATTATCCCTTAATAAAAGTGCGCGCAACAAAACACCGTGTACACCGTCGAAATGAACATTGTTGAGCTCATATTTTTTGTAGTAGGTATAGGCTTTTATGAAGTTTTCTTTATAACCTTCGTAAAATTCCCCTAAGCGGTAATACACAAGGGCTTTGTAATGGGTGGACTCAACATTGAAATACTGCTGAGTTGCGCAAATAAGAATTATTTCCGCTGAAGCAATACTTTCTTCATCGCGCTTTTTCAGGATTTTAGGAATAACCTCAAAGATTATTTCGCACTTTTCTTCGTCGGTATAATCTTTGAGAAGTTGGAAAAAAGCTTCGTTGGTTTTTGCGTTCCAGACTTTTCCTTTTAAAAGTTCGTTAATCATATTAAACCTCCGGAGGAAGACAGGCAGCAAGGGTCAGATTGCTCTGACTTTTAACTGTGTATTTGTTGTTGCAACACATGGGCATAAAGAAATAATCGCCTTTTTTCAAGGGCTTTTCATAATCATCTCCCGAAAGAGTGCCTTCGCCCTCGGTCACAACATAAACACACGGTGCCGCAAGTTTTTCGGTTTCTCCGTTCATTATAACATAACGCTCCACACCAAAGCAAGGTGTGTCCTCTTTACCAATAAGACTTTCTTTTTTACAGCCTGCATTTTCGTAGATTATGCGGGGTGTTTTTTTGCACTCGTTTTCAACTCTTTGTAAGTTGTATGAGTAATCAAAAACACTCAGTGCAGTTTCTTTATCGAGAGTTAAGTACATCTCGTGCTCTGAAAGACGGTAATCTCCGCACCAACGCTCAGGCTGAATGGTGAAATCGGTGGGCTCCTGTACCTCTAAAATAAGGCAACCGTAACCGATTGCGTGAACTGCTTTTGCAGGTATGAAGTACACATCACCGGGTTTTACGGGGATTTTGTTGAGAAGCTTTTCCATTGCGGTTTTATCGGTTTCCGCCTCATCAACGGCTTTTTCAAAATCCTCGGCAGTTACTCCGTCCTTGAAGCCGAAGTATATACACGCGCCTTCTCTTGCGGCAAGAACGAGCCAAGACTCGGCTTTACCGAATTCGGAGTTGATGTTTTTGCGTGAAAATGCTTTATCGGGGTGTGCTTGCACCGGTAATCTTATAGCGGAGTCAAGGGCTTTAACAAGCACATCGAGCCCGTTTCTGTCACCCAGCATAAGCTCTTTTTGTTCGTTTAAAAGCTCGTCAAAATGTATATTAGTGCCTTTGATTGTTGAGAGCCCCTCAAATTCATCGGTGCTGTCTTTGTTAAGTGCTTTTGTTGATGAGCAAATCCATTCTTCAGGATAAAAACAGTCTTCGCTGTTATCGCCGAAAAAGTCGGCAAAAAGTTTGCCCCCTGTATAAACTCTGAAAACCCTGTTTTTTTCGAAAAATACAGGCTGTGATGCTAATTTTACTGTATCCATAATTCACCTCAAAAGAGCATCCCGGGATGCTTTGATATCTTTATAAATTCCGCTTGCGCCACCGGCAAAAACACACGCGCCCACTGCCGCTTCTTCCGAGTGCAAGGGAAGTTCAACGGGCAATGAGAAATCACGACTGAAAACCTCGCGCCATATGGGACTTTTTCTCAGACCGTTACCCGAGCATACTAATTTTTGGGGCTCGGCTTCCGTAAGAGCATAAGCCTTAGAGTACATAGCTTTCAGTTCTGCCGAAACGCCTTTTAAAACGCCGCAGACTAATTTTTCGGGAGTGAAATTCTCGGTGCCTATATTATCAATAAATCCGCGTTTTGCGGGATTTTCACGGCTTCCGCAAAACTCACAGTTAACTGTAAGCTCGTCGTTCAGGTTGAAAATATTTTCGGAAAGCGAGTCCATTTTTTTGTAAAGGTCATCATCCGAACCGCCGAGAAAATCAGCGCACAAAGCAAAGAAATTCTTTAATATCGCATAGGCTCTGCCGCCACAAAGGGAAGAACCTACAAAAATATATTCGGTATCTGTAAGATGGCGTATTTCACCGCAGGACGGGGCTTTAATGCTTTTAGTTGCAAAGGAAACCTGGCTTCCCGTACCAACATTTACAAGCACGGATTTTTCGGGCTCTGCAACGGAACCCAAAAAGCTCGCCTGATTGTCACCGATGGCAATAGCTACGGGAATATCCGAGGGTAAAAAGTCGCATTGGGTTTTACCTGCTATTACGGTTTTGGAGAAAACCTCGGGCAGAAAATCAGGGTCAATACCTGCGATTTTTAAGGCTGCTTCATCAAAGCAAAGATTTTTTAAATCGAAGAAGCCTAAACTGCCCGCGTCACTTGAATGGGTGACGGGTTTTTTGTTGGTTAAAACCGAGACGAGATAATCGTGAATGGTTGAAAGCATAACCGCATTTTCAGGAACAAGACCGTTTTTAAGGTTATAAAAATGAGTTGTAAGTCCGAAGCCCGAAGCGGCTTTTATTCCCGTAACCCGTGTAAGATACTCCGCGTATGTTTCACCATTTTCAAAAATCTCGTTACCTCGTTCATCCTGCCATATCATAAGGGGTGAGCAGGGGGAGTTTTTTTCGTCAAGATAAAGAATGCCGTGCATCTGACCCGTTATGCCGACGGCATCGGGAGCTACATCAAGACAAACCTCTCTGACAGCAATTTTGACGGTGTTCAGAATAGTGTAAGGGTCCTGGAGCTTTTCAAAGGGCTTACCCTGTATAAAACTGTCGTTTTTTAAGGTGCACGATTTTGTAACCTTCTTTTTTTCGGTATCAAGAATAAGGCAGGTTACGGTGGTAGTACCTATATCAATTCCTAAAATCTTCATATTCAGCACCCGATATTTGTTGATGCAGGGTCAAGACGGCGGATAATATCCTGTTGAATAGCAGGGGAAAGGTCAAGGAAATTAACGAAGGTGCCGTGTATTCTCATAATATAAACCCCTGACGGTGCGTATTTCTGAGGCTCTGCAAGAACCTTTCTGAGAATTTCTGCAGTTGTGACATTTACATACAAATAAAAGGGTGCCACATTTTCGTTAAGCTCGTTAAAGAACAGGGGCTTCATAACCTTATCGCGGAATTCAACTCCCTTACCCTCGTAATCTTTACTCATAAAGTATTTAGGGTCAATACCAAAGTGGGAGGCATAACCGCCGCACATTTTATTGAAGGGAAGCTTCATAAGTGAAAGTGTACGGAAACCGAGTCCGTTCTGAGCCTCGCCGTAAAGGGGGTCAACACCGTAGTTGAGCATATCCCTTGATTTCCTGCCGCAGGGGAGTGCGCCAACCCAGTAACCATAAAGAAGGTGTGTTGAGGGTGTGGAGAAATCGGGTCTGAAATTATTGCCCAGATAATTCTTCTGTGCGCGTACCATATCGGCAATTCTTGAAGCAACTTCGGCAGTTTCGCGGTCAACCTCGTCAATATTGTTACCGAATTTGGGTGCACTGAGTAAAAATTCTCTTAATTCCTCATAGCCTTCAAAATTATTTCTCAGAGCATCAAGAAGCTTCTCGGCATCCTCGGGTCTTTCGTTCAAAAGCTTGTCGATGGCAATAAATGAATCGGCAACAACGCTTGAACCGTGAATAAGGCAACCGCTGCCGTTGTATTTTGTGCTTTGGTGGGTGATGTCGCGGGTGTCATAACCGCTTTCGATACCGCCCATAACTGTGCTGAGGAAGGGTACGGGAAGATGTGAAATGGCTCTTGATGCGCCGTTTGCGGCTTTGACCATTTCGTCACAGTAATACTGTGCATTTTTATAGAAAAGCTCGCGGATGTTTTTAAGTAAGGTAAGAGGATCTGTTTCTTCGCAAACAGTACCGATTTTTTCACCTGTTATGGTTGAGTAGCCGTTGTTAAGGGTAAGCTCAAGAATCTTGCCTAAATTGAACCAGCTATTGGTGGTGTTGGCGTTGTCCTTACCCATAATAAGAGGTTCCTGACAGCCTGCAATTGAGGTGTCCTCAACATCATCAATTTCAATACCTGCTTCAGGTAACACCTTGAAAAGAGAATCGTCGTTGAAGAATGAGGGTGTAAGACAACCGGGAGTGAAAAGGAATCTGCCGAGCTCCTCGTAGAGCTTCTGAGGAGTGTTTTTATGTAATTTTACAGAGAGAATGGGCTGGGGTAAATTCATATCGTAATATGCATCAAGAAGTGCATAGGTGGAGTCGTTTGTAAGGTCGTTTCCGTCCTTGTCACGACCGCTTACAATAAGATTCTGTGAAATAGCCCAGCTTCTGTCGGCAACATTAAAGAATACAAGGAAATGCTTGAAAAGTGCCGCTGCTTCATCCCTTGAAAGACCGTCTGCAGCTCTGTAAGGCTCGAAAATTCTATCCGCATTGCCCACGGAGAATGCAAATGGGTTGGGCGCTTGTTCAAGGCACATAATCTCCCATAAAAGAATGAAGCTCTGAATGGCCTCGTAGAAGGTTTCGGCACCGTTTTCGGGAACCTTTTCCAGAGTTTTTGAAAGAAGCGCCAATTGTTCTTTTCTTTCGCCCTCGGCATTTGCGAGCATTTCGTCCGCAATAGCCTTGTAGCGTTTTGCAAGAATAAGAACGCAATCGAGAGCGATTTTCATAGCCTCGTAATTTTCGTGTTGTTCGGGATTTGCGGTCTTTTGCTTTTCTTCAATATCCCCGAGCATCTTTTTAACACCGTATTTTAACGCGTAGCGCATATCGGGTATGAGGTGACCTGTAACCTGCTCGATGAAGAAAGCAACTTCACCCGTGAGTGTCTCACAGCTCTTGTAAACCTCGCTTAAGGCTTTGACATAATCGGTCTGTTTATCAAGCTCACGAAGAGTATTTATGCGCTCAGCAGGGAATTCTTCGGTGGGGTCTATGTCGTCGTAAACAGCGGTGGGGTCGCAATATCCTGCGAATGTTTCCACGCGGAATGAGGGGTTTATAAGAGCGTAGCTTCTTGCGAAAGCATCCCTTTGTGTGCCTGCGAAAACTGCGTGCTCGCTGATTGATAACGGCAGAATTTTAACAGCCTCGCGGAATTTCTCCGCCGCCTTTTTCATAGGGGGCAGACCGGCATATTTTTCGTCATATTTCTGCTCGGTTTCTTTGATGATAAACCAGCCTTCAAGATGGTTTATAGCCCGCTCCTCTTTGAAAAGAAGCTTGGCGGATTCTGTTGTTTTTTGCGGGTCAAAATTATACATAAAAATCACCTCAGGTGTTGATTACTTTTAAGTTTTTGGTTTTTAAAGCGGATAATAAGGTTTTTACATCTTCTTGGGTAACATAGCCGTCGGTAACGGTATATTCCATATTGAGCTTTTCGTACTTGTCCTTGCCGAATTCGTGATATGTAAGGATTTCAAAATACAGGTTTTCTTTACCGTAAGAGCTTAGTTCACTGAAAAATCCGGCGAATTCTTCGGCTGCTTCGTTACCGCAATTGAAAAATTTTATAAGGGGAATACGCACGAGTAAGGGCTTGCCGCTTTTTGCCCTGTGAATAAGATTGTTTTTTACGATTTCAATATCTCCGCCGATGGAGTGGATTTTTTCTTCAAAGGGGGATTTGAAATCAGCTATCATATAGTCAACAGTGTCAAAAATTCCTTCACAATCGGGGAGGGAGGCATTGGTTTCAATGCAGGTGTGTATGCCGTGTTCCTTGAGTTTATTTAAAAGGTTGAGGACAGCACCTTTCTGACAGGTGACTTCACCTCCCGTAAGGGTTACACCGCCTCCGTCGATAAAAATCATTTTAGCGGAAAGGGCTTCTTTTACGATATCATCCGTTGAAAGCTTCAGGGTGCTTTCGTTCACTGTTAAGCCCTCGGGATTGGAGCACCATGGGCAGCGGAGATTACAGGCACAAAGATGATATACCAGACGGTTACCCGGACCATCCTGGGAGTAATTAAAGCCTTTTTGAAAAATATATAAAAAGTTGCCGTCCGTAAAATCACCGCCTTTATTATAATATTTTATTTTATACTATCAGCAAAATATATTCAATAAATTATCTTTTGGTATATTACCAAAAATAAAAGGCGCATTTTGGTTAAATTTACGAAAGTCATCGCGGATTTTTGTTTTATTGGATATCAGCGTCTTAGCTTTGGTTAAAACTTACAAAAATTCAAGTTGAATTCGTCCGTGCTTTTCTCTCTTAATCGGATGTGTTTCTATTGACAAAAGCAGTTATGTTTGTTATTATAAATAAGATCTTTAAGACGGTACGAGATATCGGCAAGATTGAAATATAAATCTATTGGGTACAGGTGCGACTGTATCAATGCTTTTGTGTGTTCGAGCCTTGCCGTGTGCAAGGCTTTTATTTTTGAAAGGGATTATTATGACAGAGCAACTTAAAGCAAAAATTGTGAATACCGCTGCAATGGAAATAGACGCTCAGGCGTTCTGTTCAGATATTGCGGCTCATTTGTGTTCTGATAATGGTATTGTTGTTTTTAATTCACCTGAATATATTATTTTTCCCGGCTTTTGCGATGTGCATGTGCATTTTCGTGAGCCGGGCTTTTCTTATAAAGAGACGATTGAAACAGGTTGCAGAGCAGCGGCGCGAGGCGGTTATACAGCGGTATGTACAATGCCCAATTTAAACCCTGTTCCCGACAGTGCCGAGCACCTTAAAGCCCAGACCGATATTATAGAAAAAGATGCTTTTATCCATGTTTACCCCTATGCTTCAATTACCGTAGGGCAGAAGGGCGAGCAGCTTTCAGATATGGAAGCTATGAACGAAAACTGCTTTGCATTCTCCGACGACGGCAGAGGAGTACAGAGCGAGGAGCTTATGCGCGAGGCAATGCTTGAGGCTAAGCGTCTGGGTAAAATAATTGTTGCTCACTGCGAGGATAATTCACTTCTTCACGGCGGTTATATTCACGACGGCGACTATGCAAGAGAGCATAACCACAAGGGTATCTGCAGTGAAAGCGAATGGAAGCCCATCGAAAGAGATTTGAAGCTTGTAAAAGAGACGGGCTGCAAATACCACGTTTGCCACATTTCAGCAAAGGAAAGCGTTGAGCTTATACGAAAAGCAAAGGCTGAGGGACTTGATGTCACCTGCGAAACAGGGCCTCATTACCTGGTGCTTGATGATAATGACCTGGAAGAAAGCGGCAGCTTTAAAATGAATCCTCCGCTTCGCTCCGAGGCGGACAGGCTCGCACTTATAGAGGGTATCAAGGACGGTACGATAGATATGATTGCTACCGACCACGCACCCCACTCCGCAGAGGAGAAGAGTAAAGGTCTCTCAGGAAGTGCATTCGGCATAGTCGGTCTTGAAACCGCGTTCCAGGTAATGTACACAAATCTTGTGAAAACAGGGGTTATAACCCTTGAAAAGCTTATAGAGCTTCTTGCGATAAATCCCCGCGAGAGATTTAATATTCCTCTCGGTACGGATTACACAGTATGGAAGCTTGACGAGAACAAAACAATTAATCCGGACGAGTTCCTTTCAAAAGGTAAGGCAACACCCTTTGAGGGTATGCCCGTACAAGGCGAGTGTGTGCTGACCGTGTGCGACGGTAAGGTTGTTTACAAAAAATAAAATATAATCGGCACGAAGTGCCCCAAAATTTTGCATTCTGCATTTTGCATTTTGCATTCCAACGAAGTTGTTAATAATTGACTTTGATATATATTAAGGAGGCTTCTCAAATGGCAAAGAGAACAGACATTAAGAAAGTTTTGATTATAGGTTCAGGTCCTATTGTTATCGGTCAGGCGGCAGAGTTTGACTACGCAGGTACTCAGGCTTGCCTTGCTCTTAAAGAGGAGGGTTATGAGGTAGTTCTTGTTAACTCCAACCCCGCTACAATTATGACTGACACAATTATCGCTGATAAAGTATATATGGAGCCTTTGACTCTTGAATATGTGGCTAAGATTATCCGTCACGAGCGTCCCGATGCTATTATTCCCGGTATCGGCGGTCAGACAGGTCTTAATCTTGCCATGCAGCTTGAGAAAAAGGGTGTTCTTAAGGAATGTAACGTAGAGCTTCTCGGTACTTCAAGCGCTTCCATTGAGCGAGCAGAGGACCGCGAAATGTTCAAGGAGCTTTGCGAATCCATCGGTGAGCCCGTTATTGCTTCAGAAATAACCTACTCTTTGGAAGAGGCAATGGCTGCGGCTAAGCGTATCGGTTACCCCGTAGTTGTGCGTCCCGCGTTTACTCTTGGCGGTACAGGCGGCGGTTTCGCTTACAATGAAGAGGAGCTTATTGAAATCGGTACAAACGCATTCAAATTGTCACCCGTTCATCAGGCACTTATTGAAAAGAGTGTTAAGGGTTATAAAGAAATCGAGTTCGAGGTTATGCGTGACTCCAACGACCACGCTATCACCATATGCGGTATGGAAAACATCGATCCCGTAGGTGTTCATACAGGTGACTCCTGTGTTGTAGCACCCATTATGACACTCAGCAAAGAAGATGAGAAGATGCTCAACGACTCAGCTATCAAGCTCATCAAGGAGCTTAAAATTGAAGGTGGTTGTAACGTTCAGTTCGCTCTCAATCCCCATACCTCAGAGTACTATCTTATTGAGGTTAACCCCAGAGTTTCACGTTCCTCCGCACTTGCTTCAAAGGCTTCGGGTTATCCCATTGCACGTGTTACTGCAAAGATTGCAGTAGGTATGGCTCTTGAGGATATTCAGATTGCCAACACTAACGCGGCATTCGAACCCAGACTCGACTACGTTATTGCTAAATTACCCCGTTTCCCCTTTGATAAGTTCACATCAGCTACAAATAAGCTCGGTACTCAGATGAAGGCTACCGGTGAAATAATGGGCATCGGTTCAAACCTTGAGGAAGCTATTCTTAAGGGTATCCGTTCTCTTGAAATCGGTGCTAACCATATGTACCTTTCAAAATTTGACAATATGAGTGTTGACGAGCTTCTTGAATATGTTTCAGAGTTCCGCTCAGATAATATCTTCGCCATTGCAGAGCTCATTTATCACGGTGTTTCTCTTGAAAAAATTCACGAAATCACTATGATTACACCCTACTTCCTTCAGGCCTTCAAAAACATCATTGATATGGAAGAAAAGCTCCGTGTAAGCAAGGATTCCGAAGCACTTGTTGCCGCAAAGAAAATGGGCTTCAGCGATAAATACATTGCGCGTCTTTGGAACTGCAACGAGCTTGATGTTTACGCAATGCGTAAGGAAATGGGTCTTTTCCCCGTATTCAAGATGGTTGACACATGTCACACAAACGCATATATTCCCTACTTCTATTCATCATACACAGGTGAGAATGCTTCACGCCTTACTGACAGAAAAAAGATTGTTGTTCTCGGTGCAGGTCCCATCCGTATCGGTCAGGGTGTTGAATTCGACTATTCAACAGTTCACGCTGTTATGACTATTAAAAACGCGGGCTACGAGGCTATTATCATAAACAATAACCCCGAAACCGTTTCAACAGACTATACAACTGCGGATAAGCTCTACTTTGAACCCCTCACTCCCGAGGATGTTATGAATATTATTGAGTTTGAGAAACCCGACGGTGTTGTTGCATCTCTCGGCGGTCAGACCGCTATCAACCTTGCACAGCCCCTTCATGACCGCGGTGTGAAAATTATCGGTACTGACTGCGCCGCTATTGACCGTGCAGAAGACCGTAACGCTTTCGAAAACCTTCTTAATGAATTAAATATTCCCCGTGCAAAGGGTAAGGCTGTTACCAACCTTGAAGACGGTATCTCAGCTGCGGCAGAAATCGGTTATCCCGTTCTTGTTCGTCCCAGCTTCGTTCTCGGCGGCAGAGCTATGCAGATTGTTGCTAACGAAGAACAGCTCCGTCATTACCTTAAAACAGCCGTTGAAATTGACGAGGACAAGCCTGTTCTTGTTGATAAATACATTCAGGGTAAAGAGGTTGAGGTTGACGCTATCTGCGACGGCAGAGATGTGTTCATTCCCGGTATTATGGAGCTTGTTGAAAAAACAGGTATTCACTCAGGTGACTCCATAAGCGTTTATCCCTCCTTCAGCATATCCGATAAGGTTAAAGGTATAATCCTTCAATATGCTAAGAAGCTGGGTCTCGGTATCGGCATTGTAGGTCTTTACAATATTCAGTTTATCGTTGACGAAAAAGACGATGTTTATATCATCGAGGTTAACCCCCGTTCTTCAAGAACTGTTCCCTTCCTTTCAAAGGCAACAGGATACTCACTTGCAGATATTGCAACTGAGGTTATTATGGGCAAGAGCCTTAAAGAACAGGGTATATTCGATATCTATCCCGAAGAAAAGAAACGTTGGTATGTAAAGGTTCCCGTATTCTCATTCAATAAAATCCGCGGACTTGATGCTTACCTCTCACCCGAAATGAAGTCAACAGGTGAAGCAATCGGTTATGACGATAAGCTTAACAGAGCTCTTTACAAAGCTTTACAGGCTTCGGGTATGCACCTTCAGAACTATGGTACTGTTTTCGTAACAGTTGCAGATAAAGACAAAGAAGAGGCACTTCCTCTTATCCGTCGTTTCTACAACCTGGGCTTCAATATCCAGGCTACTATAGGCACTGCCAACTTCCTCAAGGAAAACGGTATCCGTACCCATGTTCTCAAGAAGCTCAGTGACGGTAGTGACGAAATTGCAGAAGCTCTGCGCCAGGGTCATATTGCCTATGTTATCAATACTAAGGATATTGACTCAACAGGCTCTGCAAATGACGGTCTTGAAATCCGTCGTTACGCTATTGAGAATAACGTAACTATCTTTACTGCTCTTGACACAGTACGCGTTCTTCTTGATGTTCTTGAAGAAACAACTCTTACAATTTCAACAATTGATGCTTAATTAAGGAATGAATTATGAAACAAAGCCTTTTTAAAATAATTGAAAATACACAGCTTACCGCAACGGTTTTCAAAATGAAGCTCCAAGGTGATGTGAGCGAAATCACATCACCCGGTCAGTTTGTGAATATTAAGCTGGACGGTCTCTATCTCAGAAGACCAATCTCCGTTTGCGACTGCGAGAACGGTGTTCTTACCCTTATTTACAAGGTTGTAGGTAAGGGTACCGAGCAGATGGCAGAAATGAAAACAGGTGAGGAGCTTGATGTTCTTACAGGCCTCGGCAACGGTTACAATACCGTGGTTTCAGGTGAAAAACCCGTCCTTTTAGGCGGCGGCGTAGGTGTTCCGCCCCTGTATATGCTCGCTAAAAAGCTTATTGCAGGAGGCAAAAAAGTTACAGTAATTCTCGGTTTTAATACTGCGGAGGAAATCTTCTGCGAGGCTGATTTCAAGGCTCTCGGTGCGGATGTAATTGTTGCAACCGCAGATGGCTCTTACGGTGTTAAGGGCTTCGTTACTGATGCCTTAAAAGACGTAGATTACACATATTTTTATACCTGTGGTCCTGAGCCCATGCTAAAGGCTCTATATAAAGCCACCGCTACAAGCGGACAGTTCAGCTTTGAGGAGCGTATGGGTTGCGGCTTCGGTGCTTGTATGGGTTGCTCCTGCAAAACAATTACAGGCTACAAGCGTATATGCAAGGACGGTCCCGTTCTTGAAAAGGAGGAAATTTTATGGGCAGATTAAGTGTTGACCTTTGCGGAATAACCCTTGATAATCCCGTTATTCCTGCAAGCGGAACCTTCGGCTACGGCTACGAATTCGCTGAGCTTTACGATATAAATGTTCTCGGAACATTCTCCTTCAAGGGTACTACAAAGGACCCTCGCTTCGGTAACCCCACACCTCGTATTGCAGAATGCTATGCAGGTATGATTAATGCCGTAGGTCTTCAGAACCCCGGTGTTGAAAAGGTTATAAGTGAGGAATTACCCAGACTTAAAAAATGCTTTGACAAAAAGGTTATGGCTAACGTCAGCGGTTTTGCCGTTGAGGATTATGCTTATACCTGTGAAAAATTGGATAAAGAGGAGCAGGTGGGCTGGCTTGAGGTTAACGTAAGCTGCCCCAATGTACACGGCGGTGGTATGAGCTTCGGTACGAATCCCGAGGCTGCGGCAGAGGTTACTGCGGCAGTTAAAAAGGTGACTACAAAGCCCGTAATTATTAAGCTTTCACCCAATGTAACCGATATCGTTTCAATAGCTAAGGCTTGTGAAGCGGCAGGCGCAGACGGTATCAGCCTTATTAACACGCTTCTCGGTATGCGTATTGACCTTAAAACCAAAAAACCCGTTATTGCCAATAAAATGGGTGGTTTTTCAGGTAGCGCAATTTTCCCTGTGGCAGTGAGAATGGTTTATCAGGTTGCCAACGCAGTTAATATCCCCGTAGTAGGTATGGGCGGTGTTTCAAGTGCGGAAGATGTAATTGAGCTTATGCTCGCAGGTGCTACGGCTGTTGAAGTCGGTGCCGCAAACCTTATTGACCCTTATGCCAGCCGTGATATTATAAACGACCTGCCGAGGGTAATGGATAAATACGGAATTAATAATCTTTCAGAAATCATAGGAGGAGTAAAATAATGGGTAGAGACGTAATCGTTGCTTGCGACTTTGCGAGCGCTGAAAAGGTTTATGAATTTCTTGATAAATTCGAAGGTGGCAGAAAGCCTTTCGTAAAAATCGGTATGGAGCTTTTCTATGCAGAAGGTCCTCAGATTGTCCGTGAAATCAAAAAACGCGGGCATAAGATTTTCCTTGACCTGAAGCTTCACGACATTCCCAACACAGTAAAAAAATCAATGTCGGTTCTCTCTAATCTTGACGTTGATATTACAAACCTTCACGCTTCAGGTACAATCAGTATGATGGAAGCAGCCCTTGAAGGTCTTACACGTGAGGACGGCACAAGACCTCTGCTTATTGCCGTTACTCAGCTTACATCCACCGACCAGGAAAGAATGGAAAATGACCTTCTTATTAAAGAGCCCATCGACAAGGTTGTTATGCACTATGCTCATAATGCAAAGGTTGCAGGTCTTGACGGTGTTGTCTGCTCACCCCTTGAAGCAGGTAAGGTTCACGATACCTGTGGTAAGGATTTCCTTACAATTACTCCCGGTGTACGTTTTGCTGATGGTGATATCGGCGACCAGAAGCGCGTTATGACACCCGCTCAGGCAAAGGAAATCGGCTCCGACTACATCGTTGTGGGCAGACCCATTACTGCAGCCGAAGACCCCGTTGCTGCATATAACAGATGTGTAGAAGAGTTCTGTGATTAATTAAAGGAGATTAGGAATTATGGAAAGCTACAAAAGAGAATTTATACAGTTTTTAGAAGGTGCAGGCGTGCTTAAATTCGGCGATTTTACTGCAAAAAGCGGCAGAAAAATCCCTTATTTCATCAACGCAGGCGATATTAAAACAGGCGAACAGATTTGCAAATTAGGCGAATTCTACGCAAAAGCATATTTTGAAAAAGTAGGTAACAAGAAAACCGTTCTTTATGGTCCCGCTTATAAGGGTATCCCCATTGCGGTTTCCGTTGCAGTTGCTCTTGCAAAGAACGGTCTTGATGTTCCTTTCTTCTTTAACCGTAAAGAAGAAAAAGACCACGGTGAAGGTGGTGTGTTTGTAGGTTATAAACCCCAGGCAGGCGAGGAAATCGTTATTGTTGAGGACGTTATTACTGCAGGTACAGCTATCCGCGAGAGTATGTCCATACTTTCAGGTCTTGAAGGCACAAGGGTTGCCGCAACCTTCGTTATGGTTGACCGTAAGGAAAAGGGTAAAACCGACAAATCTGCTATGGCAGAGGTAGGCGAGGAATACGGCTTCCCCGTATATTCTGTTGTTGACGTTTACGATATCATTGAGTACCTTGAGGAAGATGAGAAAAACCGCGAAAACGTTGAAAGAATCAAAAACTATCTTGCTGTAAACGGAGCAAAAGAGTAATCCGAAAGGAACAAAATTTTATGAGAAGTCTTATTGATATTCTTGATTTTTCTGTTGAAGAATTAAATGAGCTTATTGACGTGGCAAATGATATTATTGCTAACCCTGAGGCTTATTCGGAAAAATGTAAGGGCAAAAAGCTTGCTACACTTTTCTTTGAACCCTCCACCAGAACAAGGCTCAGCTTTGAAGCGGCTATGCTCGAACTGGGTGGTAGTGTGCTGGGCTTTTCAGAGGCCAATTCTTCATCAGCCGCAAAGGGTGAAAGCGTAGCGGATACTGCAAAAACCATAAGCTGTTATGCGGATATTATAGCAATGCGCCATCCCAAAGAGGGTGCGCCCCTTGTTGCATCACAGAATGCCGGCATCCCGGTTATAAATGCCGGTGACGGCGGTCATAACCATCCCACACAGACCCTTGCTGACCTCCTTACAATCCAGCGTGAAAAGGGAGGTTTCAATAACCTTACGGTGGGCTTCTGCGGGGACCTTAAATTCGGCAGAACCGTTCACTCTCTTATTACCGCACTTTCAAGGTACGAGGGTATAAATGTTGTGCTTATTTCACCCGAGGAGCTCAAG
Source organism: Acutalibacteraceae bacterium (assembly GCA_045543075.1). Classification (GTDB taxonomy): domain Bacteria; phylum Bacillota; class Clostridia; order Oscillospirales; family Acutalibacteraceae; genus DTU089. The sequence continues at coordinate 259,326 of JAZQLZ010000006.1, forward strand.
CTTCCCAGTTATGTTAAAAAAGGCGTTCTCGCTAAAAATAACATACCCTATAAGCAGACAACTGACCTTGAATCCGTTATGGGTGAGCTTGATATTCTCTATATGACAAGAGTTCAGCGGGAAAGATTCTTCAACGAAGAGGACTATCTGCGCCTTAAAGACAGCTACGTGCTCGAGCCCAAGAAACTCAGAAATGCTAAAGAGGATTTGTGCATTATGCATCCGCTTCCCAGAGTTAATGAGATTTCCGTAGCTGTGGACAGCGACCCCAGAGCTTGTTATTTCAAACAGGTGCTCAACGGTAAGTATATCCGCATGGCACTTATACTTAAGCTTTTGGAGGAGGCAAAAAGATGAATATAGATTCCATTACCAACGGCTTTGTTATAGACCATATCACTGCAGGCAGATGTATGCGCATTTATGAGCTTTTAGGTCTTGATAACCTTGATTGTTCAGTTGCTATTATAAAAAATGTGAACAGCCGTAAATTAGGAAAAAAAGACATAATAAAAATCGATGCGGACATAGAAATAGATTTTGATGTTATCGGTTATGTTGACCCGGGTATTACCATCAACATCATCCGCGATTGCAAGAGGGTTGAGAAGCTTACGGTCAGTCCTCCCGAAACTCTTACAAATGTTATAAAATGTAAAAATCCCCGTTGCATTACAAGCACCGAGCAGGAGATAAATCATATCTTCAAGCTCACCGATAAGGACAAGGGCGAGTACCGTTGCTTGTACTGCGAAACCAAGGCACAATAAAATGTGAAATTCACTATTAGCATTTTCACTATATAAATTTAAAATTATATATATATTATTATACTTTATGTGCCTTGACACTTATTTGCTAAAATGATAAAATTGTTATGATGTGAAAGTCGTGCCTGTGACTGACGGATTTTATGTGGAGCACCACAGAGGAGCAGGTTTTTATGTCGGGATTTTATCGTTTTCAAATTAAATTTCCCGGCAGTTAATCATTTGACTTTAAGCCGACCGTCTGGGCACACCTGTTCTTGTTGAATAGGTGCGCCCGGTTTTGTTTTTTGTCGGTTCAAATACACGTTGAAAGGATGTTTTTATGAAAAAAGTCGGTATTATTATGGGTAGCGACAGCGATTTACCCGTAGTAGAAAAAGCAATAAATACTCTTAAGGAATTTGAGGTTCCCTTTGAGGTTCACGTTTTTTCTGCTCACAGAACACCCGTTGAAGCAAAGGAATTCAGCGCAAATGCCCGTGAAAACGGCTTCGGTGTTTTGATTGCTGCGGCAGGTATGGCGGCTCACCTTGCAGGTGCGGTTGCAGCTAACACAACCTTACCTGTTATCGGTATCCCCATTAAGTCACAGAACTTAGGCGGTATGGAAGCACTCCTTTCAACAGTTCAGATGCCCTCGGGCATCCCCGTTGCAACGGTTGCCATTGACGGCGCAGTAAACGCCGCACTTTTAGCAATCGAAATGCTTTCAATTTCAGAGCCCGTTCTCGAAAAGAAGCTTCAGGACAAGCGTGCGGCAGATACCGCAAAGGTTCTTGAAAAGAACGCAGCTATAGAAGATAAATATAATTCGTAATTCGTAATGCGTAATTATTGCAGGGGTATGGTGGCAGGACACATTCTATCTGACTGATGGAAAACAGAAATAGAACTACCCACCACCAAAAGCGTTGCTTTTGGTCCCCCTCCCTATTTCAGCAAGCTGAAACAGGGATGATAATTTTCTCGATACAGCAAGTTTATGTATAAATCGGAAACGAAGTTTCCCCGAAATTTTGCATTTTGCATTTTGAATTTTGCATTTTTACAGATTTCAGCAAGCTGAAACAGGGATGATAATTTTCTTAATACAGCAAGTTTATGTATAAATCGGAAACGAAGTTTCCCTGAAATTTTGCATTTTGCATTTTGAATTTTGCATTTTTACAGAGGTGTACAATGGGCGGTTTTTTTGGTGTGGCATCTAAGAACGATGCCGTTCTCGATACCTTTTTCGGTGTTGACTATCACTCGCATTTAGGTACTCGTCGCGCAGGTATGGCGGCGATGGATGCTGAGCTTGGTATGCAGAGAAAAATTCATAAAATAGAAAATTCACCTTTCAGAACTAAGTTCGAAAGGATACTTGATGAAATGGAAGGCAAGTCGGCAATCGGTTGTATAAGCGATGCAGACGCTCAGCCCTTGCTTATCCGTTCAAACCACGGACTTTATGCTATATGCACTATCGGCATAATAAATAACAGCGATGCTCTCGTTAAACAGTATCTTTCATTCAGTGGCGGTCACTTCGGTGCAATGACCACAACGGGTGTTACGGGCATTAACGCTTCCGAGCTTGTTGCGGCTATGATTGACCAGAAGACAGACTTTGCAGAGGGTATCAAGTTTGCACAGGACGTTATAGACGGCACTGCTTCAATCCTTATTCTCAAAGAGGATGGCAATCTTATTGCCGCAAGGGATAAGGTGGGCAGAATACCGATTCTTATCGGTAAACGCGACGACGGCTTCTGCGTTTCCTTTGAGGATTTCGCGTACAAAAAGCTGGGTTATGAGGATTATAAGGAATTAGGCCCCGGTGAAATAGTTGAGATTTCAGCCGACAGCCTTGAAATCTTATCACCCGCAAGAAAGAAAAAGAAAATCTGCGCTTTCCTTTGGTCCTATTACGGATACCCCACTTCATGCTACGAGGGTGTGAACGTTGAGGTAATGCGTTACAGAAACGGCCAGATTATGGCAAAGACAGACAAGCTTCTCAATATAGCTCAGGATATTGACTACGTAAGCGGTGTTCCCGATTCAGGTACACCCCACGCCATAGGTTATGCTAATGAAAGCGGTATTCCCTTTGCGAGACCCTTCATTAAATACACACCTACCTGGCCCCGTAGCTTTATGCCTTCAAATCAGCGTGAACGCAGCAGGGTAGCTAAGATGAAGCAGATACCTGTTCACGAATTGATTAAAGATAAAAAGCTTCTTTTTGTTGACGACAGTATCGTTAGAGGTACTCAGCTTCGTGAAACCGTTGAGTTCCTTTATGAAAACGGCGCTAAAGAGGTTCATATGCGTTCCGCGTGTCCGCCCATTATGTACGGTTGTAAATACCTTAACTTCTCCAGAGGCACCTCCGATATGGAATTGATTTCAAGGAGCACCATTATGGAGCTTGAAGGGGAAGAGGGCTTTAAGCATATTGATGAATACAGCGATGCTTCAACAGAGCGTGGCGCAAAGATGCGAAAGGCAATTTGCGAAAAGCTTAATTTCGCTTCTCTGGAATTCCAGTCACTCGAAGGCATTATAGAAGCAATCGGTATTCCTGCAGAGGACCTTTGCACATATTGCTGGAACGGAAAAGGTTAATAAATCATTCAGAATAAAATCTTTAAGGAGAATTAATAATGAATAACTCAAGATCAGAAAGCTACGCAGCTGCAGGCGTTGATATTACTGCAGGTTACAAAGCGGTTGAACTTATGAAAAAGCATATTGCCAGAACCCGTAATGAAGGTTCTCTGGATGATGTGGGCGGCTTCGGCGGTTGCTTTGACCTTGGTTGTGCTGCCGGTATGGAACACCCCATATTAGTTTCAGGTACTGACGGCTGCGGTACTAAAGTCAAATTGGCTATTCTTATGGATAAGCACGATACAATCGGTATCGACGCAGTTGCTATGTGTGTAAACGATATCGTTTGTGTGGGTGCTAAGCCCTTGTACTTCCTTGACTATATTGCTTGCGGTAAGAATATTCCCGAAAAAATTGCTGAAATCGTAAGCGGTGTTGCAGAGGGCTGTGTTCAGTCAGGTTGTGCTCTTACAGGCGGCGAAACTGCAGAGCATCCCGGTCTTATGCCCGTGGAGGATTACGACCTTGCAGGCTTTGCGGTTGGTATTGTTGACAAGCCCAAAATGATTGATAACAGCAAGATGACTGCAGGCGACGTGGTTATCGCTCTTCCTTCTACCGGTATTCATTCCAACGGCTTCAGCTTATGCCGTAAGGTATTTGATATTGATAACAACAACCCCGAGCTTTACGTGGAGCGTGAAGAATTAGGCGGTAAAAGTATTGCAGAGGCTTTACTTGTTCCTACAAAGATTTATGTTAAGCCCGTTCTCGCTCTTGTGGAAAAAGTTAATGTAAAGGGTATTTCCCATATTACCGGCGGTGGCTTCTACGAAAATATTCCCCGTTCAATTCCCGACGGCTTGTGCGCAAAAATCAACAAGTCCGCAGTTAAGGTTCTTCCCATCTTCGACGTAATCGCTAAATGGGGCAATATTCCCGAGCGCGATATGTTTAACACTTATAATATGGGTGTAGGTATGAGCATCGTTGTTCCTGCTGATCAGGTTGAGCTTTCACTTGCAGTTCTTAAAGATAATGACATTGATGCATACGTTATCGGTGAGATTATCGAAGGCGAAGACAAGATTATTCTTGAATAAGGTGAATAAAATGTCAGCTAAAAATATAGTTGTACTTGTTTCCGGTGGCGGAACAAATTTACAAGCCCTTATTGATGCCCAAAACCGCGGTGAATTAGGCAACGGTAAAATCACCTGTGTTATTTCTTCAAAGGCGGATGCTTTCGCTCTTACGAGAGCTTCAGACAACGGCATTAAAACAAGGGTGCTTGTAAGAAAAGATTACGCGGACATTGCTTCATACTCTAAGGCAATGCGTGACGCACTCCTTGAAGAAAAGGCGGACCTGGTAGTTTATGCAGGGTTTATGACAATTCTTGATGAAAATGTCTGCGATGTTTTTGAAAATAAAATGATAAATGTTCATCCCGCCCTGATACCCTCATTTTGCGGTAAAGGCTTTTACGGACTTCACGTTCACGAGTGTGCACTGGAAAAAGGCGTTAAGGTATCGGGCGCTACTGTTCATTTCGTAACTGCGGAATGTGATGCAGGCCCCATTATCCTTCAGAAGGCTGTTGAGGTTATGGAAGGGGACACCCCCGAAGCCTTGCAGAAAAGAATTATGCAGGAGGCTGAGTGGAAGATTCTTCCCAAGGCAGTTCAGCTTTTCTGTGATGATAAGATTACTGTTAAAGACGGAAAAACAATAATAAAGTAAGGTAAAGCGCTTACGCTTATTTAATTATACGCCCTTGCGGGCTAGAACTCTCCACCACGCCAAAATGAATTTCGGCGCGGTCCCCCTCTCTTCGCCGGAGAGGTGGTAGTAACGAATTACTTAAAGTTTTTTCAAAGAAAGGGAAGTTTGTATGGAAATCAGAAATCTTGAAAATGAGCTTAATTCTCTGGCTTACCACGGCAGAGGAATTATTATCGGCAAAAGTGCCGACAGCAAAAAGGCAATTACTGCATATTTTATAATGGGCAGAAGCGAAAACAGCCGTAACCGCGTTTTCGTTGAAGATGGCGAGGGTATCAGAACTCAGGCTTTTGACGAGTCCAAAATGGTTGACCCCCACCTTATTATCTACGCACCCGTAAGAGTGCTCGGTAACAAGACAATCGTTACAAACGGCGACCAGACCGATACTATTTACGAATTAATGGACAGACAGATGACCTTTGAACAGGCTCTTCGTACCCGTGAGTTTGAGGACGATGCTCCCAACTACACACCCCGTATTTCAGGTATTATCCGCCTTGAAAACGGTGATATGAATTTCGCAATGTCGATTCTTAAATCCGCTGACGGTGACGGCTCATCCTGCCAGAGATATACCTTTGCTTATTCAAATCCTCTTCCCGGTAGAGCAAAGTTTATTCATACATACAAATGTGACGGAAATCCTCTTCCCAGCTTTGAGGGTGAGCCCAAAACACTTGAAATTCCCGATACCGATATCGACACATTGACCGATATCATCTGGAAGAACCTTAACGAAGACAACAAGGTTTCTCTTTTTGTAAGATATATTGACCTTGAAACAGGCAAGTATGAATCAAGAATCGTAAACAAAAATACAATTTGAGTAAAATTGCCCATAGCACCTGTTTAGTCTCGGGGCAGTATCTTCATACGGCACCACTCGACTAAACGAGGCACTCTGAACAATTTTCTTTCAAATTTCCGGATAAATATTTTTAGTATATTGAAAGGAACGGTAACAATGAAAGAGTTTGAATTAAAATACGGTTGTAACCCCAACCAGAAACCTGCAAAAATCTTTATGGCTGACGGCAGTGAGCTTCCTATCGAAATTCTCTGCGGCAGACCCGGTTTTATAAACTTCCTTGATGCTTTCAATAGCTGGCAGTTAGTAAAGGAGCTTAAAGAAGCTCTCGGACTTCCTGCAGTTACTTCTTTTAAGCATGTAAGCCCCACATCTGCGGCAGTTGGCATTCCGCTTTCCGACAAGCTCAAAAAGGCTTGCTTCGTTGATGACATTGAAGGACTTGACGATTCACTTCTTGCTTGCGCTTACGCAAGAGCAAGAGGTACTGACAGAATGTGTTCATTCGGTGACTGGGTTGCTCTTTCCGATGTTTGTGACGTTACAACCGCAAAGCTTATTCAGAGAGAGGTTTCCGACGGTATTATTGCTCCCGGCTATGAGCCCGAAGCTCTTGAAATTCTTAAATCCAAGAGAAAAGGTAACTACAACATTGTTAAAATTGACCCCGATTATGTTCCTGCTCCCATTGAGCACAAGCAGGTTTACGGCATCACCTTTGAGCAGGGCAGAAATAATTTCGAAATCAACAGAGAGCTTCTCACAAATATTGTTACCGAAAATAAAGATATGCCCGAAAGCGCAGTGCGCGACCTTATAATTTCTCTTATCACACTTAAATATACACAGTCAAACTCAGTTTGCTACGCAGTTGACGGTCAGGCGATCGGTGTTGGCGCAGGTCAGCAGTCAAGAATTCATTGTACACGCCTTGCAGGTACAAAGGCAGACACATGGTTCCTTCGTCAGCACGATAAGGTTCTTAACCTTCCCTTTAAAGACACTCTCGGCAGACCCGACCGCGATAATGTTATTGACGGCTACATCAACAAGAACGAAGAAGATGTATGTGCAGATGGCAACTGGCAGAAATACTTTACAGAAAGACCCGAGCCCCTTACCGACGAGGATGTTAAGGCATACTTCGAAACAATCGACGGTGTTGCTCTCGGCTCTGACGCATTCTTCCCCTTCAGCGATAACATTGAACGTGCAAAACGCAGCGGTGTTAAATACATTGCAGAGCCCGGTGGTTCAATCCGTGATGACGTTGTTATTGAATGTGCTAATAAATATGGAATGACGATGTCTTTCACGGGTATGCGACTTTTCCATCACTAAGGGAATTTGAGTAAAATTGCCCATAGCACCTGTTTAGCCTCGGGGCAGTATCTTCATACAGCACCGCTCGACTAAACAAGGCACTCTGAACAATTTTCTTTCAAATTCTATAAACAAGAAATCATATATATTAAACCAAAGATGGTGATTTAGTTGAAAATTATGGTTGTAGGTGGTGGCGGTCGTGAACACGCCATCATCAAGAAAATAAAAGAAAATAAAGAAGTTACCGAGATTTTTGCTCTTCCCGGAAACGGCGGTATGGCAAAGGATGCCACATTGGTAGATATCGGTGCAAAGGATATTGAAAAGATTGTAGCTTTTGCAGTGGAAAATAAAATTGATTACGCCGTTGTAGCACCCGATGACCCGCTGGTTTTAGGTTGTGTTGACGCACTTGAGGAAAAGGGCATTCCCTGCTTTGGTCCCCGTGCAAATGCTGCAATTATTGAGGGCAGTAAGGTTTTCTCAAAAAATCTTATGAAAAAATACGGTATTCCTACTGCTACATATGAGGTTTTCAATGATATGGAAAAGGCTCTCGAATACCTCGAAACTGCACCCATTCCCACAGTTGTAAAGGCTGACGGACTTGCTCTCGGTAAGGGCGTTATTATTGCAATGACCCGTGATGAGGCAAAGGCTGCGGTTGTTTCCATGATGCAGGATAAGATGTTCGGCACAAGCGGTGACAATATAGTTATTGAAGAATTCCTCACAGGTCCCGAGGTTTCTGTTCTTGCTTTCACAGACGGTAAAACAGTTGCTCCCATGGTTTCATCAATGGACCACAAGAGAGCAGGGGACAATGATACAGGTCTTAATACAGGCGGTATGGGCACGATTGCTCCCAACCCCTATTACACAAAAGAAATTGCGTCTGAGTGTATGGAAAAGATTTTCCTTCCCACTATTGAGGCAATGAATAAAGAGGGCAGAACATTCAAGGGTTGCCTCTACTTCGGCCTTATGATTACACCCAACGGCCCCAAGGTTATTGAATATAACTGCCGTTTCGGTGACCCTGAGACACAGGTTGTTCTTCCCTTGCTTGAAAGTGATCTTCTTGAAATTATGAAAGCCACAACCAACGGCACACTTTCAGAAATCGAAGTTAAATTCAGCGAAAAAAGTGCCTGTTGCGTAATTATGGCTTCCGAAGGCTATCCCGTTAAGTACGAAAAAGGCTACGAGATGAATATTCCCGAAGAAATCGAGGGTAATGTTTATGTGGCGGGTGCATCCCTTAAGGACGGCAAGCTTCTCACAAACGGCGGTCGCGTTTTAGGTGTTACTGCAGTTGAGGCTGACCTTAAAAAAGCAGTTGACTCCGCTTACGGTCTTGTTGAAAAAATAAGTTTCGGTAATGCATTTTACCGTCATGATATCGGTGCAAAGGCACTTGCGGTATTGGAGGATTAAGTACAGATGGTTTACAGAGTTTTTGTTGAAAAGAAAAAAGAACTTGCTAACGAAGCAAAATCACTTTTAGGTGAAGCCCGTTCTCTTTTAGGTATCAAAAACCTTGAAGATGTACGCGTTATCAACCGTTATGATGCAGAAAATATTACTGAAGAGCTTTTTGATTATGCTATTAAAACAGTTTTCTCAGAGCCCCAGCTGGATATTGCAAGTGCTGAGGTTGCTCTTAGCGGTGCTACTGTTTTTGCAGTTGAATTTTTACCCGGTCAGTTTGACCAGCGTGCAGATTCAGCCGCACAGTGTATTCAGATTATCTCCCAGGGCGAGCGTCCCACAGTGAAGAGTGCAAAGGTTTACGCTCTTTACGGTGACCTTTCCGAGGGTGATATTGCAGAAATTAAAAAATACGTTATCAACCCTGTTGAAGCAAGAGAAGCAACACTCGAAAAATACGAGACTCTTGCAATGCAGTATGAAATTCCCACAGAGGTTAAAACTCTTGAGGGCTTTATTGAGCTTGACAGAGCAGGTCTTGAAAGCTTTGTTAAAGAATTCGGTCTTGCAATGGATGCTGATGATATTCAGTTCTGTCAGAATTACTTTAAATCCGAGGACCGTGACCCCACAATAACAGAAATCAGAATGATTGATACATACTGGTCCGACCACTGCCGTCACACCACATTCCTTACTGTTATTGACAACGTTGAATTTGAAGATGAGCTTCTTCAGAAAACTTACGAGGAATACCTTGCAACAAGAGAGGAGCTTGGCAGAACTAAGCCCATCTGCCTTATGGACCTTGCAACGGTTGCAGTTAAATATCTCAGAGTTAACGGCAAGCTTGACAAGCTTGATGAATCCGAAGAAATCAACGCTTGTACAGTTAAAATCAACGTTGACGTTGATGGTGTAAGCGAGCCCTGGCTTCTTCTTTTCAAAAACGAAACACATAACCACCCCACAGAGATTGAACCCTTCGGCGGTGCGGCTACCTGTATCGGCGGTGCTATCCGTGACCCCCTTTCAGGTCGTGCTTACGTTTACGGCGCTATGCGTGTTACAGGTGCGGCTGACCCCTTAAAGCCTGTTTCTGAAACAATTAAGGGTAAGCTTCCCCAGAGAACTATCGTTACAACTGCTGCGGCAGGTTACTCATCATACGGTAACCAGATTGGTCTTGCAACAGGTATTGTTGACGAAATTTATCATCCCGGTTATGCGGCAAAACGTATGGAAATCGGTGCAGTTGTTGCGGCAGCTCCCCAGGAAAACGTTCGTCGTGAATGTCCCGATCCCGGTGATATTGTAATCCTTCTCGGTGGTTCAACAGGCCGTGACGGTTGCGGTGGTGCAACAGGCTCATCCAAATCACACACAGCAACATCTCTTGAAACCTGCGGTGCAGAGGTTCAGAAGGGTAATGCTCCCGAGGAAAGAAAGCTCCAGAGATTGTTCAGAAATAAAGAAGCAACACTTATGATCAAGCGTTGTAACGACTTCGGTGCAGGTGGCGTTTCAGTTGCTATCGGTGAGCTTGCAGACGGTCTTAAAATCGACCTTAACGCAGTTCCCAAGAAGTACGAGGGTCTTGACGGTACAGAGCTTGCTATTTCCGAATCACAGGAAAGAATGGCAGTTGTAGTTGAAAAGGAAAATGTTGAAAGATTCCTCGAGCTTGCCGCTACCGAGAACCTTCAGGCTTGCCCCGTTGCAGAGGTAACAGAGGAAGCAAGACTTGTTATGCATTGGAACGGCAAGGTTATCTGCGATATCAGCCGTGAATTCCTTAACTCCAACGGTGCGGACAAGCACGTTAATGTTGCAACTGCAAAGCCCGAAAGCTACGATAAAGAAATAAGCGGTACATTTACCGATAATATGAAGGCTATGGCGGATGACCTTAACATCTGCTCAAAGCGCGGTCTTTCAGAGCGTTTCGACTCAACCATCGGTGCAGGAACGGTTCTTATGCCCTTTGGCGGTAAGAATCAGCTTACACCCATTCAGGCAATGGTACAGAAAATTTCTGTTGAAAAGAAGCATACTGATGACTGTTCTCTTATGTCCTGGGGCTACAATCCCTTTATCACCGAAAAGAGCCCCTACCACGGTGCATATTTCGCAGTGGTTGAATCAATATGTAAGCTTATTGCAACAGGTGCAAAATTCGAGGATGTATATCTTACATTCCAGGAATACTTTGAACGTGTAAACAAAGAACCCAAGCGTTGGGGTAAACCTCTTGCAGCACTTCTCGGTGCATTCAAAGCCCAGAAGGAGCTCGGAGTAGGTTCAATCGGCGGTAAGGACTCTATGAGCGGTACCTTCGAGGATATTGATGTTCCGCCCACCCTGGTTTCTTTCGCAGTTACAACCGAAAAGGTAAAAGATATTGTTTCACCCGAATTTAAAAAGGCAGGAAACAAGGTTTATATCATCAAGCCCGAATTTGATGCAAGCGGCTTACCCGTAACAGAGTCCCTTGTTAATGTATTCAACAAGGTTACTGCACTTCTTCGTGAAGGCAAAGCGGTTTCTTGCTACACACCCGGTATGGGCGGTATAGCAGAGGCAGTTATGAAAATGGCTTTCGGTAACGGCTTCGGCTTCGACTTTGCCGATACTCTTAGTGTTGCTGATATTTTCGGTTACAATTACGCTTCATTCATCCTTGAAGCAACTGAGGATATTGACGGCGAATACATCGGTACGGTTACTGAAAACGCAACATTCACTCTTGGTGGCGAAACAGTTGATTTCACAGAAATCCTCGCTATCTACGAAGATAAGCTTGAAAGCGTTTACAGCTGCAACATTCCCGATACTGCTACACCTGTTGAAAACTTCTCATACTCTGCAACAGAGCGCAAAGCTCCTGCAATCAAGGTTGCAAAGCCCAGAATTCTTATTCCTGCATTCCCCGGTACAAACTGTGAATTTGACAGTGCTAAGGCTGTTCGCGATGCAGGTGCCCAGCCCGAAATTATAGTTATTAAAAACCGTACATCCGCAGGTATCACCGAGAGCGTAAATGAGTTTGCAACAAAGCTCAAGGATGCTCAGATGATTTTCATTCCCGGTGGTTTCTCAGGCGGTGACGAGCCCGACGGTTCTGCTAAATTCATTACCGCATTCTTCCGTAATGCAAAAATTAAAGAGGGCGTTACTGACCTTCTGGATAATCGTGACGGGCTTATGTGCGGTATCTGTAACGGCTTCCAGGCACTTATTAAACTCGGTCTTGTACCTTACGGCAAAATCATTGATACTGATGAAAATTGCCCCACTCTTACTTACAACACCATTGCACGTCACCAGTCAAGAATTGTAAGAACAAGAGTTGCTTCCAACAAATCACCCTGGCTTGCACTTACCGAAGTAGGCGATATTTACAATGTTCCGATTTCACATGGTGAGGGTCGATTCCTCGCAAGTGAGGAGCTTGTAAGAGAGCTTGCCGCTAACGGTCAGATTGCAACACAGTACGTTGATCTTGACGGAAATGCAACAGTTGACGTTCATTTCAACCCCAACGACTCGATGTTTGCTATTGAGGGTATTACATCACCCGACGGCAGAATATTCGGTAAAATGGGTCACAGTGAGCGTATCGGCGACGGACTTTATAAGAATGTTCCCGGTAATTACGATATTCAGATGTTCAAGGCCGCTGTTAAGTATTTTAAATAAAACTAAGAAAACCGCCTGGCCGAAAGGTCAGGCGGTTTTTTGTTGAATGTAAAATGCAGAATGCAAAATGCAAAATTTCGGGGCGAAGCCGATTGTAATTCGTAATGCGTAATTCGTAATGCGTAATTAAAGGGGCTTACGCCGATTGTAAATAAAGTTGTTGTAATGCGAAGCCTCGCCGTCCTGCCGCTTGCGGGAGGAAGGAACACGACCGCCGCCTGTGGCGGATGCAGGGAGTGTGAGTTGGCGCAGTGGTCAAAATTGTGCGAAGTGAGCAACGAGCAAACAATTTTGGGTACCACAAGAGGGCACAGGGGGACCATCGCTTGCGATGGTGGAAGGTCAGATTCAGTTGATGTATAAATAAACTTCAAGTATTGAATGGTGGTGGGTAGTTCTCTTACTGTTATTTTTCGGTTGGGTAGAATTCAAACGGTACGCATAGATGCGTACCTTACTATTGCTCTATCCAACTGCCAACTAAAGGTTAGTGAACTACCCACCACCGTTCCGATGCAACACAATAAAAAGGGGAGTGTATCGCACGGAATACACTCTCCTTAAAAAATTAATTTTTATAAGAACGGTCCCCCTCCCTTTTTGCCGAAGGCAAAAAGGGGATGATAAGCTTCGCGTTGCAGTTGGTTTATTGCGTATCGAATTAAGAGGTAAAAGATTTTATTATACGCACCTTGCGGTGCTAGAACTCTCCACCAACGCTCCGTTACACTTCGCGTTGGTCCCCCTCTCTTCGCCAGAGAGGTATGGCTTCGCGTTGCAACAGCTTTATTTTAAAATCGGAAACGAAGTTTCCCCGATAATTACGCATTACGAATTACGCATTACGCATTATTTAATAACTCCCAGACCTTCGAGGAGTATTTTAACACCTAATAATATAAGTATTATACCGCCTGCCAGCTCTGCTTTGGATTTGAATTTCAGTCCGAAGATGTTACCGATTTTAACACCGATTGCTGAAAGTATGAGGGTTACTATACCTATTAATATAAATGTAATATAGACAAGCCAGGGAGGATTGAAGGGAGTAAAAGCGAAACCAACACCTGCTGCCAGGGCATCAATGCTTGTGGCAATTGCCATTACTATCATAGTTTTAAAGCCCAGAGAATCGTCAAGGGGTTTTTCGCATTTTTCGAAGGATTCCTTAATCATATTACCGCCGATTATGGCGAGTAAAACGAAGGCAATCCAATGGCTGACGGAAGTGATTTTTTCGGCAAAGGTGCTTCCTAAAAGATATCCCGCAAGGGGCATAAGAGCCTGGAATGAGCCGAACCACGCACCCACAATTATACATTTTTTGAAATTGATTTTTTTAATGGCGAGACCTTTACAAAGGGCTACCGCAAAGGCATCCATAGAAAGGCTTACTGCCAGAAGAATTGCTTCAAAAATACTCATAGAATCCTCCCGAATCAGTGTGGAAAATGATTATAAATCTTTTTGGGGACTGTGTCAATGAAATGTTGTAAATTGTCGCTAACTCGTTGATTTAAGAAATAGGGTGTGTTATTATATAGAAAGAATATTGGTGGCAGGTGAAAAATATGAGTGAAAATACGGAGCTTCAGAACGAACAGCTTGAAGAAAATCAGGATGTTGAAATTGAGGACGAAGCTGAGTATGACGAGGATGAGGAAGAATATTATGAAGATGAATATTACGAGGAGTCTGAATTCCGTGCAATCCTCCGCCGTATATTCAATAAAAAAATAATTTTCTCGGCTTTAGCCATTATTCTTGCGGTTACGCTTATAGGTGAATCCATAGCCGGTGTTGTGCTTTCAAATACCGTATTTAATCCGCAGAAGTTTTTGAAAACCGATAAATCTCAGGAGGTATTGAGGCGACCTTTGTCGGAGCAGAGCTACATTGACTGGATGAATTCAAAGGGCGAAAAAGTAACTGTTAAAAACAGCGAGGAGTATGACCTGAACGGCATTTCTCTGAAAAATCATGCTACATCACACAGCTATGTGATTATGTTCCACCCATATACTGCAGGTGTTACGGATATGGCTGAGTATGCCTACCGCTTTTACGATATGGGCTTCAATGTGGTGGTTACAGAAGCCCGTGGCTTTGGCGAGAGTGAGTACAAGAAAAATACATTCGGTTACAACGAGCGCTACGATGTTGTTGATTGGGTGAATATGGTTGTTGAAAAGGATAAGGATTCCTCAATATTTTTATTCGGTCTCGGCTCGGGCGGTTCAACGGTGCTTATGGCATCAAGCCTCGATATGCCGGGGAATGTAAAGGGGATTATTTCCGACAGTGCCTACTCGGACCTTCATGACCTTTTTAAAGAGAATATAAAGGAATTATATAATATGCCGTCGTTCCCTATTGTGAATATGGCATCTCTTTACACAAAGGCTACAATGGGCTTTAGCTTCAGTGATGTCGATGTTGTTGAAGAGGTACGCAATTCAAAGCTACCCATTCTTTTTATCCACGGCGGTGATGACAGCATAGTTCCCGTTGACCAGAGTAACGACCTGTATGAAGCCTGTACGGTCAAGGGCAGTGACCATTTGAATATAAGCAGCGCGGACCACTGCGGAGCCCTTGACAGAAAAGCGGAAAAATACTGGTTCAATGTGGATGAATTTGTACTGAAAAATATAGAAAATTAGAAAATAAAAATAACCCTTGACAAAGTAATAATACTTTGATATAATGCACTCCTGTAAAGTTAAAGTTCTTTACAGGAGTTTTTTGAAAGGGGAGGTTACCGTGGCTAAAAATCTCGACATAGTTTTGCTTGCGGATTATTACGGCGAAATGCTCACTGAGAATCAGCGCAAATTTATTGAGTATTATTACAGCGACGACCTTTCACTTTCCGAAATTGCTCAGAATGAGGGTATCACAAGGCAGGGTGTACGCGATGCGGTAAAGCGCGCCGAGGCTCAGCTTTATGATATGGAAAATAAGCTCGGCTTTGCTGAACGCTCACGCAAGGTCAACGAGGTTCTTAACTCCATTAAAGAGAGCGCCGAGGTTATTAACAACTATAATATGAATGTTTCTCTCTCAAGGGAAGTAAACGATGCGGTTGTGCGTATCAAATCATCTATTGATTCTCTTGATGAATAAGGAGGTTGCACCGTGGCTTTTGAAGGACTTTCCGACAGACTCGATAATGCCTTTAAAAAGTTAAAAAGTAAGGGTAGCCTTACAGAATCCGATGTTCGTGATGCTATGCGTGAGGTGCGCCTTGCACTTCTCGAGGCTGACGTAAACTACAAGGTTGCTAAGGATTTTACAAATTCCGTTACCGAGCGTGCCATCGGCGCCAAGGTTATGGAAAGCCTTACTCCCGCACAGATGGTTATAAAAATCGTAAACGAGGAGCTTACTGCTTTAATGGGCGGTACTCAGTCGCGACTTGCTTCTGCACCCCATCCTCCAACGGTTATTATGATGTGCGGTCTTCAGGGTTCAGGTAAAACTACTCACAGTGCCAAAATTGCCCTGAAGCTTAAAGAACAGGGTCACAGACCTTTGCTTGTAGCCTGCGACATTTACAGACCCGCGGCTATCAAACAGTTACAGGTTGTTGGTGAGCAGATTGATGTTCCCGTTTTTGAAATGGGTACCGAAAACCCCGTGAAAATTGCTTCGGAAGCAATTAAGCTTGCTAAAGATAAGGGTTATGACTATGTGTTCCTTGATACTGCAGGTCGTTTGCATATTGATGCTGAGCTTATGCAGGAGCTTAAGGATATCAAATCAGCGGTCAAGCCCCACGAAATCCTTCTTGTTATTGACTCCATGCTCGGTCAGGATGCGGTTACCGTTGCCTCAACCTTCAATGAGGCTCTGGGTATCGACGGTCTTGTTCTTACCAAGCTTGACGGTGACACCCGAGGCGGTGCGGCGCTTTCCGCAAGAGCTGTAACGGGTAAGCCCATTAAGTTCATAGGTATAGGCGAGAAACTGGGTGACCTTGATGTTTTCCACCCCGACCGTATGGCAAGCCGTATTCTCGGTATGGGCGATGTTCTTTCACTTATTGAAAAGGCGGAAACTGCTCTTGACGAGAAAAAGGCGGAAGAGCTTGAAAAGAAGCTCCGTCAAAACAAGCTCGACCTTAACGATATGCTTATGCAGTTTGAAGAAATGCGTAAGATGGGACCCATGAAGGACATTATTGCAATGATTCCCGGTCTTAATAAAAAGGTTAAGGATACAGATGTTGACGAAAGACAGATTGATTATACTATGGCTATTATCCGCTCGATGACTATGAAGGAGCGCGAAAATCCTGATATAATCAATGCTTCCCGTAAAAAACGAATTGCCGCAGGCTGCGGTATGCAGGTTGAGGATGTTAACAGACTTCTCAGTCAGTACCGTAATATGCAGAAGCTCTACAAGCAGCTTAACGGCAAAAGCTCAAAGAAAATGATGAAACGCATGCAGCGTATGGGTATGGGCGGCTCAATGCCCGGTGGTATGCCCGGCGGCATGGGTGGATTCCCGATGTAAAACTTGTTTTACATCGTGTTTGCACGAAGTGCAACTTCATTTATGTGAAGCATAACTTCATTGTGCAACACTTCATTTTATAATCAGTTTTTAAACACAATGTGTTTAATATAAATCAGTTATTATTATTTTACTTTTCGGAGGTAATTAAAATGGCAGTAAAAATTCGTCTTCGCCGTATGGGCGCAAAGAAAGCACCTTTCTATCGTGTAGTTGTAGCAGATTCACGTTATCCCCGTGACGGCCGCTTCATTGAAGAAGTAGGTTACTACAATCCCGTAAGCGATCCCGCTGAAATCAAAATCGATGCAGAAAAGGTTACAAAATGGATTCAGAATGGCGCTCAGCCCACTGATACTGTTCGCGATCTTCTTAAGAAGCAGAACATCATTAAGTAATTAAGGGTGGCTGTAATGAAAGAATTGCTTGAGACAGTCGCAAAGGGTCTTGTTGAGACTCCCGACGCTGTCCGGGTCATTGTTGACGAACCCAACGAAGAGGGTGTTGTTGTTTATCACCTTCATGTAGGTCCCGACGATATGGGTAGGGTTATTGGTAAACAGGGCAGAATTGCAAAGGCTATCCGTACTGTTATGCGTGCGGCGGCAATCCGCAATGATGTTAAAATACAGGTCGATATTGACTGATAATAGGCGTCGATAAGCGCAAAACCCAAAGGACCTTTCGTGCAGTAATGTTCGGAAGGTCTTTCTTTAGGTGAAATTTATGATTAAAGAGTATTTAGAAATAGGACAGGTTGTAAGTACACACGGTGTTAGGGGAGAAGTGCGCCTTAACCCTTGGTGTGACGGACCTGAGTTTGTTAAAAAATTCAAGACTTTGTACTGTGACGATAAGGGCTTGAAGGCTGTTAAAGTGCTTTCGTGCCGTCCTCACGGTAATGTTGCCGTGCTTAAATTAGAGGGTGTTGACACGGTGGAAGCGGCAAAGAGCATGAAGAATACAGTTCTTTATATGAAACGCGCAGATGTTAAATTACCCGAGGGCAAATGGTTTATATCCGAGCTTATTGATTGCGAGGTGCTCGACGCTGATAATAGTGAGATCTGTTACGGTGTGCTTAAGGATATTGACTCAGGTGCCGCTAACGATATATGGTATATACTTACACCCGACCAAAAAGAGGTTCTTATACCTGCAATTAAGGATGTTGTAATCAGGTGCGATGTAGCCGACAATAAAGTTTATATTCGTCCGCTCAGGGGGCTTTTTGATGAGGATTGACATTATGACACTGTTTCCGCAGATGTGCGAGGCAGTAATGAGTGAAAGTATAATCGGCAGAGCGAGAGATACGGGTAAGGTTGAAATTAATTTTCATCAGATCCGTGATTTTGCCGTGAACAGACGCAATCAGGTGGATGATACACCATATGGCGGCGGTGCGGGGATGCTTATGATGCCCCAGCCCATATATGATTGCTATATGAAAATATGTGATGAAGCAGGTACTAAGCCCCACCTTATTTATATGTCACCCTGCGGTAAGACTCTTGACCAGCAGCGAGTAAAAGAGCTTTCGGAAATACCCAATATCGCCATTCTTTGCGGCAGGTACGAGGGGGTTGACCAGAGAGTTATTGACGAAATTGTGGATGAGGAAATATCCATCGGTGATTATGTTGTTACGGGAGGGGAGATGCCCGCAATGATACTTGCGGATGCAATATCCCGTATGCTTCCCGGTGTTTTATCCGAGCCCGAGGGCTATATGGGCGAAAGTCACTATTCATCACTTCTGGAATATCCTCAATATACAAAGCCGCCCGTGTGGCACGGAGTGGAAGTGCCCCCGGTGCTTGCCTCGGGTCACCACGCCAATATAAAGAAGTGGCAAAGGGAGAGGGCAATCGAGCGCACACTGGAGCGCAGACCCGAGCTTCTTGAAAATGCCGGGCTTGATAAAAAAGAAAAGAAGTTCCTCGAGGAATTAAAAGCCAAGAAAAACGAGAAGTGAATACATCTTCATCCCGTTATTGTTAATGTTCAATAATATGTTTCTACATTTGTGGTTATTTTGCACAAATGGGTAAAGTTTTTTTGAAAAAGGTTTAGTATTCCATCCGAATTATGAAAAAACAAACAAAAGGTTAAGTTTTTTTCGTTGACTTACAATAAATTAGTGATATAATATAGTAGGTGCTGAGATATATATGCACATTAATTTATCAACAATAATCTATTGAATGTGGGAGAAATATTATGTACGTTAAAGATGTAACAGTTCAGAATCAGGTTGGCCTTCACGCACGCCCTGCAACTTTCTTTATCCAGAAAGCTAACGAATTCAAATCTTCAATCTGGCTTGAGAAAGAAGAAAGACGCGTTAATGCAAAGAGCCTTCTCGGTGTTCTTTCTCTTGGTATAATGGGTGGCACAGATATCCGCATCATTGCAGGCGGTGTTGACGAGGAACAGGCAGTTAATGCACTTGTAGCTCTCGTTGAAAGCGGCTTCGCAGAATAATTTAATATTAACGAAAAGACGGCGAGGGTTAATTCCTCGCCATTTTTTTGCGTTTTTGTATAAATATTGAAATATTGCTGATAAATACGGATAAAATACACACATTATTCATAGAAAATGAAAATTGTGAGAATACACAAAGTTTTTTGAAAAAGTTTGTAAAATCTGTTGACAAAAAGTTTTTAAAATGGTAAATTATTATTCGGTGCGTATGGGAGAAGTATGCCCTTTTCCTGTATTTAACCTATTTAAATATCGGAGGTGAAAATACTTGCCAACATTTAATCAGCTCGTTCGCAGCGGAAGAGAATCTCTCGAAAAGAAGTCCAAGGCTCCTGCTTTGGGTAAAGGTCTCAACTCTAAGAAGAATGTTATGACAAATAACAACTCTCCTCAGAAGCGTGGTGTATGTACAGTTGTTAAGACTGACACACCTAAGAAACCTAACTCAGCTCTCAGAAAACTCGCCAGAGTTCGTCTCACAAACGGAATCGAAGTTTCAGCTTACATTCCCGGCGTGGGTCACAATCTTCAGGAGCATAGCGTAGTGCTTATCCGTGGTGGTCGTGTTAAGGACCTTCCCGGTGTGCGTTACCACATCATCAGAGGAACACTTGATGCTCAAGGTGTTGCTAACAGGATGCAGAGCCGTTCAAAATACGGTGCAAAGCGTCCCAAAGCAGGTAAGAAATAATCTTAAACTGCTGATTTATTCAAGGACAAATCTTCTTGCAGGCTGAATTATTAATTCAACCAATGGTAAGTATTTTTATGACTATATAGGGGTTGTAAAGAGCCATTGGCGCCACGGGAAGCAAAGTCACTCGAGTACCTATGATATCATTAATATGAAGGAGGGAAGCGAAGTGCCAAGAAGAGGCCAGATTGCAAAACGTGATGTTTTGCCCGATCCGCTTTACAACTCAAAGCTTGTTACAAGGCTTATTAACAACGTTATGTTGGATGGTAAGAAGGGTGTCGCACAGAGAATTGTTTACGACGCATTCGATATCATCAAAGAACAGACAGGCAAAGAACCTCTCGAGGTTTTTGAAGCCGCTATGGAGAATGTTATGCCCGTTCTCGAGGTAAAGGCTCGCCGTATCGGTGGTGCTACTTACCAGGTTCCGATCGATGTTCGTCCCGAAAGACGCGAAACACTCGGTCTCCGTTGGATTGCAACTTACTCTCGTGCTCGTTCCGAGAGAACTGCTAAGGAAAGACTCGCTAACGAGATTCTTGATGCAACCAATTCAATGGGTGCTGCCTTCAAGAAAAAAGAAGACATGCACAAAAACGCAGAGGCAAACAAAGCTTTTGCACATTTCAGATGGTAATTGTTTAAATTCTAACTACATTCGGAGGATATTATGCCAAGACAGGTATCTTTACAGCAGACCAGAAATATCGGTATTATGGCTCATATTGATGCTGGTAAAACCACAACAACAGAGCGTATCCTTTTCTATACCGGTGTTAACCACAAATTAGGTGAAACTCACGACGGTGCTGCTACTATGGACTGGATGGCACAGGAACAGGAGAGAGGTATCACAATTACCTCTGCTGCTACAACTTGTTTCTGGAACGGCAACAGAATCAACATCATCGACACTCCCGGTCACGTTGACTTCACAGTTGAAGTTGAGCGTTCACTCAGAGTTCTTGACGGTTCTGTTACAGTTCTTTGTGCTAAGGGCGGCGTTGAGCCCCAGTCCGAAACTGTTTGGAGACAGGCTGATAAATACAGAGTTCCCAGAATGATCTACGTTAACAAGATGGATATCTTGGGCGCAGACTTCTACAACGTTCTTAACATGGTTAAGGACCGTCTTAAATGTAACGCTGTACCGATTCAGCTCCCCATTGGTTCCGAATCAACATTCAAAGGAATTATCGACCTTGTTGAAATGAACGCTGTCGTTTACTATGACGATATGGGTAAGGACATCAGAGTTGAAGAAATTCCCGAAGATATGAAGGAACTTGCAGAAAAGTATCGTGCTGAACTCATCGAACATGTTGCTGAGCAGGATGACGAACTTATGATGAAGTATTTCGACGGTGAAGAACTCACAATCGACGAAATCAAAACTTGCATCAGAAAAGCAACTATTGCTAACGATATGGTTCCCATCGTATGTGGCACATCTTATAAAAACAAAGGTGTTCAGAAGCTTCTTGACGCGGTTGTAGATTATATGCCTGCACCCACAGACATTGAAGCTATTAAGGGTGTAAACCCTGACACAGAGGAAGAGGAAGTTCGCGAATCTTCAGATAATGCTCCCTTTGCAGCTCTTGCTTTCAAGATTGCGACAGACCCCTTCGTTGGTAAGCTCTGCTACTTCAGAGTTTACTCAGGTAAAATTGAAACAGGTTCAACTGTTTATAACTCCGTTAAGGATGACAACGAGCGTATCGGTCGTATCCTTCAGATGCACGCTAATGACCGTAAGGACATTGATTGCTGCTATGCAGGTGACATCGCTGCTGCTGTTGGTATCAAGAGAACAACAACAGGTGATACTCTTTGCGATAAGAATCACCCCGTTATTCTCGAATCTATGGAATTCCCTGAGCCCGTTATCCGTGTTGCTATTGAGCCCAAGACCAAAGCCGGTCAGGAAAAGATGGGTATCGCTCTTGCAAAGCTTGCAGAAGAAGATCCCACATTCAAATGCTACACTGATGAAGAAACAGGCCAGACAATCATCGCCGGTATGGGTGAGCTTCACCTTGAAATCATCGTTGACAGACTTCTTCGTGAATTCAGAGTTGAAGCTAACGTAGGTAAACCCCAGGTTGCTTACAGAGAAACTATTACTGCAGAAGCTTCTGCTGATACTAAGTTTGCTCGTCAGTCCGGTGGTCACGGTCAGTACGGTCACGTTAAAATTCGTATCGAGCCCAACGAAGGCAAAGGCTACGAATTCGTTAACGCTATCGTTGGCGGTGCTATTCCCAAGGAATTCATCGGTCCTGCTGAAGCAGGTATCAAGGGTGCTATGCACTCAGGTGTTCTTGCAGGTTACACCGTTGTTGACGTTAAGGTTACTCTTTATGATGGTTCATACCACGAGGTTGACTCTTCAGAAATGGCCTTCAAGACTGCAGGTTCTATGGCTTTCAAAGAGGCTATGAAGAAGGCTTCTCCCGTTCTTATGGAGCCCATTATGAAGGTTACAGTTGTTGTTCCCACTGACTATATCGGTGACGTTCTCGGCGACCTTACTTCTCGTCGTGGTCTTCCCCAGGGTCAGGAGGACAGAAACGGTGCAGCAGAAATTGTTGCTCATGTTCCCCTTTCAGAAATGTTCGGTTACGCAACAGACCTTCGTTCCAAAACACAGGGCCGTGGTCAGTACGTAATGGAACCCAGCCACTACATGGCAGTTCCCAGAAACATTGCTGAGAAAATTATGGACGAAAGAGCTAAATAATTAACCCGAGGGTTTGTTATTTAAGATTTTTCAAAAAACTATTGAATTATTGCGATATATTTGATAAGATTATATCGTGCAATTATGCTATAAAATTTAAGGAGGAAATTCCAAATGGCTAAACAGAAATTCGAAAGAACTAAGCCCCATGTTAACATTGGTACTATCGGCCACGTTGACCATGGTAAAACTACTCTTACAGCTGCTATCACAAAGACTCTTTCTCTCAGAGGTTATGCACAGTTCGAAGACTATGCTAACATCGATAAGGCTCCCGAAGAAAGAGAACGTGGTATCACAATCAACACAGCTCACGTTGAGTACGAGACAGACAATCGTCACTATGCTCACGTTGACTGCCCCGGCCACGCTGACTACATCAAAAACATGATCACAGGTGCTGCTCAGATGGACGGCGCTATCCTCGTTATCGCTGCTACTGATGGTCCCATGGCTCAGACTAAAGAACACCTTCTTCTTGCTCGTCAGGTTGGCGTTCCCTACATCGTTGTATTCCTTAACAAATGCGACCTCGTAGATGACCCCGAACTCCTTGAGCTCGTTGAAATGGAAGTTCGTGAAACTCTTGATTCTTATGAATTCCCCGGCGATGATACACCCATCATCAAAGGTTCTGCATTCCAGGCTCTTGATTCTGCTTCAACAGACATCAACGATCCCGTTTATGCTCCCATCGTAGAACTCATGGAAGCTGTTGACAGCTACATCCCCACTCCCGACCGTATGGCAGACCTTCCCTTCCTTATGCCTGTTGAAGACGTTTTCACAATCACAGGTCGTGGTACTGTTGCTACAGGTAGAGTTGAAAGAGGTCAGCTCAGAGTTGGTGACACTCTTGAAATCGTTGGTCTTAAAGAAGAAAGCACTTCAACTGTTTGTACAGGTGTTGAAATGTTCCACAAGCTCCTCGACTATGCAGAAGCTGGTGACAACATCGGTGCTCTCCTTCGTGGTGTTGACAGAAAAGGTATTGAACGTGGTCAGGTTCTTTGCAAACCCGGTTCAATCAAACCCCACACAAAATTCAAAGGTCAGGTTTACGTTCTTTCTAAAGACGAAGGTGGCCGTCATACACCTTTCTTCAACAACTACAGACCTCAGTTCTTCTTCAGAACAACTGACGTTACAGGTACTATCTTCCTTCCCGAAGGCACAGAAATGTGTATGCCCGGCGACAACGTTGAAATGACAGTTGAACTCATCACTCCCATCGCTATCGAAAAGGGTCTTCGTTTTGCTATCCGTGAAGGTGGTAGAACAGTTGGTTCAGGTGCTGTTACAGACATCATCGAATAATTAAACCTTTCTCAGAGAGTGGCTTTTGCCACTCTCTTTTTTTAATTCCTCATTCTCGTAGTAATTCTATTGACTTTTAAGTCATAAGATAGTAAAATATCTCTATATTTATTTACATAGGAGGATATTATGGAAGAAATAGCAAAATTCTTTTTCGATAATGTTTTTACCAGCGATATTTTCATAAACATCGATACTTCTGTTTATCAGTTTATTGAAAGCTTTACAAATCCTGCTCTTACAGGCGTTATGAAGTTTATAACACACCTGGGTGATACTCCCGGTATTATATGGTTCGTTTTAGGTATTTGTTTACTCATTCCTAAGAAGACCAGAAAATTAGGTGTTCTTATGTTTGCAGGTCTTGCTGTTTCATCAGTTATAAATAATCTTGTGTTGAAAGAGCTTCTTGACAGACCCAGACCCTTCCTCTTTGCTGAGAATTTCCCCGAATTCTGGGAAAAGGTTGGCTATAAATATCCCGGTTGCCTTATTGAATTAAGCGAATCCCAGTTAGCAGGTAAATCTCCCTCATTCCCCTCGGGTCACACATCAACCTCAATAGGTGCTGCGTTTGCGCTCCTGCTCGGTTGCAGAAAGAAATACCTTGCTATCGGTATTCCTGCGTTTATACTTTCACTTGCAATCGGTTTCTCAAGAATTTATGTTCACATTCATTACCCCACAGATGTTTTCTTTGGCGTAATAGTTGGTATTGTTGCAGGTATTATTGTTTACTTTGGATATAAGCTTGTTTACAGGCTTATTTTTGATAAAATAATTCCTGCCATCAAAGGCAAAAAAACTAAAAAAGCAGCTAAATAATAATAGCGCCCCTAAGATTTCTTAGGGGCGTTATGTATAAAAAGGAGATTTTTATGTATCCTCAGATTTATGTGAATTCAAAGGTAATAAGTGGTAAAAGCTGCCTTTTGGACAATGCTTTTATGCTTTCGGGATTTGGTAAAAAAAGCCTTATTGTTACTTCTGGCAGTGCCGCAGAAAAAAGCGGAGCTTTAAGCGATGTAATCAGCGCTTTAAAATCTTGTGGTATTGAATATAGTATTTTTAATAAAATAACCGAAAATCCCCTTGTATCAACAGTTATTGAGGGTGGTAAGGCTGCGAGGGATTTCGGTGCGGAATTTATAATAGGTATAGGCGGTGGCTCGCCCCTTGATGCTTCAAAGGCGGTGGCTATTTGTGCGGCTAACCCCGAATATGATATTGACGGTCTTTACTCGAGAAAGGTTCCGTCAAAAGCGTTACCCGTTGTGCTTGTGGGTACGACCAGCGGTACGGGCAGTGAGGTTACGGGGGTGAGTGTGCTCACCAACGACAAAACCATGCAGAAAAAGAGTATCGGTGGTGCGGACTGCTATGCCGCGTTGGTTTTTGCTGATTCTGAATACACCTACTCAATGGGGTATGCTGTAACTGTTTCAACAGCTCTGGATGCTTTTGCTCACGCGGTTGAAGGTTGGTTTTCCCCTAAATGTGATGATATTGCGGCTGTTTATGCAAAAATTGCTTTACCTAAAATCTACAAGGGACTGAAAGCTCTTTTGCAAAGGGAAAGCTTGCCCGACGAAGGAATACGGGATGAGCTGTATTACGGCTCACTTTTTGCAGGGCTTGAGCTTAATATCTGCGGTGCGGCATTTCCTCACACGGTGGGCTATGTGTTGACCGAGAATTTCGGGATACCACACGGCAAAGCCTGCACGGCACTTATGCCTTGCTTTTTAGAGAAGGCTAAAAGATACGAGTTTGAAAAATTTAATCAGTTATTAAAAATACTGGGCGAAAATGAGGTTAAGGTTATTGATACAATAAAAAGACTTACGGATGTGAAAAATCTCGGAGCAAGTGAAGATGAGATTGCTCAATGGTGCTCTCGTTGGGATGATAATATTAAAAACTTTAAAAATTCACCCGGCGGCTTTACAGTGGCGGAAGCGAAAAAAGCTTTAAGTGAACTTATGTAAAAAACAAGCAGTAGGTTTTCCTACTGCTTGTTTTCTGTCTTTTTATAAAGAATACTCGCCAACACAAGAGCCGTAATACCTGCCACAAGCTTACCAACTATAACAGGAATTATATGTTTGTCGTTATAGGAGAGAGTGAATGCCAGGTGGTCACCGAAAACGAAGGCGGCGGAAACCGCAAAGGCGAGGTTTAAAATCCTGCCCTTTCTGTTCATTCGATCGGCACTTTCCATTGTAGCGATGGAGTTTGCGAGAGTAGCAATAAGTCCCACAACGGAGGTATCATCAAGACCCAGCTTCTGTCCCAATGCAGAAAGTGGCTTTTTCAATAGCTTTGAAATAATCGCTATAAGAGGGAATGTACCTGCAAGGGTAATACAAATGGTGAAAACCGTTGCGGCGCTTTCCATAATGGGTGCGGTGTTTTTTAAAATAACCTTTCCCGTAAGCTGTTGGAAAATTCCCAAGGCAAGACCTGCGGTTATGAGTATAGTAATAAATGCACCGAAGATTGAAAAAATTTTGACGGTAATTTTTCTGAGGAAAAGAAGACCTAAAATAATAATAACGGAGATAAGTATTGCTGGGGACAGATTAAGTAAAACAGTAAGGGGCTTAATACCCATTGCAAGACCCGATACGAAGCAACCGACGGGGATTGTGGCAATACCGCAAAGAAGTCCCAGAAGAACATCGTTGTGATTTTCCTTTTTAGAGGATCTGAGTGCCACGGGGATGGTAAATGAAACGGTAGCACCAAGCATTGATGCCACGCACAACCCGTGGAATGAGCCTAAAAGAGGGTCTGTGGCAACACCGTCCGCAAGAGCTGCACCGCCCATATCGTTGGCAATGAGTATTCCTGCCAAGGCACTTGGGTCAAAGTGCAGAAGATTTGCAACAGGCGTTATTACGGGTAAAAGTAAATCTGCAAGCACGGGTGCAATGGTCATCATACCTATCATAGAAAGGGACAACGGACCGAGGGTAAGAATACCTTTTTCAAATTCATCACCCAATTTAAGGTGATTACCCGTTATTTTATCAAGTGCGCCGATTACGGCAAACACAGCCATTATTACGGCAAGAACCTCTGCCAAAAAATCACATCCTAAATGAAAATACCCCTATATTATACAGATAACATAGGGGAAAATCAAGGAAGGATTTAGAAATGCAAAATGCAGAATGCAAAATGCAAAATTATCGGGGCAAAGCCGATTATTTCACTTCGTGAAGCGATATACCTACGGTGCGATATATCCGGCGATGCGATATGTACTTCGTACGCGATATGTTTCGCAGAGCGAAACGCGATTAGTAAGGAAGGCAGTTTTTTTGCACAACAGTTTCAAAGGATGTACTTTATCTGAACGGTACGCATAGATGCGTACCTTACGGTTGTTCTATCTAACTGAAGAATAGAGGTTAGTGAACTACCCTTTATACCCTTCGGGTGCGATATATCTGACGATGCGATATGTTTCGCAGTGCGAAACGAGATAAGGACCTTCCACCACCTGACGGTGGTCCCCCTTCCTCCCGCAAGCGGCAGGACGGCGAGGCTTCGCGTTACAACTACTTTATCTATAATTCGGCACGAAGTGCCCCGAACTGGCAGCTGGTAGCTGGCAACTGGCAGCTAATCAGCTTCGCTCCTTTAATTACGCATTACGAATTATAATCGGCTTTGCCCCGATAATTTTGCATTCTGCATTCTGCATTTTGCATTCAAAAAAAGAAGTCCGTGCAAGCACGAACTTCTTTTTTTATTTCTTCTTCTTAATTTTATTGAGCATTGCGTTTACTTCGAGAATTTGCTCTTTGGTGAATTTATTACCAAGCATCATAAATGAGCGTTTTATAGTGAAGCCTTTAACCATTCCGTAAAGTGATTTTATCATACTCTTATTGATTTTACCCAAGCTGAAGCCCATAACCTCAGTTTTGCCGTCTTTGGTGCCCTGAGACATAACTTTTTTAATTAAGAGTAAAAGTCTGAGCATTGCGATTTTGCCCTTGAAGGTGGACATAATATCGCCGACGGTGTCGTTGATTGAGTAGTAGCCAACGGGAGTGTTGATTTCAAACCAGTTGATTACCTGGTTTTCCTCTTTCATAATATAGTCTTCGTTGGGCTTGTCAACCTTTCGGATAGTTTCGGTGTCGGTTAAATCATCGGCTTTAACTTCGAGAGTGGTTTCGCCCTCGTTTTTAACCTCAAAGTAGAAGAAGGGATATTTGCCTTTTTTCTGCTTGCCTACGCTTGCACCGTTTGCAAAAAGCTCAACCTCGTCGCAGTTTGAGTAAACCGTTACCTTAGTAACGTCCTCAACACGGTCAATATAACGCTTGGAGCAGATGTGAAGAACCTTTTCATCAGAGAGCCATGCTTTATATGCATAGAAAGCATCCTTTTTATACTGTCGGTCGAAGGTCACAAGACCCTTATGGTTCATACCGTTTTCGCCACCCTCGGCACGGGCATCTGCGGCGAAGTCAAACATATTCCATACATGGGTTGCCCAGATATAAGGTCTTTCGGCAATCTGTTTAATAAGCTCTTCGTGGTAGTATGCCTGATATTCCTCGGTATAGTCACCCTGAGTGGGCTCTGAGGTGTGCCAGTTGAGAGCCTCGCAACCGTATTCGCTCAAGCCGATGGCTTTTTTTGGATACTTCTTGTGGAAATCATCGAACCATTCACCGTTCATTTCAGTTGAACCGCCGTACCAGCCGAAGTAGTGGTTGTATGAAAGAACATCGCTTATATGAACATATTCGTTGTCCATTGAGCACATTGTAACTGTGGCAATGGTTGTGAGTCTTGTGCTGTCCATTTTATGAACCAAGTCGTTAAGGTCCTTGTGGTTTTTTATAAGGTGGGGGTCATCCGCACCTGCAATGGTGATTTCGTTTGAAAGTCCCCAGAAGCATATGGATGCGTGGTTATAGTTCTGGGCTACAAGCTCGGTCATCTGGCTGATGGTGTTATCGTAACCATCGTGCATATGACGGGAAATGTAGGGGATTTCAGCCCAGATTACAAGACCCGATTCGTCGCAAAGGTCGTAGAACTCCTGTGCGTGCTGATAGTGAGCAAGACGGATTGTGTTTGCACCAACCTCAAGAATTAAATCAATATCCCTCTTGTGGTCCTCGTAGGAGAGGGCGTTACCCTTATTCGGGTAATCCTGATGACGGGAAACACCGCGCAAGGGGTATTCTTCGCCATTGAGGATGAAGCCTCTCTCGGGGTCAACGCTGAATGAACGACAACCAAAACGGGTGGTTACTGTATC
This sequence comes from Acutalibacteraceae bacterium, assembly GCA_045543075.1. Classification (GTDB taxonomy): domain Bacteria; phylum Bacillota; class Clostridia; order Oscillospirales; family Acutalibacteraceae; genus DTU089. The sequence goes on from JAZQLZ010000006.1 coordinate 288,804, forward strand.
AATAACTTCGCCGTCTTTAACAAGGCTTGCTTCCAATGAATAGAGGAAGGGGTCCTTTCTGCCGTTCCAGAGGTGAACGTTATCTATAGTTATTGTTGTTTTGGTGCTGTCAGCCTTAACCTTAGCTTCGGCTACAACTGCGCCGTTATCGGTAATTTTGTACTCAACGCTTAAATTATCGGGGTTGGTGATGTAGCTTTCTATTGTAACATCGGCTTTTTTACCATTTACAACGGGGGTAACGGCAATACCCGGTGCACCGAAATAATCTAAATCAAAATGTGCATCGGGCACTGAAATAAGCTTTACGCTTCTGTAAATACCACCGTAGAAGGTGAAGTCCGCAACCTGGGGATAAACAGTTTCGTTGGGAGAGTTATCTGCGGAAACTGTAAGGATATTGGTTTCTTTAATATCATCTGCAGGGATTTTTACTCTGAAGCGAGAGTAACCGCCGTGGTGTACACAGAGAGCTTTTTCATTCCAGAAAACTTCGGCGGAGGAGTTAACACCGTCAAATTCAATGTAATTTACTTCACCGCTAAGGTCGGAAGCTTTGATTTCTTTACAATAAAATGCCTTTAATCTTTTGTAGTCGTTACCGCCGTCCTGACCGTCAACACCATTCCAGGTGTGGGGAAGGTCCAGGGCTTGCCAATCTGTGGGGAGTACGGAAGGTACATTTTTAGCATTATCGGAAAAATACCAACCTGTATTGATGATTTTTATTTCTCTCATATTTTGTCACCTCAAAGTTTTTTTCTGAAATGTTTTTTGTGTACTGATGGTGTGAATAAACAAATAAGCGGGAAAATTTCAAGTCTGCCTAAAAGCATATCGATAATAAATACTATTTCGGACAATGAATTGTAGCTGCTGTAATTGCCTGTGGGACCAACCTTACCAAGACCCGGTCCTATATTGTTAAATGTAGCAACGATACTCGAAAAATCCGTAACGAGGTCGTTTTTATCAGCAGATACTATCAGAAGTGAAACTGCAAAAATAATTACGTAAACTATGAAAAATCCGATTGTACCCTGGAAGGTTTCGTTTGCAACCCGTTGACCGTCAAAGGTTATGGTTTTAACGCTTCTGGGATGTGTAAGGGAACGGACGGTCTTTTTTGCATATTTAAGCAAAAGAATTACACGGGATACCTTGAATCCGCCGCCGGTGCTTCCTGCACAGGCACCGATACACATAACCATTAAAAGAATTGTTCGGCTCATCTCAGGCCATTTATCAAAATCTGCGGTAGAAAAACCGGTTGTTGTCATTACGGAGCTGACCTGGAAGGCTGCGTGATGAAAAGCCTCGAATATATTATCAAAATAATTGCGGATGTTAATTGTAATTGTGATAATTGCAGTAGCCATAATACCAAGATAGCACCATAGCTCCGAGCTTTTAAGAGCACTTTTGAATTTTCTGAAAATCAAAAGGAAATAAATGTTGAAGTTTATACCGAAAAGAGTCATAAACACGGTAATAACTATCTGACAGAATTTACTGTAGCTTGCAATGCTGCTGTTCAAAACACCAAAACCGCCCGTACCGGCTGTGCCGAAGGAAAGTGTGATACTGTCAAACAAGGGCATACCGCCAATGAGAAGCAAAACCATCTCCAAAACCGTCATACCCAGATATATTCCATATAAAATACGTGCGGTTTTGTTGGAACGGGGAACTAATTTATTTACGCTGGGACCGGGGCTTTCGGCACGCATAAGGTGTAAATCACCGCCGCCACCTGCAAGCGGGAGTACCGCCATAACAAATACAAGTACGCCCATACCGCCTATCCAGTGGGTAAAGCTTCGCCAGAAAAGCGTCGATTTTGAAAGTGCTTCAACATCGGTAAGTATGCTTGCGCCCGTGGTTGTGAAGCCTGAAACTGTTTCAAAAAGTGCATCCAGATAATTCGGGATTTCCCCGCTTATGAAGAAGGGGAGTGCACCGAAAAGACTTAGTAAAATCCAACCCAGAGAAACTATAACAAGACCGTCTCTTGCAAAAATGGTTTTATCCTTGGGCTTAAAATGTACAAGCAGAATACCGAAGGCAGCAAGTATGCCTATTGTTATAACAAAGCTTAAAAAAGCCTGTTCTTTGTAAATTAAGCTTACTATAACGGGAAATAACAAGAGACCTGCTTCACAAAGCAAAAGTAACCCCGAAACATAAGCTATCATTCTTTTATTCATAATACTTTTTACCTCTGTTATCGCTCAAGAATGTCATCAAGGGAAAGTAAGCGCTCTGTTGAAGTAACAATTACTACCGAGTCACCGGGTAAAAGCATATCAGCACCTCGGGGAATTATAACCTCGTTACCGCGGGTAATTGAGCCGAGAAGAATATTGGGTCTCAAAGAAAGCTCTTGTAGCTGCTTATGAGAAACGAGGCTCTCTTCACTGACAGTGAATTCAACTGCTTCAACTTTATTGTTGATAATTCGGGTGATTTTCTGAACTTCATTTTCACCGTGACGCGCCGCCTTTGCACGGACATGTCTTAAAATAATGCTCGCGGTAGTGAATTTCGGGTAAACCACGCTGTCAATATCAAGAGTTTTGATAACCTCTCTGAAAAGGGTGTGGTTTACTTTGGTGATTGTTTTTATATCGTGATTAACGCTTTTTGCAAAAAGGGAAAGAACTATATTTTCCTCGTCAATGCCCGTAAGACAACAGAAGGCATCGGCAGTTTTAAGACCCTCTTCAAGAAGTAAGGAACGGTTTGTACCGTCACCGTGAACTACATTTATATGGGGGAGGGCATAACTGAGATTAAGTGCCGTTTCAAGGTCCTTTTCAACTATCGTGGCACTTACATTGAGGTTTTTTAAGCTCTTGGCAAGATAAACGGCAATTTTACCGCCGCCGATTATCATAATATCTTTAACGTGGGGTGTGCGGAAACCAATTTGCTTGAAAAAGTCGGGTGCGGTTTTTTCGGGAGTGAGTACGGCGATGGTGTCCTGCTCCTTAATAACAAAGTCACCTGTGGGGATGAACACATCGTCACCACGCTCTACTGCACATATAAGGGCCTTGGTTTTGATTTTAGAGAAAGCGTCTTTAACTGATTTATCGCAAAGATTGCAGCTTCGGTTTACCTGGAAGCTTAAAAGGTCAACCTTGCCGTTGCCGAAAATATCAACATTTCGCGCAGTGGGGAATTTTAAAATTCTCTGCATTTCTGCGGCGGCTTCTCTTTCGGGATTTATAGCCATTGTAAGACCTAAGCTGTCTTTGATAATGCTGAGGTCGTTACTGTATTCGGGGTTTCGTACACGGGCAATGGTGTTGCCTGCACCCATTTTCTTAGCTAAAAGGCAGGCGAGGATATTAAGCTCATCGCTTCCTGTAAGAGCAATAAGCATATCACAATCACTAACACCTGCATCACTGAGGGTTTTTGAAGTTGCACCGTTACCGATAACGCCTATAACGTCAATATCCTGCAAAGTATCGTTTATGACATCTTCATTGGTATCTATAATCGTTACATCGTGCATTTCCTGAGAAAGCTGCTCTGCTACGGTATAGCCGACTTTACCAATACCAACAACGATTATATTCAAAACACATCGCCTCCTGAAAAAGTTCAGTAAGTATTATATATCAAATATTATAGTAAAGCAATATTTTATAAACAAAATAAGCTTTAAAATAACTTGAATTAACTTGCGTTTTAAATTGCAATATACGACATAATGTGATAAAATTATTACATATCATATTACAAGAGGGTCAGAGAGTGAAAAAGAGAAGGATTTTTGGTTTAGTACTTACTTTTATGGTTACATTCCTTGCGGGTGTTGTGGGTGTTCATACCTACGGCGCAAGAAGTGTTGACTTTGAAAACAGTATAACCATAGAGAATAAAACTGACGGTGTTTTTATACAGTGGGAAGCGTTACCCGAAGCACAAGGGTACCATGTTTACCGCACTGACGGCACTTCCAAAGAGAATATAGGTACAGTGGCAAAAAACAGAAAAACTGCTTATACAGATGAAGCTGTTCAGGGTGGTAAGGAATACAGCTACAGTGTTTGCGCCTTTGATAACGAAAAAGAGTTATCCGAAACACAGACAATAAATATATTGCGCCTTGAAACACCGGAGATACTTTCGGCGAAAAATGGTGTTGGCGGTGTGGATTTATCCTGGAAACAGATTGACGGTGCTGAAAAGTACATAATTTACCGTGATTTAAAAGGCAAAAATGAAATTGTTGCTGAGCTTACCCCGGACAATCCCTGTTCATTTAAAGATACAACCGCTGTCAGCGGCTCAAAATATAAATATGCAGTGGTAGCGTTTGCTGACACTTACAAGAGCTCGTATAAATATACTAAGGCTATAACTTTCATATCCGCACCGGAAGAAATTAAAGCTGTAAATAACAACGGCTCGGTTTCAGTTTCCTGGGATAGTGTGGGAAATGCAGACAGATATTTACTTTACAGAAAAACTAACGGCAGTAAATGGTCATATTTAGGCTCATTCGACAGTAAAACAACCGGATATACCGATAAAAATATTTCAAACGGAAATGTTTACACATACACCGTCAAGGTTTTAAGCGGTAAAATTTACAGCGGATATGACTCATTCGGTGTGTCAACCAATTATGTTGATGTCCCTGCCGTAAAATCCATCACAAACAAAAACGACTGCCTTGAAATCACCTGGACTCCCGTGGATAAAGCCTCGCAGTACCGTATTTATAAAAAGAGTGAAACGGATACGGTGTGGCAATTTGCAGGGGAAAGCAGTGTGCCGAGCTTTACCGATGAGGAAGTGGGCGACGGTATAATGTACTGCTATACAGTCAGAGCCGTCGGTGATAACGGTGGCGTGAGCTCGTACCTTCCCGGAAGATATATGACAGTGCTTAAAATGCCTGACATTTGGATTAACAGTACCACCGAGGGTGTTATGATTAACTGGAGTAAAATGCCCCTGGCTTCTGCTTACAGAATTTATAAAAAAGCCAACAATGCTGCTAACTGGACTCTCATTTCAACAATAAACTCTAACGGCAAAAGCTATTTACTTGATAAACAGGTTAAAAATGCCAACGATTATACTTATACCGTGCGCCAGGTTTATTCGGGAGTGTACGGCAGCTTCAATGAGGGTGTAAAAACTAAGTTTTATCCTGCGCCGACTGTCACAGCAAGGCTTTCGCCAAAGGGCTTGCTTGTGAATTGGAATAAAGCAAATTCAGGTACAGGTTATATTATTGACCGTATGACAGAAAATAACAAAGTATGGCAACAAATAGCCACGGTTGACGGCTTGGGTAATGTTTCCTACGCAGACGGTAAAGCAGCTTACGGCTATGTGAACTATTACAGAGTCAGGGTTAACGGTGCGAATATGGTTTCAAATACTGCGAGTATTTACGGCATCGACCCCAACAAACCTGCGGTTGCCCTTACATACGACGACGGACCCCACAATACGGTTACTCACGATGTACTTGATGTACTGGAAAAATACGATGCAAAAGCCACCTTCTTCGTGGTGGGCTCAAGAGTCGCTTACTATCCCGATTGCCTTAAAAGAGCTTCGGAGTTGGGTTGCGAAATAGGTAACCACACATACAACCATAAAATTCTTACATCTGCTACAAACAGCGAAATAGCCTCGGAGATTTCCCGTACAAACAATGCAGTGAAAAATGTTACGGGTAAAGCTCCCGAAATTATGCGTGCACCCGGTGGCGCGTATAACAACAGGGTGAAAAGTGAGGTGGGTATGCCGCTGATTCAATGGTCGGTTGATACCCTCGACTGGAAAAACCGAAACGCTTCATCGGTTATATCATCCGTTAAAAGAAACACCCGTGACGGCTCAATTATATTGATGCATGACCTTTACGGTTCGACGGCAGAGGCAACCGAAACCATAGTGCCCTGGCTGATTTCGGAAGGTTATCAGCTCGTTACGGTCAGTGAGCTTATGCAATTAAAGGGCATTGATATGAATGACGGCAGCGTTTATTTTTCGGGTAGTTAAAATGAAAAGCTCCTTGCTACGGCAAGGAGCTTTTTTAATGCGTAATTCATAATTCGTAATGCGTAATTAAAGGGGCTTATGCCAATTATAATGCGAAGTGCGGAATGCGAAGCTTTGGGGCACTTCGTGCCGATTGTATTCGCGTTTCGCTCTGCGAAACATATCGCGTACGAAGTACATATCGCATCGTCAGATATATCGCACCCGAAGGGTATAAAGGGTAGTTCACTTGCGGGTATTCTTCAGTTTGTTAGAACAAACACTGTAAGGGACGGATCTATCCGTCCCGCGAGTAAGGATGGCAAGTTTTATTATATAACATACCGCAAAGATGAACTTTATCTTTTGCGGTACGCACAGGTGCGTACCTTACAATTCTTCTAACCAACAGGCAACTAAAGGTAAGAGAACTACCCACCACCACACCTACGCGTTGCTTCGGTGCGGTCCCCCTCCCTTTTTTGCCAAAGGCAAAAATGGGATGATAAAGCTGTCGCGTTTCAATAACTTTATTTATAATCGGCGTAAGCCCATTTAATTACGCATTACGAATTACGCATTACGAATTATAAATCTCCGCCGCTTTGGTTAATGCCTCAACCGAGAATGACGGTATTCTGCCTAAGTGGTCGGGACCTACATTTAAAAGATAATTTATACCCATGGAGTTGAGCTTATTTCTTCTGGCAACTATCTCCTCGGGTGTAATCCAGTTCTGGTCATAGTATTTATATCCCCAGGAGGAGTTGAGTGTGCCTGCGGTTTCATATAAGCCGTAAGGGGAGTATTTGAAGCCGTTAAGGCTGTTGGGGTCTGAGTCTTCCTCCGCTTTGAATTCGGTAGGGTATTCGTTATCCCCAAGTGAAACATAGTCGTAAGCTCCGTTGCCTATACGGGAGTTTATGAGGCAGTCGGGCTGGTACTCCTTGACAAGTGCGTTAAGCTCTATGCTCTGTTCTTTTGTAATAGTGTGGGGAACATCGAACCATATAAGGCATAAATCACCGTAATTTGTCAGAATTTCTTTAACCTGGGGCTTGATTTTTTCTTCAAAACAGATTGAGAAATCCTTCTTGCTGCGGTCGGGAAAATCCCAGTTGTTGTCCCAGGAGGTTCCCGAGCATCCTGCGAAATTATCATATCCGCCGCCGTGGGGATGGTGCCAGTCAAGCTCCTGAGAATAATAAAGACCGAATTTTAAGCCGTGTTTATAGCAACTTTCTGCGAGTTCACCGACTACGTCGCGTCCGAAAGGGGAGTAATCCACCACATTGTATTTGTCAGCATAGGATTTGAACATAGCAAAGCCGTCGTGATGCTTGGAGGTGAAAACGAAATATTTCATTCCGCAGTCTTTGGCGAGTTTTATCCACTCATCCGCGTTAAAATATATGGGGTTAAATATTTTTGCTAACTGCTCATACTCACTATTGGGTATTGGCATATTGCTCTGTATCCATTCGGCGTAATCAAGAACGCGCCTGCCCTTGTATTCGCCGCCTAAAATTGAGTAAAGGCCCCAGTGCGCCATTATACCGTACTGTGCCTGTTTAAACCATTGTCTGTTGTCCATAAAATCACCCGTAGATATTATAACAGACAAACTTTCCTTATTCAACAAAATATTAGTGCTGTTTCTACTTGACAATAAATTTCATTGTGCTAAAATAACAATGGCTTTTATAAATGTTTATACAATATGTACAAAGAAAGAAGTAATATTATGAGTACTACAGCGGTGATTCTTCTGACTCTCGCTCTCGCTTTGCTTTCGGGACTTTTACTTTCCCGACTTGCTAAAAAAATGGGCCTGCCTGCAGTTACGGCATACCTTGTTGCAGGTGTTATTATAGGACCCTTCTGCCTGGGTAAATTGGGCTTCGGGTTTAATGCCGAGTTCAATCCTCCCGAGAAATATTCAATACTCTGCGACTTGGCTTTGGGCTTCATTGCCTTTGCAATCGGTAATGAGTTCCGACTTGCTCAGCTTAAGCAAATCGGTAAAAAAGCGACGGTAATCGGTATAGCTCAGGCAATTTTCACAACGGTTGTTGTGGATATTGCCCTTATTGCTCTTTCGTTTATATTACCCGAGGGATATCTTCCGCTTCCTGCGGCAATAATACTCGGTGCGGTAGCTACTGCGACAGCTCCTGCGGCAACGCTTATGGTTGTCCGTCAGTACAAAGCCAAGGGTCCCGTCACGGATATTCTTCTTCCTGTTGTTGCTCTTGATGATGCTGTGGGTCTCGTGGTGTTTGCTGTTTCATTCGGTGTTGCAGGTGCAATTAACACGGGCACAATTGACGCGGTTTCTATGATTGTGAACCCCCTTTTAGAGGTGGTTTTGTCAATAGCTCTCGGTGCTGTGATGGGCTTGCTTTTCACTCTTTGCGAAAAGTTCTTCCATTCCCGTTCAAAACGTATGGCGATTTCCGTAACCTTTGTAATGCTTACTGTTGCAATATCCTCACTTAAATTCGATATAGGCGGAGTACATATTGCTTTCTCAAGCCTGTTAGCTTGTATGATGCTGGGAACAATATTCTGCAATATCTGTGACTTTTCCGAGGAGCTTATGGAGAGGGCGGACCGCTGGACTGTTCCGATTCTTGTGCTTTTCTTCGTTATTAGCGGTGCAGAGCTTGATTTGTCGGTATTTAAAAACTGGGTTTATATTGCTATAGGCTTAGCGTATATTATTTTCCGTTGTTTAGGTAAATATTTCGGTGCAAGATTCAGCGCGAAGCTTACAAAATGCGACGATAATATTGTCAAATACCTGGGTATCACACTTTTCCCGCAGGCGGGTGTTGCCCTGGGTATGGCAAGCCAGGCGGTTGAGTTTGGCGGTGATGTGGGTGTGCTCGTTCAGAGTATCACACTTTTCTCAGTGCTTATATACGAGCTTGCAGGTCCGTACTTTACAAAGGTTGCCCTTACTAAAGCAGGGGATATCAAGCCCCACGGTAAAACAAGTGCCCGTGAAGAGGCAAAGAAGCTTTTGCAGGAAAGCGACAGCCCCAAAAATTTTAAAAAATCATAATGGACATATACCCGAAATTGTGTTAATATCTATTTGAATTTTAAATGAAGAAAGGAACTTCGAACATGAAAGACCTTACAAAATATCATGGTATAATTCCCGCATTTTATGCTTGTTACGACGACGAGGGTAATGTTTCCCCCGAAAGAACAAAAGCCTTTACAAAATTTCTTATGGATAAAGGCGTAAAGGGACTTTATGTCTGCGGCTCATCGGGCGAATGTATTTACCAGAGCAAAGAGGAGAGAAAGCTGATTCTTGAATCAGTTATGGAAATCGCAAAGGGCAAAATGACAATTATCGCTCACGTTGCTTGCAACAATACTGCTGATTCAATGGAGCTTGCCGCTCACGCAGAGAGCCTCGGTGTTGATGCTATCGCTTCAATTCCGCCTATTTACTTTAAGCTTCCCGAGGAATCAATAGCACAGTATTGGAACGATATTTCATCCGCCGCACCCAACACGGATTTTGTTATTTACAACATTCCCCAGCTTGCAGGGGTTTCGCTCACAATGAGCCTTTTGAAAGAAATGCTTAAAAACCCCAATGTTATCGGCGTTAAAAACTCATCAATGCCCACTCAGGATATTCAGATGTTCAAAGCCGAGGGTGGCAAGGATATTGTTGTTTTCAACGGTCCCGATGAACAGTTTGTTGCAGGTCGCGCAATCGGTGCCGAAGGCGGTATCGGCGGTACATACGGCGTTATGCCCGAGCTTTTCCTTAAAATGGACGAGCTTATTAAAGCCGGTGAATTGGATGATGCAAGAGAAATTCAGTACGCAATAAACGAGATTATTTACGCAATGTGCGCTTGTAAATGTAATATGTACGCCGCCGCTAAAGAGGTGCTCAGACTTCAGGGTATTGACATCGGTGACGCAAGAAAGCCCCTTGCACAGCTTAAAGAGGAAAGTAAGCCCCTTGTTGCACAGGTTAACCAAATGATAACCGAAGCAAAAGCTAAGTTTTGCTGAAATATTTCAATAAAACACTCCACTTTATAGCGGAGTGTTTTAACATTGGTGGGTTGTTTTATGAAAAAAGAAAAAGTTAACAAGGAGCCTTTGATATATCGCTTTCTTTATCCCTTGGTAATCGGGTTGTTCCGCCTGATATTCAGACCTAAATTTTACGGTAAAGAGAATATTCCTAAGGACGGAGCTTTTGTTCTGGCGGGTAACCATACAAAGTTTCTGGATTGTTTTATGGTTATCGCTTCAACCAAGCGCTGCGTTCACTTTCTTGCGAAAGCGGAGCTTTTTAAGTATGCAATTACCAATTGGTTTTTTAACTGTGCCGGTATCATACCCGTACATAGAGAGAGAAAGGATAAAGCGGCACTTGAGGATGCGGTTAAGTATCTTAAACACGGTTGTGCCGTGGGAATTTTCCCAGAGGGTAAGGTTAATAAGACTGAAGAACGGCTTCTGCCCTTTAAATTCGGTGCTGTAAAAATGGCAAGTGAAACAAACGCCATTGTGGTACCGTTCAGTATCAACGGTCGTTATAAGCCTTTCAGAAGGTCCGTTGATATTACATTCCACGAACCCACATATATTGATAAAGAAAACCTTGCGGAAGAAAACGAGCGTTTAAGAAAAATTGTATATAGCGGTTTAAGATAATAGCAAAAGAGTCGGTACGAAATGCCGACTCTTTTTAAATTAGGAGTGAGGAGTTAGGAATTGATGGGCTAACGCCGATTATAAAGTTCACTTCGTGAAGCGATATACCTTCGGTGCGATATGTTGACACGCGATATATACGAATTATGCGATATATTTTGCTAACGCAAAATGTGAAGGCTACGCCGATTATAGATAAAGTTGTTGAAATGCGAAGCCTCGCCCTCCTGCGTAAGGAGGAGGGGGGACCACCGTCAGGTGGTGGGAGGTCCTATCATCCTTACGCAGGAAGGTAAGCTTCGCAATTCGGTTGGATATAAGCTACGACCTATAAAATCAGGAGTATATAATAACAAAAAAGACTTGATTTTATTTTGGTTATAGAGTATAATTCTTTGTGCGTTAAGGTGAAACAACCGATAATATCGAGATGTGGCTCAATTTGGGGACGTTTCCGAGCGCCGCCGGTGGCGGATGCAGCGAGGAAAAAGGAGTGGCGCAACAAGGAGTATTGTGAAGTGAACAACGAGCAAGACGACTATGTTGCAACAGGAAGAGCGCTACGTTCGTTTCGAACGTAAAACAAATAAACTACTTTAAAAACAAAAAATTTAATAATATCGAGATGTGGCTCAATTTGGTAGAGCGCTACGTTCGGGACGTAGAGGCTGTGGGTTCAAATCCCGTCATCTCGACCATAAGAAACAGGGTGGCAAAAGCCACCTTGTTTTTTATAATTTAAATAAAGAGTTAACAGGGATTTGAACCCCCTCGCCGAAGGCGAACATAATCGGGTGTTCGCGTAGCGAATGATGGGCAGAGCCCATCAAATCCCGTCATCTCGACCAAAACAAAACGGATAGCATACGCTATCCGCTTTGTTTTTACCTTAATGAAGAAATGAAACTACTGCTTTTACTATTCCCGAACGTATTCGGGACGTAGGGCGACACACGCGACCGCGTCCTGTGGACGATGCAGGGAGCGTTTGTCGGCGCAGCGGTCAAAATCGTTAGCGACGAGTAGGAGCGACCAACGATTTTGGGCGCCGCAAGAGGGCATCTGTGGGTTCAAATCCCGTCATCTCGACCATAAATGAAGGTGTGTACGAAGTGTACACATCTTTATTTTTTTGATTTGCGGAATAACAGGGATTTGAACCCCCTCGCCGAAGGCGAACATAATCGGGTGTTCGCGTAGCGAATGATGGGCAGAGCCCATCAAATCCCGTCATCTCGACCAAAAAAGACTGAAAGTTAGATGTTTTCAGTCTTTTTTCTTTTATTGCTTTAGCTGTTGATTGGTGATATAATCAACTCGACAAATAAGAATTTATCGGGTAACAAACATAGGATGAAATGAGTTATCCCAACACGGTTCGGATAATACCTTTCACCCTAACACAGGAACGCAAGGGGGATTTTGTCACTTGCGATTGAAAAGAATGGTTACATTGTGCTATAATTATTTCAACGAATCTGCATCCGGGAGGATTTATATTTATGAAAAAAACCTTGAAAACAATAATATTCGGAACAATTTTTCTCGTTTTGGGCATAGCTTTTTCAATTGTGGGTTTGTATTACTACCACATGCAATATCTCTGTTTTGAATATACACCGCTTCAGTTTATTCTCGGCTTTGTTGTTTGCCTTGGCGGAGCGTTGCTTTCGATACCCCTGAGCAAAAAGATAGATAAAAAGAAAACAGCATTGAATGCACTTTTAACGGCTTTGGCTTTTGCTGCAATTCTTGTTGGTGGTATGTTTTTGATAAATGCCGTAATCGGCGGCGGTGAGCTTGAGCTGGCGGCAATGGTTATTCCCGTGTATATCACATTCATTATAACATCTGTTATGGCTCTGCTTTGTGTGTTCAGAATATTTAACAACAAGGTTTTAAAAGCGGTTCTCTGCGCACTTATTGTTATCGGATTTCTCTTCGGAAGTCATTCGTATATCAAATCGCATATTTATATTTTACTTTACGAAAATTACACTGCTCCCACACCTGTTATATCAACAGTATCAAAAGAAAAGAACGATGATAAAATGATTATCGGCGATTTTTATGTAAGCACAACCGGCAATGACAACAACAGCGGTACAAAAGATTCACCGTTTCTGACAATTGAAAAAGCGGTTGAAACTGTAAGAAATACAGATAAAACAGGCAAAAACGGAATTACGGTTTGCATTGAAGCGGGTGAATACCGTGTGTCTTCTCTCGAACTTACCAAAGAGGATTCAGGCACAGAGGAATGTCCCGTAACATACTGTTCTTATAACGGTGAGGTTATTATCAATGGTGGTATAACACTTAATACAGCCGATTTTAAAAATGTAAAGAGTTATCCCGAAATTGCAGAAAGACTTTCTGCCGATGCTCAGGAAAATGTTATGGTTATTGACCTGACAAAAGCACCCTATTCGCTCACAAGCGATGATTGGGGTAAGATTTATGCAATCGGCTCTTACCATACAGCAGATAACTATGACGGCGATTATACAGGTCCTCTTTATTGCGAGCTTTTCGTGGATGACATAAGACAAACCGTTGCAAGATAT
>JAZQLZ010000007.1:0-10536 GCA_045543075.1 Acutalibacteraceae bacterium
AATGAGATGATTATTTTAATTACCGGAGCATCACATACAGGCAAAACGGCTCTTGCCCAAAAGCTGCTGGAAAAATTTAAATATCCGTATCTGTCCATTGACCATTTGAAAATGGGATTAATCCGTAGCGGAAATACTGAATTCACTCCGATTAGCGAGGATAAAGACTTAACAGCATACTTATGGCCCATCGTCCGTGAAATGATAAAAACCGCTATCGAAAACAAGCAGAACTTAATTGTTGAAGGTTGCTATATTCCATTCGATTGGCAGAATGACATTGACCCCAAATATCTTGAAAGCATCAAATATTACTGTCTTGTAATGAGTGAGGAATATATCAGGAATCACTTTGCTGACATAAAGAAATATGCAAATGTCATTGAAAATCGCTTGGATGATGAATGGTGCACAATGGAGAGTGTGTTGGCAGATAATGCAGAAATGTTAGACCTGGCACAGAAGCATAACGTGAACTATATACTCATTGAAGATAAGTACGAAATCAATATTGATTTATAACGATAAATTCCAATTTGACGAGGTAAAAGAAGTGGAAATAGTAATACGCAAATATGAAGAAAAAGATTTGTGTGCGATGATAGAAATCTGGAATGAAATTGTTGAGGCGGGGAATGCCTTTCCCCAAGAGGAATTCCTGAATTTTGAAAGCGGCGCGAGCTTTTTCTCCGAGCAAACATATACGGGTGTTGCGGTAGATAGCGAAAACGGGAAAATATACGGACTTTATATTTTGCACCCTAATAATATCGGGCGATGCGGTCATATATGTAATGCAAGCTATGCAGTCAGTTCTTGCAGCAGAGGCTTACATATAGGCGAAAAACTGGTGCTGGATTGTATTGAGCAAGGACGCGAACACGGTTTCTCGGTTTTGCAATTTAATGCGGTTGTAGCCACAAATATTCATGCCCGCCATTTATATGAACGCCTCGGCTTTACACAATTAGGCACAATACCCAAAGGCTTTCGCATTAAGGACGGACATTATGAAGATATTTGTCCGTATTATCGGGCTTTATGAAATCCGCTTTATTTTTTAGTAAGGTTGGATTTTATACGAATTGATTTTATGAGCATTGTGTGTTACAATACTTAAGTTCATCGGAGAAGGTATGCGCATTCATTATGTTGATTCCATCCGCTTTTATGCAGTCTATGTCGGCATTTGTTGCTCAGAATATGGGGGCATTAAAATATGAGCGTGCTAAAAAAGCTTTGTGAAGGTCAATCTGATTCAAAACCTCACTAAATGTATATACCGGCTCGGAAATTTCTGTTATTTTTTCAATTTTCAGTGGTGATTTTTATTGATATGGTGCACCATATCCTTTGTTGATATATTTTTCCATGCAAGTAAATTATATCACCAAAAAAAGACTACAAGCCTACCGCTTTCGGTAAGTTTGTAGTCTTTACTTTTTCAAGGCTGTTTTTTACAGCCCCTTTGGATTATTCTTCGATTTGTTTCATTATTTCATCGTATGTAATGATGTTGCCGTGTTTGGTGAAATCTACTTTTTTCCCGAGAATACGGATGTTATCAACCATTGGTTTATTGTTTGTGTAAATGGGTTTACCCGGGGTGATGGGGTAAATACCGAGACAACTGAAGATATACCAGGCGGCAGTTGAACCGTTATCCTCGTCACCGGGGAAGCCGTCATCCTTCCAGGAGAAGCCTTCTGCACAAATCTTTTTGAGCCAATATTCGGTTTTTTCAGGCTCACCGAGATATGTGTAAATGAATGGGATGTGGAAGCTGGGCTGGTTGGAAATTGCACACTGACCCCAATCACAAGCTGCCATTTCGGTCATTTCGTGAATCTCGTAGTTATATCCGCCTACTCTGTAATCCGCAGGTGTAGCGAAGAATTCATCAAGCTTTTTTATAAGCTCATTCTTGCCACCATAAAGCTCGGCAAGACCTTCAATATCGTGCTGAACGGCAAAGGTTGTCTGCCAGGCAGATGCTTCTGTGTAATGTTTGCCCCAGGAAACCGGGTCAAAGTCGGGGTCAAAATTACCTTGAGTGTCTCGGGGTCTCATAAAGCCCGTTTCTTTATCAAAAATATTAGCATAATTCTTGGCGCGCTTGAGGTATTTTTCTTTCTTGTCCTCATAACCGAGAATGCCTGCAACAGTTGCAATACAATCATCAAAATATGCTGCATCAAGTGTAAGGTTTACGCTTTCGCTGTACTTGTCGTAAGGTACGTAACCCAGCTCAAGATATTCCTCGCAACCCTCTCTGCCGTAAGCACGCACAGTGGTCGATTTGTTTGCGTGGTGCTCCATACCCTCGAAAGCGGTCTGAAGTAAATCTTTTGAAATCAGATTTCTTGTAGCAACGTCAGCGATAACAGCATCAATAGCGGTACTGGGCATACAGTTTTGTGCATCGCCTGCAGTCCATCGAGGGAGCCATCCGCCGTCCTTATAGTCCTGAATATAACCTTCAATGATTTCGGGGAGAATATCCTTTGCAACAATAGCATAGAAGGGATAGTTTGTGCGGTATGTGTCCCAAAATCCGTTGTCGGTATATCTCACACCGGGAAGAACCTTATCAGCACTTGGTGAATAGTGGATGGGGTTGCCGTTCTCATCGGGCTCGTAGGCCTTGTGAGGATAAAGGAATGTGCGGTACATACAGCTATAGAATGTTTTCATTGTGTCTTCATCAGCATCAATTTCAATCTTGCTGAGATACTCGTTCCAGATACGCTCATTCTCCGCTTTGAGCTCTTCGAAACTACCGTAAACGGAATCGTGCTGAAGGTTTCTCAAAGCCTGTTCATAGCTTATGAAAGACGTTGCAACAGTGAATGTTACGTCCTTTTTCTTTAAGGCGATATGAATACCGGTGCCTTCGCCCTCGATATGTAAACTATGCTCTGTATCACAGGTGTCACGACTGCCTGTGAGAATCTTATCTGCATCAACTGAATCTGCCTCAAACTGGAAAACGTAATAACCCTTAAGAGTACCTTTATCATGACTCTTTTTGCCACGGTTACAGTCCGTCCAACAGTAAAGGCGGTTGTTCTCTTTGTCAAACTCGTATTCGCAGTTGTACTTAACAGGTAAAACTGAAAGATAGCGGTCAAAATCCTTTTTGAAGCTGAGTCTTACACAAGCGCCGTACTCCGTGGGGGTAAGCTCAAAATCACAGAAAGGTCTTTTGAGATAGCATTTAAGGTAATGGGGCTGTAAAATTGCTTTTTCGGGGTCGTAGCCCGACCAGCAATCTTCAAAATCTACGTAGGGTTTCTCAATCTGGGGCATCATTGTGAATGCACTGTGGTCACTAATCCAGGGGCTGGGCTGACGTGTAAGGCGAATGCCCTCAACTGAGCGATCGCCGGGATGATAGTACCAGCTTCCTCTTGATGTTTCGGTCTGTAAGCTGAAAGCCGCAAAACCAAAAGGTTTTTGAACGAGAGGTAATGTGTTACCCTGAGAAAAACGATGCAGAGATTGGGAGCCCTGCTTGATATTAACGTATTTAAGATAATTCATAAGCTTACCGCCTTCAATTATTCTGCTTTATTGTAATTTTAAAAAGTCCGGCTCCGTGGGAATTGACCTTTGCTGAAAATTCGCCGTTGGTTACTGTGTACTCTTCGTGCTTCCACATATCCCATACGCTGTATTTAACGCCACCAATAGAAATGTCGGTAATATCAAAGCTGATTTCTCGTTCTTTGTCATCGGTGTTAAAAAGTGCAACGTATTTGCAGTTTTCACCATTGGATGTCCATATGATTTCACCTTTGCCGTCGGTTTCTTCGCGCTTGAACTGTCTTGCACCGTTGGAATTTTTGAGCATATCAATAAGCTCTCTGTTCTGAAGAAGTGAAAGGGTGAATTCATCGTTTTCGCGCATCTCACCGCCCATCATAAGAGGGGAGCGGAAAATGCCCCATAGGGTCATCATTGTTATCTGCTCATCGTGGGTGAAGCGTGTGTAACGATTTCTGTATTGGGGAAGCTTTTCGGTTTTTTGTATTCTGCCGAGGGGGAGCATATCGCAATCGGGCCATGCGCCGGGCTGAACGTATTCCTGCCAGGCGTAGCAACGCTCAAACATAGCGTGGAGCTTGCTCCATTCGTCCCAGAAATCCCCCGTCATACGCCACATATTTGCGTGAGCTGCAAGGTGCTCATGTTCCCACACGGGAGCAGGACCGGGAGAAAGGCTGAGAACCATATCTCTGCCGCATTTGTCGATAGCTTTTCTGAGCATTTCGATTTCTTTTCTTGCTGAGTAGGGGTTGTCGGGGAACATTTCTGTGTTGGCGATATCATCGCATTTAATGTAATCCACATCCCATGATGCATAAAGCTCAAATATGGAGTCGTAATATTCCTGTGCACCTTTTTTATCAGTTTGAAGACCGTACATATCGGGGTTCCATTTACAAATATTGGAGGGATGTGCAATATCTCTTGCGGTAACGCCCTCGCACTTTATTTTAGTGTTCTGATGTGCAGCCTGTCTCGGAATACCTCTCATAATATGAATACCGAATTTAAGCCCAAGTGAATGTATGTAATCTGCAATGGGCTTGAAGCCTTTACCGCCTGCGGAAGAGGGGAAGCGTTCAACTGACGGAATAAGGCGTGAATATTCATCCATACAAAGGGGTGCAAAGTAGTTGTAATAGAAACTGTTTGCAGTGGGCTCTGACCACTGGATGTCACAAACAACATATTCCCAACCGTAGTCCTTAAGATGCTCTGCCATATAATCCGCATTGGCAAGAAGCTGTTCTTCATTTACAGCCGCACCGTAGCAGTCCCAGCTGTTCCAACCCATAGGAGGAGTAAGAGCTAATTTTTTATGCATATGAATCTACCTCTTTATAAATTATAATTCATCACAGCCATTGTACCATCCCGAACAATTAAAAACAAGATTGTATTGTCAATTACATTGCATTTTGTGAAAAAACAATCCCGTTTTATAAAGTCCCAAGAATATCCCAATAGATATGCTATAATACACTTGAATTATAAATCTTTTTATCAAGGTGGGGAGTTAAATGTACATAAAATCATTAAAATTAACATCTGAAGCTGACGAAATAATTTTTATAAAAAACCAAGTCCGCACTTGTTATAACGGTGTTTATCCTTTCAAAATTTTCCCTGATAAAGGGCTTGATAGAATAGAGTTTGCGCCCATAACTATTTT
This sequence comes from Acutalibacteraceae bacterium, assembly GCA_045543075.1. Classification (GTDB taxonomy): domain Bacteria; phylum Bacillota; class Clostridia; order Oscillospirales; family Acutalibacteraceae; genus DTU089. The sequence goes on from JAZQLZ010000007.1 coordinate 5,222, forward strand.
CTATGGTGGTAACGGTTCGGGTAAAACAACCTTACTGAATATTCTTGCTGAGCTGACGGGTGTAACCCGACATTCTGCATTCAGCGGGAGTGCGTTTTTCAAGGAATATACACGCCGTTGTAAGTTAGATTCAAAGACCATACCCGACGGCAGTCAGATTCTTACAAGCGATGATGTTACCGATTATCTGCTTAATATACGCTATCTGAATGACGGTATTGATGTGCGCAGAAATGAACTGTTTGATGAATATCTCGACAGAAAATACAGCAGCCATCAGCTGAAATCAATGGCTGATTATGATGACTGGAAAGAGAGTATGGATGCAAAAAAATCAACTCAATCCCAATTCGTTAAAAACCGCCTGATGCGCAATGTTGATATGCAGTCAAACGGTGAAACCGCTATGCGGTATTATACGGAACGAATAGACAGAGATGCTTTGTATCTCATAGATGAGCCTGAAAATTCACTTTCAGCCACAAGGCAAAAGGAATTGGCGGAGTATATCCAGCAGTCCGCAAGATTTTACGGCTGTCAGTTTGTTATATCAACCCATTCGCCATTCTTCCTGGCAATGCCCGGTGCAAGGGTCTATAACCTTGACTTGTACCCTGCAAGGGAATGTAACTGGACAGAGCTGGAAAATGTCCGGGCATACTATGACTTTTTCAAAGAACACGAAAATGAGTTTTGAGTAAAAATAGGAATAATATACCTCTGGGAATAACAAGAAAAATCTTGCTATTGTTCCTAAAATAAGTCCAAAACTGCAAAAAAAGCTTGAAAATAGGAATAATACACCGTGAAAATAGCAAAAATAGGAACAATACAATAAAAATCGGAATAATTGATATAAATGGAAAAATAGTATATAATTAACATGTTAAGTACTGTTAAAGTATTGGTTGTGCAATTAAAGATAAATATATAATTTATAGGAGAATTGTTATGGGAAATGTAATCGAGATTACACATGTTGGTGGTTGGTATTATTACTTTTCTGGCAAGGAAGAGTTACTTGATGATGAAAAGTGTGGTAAGTGGATGCAATTCTTTTCAGACCAGGAGTTTGCAAAATCTATTTGTGAAAAAGCAATTTGTGAAGGTATTTGTTATGAGTGTAAATGTGCTGATTTAATTGTTCGTAATGAACACTCAGGACCCATCTGTTTTTACATAAATGGTGATGATATAAAGGCTCATAAAAAGGTTATTAAATTTATGCTTGATAATAATCTTATACGAAAAACAAAATCTGGGCGATTATATGATGAAAGTTTTAAGTTTGATAATCAAACACGAGCCGGTGAATATGGTTCAGGATTTAATGCAACTATTAAACTTTCTGAGTTTTTGAATTTATATACAGGCGAATGGATTTGTGATTAATGGTTATTAGAAATATTGGAGATTAGGTGATTCTATGCCACTACAAATAGTACGAAATGATATAACAAAAATGACGGTTGATGCCATTGTTAATGCTGCCAATTCCACTCTTTTAGGTGGTGGCGGTGTTGATGGCTGTATTCACCGTGCAGCAGGTGAGGGGTTGCTGGAGGAATGCAGAACTCTCGGCGGTTGCGAAACGGGTGATGCTAAGATTACGGGCGCGTATAATTTGCCCTGCAAGTTCGTAATACATACTGTTGGACCTATCTATGAGGACGGCAATCACGGGGAAAAGGCGCTCCTTGAATCCTGTTACAAAAAATCGTTAGAAATTGCCAAAGAGCATAACTGCGAAAGCGTGGCTTTTCCTCTCATTTCTTCGGGTATATACGGCTACCCCAAGGACAAGGCTCTCAAGGTTGCCATTGATGTTATAAGCGACTTTCTGTTGGAAAATGAAATGACGGTATATATTGTCATTTTCGATGAGAAGGCATACAAAATAAGCGAAAAGCTGTTCTCTGATATTGCCGAATACATTGACGATAATTACGTTGACGCGCACACCGACCTTCGTCGCGAAAGTATGCGTATGAATACGCCTGTTCAGTCGGTTGCGCAAGCAGATTTTTGTGAATGTCAGGCACTTGTATATGCATCTGTTGCCATGCCGAAAGCGGCTTCACTTGAGGATATGGTCGCTCATATTGACGAAAGCTTTTCACAAATGCTTCTCAGAAAAATCGACGAAAAGCGTATGACCGATGCTCAGTGCTATAAAAAGGCGAACATCGACCGCAAGCTGTTTTCTAAAATTCGCGGCGATGTGAATTATAAGCCGTCTAAACCCACAGCAATAGCCTTTGCAATTGCCCTTGAGCTTTCCCTTGATGAAACGGAGGATATGCTCAAAAAGGCGGGCTTTGCCCTTTCGCACAGCAACAAATTCGATATCATAATCGAATATTTCATAAGTAAAGGCAATTACAATATCTTTGAAATCAACGAAGCCCTGTTCGCCTTCGACCAGAGCTTGTTAGGAGGGTAAGTTGTGAATAAAGAAATCTTAGACACCATTCATAGAAGAATTAAATATATCTGGGAAGAAAAAATAAAAGAAGATTACGATGATGGTTGGCTTTTAAAAGAAGATACTTTGAAGAATGCATTGTATTTTCATTTGCGGAACGAATTATCTGTTTTGTTTGCTGAAAATAATATCCGTATTTTCACAGAGTTTACAGATGCTGAGTTTAAAAAGACAGGATATCGTCCTGATATGGTAATAGCCGAAATTGATTTTGATAAAGAAGATGGTACATATTATGGTGACGATGTTAAGGAGTGCCTGGTTGTTATTGAAATAAAATTCAAAACTAAAAACGGGGCAGATACTATTAGTGCCGATTATGATAAATTGGAGAAATATATTTCAAAGTTAAATGTAAATGCACATTTGTATATGGCTACCATTTGGGAAGAGTTTGACAATCCTACAACTTGGATAAGAAAAAACGCAGCCTGGGCAAAAGGCAAAGTTACAGAATTAAGTGCATCGTACATAAAAAACAGTAACTATGAAACTCAATTTTATATTTGTGAACATTAATAGAACGGAGAACAATTATGTTAAAATTCATTTGCTACCCTAAATGCACCACTTGCCAAAAGGCAAAAAAGTGGCTTGATGAAAATAATATTGAGTACGAATTACGGGATATTAAACTCAATAACCCAACCTTTGAGGAACTCGCAGAATGGTATGAGAAAAGCGGATTACCCTTAAAGAAATTCTTTAATACAAGCGGTTTGCTTTATAAGTCATTAGAACTTAAAACAAAATTACCAACCATGACCGAGGACGAAATGCTGAAGCTTCTTGCCACAGACGGTATGCTCGTCAAACGCCCGATTTTAGCAGGTGACGATTTTGTGCTTGTTGGGTTTAAAGAGAATGAGTGGAAAGAGATAATTAAATAATTTGTCGCTTGGTATGCGACCTTACCTCTCTGCCTTTGGTGTAAGATTAAACCACCAAATGAAAGAGAGGTTTTTATTTATGAAAAACACAAACAAAAACGGTATCACAGAGCTCGTTTTTATCCTTGACAGAAGCGGTTCAATGAGTGGTCTTGAAAAAGACACAATCGGTGGCTTTAACTCTATGATTGAAAAGCAGAAAAAACAGGACGGTGAGTGCTATGTTTCAACTGTACTTTTTGACAATGCCAGCGAAGTTATTCACGACAGAGTGAAGCTCTCTGAAATCAAGCCTATGACCGAGGAAGATTACTATGTAAGAGGCTGCACAGCACTTATTGATGCCATCGGCGGAGCAATTCACCATATCGGAAATATTCACAAATATGCCCGTCCCGAGGATGTGCCCGAGCATACAATGTTTATAATAACAACCGACGGAATGGAAAATGCCAGCCATCGTTACACATCCGATAGGGTGAAGCATATGATTGAGCGTCAGAAAGAAAAATATGGCTGGGAATTCCTCTTCATAGGCGCAAACATAGATGCAGTGGAAACTGCCGCACGGTACGGAATCGGTAGCGACAGAGCGGTCAATTACCACGCGGACGAAAAGGGTACAAAAATCCTCTATGCAACAGTCTCCGAAAGCATCTGTCAAATGAGAGCAAACGCCCCACTCCAAGCCGACTGGAGCGAAGAAATCAACAAAGACTATGAAAAAAGAGGTAAAAAGTCATAAGTTTCTACTCAAGCACCCTTTTAAAGTCCAAACATGAGACAATTCAGGAGTTATAATATAATCAACAAGTATAACAAAAGGAGATAATATTATGACAAACGGTATTTTCGGCGATATGTTCGACCTCAACAATGACGGCAACCTCGACGCCTTTGAACAAGGTCCGGAATTTATGTTCCTCAACGAATTAACAAAAGAAGAATCGGACGATTCGGATAATGACGATTTCTGAAAAACAACACTGTAAATTCACAAATTTTTTTGAAAATATTCGGATTCGGTTGAGAAAGTTTATTTTCAATGATACAATGCATTTATAAAGAGAATTCATAAAAGAAAAGTGTGTGATTATGACAGAAGTTGTTGCAGCTTTAATATGGGATAAGGATAAATTTATGATATGCCGGCGACCTGCGACAAAGTCGTGTGCTTTGCTGTGGGAGTTTGTTGGCGGTAAAGTCGAACCGGGCGAGACAAAAGAACAAGCACTCATACGCGAGTGCCGGGAAGAGTTAAATATAACTGTTTCTGTTGGTGATGTTTTCACCGAGGTTGTTCACGAGTATCCCGATATCACCGTGCATTTGACATTATTTAATGCAGAAATATCCGAAGGCGTTCCTGAACTTTTAGAACATAATGATTTGAAATGGATAACCCCATTTGAAATTCCAAACTATAATTTCTGCCCGGCGGATAAGGATATATTGAAGAAGTTAATTGAGGTTTACAAACCTGTATTAAAACCTTTAACGGTTGGACCGCACAAATAATCCAACACGAAATTGACCACTGCGATGGAGTCCTGATTTGAGGTATGCTATGAAAATAATAATTGATGCTGATGCGTGTCCTGTTGCAGATATTACCGTAAATATAGCTAAAGAGCGAGGACTCCCGTGCATCATTGTCTGCGACAACTGAATAAATACAGTAAAGGCAGGAAAGTTATCCTTGCCTTTAATTTTTGCTTTTACAGCTTATATGCTATAATAATTTTGTCACCAAAAGCAATTGTCAATCGTTTTATTAGTGAAAGGAGGACGTTATGAGTAAACGAGATCTCGAAAATGAATTTGAAGCTAAATATAACGAATATGGCAATATGCTTTATAAAATTGCATTTTTATATTTAGGTAATGCAAGTGATACTGAAGATGTTTTACAGGATGTTTTCACAAAATATCTTTGCGGT
>JAZQLZ010000008.1:0-60212 GCA_045543075.1 Acutalibacteraceae bacterium
CCGATGACGATGATGGTCTGACTATGGAAACCCTGTGAAATTAATTACAGAAAGGTGATGGTGATAAATATGATTTATCAATAAAATCGCAGTTGATTATTTATAAGTTCAACGGATAACTGTCCGAGAAAGGTGGTGAAAAAATGGAAAATAATTGCGAAATTAAAATTATTGAAATCAAGTGCAACTGTGAAGATGAGAAGCTTACTGAGCTTGTTCAGTCGGTTGTGCATGACCATGTAGGCGTTAAGCCTAAAACAAAACCTTTAGTAATTCCAGGTGCTAAAAATAAAATTGATTAAAAAGGAGTTGATATAAAACAGTAACTGCTGTGTTGCCTTATGGCAAACAGATGTGAGTTACCACAACATGAAATTGATGCTCTTGTTCGCCACTTCTTGCCACAGATTAAAGCCTTCTTTGAAAGTGAAGAAGGTCAAAAGGAATATGAAGCATGGCAACAAGAACAAGCCTTGTTAAAAGCACAGAAAGCCATTAACGAAGCATAAAGAACAGGCAGAGAGCGAGACCTCTCTGCCTTGTTTCTTAAGTAAGGTAAATAACTTTTCTTGTTTTGTTGTTTCAAATGTGATAGAATTACTTTGGTTGTACTAGGGAGTGTGAAAATATATGGAATATAAATTAGAAGAATATGTTGTAGCCTTTATTGATATTTTAGGTGCTTCTAAAAAAATAAAGGAAGATAGTGAAAATTCTCTAAATATCATGCACAAAGTATATCAAAATGCATTATCACATTGTGAAAAAATATACGACAATGAAATTGCAATAAAGTTAAAACCAATAGTAAAGATTTACTCGGATAATATTGTTGTTGCGGTTTCTACAAAACCGTATGGACAAAATCCAGCTTTTGTTTCCGTTGCAATCTTAAGTGCTGTAATTCAACACGAGTTTCTTCAATACAACTATCTTATTCGAGGTGGAATTTCCATGGGTGATTTTTTTGCGGATGAGATTATGCTGTGGGGGAATGCACTTTTAGATGCTTATTATGTAGAAAGTCAGATCTCTATTTATCCAAGAATAGTAGTACATCCAGAAACTGTTAGTAAATTGGACTTGGCTTTGGATGAAAGTAGACAAAATTGGATAAAACAAGATAGTGATGGTCTTTTTTTCATAGATTATATGCAAGAGCGAATTGTTAAAAATGATTACCTTGATTTACTTTCATACAGAATTCAACAATGTGAATCATTGCTTATAGAAACAACGGATGTTAAGTCAAAACAAAAGATTCTTTGGCACAATACATATTTAAATTCAAAACTTTATTTTTATTCTTCGAATTATAGTGAACTGTTAAGTCAAGAGATTAGGAAGTTGGAAGCAAAAACAGCGGAACTTGAAAAAAGATGAGAAAATACGATTCAATTAAAGGTTATTTATGAAAATACAAATATATGCTACAATCAGCGATAGTTTTAAAACATTAATAAAAAAAGATAATTATGAGAAGTTGATTTTTGAATTGTTAAAAAACTCAACCAAACTTTTTCCAAATCAATATGAGCACATTGCAACACAATCACATGGAGAATGTGATTTTCTTGATTTAAAAACTAAAGAAAAATATGATGCTAAACTTCCCATTACAACAAAACAAGGAAAATGGATTGGCAGTAACAACGCCTGTTTTGAAAAATGGCTTGAATCTATGATAAACGAGTGTTCTGAATATTCGGAAAAAAGAATCAAACAGAGAGAGTTGCAAAATAATACCGAAGATTTGGAATTATATAAAATTATAAAAGAAAAGATAGAGCAAGATAAAGAAGATGAAAATATTATATTCTTTTTCCCTTATCCAATTGTTATTGAATCATCGGAAGGTATTTACGGACAATTTGCTTTAGATATTTTATCAAGTATTTTTAATGATTTAAAAGAAAATGATATTGTTAAGAATAGGAAAATATATGCAGTATACCCGACTATCGACAATAAGATTTGTATTCGATTGTTAAACACTTTGGTTAGAGAATGGTTTTCATCCGAAAAATTAAATGATTACATAAAATATGATTTTTACTTTCTAAATAAGAATAAACAATCATTGCAATCTAAATAAAATAGTATTTTACAATAACAACAGCGTAGTGAAAAACACTTCGCTGTTGTTATTTCGGTCTAAAACATATAAATCAATATCAATCTCTGTTCTTGTTGCAGTACAAAAATCCATAACTTTAGTGAAAGGGCTAAAACAGTGAGATGAAGATGAAAGAAGTATGAAAAAACTAAACCAATAATGATAATGCAACAGGCAAAGAACACAAACTCCCTGTCTTGTTTTTGTTTCCGATATAGGTTGCTTTATGTTTATAAAGTGATATAATTGTAGTTGATATTTGTATAAATTATGATGATTTTAGGGGTTAAAAGAAAAGAGGTATGTTGATGAATGTAGAGATGCTTGGTGTGAAATTTGTTGAATTGGCTATAGCAAAGACAGATTATTTAGTGCCTCATATTAATGATAATGACAAAGAACCTTCTTGGGATGGCGATGTAGAAGTATATCGGAAGTCAGGCGATAAACACAAAAAAGAAGACTTGTTTTTGAAAGTTCCTGTACAAGTTAAAGGCCATAAGGAAAACAATTTGAAAAAGAAGACAGTTAAATTTTCGGTTGAAATGGCTGATTTGAAAAATTACCTTAATATGGGCGGAACCACTTTCTTGGTTGTGTATATAAACGAGGATGGCGAAAAACATCAAATATATTATAATACATTACTGCCATATGAGTTGAAAAAACTTATTAGCAAGTATGGTGATAAAAAGTCAAAAAGAATTGAACTGAAACCTTTGCCTAAAGATAAAGGTGAAATTGCTGATGTTTTTTTGTTTGCTGCAATGCATATGCAAAAACAAAAATCTGTGATTATGTGTGATCCAGTTTCTATGGAAGAGCTAATAAGGTCAGGTCAAGTTACTAGTTTTTCTTTTGGGTATACTCGTTCCTTTGTTGATAATGATAACCCTATAGAATATCTGTTTGATCACGAAACCTATATATATGCTAAATTACCTTTTGGAATAGAAATACCGGTTAAGCATATAAAACAAATCGAATCAACTGAAACACGCTTTGATTCACCAGTTACGGTAAACGGAGTAGAGTTTTATACAGAATGTGAAATTGCTCAGAAAAAAGACTCGTTTACATTGCGACTAGGAAAAAGCACTGAAATCTTTATACCGAAAAATATGGATAGAGAAAATTTCACTTTTTCATTGTCAGGAACACTATCTGAACGTATAAAGGACGAGGATTTTATAATTCAAGCAATTGAAGCAAAACAATTCGAAATGGGAGACATCGTTTATCCGATTGTTGCAACAAATCCTGAAGAGATTGAAAGTTTTGCGATAAGTGAACGAAAAGCACATTTAAATTGGTTAAAAACCATAAAAGCATTGTTTGATAAATTAGGCGTACAGACAGAACTTGATTGTGAAAAAGTAACTCAAAAAGATGATAAATTACTATTTAAACTTGCAAGATCTGTATTAAAAGGCGAGTTTGTTGAGTGGGATTCTGATAATGACTATTTCCCGGAAATTGTAATAGGAAATGTTGTTATAAAACTTACTGTTATTAAGCACGAAGAAAAAGAAGGTTATTGTAGAATATTTCCGTATTCTAATGCTCCTGTTGGTTATCGATTGAAATACACTTCAGGTTTGGTGTCTGAAGAAAGTTACCATACATTATTAAAAAAGAGTTCAATGTTAAAGTGTTGCAATATTGACTACAAAGATGTTGTTGATAACTTGAAAAGATTTCCTGTTTCGGAAGATAATTCAGGTGCTTTAATATGGTTGTTACTTGAGATGCTTAGTGCATATGATGAAAGTGAAGATAAAAGAACGGATATCCTTGAGGCTGCTACAGAGTTTGCATATTGGTTAAATAGCACCGATAATATTACGCCAAATGATTTACTCGTTCTTAATTGGTATCAATCAATTGCAAGAAACAGACCACTTGAAGCTGATGAGATACAAAAATTACATTCTATTATAGAGAGTAACCCTACAAGGAAAGATGTTTATGTGGCAACCTATCTCTTGTTGGGAGATTGTTCATCGGCAAAAAAACATTACGATAGTATGGAAGAAAAAGAACGAGAACTTTTTGATACGTATCCCATTAATCGATTTTGGGTAGAGTAGAATTAAAACGCACAGCCAATATATATGGCTGTGCGTTTATAATATTGTTAAAGTCTATAATAAAGCAAAAACCCGAAAGTGTCACCAATGATGACAAATTTCGGATTTTTACCTTCTGGTGGAGATGATGGGAGTCGAACCCATGTCCGAAAATCTATTCCCGAAACTTTCTACGAGCGTAGTTTATCTTTTAAGCTTCCCTCGGAAAAACGCCGACAAACAGGCTTGATTCCTTAGTAGTCCTTTGAACCGTGACAGATTACAGGACTCTCATCTGTTCACGTGCACCACTGAATGACGCTCTTATCCGGGCCGTGGTACTCCCGGTAAGAACGGCAGCTGACTTAAGCAGCTGCTAAAACTGTTTTATTATTGTCAGTTATTTTTAAAATTGCGGTTTTTAAAGCGGTACCGCACCTCTGCTCGCTTATAACGGTTCAAAATCCCCGTCGAAATCCTTTCATCCCCATATTTTCGCTTCGATCAAGTGAAGAGTGAATAATGAATAGTGAAGAGATAAGGGGACGCCACGCGTCCAATTTCAATATTTGTTTCTCTCGGCTAAACTGCGCTCGATATTGCGTTGAGCATCTCGTTTAGCTTCGGTTTCGCGCTTGTCGTAGTTCTTTTTGCCCTTGCAGAGACCTACGAGCATTTTTGCTTTTCCTCTTTCGTTAAAATAAACCGAAAGCGGAATAAGAGCGCAACCCTGCTGTTTTACTTCACCCATAAGCTTCATTATTTCTTTTTTATGCATCAGAAGTCTTTTGGGACGCATAGGGTCTTTGTTGAAACGGTTACCCATTTCATAAGGTGAAATGTGAACACCGTTTGCAAGCATTTCGCCGTTTACAACATTGCACCAGGCATCCTTTAAGTTGAGCTTGCCCGCGCGCACGGATTTTATTTCAGTTCCGAAAAGCTCAATGCCTGCCTCGTATGTTTCAAGAACGAAGTAGTCATGGTATGCCTTTTTGTTCTGTGCAACGGTTTTCTTATCTTGTTTTGCCATAACTACTCCTCCTTTTTATAATTCGCTTCTGCCCGATAATGCTCTCATAAGCGTAACATCGTCGGCGTATTCGATATCCGCACCAACGGGAATACCGTAAGCGAGTCTTGTGACCTTGACTCCGAAGGGCTTAATCAGCTTACTGATATACATGGCGGTTGTGTCACCCTCAATAGTGGGGTTGGTTGCCATAATAACCTCTGTGATTTTTCCTTCAGCAACTCTTTCAACTAAACTTTTAATTGTCAGCTGCTCGGGACCTATGCCGTTCATGGGCGAAATAACGCCGTGTAAAACATGATATACACCGCCGAATTCTCTCATGCGCTCCATTGCAAGTACATCACGCGGTTCCTCAACTACGCATACTGTTGTGTGGTCTCGGCTTGCACTTTCGCAAATTGGGCATAATTCATTTTCGGTTAAATTGTGGCACAAGGCACAGTGATGTATTTTGGTATGGGCATCAATAATTGCATCTGCAAATTCTTTTGCCTGCTCATCTGTTAAATCAAGCACGTGAAAAGCCATTCTCTGAGCAGTTTTTCTGCCTATTGATGGGATTTTCTGAAACTGCTCTATAAGTTTTTCCAGTGCCGCTACATCGTATGCCATATCAGAAACCGAAACCTGCAGGAAGATTGAGACCGCTTGTTACGCTACCCATTCTCTGCTCCATAGTATCAATAGCTTTGCGGATTGCTTCATTAGTAGCCGCGATAATCATATCAGAAAGAATCTCAACATCGTCGGGGTCAACAACCTCGGGTTGAATTTTAACTTCAAGAATTTCGTGCTTGCCGTTTACTTTAACTTCAACAGCTCCGCCACCTGCACTTGCGGTGTATTCAGCTTCTTCAACTTCCTGTTGAGTGCGGTTCATTTCAGCCTGCATATCCTGCAATCTTTTCATCATAGCGGCCTGTGAGTTGCCACCTTGGTTAGGAATTCTTGCTTTCATTTTATTTTACCGTCCTTTTTCAAAAATTATTCTTCAATAAAGAAATCAATTTTGTGTTTATTGAGCTTATTAATAAATGTATCAACAGGGTCTATATTTTCATCCGCCCGAGGTGATGAACCATCGTTATAAATCATGGGCTTCAACTTTTCTCCCGTTGCTCTCATAAGAGCCTCCGTCAAAGAATCGGCGTGGGTTTTCTGCTTGAACATCTGCGGGAAAGCGGTGTTTTTCGCTTTTATGAAAACAGTATTTCCTGCTCTGTATGCGGTTGACCCTATAAGCATCGGATACAGGGGTCTGTTGATTTTAGATAATTGATTAAGAGTATTTTCCCAAGCGGCAAAAGGCACTGCGTTATCACTTTCAGAGACTATCCCCGTATCCACAGTTGCTGTGCTTTCGTGAGAAATAATCTTCTTTTCGGGTTTTGCAACGGGCTCAACCGCTTCTTCTACGGGTACCGTATTTTGGTGGATCGGTTCCTCGGGGAGAGGGGCATCATCGAAATTATCAATTGACGGTTCCTCGGGTGCTTTTACGGGAATGGTTTCTTCCGCAACCTTTTTAGGCTCAAGCGCAGGCGTAACAGCTTTTTCGGGAGTTGCCTGTGTAACCGTAATTCCCTGAGCTTTAAGAAGCATTAATTGTGCCTCAAGCTCGTCAATGCGGCGGATAATAGCCGCATTGTCCGTTGACAATGCAGGAGAGCAAAGTCGGATAAGCGCAGTTTCTGTTTGGGCTCTCTGGTGAGCACTGTATTTTAATTGGGATGCCTCTTTGCAAAGAGTTTCCATTATATAGAGAACGGTGCCGTAAGTTATACCTTGGGCAATTTCTTTATATCTGTTTATTTCGTCGGGTGTACACACAATGAATTTTTCGGGCTTTTTGGTGGTTTTGGCAATCATAATATTTCTGAAGTGATTCACCAGTTCACTCATAAGCCTTTCCATATCGCATGAGGAGGAGTGTAATCTGTCGATTATATCGAGGATTTTTGAACTGTCCTCTTTAAGAAGTGCATCGGAAATTTCAAATAAATATTCTTTACCTAAAAGACCTGCGGCATTTCCGACGGTTTTTATTGTGATGGGCTCGTTGTAGCCTGCACACTGGTCAAGGATTGAAAGGGCATCACGCAGAGCGCCGTCGGAAACACGGGCTATGAGTAAAGCTGCTTCTTCATCCAGTTGAAGGTTTTCATTTTTCGCAACGGTCATAAGTCTTGCGGCGATATCCTCGGGTGGGATACGCCTGAAATCAAACCGCTGACATCTTGAAAGAATGGTTGCGGGCAATTTCTGAACCTCGGTTGTTGCGAGTATAAAAAGAACATGTGCCGGAGGTTCCTCGAGAGTTTTGAGCAATGCGTTAAAAGCACCGCCTGAAAGCATATGAACCTCGTCAATAATATAAACTCTGTATTTTGCGGCGGCAGGTGTGAAATTTACCTCGTCACGCAAATCACGGATATTATCAACACTATTGTTACTTGCGGCGTCAATTTCCGTAACGTCGAGAATTGAACCGTCGTCAATACCGCGACAAATTTCGCACTCATTACAAGGGTTGCCGTTTACGGGATTAATACAGTTAACCGCCTTGGCAAGAATTTTGGCGCAAGTGGTTTTGCCCGTTCCTCTGGAACCGGTAAAAAGATATGCATGGGAAAGACGCCCTGTTGAAATTTCGTTCATAAGAGTCTCGGTGATATGACCCTGACCCGAAACATCTGAAAATACCTGAGGTCGCCATTTTCTGTATAAGGCTCTGTACAAAACCCTCACCCCTTAAAGAAATGCAAAGTGCAGAATGCAAAATGCAAAATTTCGGAACTGCGTTGGCATTATAATTCGGAATTCGTAATGCTTAATGCGTAATTATAGGGGGAACTGCGTTTCCGAATAGTATAATGCTATCGCATAAATTCAATATTATTGTGGTAGTAGGATTGCAAAGTTTTAAAATGTTTGGAAGCAACGCTTCCCCGACATTCCTCACTCCTCATTCCTAATTCCTCACTTTTTTGTTTGCTTTGCAAACAAAAAACTTACGCTCCACTCGGTCACACAACGAGCAGGCGGACTGTGGCGCACAGAACGGTCCGCTTAATGCTGCTCGGTTCCCCGCCTGACATGGTTCACGGTGCCCCGTCGCACAGGACCCACTCGTTGCATGACCGAATTGAGCGTAAGTAAATAGTAGATATATTATATATTATTAATAAATAAAAATCAATAGAAAAGACTTAAAAATCAGCCTTCGTATTCGTCTTCATTTTCCCAGTTGTGCCAAACGCCCTGAATGTCGTCGTTGTCCTCGAACATCTCAAGCATTTTGCTCATGTTTTTCATATTGTCTTCGTCTTCGAGACGAGTATATGTCTGGGGGATATATGCTGCTTCGCTGCTTACGAATGTGTAGCCTTTAGTCTCAAGGTCGCCTAAAACTGCACCTAAATCGTTAGCGTCGGTGCGGATTTCAAAGATTTCCTCATCGTCTGTAATGAAGTCGATTGCACCGCATTCGATAGCATCTTCCATTAATTTTTCTTCATCTACGCCTTCTCTTTCGATGATGATAACGCCGTAGTAGTCGAACATAAACATAACGCAACCGGAAGTACCCATGTTTCCGCCGTATTTATCGAAATAGTGGCGAACATCACCTGCGGTACGGTTACGGTTATCAGTAAGGGCTTTAACAACAACTGCGATACCTGCGGGGCCGTATCCTTCGTAGATGATTTCTTCGTAATTTGCGCCGTCGTTGCCACCGGCAGCTTTCTTTATAACACGCTCAATATTATCGTTGGGAACGTTGTTTGCTTTTGCTTTCTGTATAAGCTCTTTAAGCTTTGAGTTACCTGCGGGGTCGGGACCGCCGTCACGAACGGCAATCATAATTTCTCTGCCGATTTTTGTGAAAACCTTAGCTCTTGCACCGTCGGTTTTTTCTTTTTTTCTTTTGATTGTACTCCATTTGGAATGTCCTGACATCTGAATTCTCCTCCGGATAAAATCTATATAAATAACTGAGATATTCTATCATAGGAGCGGTTTTTTGTCAATGGTATTAATTTTGCTGTGTATTTAAAATAATACATACACCCGGAATAATCTATTTGTACTTATGGCACATCGTTCCGAGTTTAATATGTTTGTAGTGGCACCAAAACTTTTGAAGAGTTGCCAAATTACGGTAACTCGTATTTGCCTGAATTCACCGTCAAATATAACAAAACAACCCGTTTTATTTTGTGCGTTGCTACAAAAATGAGGATTTCTCAAAATAATTGTGAAGTAATTTGCAAAAAAAATGTCATATATATATGAAACCAAAATTTAAAAGGGGTTGGTGGCGATGTACAACTAAATATAATTTAGACAGTTGAAAAATTTATCAACAAAGTATAAAATGGAACTGACGAAGAACTATGATTGACCCCTGAAACGCGAATCCTATCATCCCATTTTTGCCATTGGCAAAAAAGGGAGGGGGACACCGCCGTAGGCGGGGTGGTGGGTAGTTCTCTTGCGGTTAATCACCACTTGGATGGTAGATTAATCAGGGACGGTTTCATCAGTAAATCACCGCAAACCGTCCCCTGATTGTACGATACACTCCCGCAAGTAAGGAGATTATATTTCCTGAGTAACTAACTCAAGAGATGTACTTCATCTCTCGCGGTACGCATAGATGCGTACCTTACTGTAGGTGGTTTTCCTACGCGATTTGTTTTTTCAAAACAACCAATCACCGTAGGGGCTATGCTTGCATAGCCCGCAAAGTTAACGATAAACAAAAACGGGTCAGGCAAGCCTGATCCCTACCGATACGGCACAAATCAAGGGCGGTTTCATCGGGAAACCACCCAATCACAGAACCGTCCCCTGATTGTGTGCCCTGATTGTGATTGTGTAGAAGCGGGTTCTGGTGAACAGAGTTATGAAGAGTTTTTAGATGTTTTTACTAATGGTACCGCTGGTGGATGGCGTTTGGACGAATGCTTTTATTTAGGTTAGGAGGGATTTTTGATGAAAACATTTCCGAGAATTTTATTGTGCATTATTGTATTGGTATGTTTTTTGTCAAGTTGTTCGAATTCTGTTTCTACAAAAATTATTGATGAAAATGCGGTAACTGAAATATCTTATTCCAAAGAAGAATATAAAATGGTTTTTGATGGTGAATTAAAAATTTATAAAATTTCCAGAGATGTTTTTGACTGTTTTTTAAATAACCAATTTCATTCAATTTTAAAAGAGAATTGCGAATCTGAGCATATTTATCCTGCAGATGGTGAATGGTATGAAACAAGTAATATTTATCGTATACCTATAAATGATTCTCTTATTCAATTCTTTGGTGATGTTGAACAACTTAATGCATATTTAAATGACAATGGAGTAAATGGCGTTATAAAAAATATGGCAATTTTCGATGCTCCAAAGACTCCGTTAACTTTATGGCTTTGTGTTAATGAAGTTGTTTATTATATTACAATTAACGAAACCCCATTTGAGCCATATTACAGTTATAATTTATACTCTCATAATGATTATGTTGAAAAATTCGGACAAAAAGCAGGGTCTCTTTATGTGAATGGTGTAATTGTTGAAACACAATATGCTCCCAAAATATATTATAATTATGCGGATGTCCCTTTGTTGTGTGTATTGGATGGTCTTGGTGCAAATATAAAACAATACAATGGTAAGTACTTTATTAAAGTTAATGAAGAAAGCTACGTATTGAATATTGATGAGCTCACTCTATATAAGAGATTTAAAATAAACAAAAACTTGTTAACACAAGTTGATGGTGGACGTGTTTTTGTATATCTTGTTGAAGATGAATTAATGGTAGATACTGCAACATTACATTCAATTCTTTACAATATGGGATTTGAGTTTGAATTGTCAATTAATAATGATTGTATAAAAATAACTGACCAATCAAAGTGTCCAATCGAGGAACCAATCAGTACGGTTCTATGATTGACCCCTGAAACGCGAAGCCATACCTCTCTGACGAAGAGAGGGGGACCGACGCGAAGTGTAACGGAGCGTTGGTGGAGAGTTCTAGCACCGTAAGGTGCGTATAATAAAATCTTTTACCTCTTAATTCGATACGCAATAAACCACCTGAACGCGAAGCCTATCCTCCCTATTTCAGCTTTGCTGAAATAGGGAGGGGGACACCGCCGTAGGCGGGGTGGTGGGTAGTTCTCTTGCTGCTATTCTTCAGTTGGATAGAACGATACTCCGCCGTAGGGGCTAGGCTTGCGTAGCCCGCAAAGTTAACGATAAACAAAAACGGGTCAGGCAAGCCTGACCCCTACCGATAATGCACAAATCAGGGGCGGTTTCATCGGGAAACCACCCAATCACAGAACCGTCCCCTGATTGCCCCTTTTCATTTGCATTATATGTATAAAGGTGTAAAACATACAATTGAGGTGCTTCCAGATGAATGATAGAATTAGTATCGAAGATTATAGTGTAAATGCAGTTGTTAGGTTCATGAAATGTTTTGTTAACGAAAAAGCATTCAGAGAATTTGCACAAAAATACAAGAAAATTCGTATTTATGCCGCAGATTTTTTAATTGAAGCAGACAGAGAAACGTATAGTAATATTTGCAGGAAGGTGCACGAAAAAAATATTGATGTTTTTTTCGTTATAGTTTGCTTATCTACTGTTTATGATGATAGGTTTGAAGATTTTTGGGATTTTTATCAAATCAAAAAAGAGGACCTCGTTAAATTGTTGAAAATCCAAGAAGAAGATATGGAAGGTGAATCTCTTGTTTACGCTAAAAATATCGAGTTAATAGACTTTTGGGATATGATAATTTTTGACGACACTTATTCATGGGCGTATACTATGACACATGAAGATGATTTAGATGGTTCTCGCATTTGCTTTACTCAAGAAGGACCAATCAGGGGACACCAATCAGGGGACGGTTCTGTGATTGACCCCTGAAACGCGAAGCTTCGCCTCTCTGCGCAAGGAGAGAGGGGGACCGCCCTGAAATAACCATTTGCAAAAATCAGTAAAAAACGTGTGATTTGTTATTTTTATAAAAAATTAAATCGGAGCGGTGGAGAGTCCCGAATACAGGTGAAGTTTTTTGTTTCACAAAAAGTGAAGTTATACTAAAGTATAGTGAAGTTTTTATTGTTAATAAAAGTTAAGTTAAGTTTGCCCCTCTTACATCACTTGCGAAGCAAACTTCACTGCTCTGCAACTTCACTATGAAGTAACTTCACTTGCCGTAAGGCAAACTTAGTTGGCAATGGTGGTGGGTAGTTCTCTTGCGGTTAATCTTCGGCAATGTAGTACGATACACTCCCGCAAGTAAGGTGAGTTATATTTCCTGAGTAACTAACTCAAGAGATGTACTTTATCTCTCGCGGTACGCATAGATGCGTACCTTACTGTAGGTGGTTTTCCTACGCGATTTGTTTTTTCAGAACAACCAATCACCGTAGGGGCTATGCTTGCATAGCCTGCAAAGTTAACGATAAACAAAAGCGGGTCAGGCAAGCCTGCCCCCTACCGATACGGCGCAAATCAAGGGCGGTTTCCGTTGGAAAAACCACCAATCATAGACCCGTCTCCTGCTTGTGTGATTGTGTTAGAAATCAATATTGAGGTGTGTATGTGTTATGCCGAAAATTTTCAAAACGTTAATTTTGCTTAGTTGCCTTTTATTTGGTGTCAGCGGATGTGCTTATAACGCTGATAGTGAAAAACCAGAATATAGCGACACTAATGTTTTAGAGTTTACTATAATAGGTCCCGGAAGAGAATATAATTTTTTCTATACGGACGATAATAAGGTAGTTGTGATAGGTGCGGATGAACAAATTCTTTGTGTAGCCGATGTGGAGGAGCGTAAAGATTTAATTGATTTTTGTCTTGAGAATATAAAAGGTTATTCTCAAGCGGGTGAATTGGATTTTGTTGTTAACGATTTTTGGGACGTTGAATTGCGTTTATATAACCAAAAATATCATTTTGTATATGGTGCTTCACAAAACCCCTATATAAATATTCTTGTAGAATTAATTGTTGGGGGTTGCGATTGTAAAGAGGTGCAGGATGTTTTGGTGCCGTATCCATCAACTTTTAGGTGACAATCAGGTTTCGGACGGTTCTGTGAATGAACCGTAATTCCTTGTGAAATCATTTTTTCGTCATTTTTAAAATTTAAAAGCAGATTCGGGAACAAGGAATGACCCCTTGTTCCCGAATTTATTTTATTTACGGCGTAACTTTATTTTTTGGGGTATTTGTAAGTTCGTGGTTAAATTCACATATACTGCAGAAAATATTACGGGTGAAATGATTTATGAATTTTAGTAAAAAACTATGGAAACCTTTGGCACGATATGGTAATATATTGTTTATTGATAACAATATTGAAAATATCGGGTGTGGTAAAATGAAATACAACTTCACAAATGAAATTCATTCCGAGGGTGTTGAGCTTTGCAATATAACGGCGGAGGGCTTTAAGTCCGCCTGTGTTACCATAAGCTTTGTACTTCCGTTGGATGAAAAAGCGGCGTATTATGCTCTGGTACCCGGTGTGTTAACCCGTTCTTCCGAAAAATATCCCGATGTTACGGCTATTGAGAGGAAGCTTGCTCTCCTCTACGGTGCAGAGCTTGTAGCGGATATATCCAAAGTAGGCGAGAATCAGGTTTTGAAATTGGGCGTATCCTGCATTGACGACCGTTTTGCCTTTGAGGGCGAGAGTATTACTGCGGGATGCAGTGAGTTGTTGTTTGAGCTTGTTTTTAATCCTCTTACCGAAAACGGCGTTTTCACATCAAAGGATGTGGAAAGTGAAAAACGACTTTTGTGCGAGAGGCTTGATGCGGAAACGGGGGATAAAAGAGTTTACGCCAAAAACCGTTGCGAAGAGATAATGTTCAGTGACGAAGCCTACGGAATACACCGTTTAGGCTCTCGTGAGGTTATTGAGTCAATAACACCCGCAAGTCTTTTTGACGCCTACAAAGAAATTCTTAAAACCGCAAAAATTTCTGTGTGTGTAAGCGGCAAAACCGATTACAATGCAGTTAAATATATGTTGAGTAAATACATCAATTCTGTTGAAAGAGAGCTTGTTATCAGTGAAACGGTTTTCGTCGAAAAGGCAGAGGATGTAACTTACCACAAGGAAACAGAGCCCGTAAAACAGGGTAAGCTTGTTATGGGATTCCGTATGGGAATGACCCATGCAGATGATGATTATGCTGCACGCAGAATTATGGTTGATCTTTTCGGCGGCAGTCCCCATTCCAAGCTCTTTACGGTTGTCCGCGAGAAGATGAGCCTTTGTTACTACTGCTCCGCAAGAATGATAAGACAAAAGGGCGTTATGTTTGTGCAGAGCGGTATTGAAAGCTATAACGAAGAAAAGGCTAAAAATGCCATACTTCAACAGCTTGAGGATATCAAAGACGGCAAATTTACCGATGATGAAGTGGAGGCTTCGGTAAAAGCTCTTGAAGATAGCTTTAAGAGCGTTTCAGACAGCCCCGAGGCGCTTGACTCGTGGTTTATGTCCCAATGCGTGACAGGTGACTATAAATACCCCGAGGAATTTATTGAAGAATTTAAAAAAGTTACCCGAGAGGATATTATAAATGCGGCAAAGGATGTAACTCTTGATACTGTGTTTATGCTTGAGGGCAGTATGGAGGGCGGTGAAACCCATGAGTGAAAATGTGATAAAATACATTGAGAATAACATTCTCGAAGAAGGCTATTATTCTATAAAACATAAATCAGGATTGCAGATTTATGTTTATCCGAAACAGGATTACGCATCTGCTTATGCGGTTTTCGGCACAAAATACGGCTCTATTGACACCCGTTTCAAAAGAAGCGACCGAGAGAATTTTACGGAAATTCCCGCAGGTACAGCCCATTTTTTAGAGCATAAGCTTTTCGAAAGCGAAGAGCTTGATGCATTTCAGCGTTACGCCAAAACAGGTGCCTCTGCAAACGCATACACAAGCTTTGACAGAACCTGCTATCTTTTTACCTGCACAGGTAATTTTAAAGCTAACTTTGAAATATTGCTTGATTTCGTAAGACATCCTTACTTTACCGAGGAAACAGTAAAAAAAGAACAGGGTATTATCGGTCAGGAAATTGATATGTATAAGGATTCACCCGAGTGGGAATGTCTTTTCAATCTTCTTGATGCTATGTATGTTAACCATCCTGTTAAGATTGATATTGCAGGCACAAAACAGTCTATTTCCGAAATAACTGCACAAATGCTTTTCTCCTGTTATGATACTTTCTACAATCTTTCCAATATGGCTCTTGCAGTTGCAGGTAATACAACCGTTGATGAGGTTCTTGAGGTTGCAGACAGACTTCTTACTGCCGATGAGGATGTAACTGTGGAGCGTACCTTTCTCTCTGAACCCTCTCATATAGTTAAGGATTATGTTGAGGAAACCTTACCTGTTGTAACTCCTGTTTTTTCTTTCGGCTTCAAGGAAAGTCACGAAACTCCCGAAAGAACCTTGCAGGAAGAAGTAGCAATGTCACTTATTCTTGATATAGTAGCAGGGCAGATGTCACCTTTGTATAAAGAGCTGCTTGATGACGGTCTTGTGAACAATTCTTTTACAACCGAGTATTTTCACGGCTATAACTATGCTGCACCGCTCTTTTCAGGTGAGTCTGTAAATCCCCGGGAGGTTTCCGAGAGAATAAAAAAAGCTGTAGCTGAGCTTAAAAACACCTTGATAACAGAGGAGCAGTTTGAAACCGTGCGCAAAAAACAGTACGGCAAAACAGTAAGAGCCTTCTCCGATGTTGACACCGTGGCAAACGCGCTTGTGGTGTCCCATTTTGTTGATGAAGAATTGTTTTCTGAGTTTGAGGTAATTAAAAATCTTAAGCTCGATTTTGTAAATGATTTACTTGTTAAATCCTTCAATGAAGAAACTGCAGTGCTTTCTGTGGTTTGCGGAAACAGAGGTGTTTGATTTGGATTTTTTTACTGATGTTGCCAAGGTTTCTTTTGGTGGCATTGATAAAATATTTGATGTTTCGTCAGTGTTTTGCGAGTTTAATATAGGCTCCAAATTTGTTGAAATTAAGTGGTACGGCGTTATTATTGCCTTCGGGTTTACTCTTGCGGCACTTTTTGGCGGCCGTATCGCTTATACCTGGCGCATAAATCTTTCAAAAATGGTCGATGTGCTTATATACGGCTCTCTGGGCGGTATCGTCGGCGCAAGAGCTTACTATGTAATATTCGAATGGGATTATTACAGAGAACATCTGGGTGAGATTTTTGCTATATGGAACGGTGGACTTGCCATTTACGGAGGTATTATAGGCGGTATCATTGCAGGCTTTATAACCTGTAAAGTGTTAAAGCTGAACTTCTGTAATCTGCTGGATATGCTGGGAATCAGCCTGCTTATAGGGCAGGGTATAGGCAGATGGGGTAACTATGCCAATCAGGAAGCCTTCGGTACATTTACTAACGGCAATTACGGTATGATGAGCGATAAAATTATCAAGTATATTACCCGTTATCCGGAGAAATTCGGGCTGGAGGGTGTAACGGATGTTGCCGCTCATATTGAAGAAAATAATCTTTTTGTGCATCCTACATTCTTTTATGAATTTGCATCATGTATGGTGGGCTTTGTTGTCCTATACATTATTTTAAAGAAATTCAGAAAATTCAGCGGTCAGATGTTTTTGTGCTACGGAATATGGTATGGCACCGAAAGAACTATTGTAGAAGGTCTTCGTACGGACAGCCTCTACATAGGTAATACTGATTTAAGAGTTTCCCAGGTTCTTTCGCTTGTTATTGTTGCAGTTTGTCTTGTGTTACTTATTGTAAACCTTATAAGAGTTAAGAAAAACCCGAAACCCGTTGAGGGTGTTGATTTCTTTCCCGAGGGTGCAGCTAAAACAATAAAGGAAAAGAAAGCGGAAAAAGCCGCTCTGAAAAACAGTGGAAAGAAGGATGATGAAAATGGCTGAAATTATAAGCGGTAAGGTGGTTTCCGCAGCGAAACGCCTGGAGATTAAAAACCGCGTAGTAAAACTTAATGAACAGGGTAAGCAGGTAGGACTTGCAGTCATTATTGTAGGTAACAACAGCGCCTCCCGTGTGTATGTGAACAATAAGAAGAAAGCTTGCGAAGAAGTAGGAATTAATTCATTCGAGTATGCCCTTCCGGAGGAAACAACCCAGGATGAGCTTCTTGATTTGATAAAAAAACTCAATGGGGACGATAAAGTGAACGGCATTCTGTGTCAGTTGCCTTTACCGAAGCATATTGATGAACAGGCTGTCATTAATTCCATTGACCCGTCTAAGGATGTTGATGCTTTTCATCCCTTTAATGTGGGTCATATAATGATAGGAGATTATACATTTTTACCCTGTACTCCTGCAGGAATTATGGAGATGCTCAAATATTACAATATAAGTGTAAACGGTAAAAAGTGCGTAGTAATCGGCAGAAGCAATATTGTAGGTAAACCTATGGCGATGCTTCTTCTTAAAGAAAACGGAACTGTTGAAATATGCCATTCGAGAACGGTGAATTTAAAAGAAGAAACATTAAGTGCCGATATTCTTGTTGCTGCTGTGGGTAAGGCGGATTTTGTAACTGCTGATATGGTTAAAGACGGAGCAGTTGTTATTGATGTAGGTATGAACAGAAATGCCGAAGGCAAGCTTTGCGGAGATGTCTGCTATAACGAAGTTGAAAGGAAAGCCTCTTTTATAACCCCCGTGCCCGGTGGGGTAGGTCCTATGACCATAACAATGCTTCTTGAAAACACTGTGCGGGCGGTGGAGATATAATAGTAAAATAGCATAATCAACATAAAACCGAGCTTATTTTTGGTAGTTTTTAATGAGCGAAAACACCCTTGATGACGAGCAGATTGCTTGACAATCAAGG
This sequence comes from Acutalibacteraceae bacterium, assembly GCA_045543075.1. Taxonomy (GTDB): domain Bacteria; phylum Bacillota; class Clostridia; order Oscillospirales; family Acutalibacteraceae; genus DTU089. Next base: position 18,163 of record JAZQLZ010000008.1, read on the forward strand.
GTGTTTATATTATAATAATTCTAACTGTAAAGTGGATTATCACTTATCTTTTTACGGTAGAAAGTACATTTTTGAAGGGATGCGTGTTTTATGACAGCATGTAAGAAACCCCTCTGCGGCATACTTGCGTTTATTCTTGTATTCGTATTTATAGCTGCAGTACCCATTTCGGTTTTTGCCGAAGACGCTGAAGAAGTTACATTTTCAGTGAACGAAATTGAAAAGAACAGAAAATTGGACGAGAAAACCGGTCTTTATTATTTGCAGACTGCTGCTGACCCTTCTGCGCTCCAGATTGTAGGTTACGAAGGTACCGACACTGAGGTTAAAATTCCTACTAAGATTGACAGCCTCACTGTTGTTGCAATCGGTGACAATGCTTTTGCAGGTAACACTTCTGTTGAAGTAGTTAAGCTTCACAACGATGTTACTCAAATCGGCAAAGGTGCATTCAAGGGTTGTACAGCTCTTAAAGAAATTAAGAGTGCAAAATCTCTTGCTACAATCGGTGAAGGTGCATTTGAAGGCTGTAAAGCTTTAACCGAATTTAAAATTGCGGATGCTGTAACTGATATTCCCGCAAGATGCTTTGCAGATTGTACCGCACTTAATGAAATCGATGTTCACAAGAACATCAAAAATGTTGCAAAAGATGCTTTTGTAGGTACTGCATGGGAAAATGCCAAAGAAGATGGCGTTCTCAGCTTCGGCAGAGTATTGTACTCATACAAGGGTAACTTAAAGAATATCGAAATTCCCAAGGGCGTTTCCATTATCGAAGACTATGCTTTCATCGGCAATACAGATCTTGAAACAATTACCTTTGGTCCCGACGTAGAAGAAATCGGTCTTTATGCTTTCCAGAACTGCGTGAACCTCAGAGAGGTTAATGTTGACGATGCTATGGGTATCGTAAGTGCAGGCGCCTTCAAGGGTTGTACAGCTCTTAAATCAATTGATTTTTCAAATGCAACTCTTGCTACTATCGGTTACGAAAGCTTTGCTGATTGTACATCACTTGAAACAGTAGGTACTTCAGAGACTCTTTCTGAGATCGGTGATTATGCTTTTGCTAACACAAAAATCAAGACAATCAAATTCTATAAGAATGTTAACTCTGTTACTGCAGATGCTTTTGCAGGAGTTAAAACTCTTGAGAGCTTTGAGGTAGTGGATAATAACAAAGAATTCTCTGCTACAGACGGTGTTCTTTATAATAAAAAAGGCACATCCATTATTGTATATCCCGCAGCTAAAAAAGGTGATTTTGCAATTCCTCAGGGCGTAAGCTCAATTGCTGACAGAGCTTTTAAAGATTCTGTTGTTGCAAATGTTACGGTTGCTGAAGATGCCTCCCTCGATTGGATTGGTGTTTCTGCATTTGAAAATTCAGCAATTACTTCATTTGAAGTTCCTGCAAATGTAACCAAAATCAACAATGCAACATTTAAAAACGCAACAAAGCTTTCAAAAATTGTATTTAATGACGGCCTTACATATATATGTGCATCTGCATTTGAGGGTTGTACAGCACTTGCAGGTGTTGAATTACCCGCAACCTTACAGACTGTTGCAACAGGTGCATTCAAAAACGCAGGTCTTAAGAGCGTAAAGGTAGGCGATGGCGTTGCTCAGATCGCTGCCGAAGCTTTCGCCGGCAATAAGGCTCTTGCTGATGTTACACTCGGTAACAATGTTGCAAAAATCGGCAAGGATGCATTTAAAGATTGCGTACTTCTTAAAAAGGTTTCAATTCCTGCATCAGTAGTGGATTTCAGTGCCGCATCCTTTACAGGCTGTACTGCTCTTGAAACTATTGCTGTTGACGGTAAAAACACCACATACAAATCAGTAGGTTCTGCAGTTTATTCACTTGACGGTACTGAGCTTGTAGTTGCAGGTAATGCCAAATCTACAACAATTGCCATTGCTGAAGGCACAAAGGTTATCGCAGCCAATGCTTTTGACCTTGCTACAAATGCAATTGCCATTGCATTCCCCTCAACACTTGTTAATGTTGAAGCAGATGCTCTTGATGTTACTTCCTGGTATAATACAGCTCTCGGAGTTGTATATGCAGGCAGCGTTCTTTATAAGGTTAAAGGCGAAATTGCTGATGTTGTAGTAGCAGAAGGCGTTAAGACAATAGCCGACGGTGCAGTTAAGAACCCCGCTGTTAAAAATGTTACTCTTCCTTCAACACTCGTTGAAATCGGTAAGGGCGCGTTTGAAGGCGCAGGTGTTGCTGCAGTTGTAATTCCTGATAGCGTAACCGCTATTGCTTCTGGTGCATTCAGAAACTGTGCAGCACTTGCAACAGTTAAATTGTCAAAGAATCTCGAAACAATGGGTGCAGGCGCATTTGCGGGCTGTACAGCTCTTAAAGAAATCGCAATCCCTGCAAAACTTAAAGTTCTTTCTTCCGATGCATTTGCAGGTTGTACAGCTCTTGCAAAGGTAAACCTTGGCGCAGTTGAAGAAATTGAACAGTATGCATTCGAAGGCTGTATCGCTCTTACAGAAATTACACTTCCTGCTACCGTTACAGTTTGCGAAGTTTTAGCATTCGAGGATTGTACAGCTCTTGCAAAATTTGTTGTTGCTGAAGGAAATAAAGCTTATTCTTCAAAAGAAGATGGTGTAGTTCTTTCTGCTAATGATGAAGGCGTATTTAACACAATCGCTATCTATCCCGCAGGCAAAAAGGGTGCTTACGCAGTTCCTGCTGAAGTTACAGCAATCGCTGACAGAGCTTTCTATAACTGTGATGCACTTACTGCGATTACATTCGCAGAAGGTTTTGACAGTATCGGTAACGAAGCATTTTTCGATTGTGATTCAATAAAGTCAATCATAATGCCCGAAAGTGCAAGAAATATCGGTGATCACGCTTTCGCATCATGCGACAATCTCAGATTCTTCCAGGTTAAGAGTAACCTTACAGTTTACGCTGATAATGTATTTGATGGTTGCTATTATTACAACTATGATGCAGTTGATATTGACGTTGAGGATAACTACGGTGTAATCATCGGTGTAATCGTTGGCGTATTTGCAGTAATCGGTGTTGTATGGTATCTTGTTTACAGCAAAAAGCAGAAGAAAATCCAGAAAGAAATTCTTGAGAAAAACGCTATTGCTGAAGAACTTGCTGCAATGAAAGAAAAAGAAGCAGAGGAAGCAAAAAAAGCAGAAGAAACTGTATAATGCTTTCTGATTAATATTTTTCACCCCGCTGAAATATGCGGGGTGTTTTTTGTCGGATTTTGTCTATATTATAGGGTTGTTACTTGACTTTAATAGCTTGAAATGGTATCTTTAAAGGTGGAAAATATTATGGTAGCGAATGGTTGCACCATGTAACAGGGGGAATAAATATGGCTATTTTAAAATGCACAATTTGCGGTGGTGAGTTAGACTTTTCTACTGATATGTCAGTAGGCGTTTGTCAGTATTGTGATTCAACAATAACCATACCTAAAAATTTGGACCATAAGGGAAACTTGTATAATCGTGCTGTGTTTTTAAGACATAATAACGAATTTGATAAAGCGGCGCTTATTTATGAGGATATTTTAAAAGAGGATAACACCGATGCTGAGGCACACTGGGGTCTTGTATTAAGTAAATTCGGTATAGAGTATGTAACAAATCCTGCAACAGGTGAGCGTCACCCCACTTGTCACAGAACTCAGCCTGAATCAATTTTGTCCGACCCCGATTACCTGGCAGCACTCCGGTATTATGATTCTGTAGCCGCATCGGTTATTGAAGAACAGGCTAAGCAAATAAATGAAATCCAGAGCAAAATTCTTGAAATTTCCCGAAAAGAAGCACCATATGATATTTTTATTTGCTATAAAGAAACTGATGATGTTACAAAAGAGCGAACGGAAGACAGCACCATTGCCCAGGATCTTTATTTTGCACTGGTAAAACAAGGCTACAAGGTGTTCTTTGCCCGTAAAACTCTTGAACAGAAATTAGGTTCAGAATACGAGCCCGTAATTTATGCGGCACTTAACAGCGCAAAGGTTATGATTGCCCTTGGTACTAAGCCCGAATATTTCAATGCAGTGTGGGTCCGTAACGAGTGGAGCCGTTTTATAAAAATGTCAAAGGACAGCAAGGATGATAAAATTATAATCCCTGCGTACAGAGGCTTTTCTGCTTATGAGTTGCCTAACGAGCTCTCCCACTTCCAGTCACAGGATATGACTAAAATCGGCTTTATGCAGGATCTCACAGATGGTATCGAAAGATGCCTGAGAAAATCCGGTAAAGCAGACGAAAAACAGGTAAATGCCGGCGGCGGTTCTGCTGTGGATGTTCATCAGCGCCTTATTAAAAACGGTGAAACTCACATCCGCCTTCAGAATTACGATGCTGCTGAAAGTGTTTATAACGCTCTTGTAGAGGATTACCCCGATGATTACAGAGGTTGGTGGGGTCTTATCCTTTGTAAAACGAAGGAATTTACTGAATTTAACTGCGATCTTAATAAAATCAATACATGGTATAAGTATGCTCGTAAATTGGCAACTCCCGAACAAATAGCAGACAAGGAGAAGGATTATCTTGCTTATCTGAGAAAGGTTGCAGAGCTTGAAGTAAATACAGAAACTGATAGAGTTATAGGCTTTATTACAAAACACAAACAGGCAATTAACAGTAACCGACAAACGATAAATACGCTCAATAAGGCTTTAATCAGCTTTGAAGATAATTATCAGGTTCAGAAAAACATTGATACAACCAATATTTCCAAGGCGGAAAAAACTCTGAAAACAAACAAATCAAAACTGTTAAGAAAGAAAATTTTCCTCTGTGCCTTTGTGGCTATGTTCTTATTGGGCTTGTTGATCCTGGCTATTGGTCTTTTATCAGAGGTTCAGGAAATTTTAATTGCTTCGGTCGTTATATGTATTCTCTCTTTCGGCAACCTGTTCCTTGCTCCCAGCGGAAAATTCAAAGACTATAATGCAAGGATACAAAAAGCTACTGAATATCTTAATGAATGTTATTCATGTCAGGAAAACAACTCCGAAGTACATGCAAACACAGTGGCAGATTTCAGTAAAAAAATAAAAAATGCAGAAGATGAAATAAGTCTTCTGAATATAAGAATTCTCGCATGTAATAACTATCTTTCAATCGGAAACGAGAAAATTGCTGATTTTTGTTTCGCTTTAAGGTGTGCAAGCTTCGGAATGGATATTTCTGTTGATAAACACACCAAAGATCTCCGTGACCTTGCATATGGATATAAAGAAATTGTTATATCCGAATTGAAACCCGAAAGTCAAAATAAGAGCAACGAAGCCGATCAGCCGGTAACCGAAGATACCCCTGCATCTGTAAGTGAATATGAGGTGAATTGTCCGTTTTGCGGCACAAAAACAACTATAAGCAGTACAGATTATGAAAAAGGCTTTTCTTTCTGTGGTATATGCGGCGGGAAGATGGAATTTGAAAAATAAAATATAAAAGAGCTCGTGAGTAAATGAACTCACGAGCTCTTTTTGGTCTGCTTTGTGATTATACGCCTGAATAAGCGGAGAAACCGCCGTCAACAGGAATAATAACGCCTGTTACGAATTTTGAATAGGTCTCATCACTAAGGAAAAGAAGGGTGCCGGTAAGGTCTTCGGGTACACCGAAACGACCGAGGGGTGTGTGGCCGATGATTTTTTCGCTACGGGGAGTGAATGAACCGTCTTCGTTATAAAGAAGTGCTTTGTTCTGGTTTGTTGAGAAGAAACCGGGGGCAATTGCATTTACGCGAAGGCCGACATCTGAAAAATGAACTGCCATAAACTGAGTAAAGTTTGAAATAGCCGCTTTAGCTGCAGAATATGCAGGAATTTTTGTAAGAGGCTTATAGGAGTTCATAGAAGAAATGTTAATGATGGTGGCATTTTCTTTGCCAACCATATCTTTTGCAAAAACCTGAGTTGTAAGAAGAGTGCCAAGGAAGTTAAGATTAAATACAAATTCAATACCCTTGGGGTCAAGGTCAAAGAAGGTCTTTATGTCCTCAGTTGCATTAAGGTCATCAAGTTCGAATTTTTCTTTTGTTGTGTTACCGCTTGGGTGGTTACCGCCTGCGCCATTGATGAGAATATCACAAGTGCCGATTTTTTCATTAATTTCGGCTCTGGCTGCTTCAAGACTGTCTTTATCAAGAACATTGCAAGAAACACCGATTGCTTCAAATCCTTCTGCGATTATTTCGTCGGCAACCTTTTGTGCTGCGTCAAGTCTTAAGTCAAGAACGGCAACTTTAACACCCTGTCTTGCAAGATCCTTTGCAAAACCGCCGCAAAGAACACCGCCGCCACCTGTTACAACAGCAACTCTGCCTTTAAGATTTTCGTGATTAAACATCTGAAACACTCCTTTTTATTTACTTCTGATTGTTACATTATTAAGATTAGCTTTTTCGAGGCACACATCAAGTGCATCTGCTGCCGCATCGAAAGCAGCTCTGTTTGTGGGATAAGTGTAATCATCTTTTAACTGGTCCGCTGTACCGCCTTCACCTTCAAGATCCTTGAGCCCGTCAAAAACTTTAAGGTGGGGTTCAAGAGTAAGGAAGTGGTATCCGTCATTATCTTTCGCAAATCTTTCGAGAAGCTCTACAATATGACCGTCTCCGAGACCTGCGGGACGAACCTTTCCGCCCTCATAAAGGCAGTCTTTAACATGGAAATAATCAATGTAATCCTTCAAAAGCTCGTAAGCGGGTAAAATCTGTTCACCGCACTGAATGAAGTTTGAGGGGTCAAAAATACCTTTGATTTTACCTTCAAATGTTTTGTATATTTCAAGGCAACGCTCGGCAATATCACCGTAAATGTCCTTTTCGTTTTCGTGACAACACCAGATACCGTTTTCCAGAGAATATGTGCACATTTTGTCAAGTCTTTCAAAAACTTCATCGTGGTATTCTTCAAGACTCTGTCCTTTTGTAAAGAAGAAGCTGAACATTCTGATTCTTTTGGTTTCAAGAATATTTGCAACCTCAACACAGTTTTTGAAATCCTCAAAATGGGGAGCAAAATCATCAGTGATTTCAATTTTACCGTAGTGTGAACCGATGGCAGAAACACCGATGCCGTTATCATCAAGAATTTTCTTAAGTTCCTTAGCCTGCTCAACTGTGTAAAGCGAAATATTACCGTGGTCAAGACCGCGGGGTTCGATATGAGTCATACCGTGGGCTTTAAGAGCATCGATCTGTTCAAGGATACCGCCGCCTGCTTCATCGGCAAAGGCGGAAAGTTGAAAAGAGATAGCCATAAATATATTCTCCTTTTAATTTAAAAATATTTCTTTATTCTTTTTAATATATTGGGCACAGAGCCTAAGAAGCTCGTCAGAATCATATTTTTCTTTGAATTGCTCGTCAGCTTTCTGTATTGCCGTGTAGTCAACCGAAATATCGCTGTCAGGGTCATACATATCAACCAAGGGTGCAACAATGTCCGAGTACTTGTCAGCTTCCACAGCTTTCAGCGCAGCAGTGACAGTGGGAACAAGAGGGGCACCGTTATTTTTGAAGAAGGAGGATAAGGAGTTCTTTGCATCTTCATCAAAATATTCGAGAGTGTAAATAAACTTTTTTTCTTCGGGTAATTCGTTGAATGCCTCGTTCATGTTGACGGCGTTTTCAAGAAAAACCTGAATATTCATTGCCACACCGTGTAAAAGCTCGGTGTCGGCAGTATCTTTGATTTTTTCTTCGGTCAATACCGTGAACTTTTCCCTTAACTCGTAGTCACGCTTCCAGACAGCGCCTTCGCGTTTTAGTCTTTCGCGTCTTTCCCGGGAGGATTTAAGGGCTTTGCACCAGGCGAATACAGTAACAATTATTGCAACCGCAAGGATTAGCCATAAATACCATTTTACATCGGATAGCATAGAAAATCACTCCTGTAAACTTTTGTAGATATCGCTCTTTTTAAGTCCTGTTTTCTTAGCAATTTCTTTGGCAGCTTCATTTTTTGAAAGACCGTTTTTTAATAATTCCTGAGCCATTGCTTTTGCATCGTCAAGGGTAATTTCATCGTCTTTGGTTTCGGGCTTGCCCTCAACAATCAATACATATTCACCCTTCGGACTTACCTCACGGTATTTTTCACAAGCTTCAAAAAGAGTGGTGCGCTCAACATTTTCATAAATTTTAGTGAGCTCTTTAACCAAGGCTATTTTACGGTCACCAAAATACTTTGCCATATCCTCGAGGGTGGCAGGGAGCTTGTGAGGTGCTTCGTAAAAAATCATGGTGCGCTTTTCGTTTACAAGCTCCTCGAGATGCTCGCGCCTGTTTTGCTTTGCTCTTGTGAGGAAACCCTCAAAGGTAAATCTGCCTGAGGGCATACCTGAAATTGCAAGGGCAGTAACAAAAGCACAGGGACCGGGTACGGCACAGACTTTTATATTGTTCTCGTGGCAACGCAGGGTTAAATCTTCACCCGGGTCGGATATAATGGGCATACCCGCATCTGAAACAAGGGCGCAGTTTTCGCCGTTTAAGAGTCTTTGTATAATTGCTCCGCCACGTTCTATACGGTTGTGCTCATAATAACTGACCATGGGCTTTTTTATACCGAAATGGTTAAGCAGCTTTATGGTCACGCGAGTATCCTCCGCGGCTATGAAATCGCAAGAGGAAAGCACCTCAACGGCACGGGGCGAAAAATCACCTAAATTACCTATGGGTGTACCTACAACGTAAAGAATACCGGCCATATTATATCACATTACCTTCCTTGTCAAAGAGGGGTAAACGCTCAAGGTAAATAATATCGTCGCGGTCAGCAGCGTCGCCTTCAGCAAGGATTGTCATATTAGCCACAATTTCACCCTCAGCTTTATTTACAAGGGTCTGCACCGCTTTGAGAGATTCACCCAGAGATATAACATCATCAACAATAAGTATTTTCTTACCTTTCATCTGCGCTGCTTCTGCAGTGTCAAGATAAAGGTGTTGCTCGCCTTCGGTGGTAATTGAGTTTACAATAACATCAAAAACTCCCGTCATATATAGCTTCGGTTTTTTTCTTGCAACAAAGTATTTTTTACCGCTCTGGCGTGACATTTCGTGAGCGAGGGGAATACCCTTGGCTTCAGCAGTGATTATGTAATCAAAGTCAGGTGCTTTTTTGAGAAGTTCATCGGCACAGGCTACCGTGAGCTCTGCATCGCCGAAAATAACAAAGGCACCAATCATTAAATTCTCATTTAAAGGACAGAGGGGTAAGTGTCTGTCAAGTCCTGCAATTTTCATTGAATGATACATAAAATTAACTCCTTTTGCGGTAAAAAAACCGCGCATTATCACACAGTATAATTATATAATATCGTTAAAAAAAGTCAAGCAAATGACCGCCATATTTAAGTAAATAAATATTGAAATATATTCTGTATGTATTGTATAATTGACTTATAAAAATTTTAAGGATGATGGGAATGCATATACCTGTTTGTGAAACCAATGAGATGGAAATTCTCGGTTTTGAAGATGCTCTTAAAAACGAGGCGGAGGGCTCTTTTGAATATAATCGGGAAAAGTGGCTTTATGTGCCCAATGCATATACCGAGTATCGTTATATTTTAGGTACAAGAGGAGGGAATCCGCTTGTTTGCATCGGCATAAATCCTTCCACCGCAAAGCCCGACGACCTGGATAATACTCTTAAATCCGTTGAGCGTACTGCAAGGTTTAACGGATATGACAGTTTTATAATGTTCAATGTGTATGCTCAGCGGGCAACAAACCCCAAGGATATGGATGGCTGCTTTAACGAGCGTTTGCATAAAGAGAATATGAACGCATTCCGTTACATAATGTCCTCTTATGATGCGGGCAAAAAGCCTGCAATATGGGCAGCTTGGGGTACAATTATTGAGAAAAGGCCGTATCTTATTCCCTGTGTTAAAGATATGATTGAAATTGGCAATGAATACGGTGCTGAGTGGTTTTCTGTGGGGAAAAAAACCGTAAAAGGTCATCCGCACCACCCGTTGTATCTCAAGAACAACAGTCCAACGGAAAAGTTTGATATAAACGGATACCTCGCCACACTTACTTAATAAAGAGCAGTTTTGTTCTTGGATTTTTATAAAGAAAAGCCTTCCGTTGCTGAACGGAAGGCTTTAAAAAATTATCTGTTAAGAATAAGCTTTGTGAGTTCAACGGGGTCAACGATTGTATCGCCTTTGTAAACTCTCATATTACCTGAAGCGATTTCGTCGATGAGAATAACCTCGTCGTTGTTGTAACCGAACTCGAATTTAATATCCCAAAGGTCAAGGCCGATTGTTTTAAGGTCATCAGCAATAATCTTTGTGATTTTAAGTGTCTGTTCTTTCATGCTTTCAAACATTGCGGGGCTCATAACGCCGAGAGCTGCAAGACCTTCGCCTGTAACAAGGGGGTCACCCTTTGCATCGTTTTTGAAAGTACATTCAACGTAACCGCCTTCAAGAACTGTACCGTCTTCGATGTATTCACCATATCTTCTGATGAAGCTACCTGTTGCAACAAGTCTGCAGATAACTTCAAGACCGTGACCGAAAACCTTACCGGGGAGTACTTCCATAGTAGCATTTTCGATGTCGGCGCTTACATAGTGAGTTTTGATGCCTGCTTCTTTAAGCATATCAAAGTAGTAGATAGATGTTTTGAGGTTTTCTTTACCGATACCTTCAATAGTAAGACCTACGCTGTTTTCACCGGGATCGAAAACACCGTCTTTGCCTGTGCAATCGTCTTTGAATTTAAGCATAACGTTGCCGTTTTCAAGCTCGTAAACGTCTTTTGTTTTGCCTTCGTAGAGTTTTTTCATTTTAAACGCTCCTTTTACCGCTGTATGCAGTGGCATCAATATTTTTACTTAATGAATTTTAAAACTGTTTAAGCCGAATGTCAAGTGTGACAAAGGATTTTTTTTGACATACAAAAATGTTCTAAAAATTTGTTATAAATGGGTATGTAATAAAGAAGTTTTTTGGTTAAATGTACTTTATAAATCAGAAGTTTTTGCAGCTGAATTCGGTCCATGCACTGTCATTTGAAAGTTCGCCGCCGTTCTTGAAGATGGCTTTTGATTGTGTATCGTTCTTGAGCCATATATCAAACCAGCGGATGGCGTATTCGGTGTATGTATCGGGGTCAGTGCAACAGCTCGTATGTACACCATCTACAAGTGAAACGTAAACAGCGGGGCCTTTAGCTACATCGTAAGCGGGTTTAACCCATTTGTTGGCATCCACTATCATATCCCTTGTGCCTGACATAAACAGCGCGGGGGTGCGAAGGTTTTCCGCTTCCTCTATGTAGTTGCTTCCGGCGAGGGACAATACGCAGTCAAATCTGGAATCCTTAGCTGCAGCATTTACGGCGCTTCTGCCACCCTGGGAGTGTCCTACTGCTGCTGCCTTTTCGGTATTGATTTTACCGTAAAGCACACAGTCGGAATTACTGTTTTCAGAAATTATAAAGTCCAAAGAAGCAATCTGTGCGGAGCCGTCAGCTGCCATAGTTTCATTGTTGGCAACAACGATGTATCCGTTTTCTGCGAACTTAACAAGTAACTTCTCGTATATCTTATAGTCAAAGCCTGTACCGTTCGCAAAAATCAGAACAGGGTAGGTTTTACTGTCGTTCAGAATACTTTGTGAATAAAAAACAACCTGAGTTTTGCCCGCGTGTTCTGCAGAATATGAGGTTATGCCGGTATCGGTTATTATCGGAGCCTCCGTGGTAGTTGGGGCGGGCTCGGTGTTCTGTACGGATGGCGTAACGTTATCGGGGATTGAAGTCTCAGGCTTTATAACCTCGGTTGCTTGGGTGTCGGAGGGAACTGCACCTGTTTGTATTTCCGAAGTGTAAGAGTATTCGGTATAGCTTTGGGTGTCAGGTGTGTCAGTTGAGGGGGTATTGTCGTCTGTTTTATTCTTTGGGAATATACAAGCGGTCATTGAAAACATTACAAGTGTAACTACAACTAATGATAAGATGAAGTTAAATCGTTTCATATTTTTGCAACTCCTTGTGGAATGTTATTTAGATAATACCACAAATGAATCTGTTTAGCAACATAATTATATAGTGTCAATAAAAAAGCATTTTTTCGATGTTGGTTGACATATTTTGCGTTAAATGTTAAAATTATGTTAAATATTGTGTTTTCACAGAAAGAAGAATTTTGAATGAGTAACGAGTTGAAAAGAACCTACACACCTTTTAAGGAATGGAAGGAAAAATCCAGACAGACCGAGTATGCCGAAGAAACCCCATTGCTTTCACCGGACGGTAGGCTTCTTGCCAAGGGCTGGGCTAAGAAAAATGTTTTCACATATAATCGTAATTATGTTAAAACAGGGATAACAAGCCGTAAGGAATGGGATTTTTACACCATTCACGTTGGCGACGAAATGCAGATACTTGTCAGCTTTGCAAATATCAATTTAGGTGGTTACGTGGGCGCAAAGCTTGTTGATCTGAAAACAGGTAAGGTTATTTGTGATTCCATGCAGTATTTCCTGGGCGCAAACAAGCACGTACCACCTGCAAAAGGGGATGTTCCCAATCGCTACAAGGATAAAATCGGTAAAACTCAATTTGATTTTGATACAAAAGAAACCGAAAGAACCTTATGGTATAAAGGTGCTTTCAAGGGTAAAAATGTAGAAGTGAATATTTCTATGGATATTCCCGAAGGACTTGAGAATATTACAACTGTTTTTCCTTTTGAAGGTGATGATACCAAATATTTTATGACAACAAAGCAGATGTGTATGCCGGCGCAAGGTAAGTTCGTTTTCGGTGATTATGTTTACGAATTTACGAAGGAAAAGGCTTTTTGCACTATGGACTGGGGCAGAGTTAATACTCCCCACGAAATGGTGTGGTATTGGGGTAGCGGTAATCAGTTTATTACCGACGAAAATGGCGAAAAGCATCTTTTTGGCTTTGAAATTACCTGGGCAATAGGGGACGAGAGCAACGCTACGGAAACCTGCATTTTCTATGACGGTAAGGTACATAAATTCGGTGCGGTGGATGTTGAGAGGTTCCCCAAAAACAGATTTCTTGAGCCATGGAAATTTGTTTCCGAAGACGGCAGATTCAATATGACAATGATGCCCACCCTGGATAACCATAGTGACATTGATCTTAAAATCGGCAGAATGAATTGTCACCAGGTTTTCGGTATCTGGAACGGTGATGTTACCCTGGATGACGGCAAGAAAATCGAGATAAAAGATTTATTTACATTCTGTGAATACGTTGAAAACAGATGGTGATACTTAATGAAAAAGCATGTAATATCCGCCCTGTGTGTGCTTTTGGTAATTGTATGCGCTTTTTGCGGATGTAGCCATACAGAAGTGAGTGCGCCTGAGGAGGAAACTAAATTGACATATGAACAGATTACGCCTTCTGAAGCCAAGAGGCTAATGGATACTGAAAGTGATTACGTTATTCTTGACGTTCGTACTGAGGAAGAATATAACGAGGGACATATAGAAGGAGCTGTGCTTATACCCGATTTTGAAATCACTTCAAAAGCAGAGAGTGTTTTAACCAATAAAAATCAACTGATTTTAGTGTATTGCAGAAGTGGCAGAAGAAGTAAGCTTGCCGCAGAAGCCCTGGTTTCGCTGGGTTATACCAATGTTAAAGAATTCGGTGGTATAATTGACTGGGAATATGGTACAGTAACAGAATAAAATAAAGCAACAGGCGATAAAACGTCTGTTGCTTTTCTTTATATAGTCAATATTTCTTCAACTGTTGGCATTGAGCTCTGGGCTCCCATACGGCTTACGGCTATTGAGCCTGCTTTGTTTCCTGTATCACAAGCCTTTATAATATCGTCGCTTTTGAGATATTCAAGTGCCATTGCGGCGGTAAAGCAATCACCTGCGGCGGTTGTATCAACCACGTTTGTTTTGTAGGAGGGGAGGATTTTTAATTCTTTTCCGTCCCATACCGAACAACCTCTTGCCCCTAATTTGAGTACAACATACTTCGCCTTGCTACGCTCTTTGAGTATCTGTGAAGCCTTTAAAATATTGTCGTCATTTCCGGGGTGAATTCCGGTAAGAGCTTCCGTTTCGCTCTCATTTGGCGAAATAATATCTGCACCCTGCATTTTTTCTAAATCAAAGGCTTTTGCGGGACCGCAATCAATAACCGTGGTAATACTATTTTTTACTGCTTCGTTTACGCAATTTATAACCACATCCTCATTGGTTTCAAACTGAATGAGCAGTAAATCAGGCTTATAATCAATAAGACTTTTTACAGCAGTTTTGCTGTCGATTTCAGCGTTGGCACCCTCGTAAACTACAATTCTGTTCCTGCCTTCGCCGTCGAGAATTATAACCGCAAGACCTGTCTGTGAGCCGTTAGTATCAACACCTGAAACATCAATGTTTTTTTCTTTAAGATTTGTAAGGAGTGCCTTGCCGTTTTCATCATCCGCAACCTTTCCGATCATTCGAACGTCAGCCCCTAAGTTGCTGAGTGCGGTTGCCTGGTTTGCGCCCTTACCGCCGTTGGCATAGCCGTAATCGGTGCCTAAAACGTTTTCGCCCAGCTCGGGTACTTTTTTCATATTCAGAATAAGGTCCATATTAATACTGCCTACGACGGCGGCACGGATATTTTTGTACATATAAATCACTCCAGGAATGCCTTGAAATCCTTGGCGGCTTGTTCAAGGGATTTATCTTTTAAAAATAGTGAGCTTGTGCCTAAAACGAATATGTCAGCTCCTGAATTGTACATCCTTTTGCCGTTTTCAAGACTGATGTTGCCGTCAACTTCAATTAAAGTGTCACCGTAGCCCCATTCGGTAAGAAGCTTGCGCGCTTCAATAACCTTTTTATCAGCACCCTTAAATATTTTCTGACCTGCAAAGCCGGGACTTACAGTCATAACAAGAAGCATATCAACGTAATCGGTAAGATTTTTGATGCTTTCAACAGGGGTTCCTGGATTAATTGCAAGTCCTGCTTTACAGCCCTTGTTCTTAATAAGCTCAAGTGTTCTGTGAATGTGAATGTCGGACTCGTAATGAACGCAGATTATATCATTTTCATCTAAATTCATACGCTCAATGAATTTCACGGGCTCATAGAC
This sequence comes from Acutalibacteraceae bacterium, assembly GCA_045543075.1. Lineage (GTDB taxonomy): Bacteria > Bacillota > Clostridia > Oscillospirales > Acutalibacteraceae > DTU089. The sequence goes on from JAZQLZ010000008.1 coordinate 33,323, forward strand.
CATCATATGAATATCCAGCGGAATGTGGGTTGCTTTTTTTATTGAGTTTATTAAATCAAAACCAAGAGTGATATTGGGTACGAAGCTACCGTCCATAATATCTATGTGCAAATAATCTATACCGGCATTTTCCAGTTTTTTAACAGCAGCTTCAAGATTAAGAAGGTCGGCGCACATCAAGGATGCGGATAATAATTTTTTCATACAGTAAGCCTTTCGTGGGAAATCTTTAACCGATTTTACCATAACCTGTATTTCGTGTCAATCAAGTAAAAAATTTGTGAATGTACTTGAATTTTATTGTAGTGAGCATTTATAATATTATCAAAAGTCGTATGGAGGCAGTATTATGGCAGTAAGACTCAATGAAAATAAAGAGGTTGTTGAAAATATAAGACGCGGGCTAAAGGAAAAGGACGGCTTTTGCCCTTGCCGTCTTGGTAAGCTTCCCGAGAATAAATGTATGTGTGAAGAATTTAAAGCACAGATTGCAGATCCTGATTTTGAAGGATACTGTCACTGTATGCTGTATTATAAATCAAAGGATTGAGAGGTAATTAATATGTCGAAAAAATTAAATGCAAATAATTTTGAAAATGAAGTTTTATTGAATGAGGGTACGGTGCTTGTGGATTTTTACGCCGATTGGTGCGGTCCGTGTCAGATGATAGCTCCTGTTTTGGAGGAGATAGCAGATGAACATCCCGAGATTACCGTAGGTAAAGTAAATGTGGATGATGATGTTAGTCTTGCCATGAAATATAATGTGGCAAGTATCCCCACACTTATAATTATGAAAAACGGTAAAGAGCACGACAGAATTATCGGATTCAGACCAAAGAATGACATTCTTTCAAAATTATTATAAACCAACCCGGGACATTGCTTCGGCAGTGTCCTTTTTTATTGAAAACACCCACAAACAAAGGCTTGGTAAAAGTTTTTTATCGTTGTTTTGTGTAAGTTTATTGGTAATACTTTGTGCAATTTACTTTATTGACACTATATGCTTATTAATATATAATATAGGATGGTATTTAGGGTGGAGGAATTTGACCGAAATCCTCTTAAAAACCCCGGAATTACCAACTGTAAAAAACATTTTTTCTATCATAAGAAAGGTAGGTTTTCATAAAATGGCTTTTTCTCTTAAAGGCATAAAAGTGCCCCACAGAAAAAATACAGCCGGAGCTCCCGTGGAAAGAATGGTTATTGATAACACTGTTACTCTCCCTACGGTTATGCATATCGGCGCACCCGCAGTTCCCGTTGTTAAAGCAGGGGACCACGTTGACGTGGGTACATTGGTTGCTAAGGCAGGGGAAGGTCTTTCCTCGCCCATATATTCGGGTGTATCAGGAAGTGTAGTGGGTATTTCAGATGTTGTTATCTCTAACGGCAGAAAGGTGCCCGCAGTGAAAATAGACTCTGACGGTGAAATGACCGTTGATGAGAATATTGCACCTCCTGTTATTAACGACAGGGCATCACTTGTTGCCGCAATTAAGGACAGCGGTGTTGTTGGTCTTGGTGGTGCAGGTTTCCCCACTTATGTCAAGTTTAACACAGATAAGGAGATTGACTATCTTGTTGTGAACTGTGCAGAGTGTGAGCCCTATATCACAAGCGACACATACACAATGCTCGAAAGAGCCGACGAAATGGCTTACGCTATTGATGTTTTGCTTAAATACGTTAACATCAAAAATGTAATTATCGGTATCGAAAAAAACAAGGGCAAGGCAATCGACAAGATGAAAGAGCTTGCAGCCCGAAACAGTAATATATCTGTTAAGGTTCTTCCTTCGGTATATCCCACCGGTGGTGAAAAGGTGCTTGTTTACCGTACAACAGGCAGAGTAATCAAAGAGGGTAAGCTCCCCGCCGACGTAGGTTGTATTGTTTGTAACTGTACTACTCTTGCAACCATGGGAAAATACTTTAAAACGGGTATGCCCCTTGTTGAAAAATGTGTTACGGTTGACGGTAGTGCAGTTAATAATCCCAAAAATATAATCGTTCCCATCGGCGTTGCAATCAAAGATGTGTTTGAATTCAGCGGCGGATTTAAATCAGAGCCCGGTAAAGTGCTTTACGGCGGTCCCATGATGGGTATTGCAGTTCCGAGTCTGGACGAGCCCGTTCTCAAACAGACAAACGCGCTCCTTGCATTTAACGAAAAGGATTCAAGACCGGGCGAAGAAACTGCCTGTATTCAGTGCGGTACTTGCGTAAGCAACTGTCCTTTCGGCATCAATGTTATAGAGATTGCAAGGGCTTACAGCAAAGGCGAATACGACAAGATGGAAAAATACGGTCTCGGTATTTGTATGGAATGCGGATGCTGTGCTTACAACTGTCCCGCAAACCGCCCCCTTGTTCAGCTGCATAAATTAGCAAAAATATCACTTCGCGAGTGGAAAGAAAAGGAGGCTAAGGCATAATGGAAAATAAACTTCATATTTCCGTGTCACCCCATATACGTCGTAAAAGAACTACAATGACAATTATGCTTGATGTTATAATTGCTCTTTTACCCACAACAATCGCAGGTGTGATAATTTTCGGATTGCGCTCCTTGGCAGTTATTGGTGTCTGTGTAGGTGCTGCAGTTCTCAGTGAGTTTCTTTTTAACCTTGCGTTAAAGAGAAAACAGACAATAAAAGATTTAAGCTGTGTTGTAACAGGTTTGCTTCTTGCTCTTAACCTTCCTGCAAACGCTCCTTTATGGCAGGCGGCAATAGGCTCGGTTTTTGCTATAATTGTTGTAAAATGCATTTTTGGCGGTATCGGTAAAAACATCGTTAATCCCGCAATTACAGCTCGTGTATTTATGATTATGGCGTTTACTTCACTCACGAAAGAATTTTCTTTCCCCCGAGAGGCTATTATGGATGCTACTGCAGGGGCAACTCCCCTTGCAAGCGATACAGCAACCTCCTTGATGGATCTTTTCCTCGGAAGAATCGGCGGTTGTATAGGTGAAACCTGCACACTCGCTTTACTTATCGGCGGTATTTACCTTATTGTCCGTAAGATTATTACCTGGCATATTCCCGTTGCCTTTATCGGTACAGTATTCATTTTCAGTTTCTTTGTAAAGGATTTCAGCGCATATCAGGCACTTGCTCAGATTCTTTCAGGCGGTCTTTTCCTCGGTGCTATCTTTATGGCTACCGATTATACTACATCTCCTGAGACACCTTTCGGTAAAATTGTTTTCGGTGTGGGTGCGGGTCTGGTTACAGCTTTGATTCGTCTGGTCGGTCATTATCCTGAGGGCGTTTCATTTGCAATTCTTCTTATGAACATTCTTAACCCCTACATCTGTTCTCTTACAGCACGTAAATTGTTTGGAGGAGGAAAGAAATGAAAGCATATATAAAAAGTCTTGTAGCATTAACGGTTATATGTGCCGTTATGGCTACACTCCTTGCAGTAACCAACTATATAACGGCACCCGTTATTGAGGAAAATGAAAAAGCCGCTACAAATGCTGCCTTGTTGGAGGTATTACCCGATGGTAAAGATTTCGCCTTGGTGGATTTAAGCGCTTATGAGCTTCCTGCAACTGTTACCGAAGCTTATACCGAAGCGAATGGTGGTTGTGTTGTAAAGCTTAATGCCACGGGTCTTAATCCGGGTATGATTATTATGTGCGGTATTAACAAAGACGGCGAAATAACCGGTGCAGTATGTCTTTCAAGTGCTGAAACTTACGGTGCTGAAAAAACTTACGGCGATACTGCAAAGGGCTTTACCGCTGACAGTATTGATGGTCTTGATGTTGTTGCAGGTTCAACTAAGACAACTCAGGGTTATAAAGATGCACTCAGGGATGCTCTTAATACAGCTATAATTATCGGTGGCGGTTCAGTGGATATTAGAACTGAGGAAGAAATTCTTGCGGATAATCTCAGTGCCGCACTACCTTCAGCCGAAGGTAAGTTTACAAAATGGTTTGTAACAGAAGCACTTACAGATGTTTCAGCGGTTTATGTTGCCGATAACGGTATGGGCTATGTGCTCGTTTCAGGTGAAAGCTTTATTGCAGTTGATGCTGACGGAAATGTCATTAGCGAGGTTGCTGACGATGTTAAATCAGTTATGAGCGCAAATGTGGATATGATTAAATCAAGCAAGCTTAATGAAATCGACATTACAGGCTACGAGGATATGCCCAAGGCAATTGATAAAGCGCACAAAACCGAAAGCGGAAACTATGTGTTTGAGCTTCACGCCTCAGGCTTCGGCAAAAAAGGCGAAAGCTATGGCAACCCGTCGGGTGAATATATTTATATTAAAATTTCTATGACTGCCGATGGTACAATTCTTGCCTGTGAAACAGTTTCACAGGAGGAATCTGAGGGATATGGTGATGCTTGTGCTAAGCCTGATTTCTACGCACAGTTTGATGGTAAGGATGAAGCAACCTATACTGAAATAGACGGTATAAACGGTGCAACCATAACAACCGACGGCTACATCAAGGGCGTTAAAAGAGCATTTGAAGCCCTTGCAATTCTGGAAGGGAGGGCATAATTATGGGAAAGAATGGTAAATTATCAGTTCTTACAAAGGGCATACTTCGTGAAAACCCTGTTTTCGTTCTTATCTTAGGTACATGCCCCACTCTTGCAACAACTAAATCTGTTAAAGACGCGGTTGCTATGGGTCTCGCTACAATGGTGGTTCTCATTTGTTCAAACGTGGTAATTTCATTACTCCGTAAATTTATACCAGATACTGTTCGTATTCCCTGTTACATTGTTGTTATTGCAGGCTTCGTTACTATTGTTGAAATGTTTATGCACGCATTCCTGCCGGATTTACACAAGAGTCTGGGTGTGTTCCTTGCGCTTATTACGGTTAACTGTATAATTCTCGGCAGAGCAGAAATGTTTGCAAGTAAAAATAAGGTTTTGAATTCTGCTCTTGACGGCGTGGGTATGGGTATCGGCTTCACCATTGCGCTTCTCGCTATGTCAACTGTTCGTGAGGTTATTGGTGCAGGTACTTTTGCGGGTATTGAAATTCCCTTTATGATTGATCATACTGTGGGAATATTTACTCAGCCTCCCGGTGGCTTGATGGTTTACGGTATGCTTATTGCAGTTGTAAATGTTATAACAAAGGGCAAAATTATCAAGAAAAAAGAGTTTTCCTGTGCAGGCTGTCCTTCAGCCGGTGTTTGTAACGGCGGATGTAAAAATAAAAAGGAGGGTGAATAATGGAATTTGGTTTTAAAAGTCTTGTGGTTGTTTTAGTGGCTGCAGTTTTAGTTAATAACTATGTTCTTAACCAGTTTATGGGTATTTGCCCCTTCCTTGGTGTTTCCAAAAAGCTTAATCAGGCGGTAGGTATGGGCGTTTCGGTTATATTCGTTATGCTTATGGCTACGGCGGTAACCTGGCCTATCCAAAGATTTATTCTCGATGAATTCGGTCTCGGCTATACCCAGACAATAGTATTTATTCTTGTTATTGCCGCATTGGTACAGTTCGTTGAAATCGTTCTTAAAAAGTTCATACCCTCGCTCCACAAGAGCCTCGGTGTGTATCTTCCTCTTATTACTACAAACTGTGCGGTTCTCGGTGTTACAATCAATAATATCAATGCGTTCCCCGTTCTTGAAGAAGGCAGCTTTATTTCATCAATGGTGAACTCATTGGGCTGCGGTCTCGGATTTATGTTGGCTATGGTTATTTTCTCGGGCGTTCGCTCGCGCATCGACGAAAGTAATATTCCAAAATGCTTCAGGGGACTTCCCGTGACTCTTATAGCTGCTTCATTCGTTTCGTTGGCATTCTTCGGCTTTGCCGAAATCGACAAATTTTTGGAGGGGATTTAAATGTTACAAGCTATTTTAACAGCCCTTCTTGTTGTGGCAATTATAGGTGTTATAGCGGCGGTGGTTCTTGTTCTTGCATCCCACTTCCTTAAAGTGGAAGAGGATGAAACCGTAACCAGGGTCAGAGAATGTCTTCCCGGCGCTAACTGCGGTGCCTGCGGCTTTGCAGGTTGCGATAGCTATGCTGAAGCAGTAGCAAAAGGGGCGGCAGAGGCAAATCTTTGTATCCCCGGTGGAGCAGGTGCTGTGGCTCAGCTTGCTGAAGTTCTTGGTGTTGAAGTTTCTGCGGCAGAGGAAAAGGTTGCTTTCGTTTTCTGTAACGGTGACTGTAACACTGTTGATTATATGGATGTAGTTTATGACGGTGTCGAGGGATGTAAAGCTGAAAAACTTGTTTACGGCGGTCCCTCAGCCTGCAAATTCGGTTGTATCGGTTGCGGTGACTGTGCAAAGGTTTGTCCCGTAAACGCAATTTGTGTTCACGATAGTCTTGCTCACATTAACCCCGACCTTTGCATTGCTTGCGGTTTGTGTGCTAAAACCTGTCCTAATAAAGTTATTGACCTTATTCCCAAAAAATCAAAGGTTGTTGTTATGTGTAACAACCCCGAAAAGGGTGCAGTTGCAAGAAAACATTGCAAAAATGTATGCTTTGGTTGCAAAAAATGTGAAAGAGCTTGCCCAACACAGGCAATTAAAGTTGAAAATAATCTTGCAAGAATTGATTATAATAAGTGTTCAGGATGCCGCGAATGTTTTGACACTTGCGTAACCAACTGTATTAAAGCCGTTGATTTTTACGAAGGAACGATTGGTTAAATTATGGGAAAACGCGAAAAAAAAGCTTTTTCAAAAAAAAGAAAAATTCGCAACGATATTATTCTTGCCGCCGTTATTTTAATAATAGCGGTGGCAGGACTTTTGTTTATTAAGCTCACAAAAGTTCAGGGTAATACGGTTGTTGTTAAAATTAACGGTGTTGAAACCGCCTCGTATTCCCTTTCTGATGATGTAAGGCAAGAAATACGAACCGGTGAAAATAATGAAAACATAAATGTACTCATAATAAAAGAAGGTAAGGCATATGTTTCTGAGGCGGATTGCCCCGACGGAATCTGCAAGGATTACAGACCCATATCGTATGTGGGTGAAACAATAGTATGCCTGCCGCATAAAGTGGTTATAGAAATTACGGGAAATAGTACAGATGTGAGTCTTGATGCGGTAGTATAAAAAGGAGTGGATGGTTTTGAGCAATAAGGCTAAAAAGGTTGCGTTTTTGGGCGTTCTGACCTCGGTAGCCCTTGTTCTTTCATATTTAGAATCCATCCTTCCGCCAATATGGGCGGCAGTACCCGGTATAAAAGTGGGGCTACCCAATATTGTAATTATTTTCCTTATGTACCGTTTCGGCGTTAAGGAAGCGGCGATAGTTTCATTTATTCGTATTTTCATAGTTGCGCTGCTTTTCGGTAATGTGATGACTCTTGCTTACAGCTGTGCAGGTGCTATACTCAGTATTGTTCTCATGGCAATATGTAAAAAAATAAATGCTTTTTCAGTGGTGGGTACAAGTATAGTCGGCGGTGTGGCTCACAATGCAGGACAGATACTTGTAGCAATATTTCTTTTTGATACCGTGCAGATAGGTTACTATATGATAGTACTCGCAATTACAGGTACAATAGCGGGTGTTTTTATAGGTCTTGCAGGTGCGTTTTTATTAAAAAGACTGAGTAAATTCAAAAAAGTGAAATAAAACTCAAAATAATAGATATAATTCTATTGTAGCATTGACAAATTGTTATTTTTTTGACATAATCATACTCGGCAAATGCCTAATACTCTAAAAGGAGAATAGACATGAAAAAAATAATCAGTATTGCACTTGTTGCTATTTTAGCATTATCCGTTTTCGCAATGGTTGGCTGTGGCAAAGAGAAAACACCCGAAGCTCCCGAAGCTCCTGCTGTAACAGGCTTAAAGTTCGGTATGGGTATCGTTTCAACTCTCGGTTCAGTTAACGATGCTGAAGATGAGAACGGCTCAGCAACATTTGAAGCAACTGCAGTTGCAGTTCTTCTTGACAAGGACAACAAAATTGTTGCCATCGACCTTGACACTGCAGATATTAAAGCTCAGTGGACAGCTGACGGTAAAGCTATCGCAGAAGAAGACCTCAGAACAAAGTACGAAAAGGGTAAAGACTACGGTATGTCCAAAGCCGGTACTAAAGAGTGGAACGAGCAGGCTGACGCATTTATTGCAACAGCAACGGGTAAAACTCTTGACGAAGTTAAAGCTTTTGCAGCAGCAGATGGCGCTGCAACAGGTGAGCTTGCAACTGCAGGCTGTACAATCAACGTTGGCAGTTTCGTTAAAGCTCTTGAAGAAGCAGTTGCAAACGCAGTTGATTCTAAGGCTGTAGCTGAAAACAAGCTTAACCTTGCTATTGTTACTTCCGTAGATCCTACCGATGCAGAAGAAGACGTTGAGGGTAAGGTTGAAATCAACTCAACAATCGTTGCAGCAGTTGTTGATGCAGAAGGCAAGGTTGTTGTTTCTAAGACAGACTGTGCACAGGCTGAAGTAAAATTCGATGAAGAAGGCGCAGCATTAACTGAAGCAGGCGACTTCAAAACAAAGGCTGAAAAAGGCACAGAATACGGTATGTCCGAAAAAGGTTTTAAAGAATGGAACGAACAGGCAGCAGCATTCGATGCTACTCTCGTTGGCAAAAAGGCAGCTGATTTCGCAGCACTTATGGGCGAAGATACCAAGGGTACAGGTGAGCTTGCTACTGCAGGTTGCACAATCTTCGTTAGCGATATGATTAAAGCAGCTGAAAAAGCAGCAAAGGTTGCTTGATTTCTGATTGAATGAATTAAGGGATGTTGCTTTGACAACATCCCTTGTGTTTTAAAGTGAGGTGAAAGTATTGAAGAAAGCAGTTTCCTGTTTAATGGTAGTGGTTTTGGCGGTTTTGCAAGTGTTATCCTTTGCCTCTTGCAAAGCTTCTGAAAAGATAAAATATTCAGCAAACTATTTTGATTATTTTGATACTGTTACTACTATTACGGCTTATACTGAGAACGAGAAGGAATTTGAGGCTCTTTGCCAAGAGATTACTTCGCTTTTAAACGAGTATCACAAGCTTTACACCATTTATGACAGATATGAGGATTTTACAAACCTTGTTACGATAAATGATGTAACTGACGGAAAACACAGCGTTGTAACAGTTGATAAAAAGATTATAGATATGCTCGTTTTCGCAAAGGAAATGTATTATAAGACCGACGGTAAAGTGAATATTGCAATGGGTAGTGTCTTGTCAATATGGCATAAATACAGAAATCTGGGTATGGATGACCCTGTGAATGCCGAGTTGCCGCCTATGGAAAAGCTACTTGAAGCCCAAAAGCATACGGATATAAATAACCTTATAATTGATACGGAAAATAATACTGTTTATATTTCTGATCCGCTGATGACGCTTGATGTGGGGGCTATTGCAAAAGGCTACGCAGCAGAGCAGATTTGCCGTCATTTAGAGGAGAAAGGCGTAAGCGATGTTCTTCTCAACGTAGGCGGTAATATCCGCACAATCGGCTCTGCAGGGGGAGAAAACAACCCCTGGAAGGCGGGGATAGAAAATCCCGATACCGAAAATGAGGAAAAGCCCTTTATTGAGTATGTCGAATTATCGGGCGAGTCCATTGTAACAAGCGGTTCATATCAAAGGTTTTATATTGTAAAAGGCGAGAATTATCATCATATTATCGATCCTGAAACCCTGATGCCGGGAACGAAATATAAATCAGTTTCGGTTATTACAAATGATTCGGGTCTGGGTGATGCCTTTTCAACGGCACTTTTCCTGATGGATTACGAGGAAGGTAAAAAACTTGTTGAGGAAACCGAAAATATTGAGGCAATGTGGGTTTTACCCGATGGAAAGCAGCTTTATTCCTCCGGCTTTGAAAACTACACCTTTGAATATGAAAAATAAAGGAAACTCTCTGTCAGGCTTCGGTTTGACAGAGAGCTTTTTATAAATCATATTTAAGATAAATTAATGTGTCCATAGGGTTGTTATTGTAGCTTTCAATTTCATAAAAACCGTATTGCTTGTACATATTTATGGCGGTTTCAAGAAAGGGTAAGGTGTCTAACAGAATATGTTTGTAGCCGATTTCACGAGCCTCTTTTATGATGTGCTTCACCATAAAACCACCGATTTTTTTGCCGCGGTATTCAGGTTTCACATAGAGTCTTTTCATCTCGCAGTAAGTATCGTTAATTCTTCTCAAGGCAATGCATCCTGCGGGCTTTGAGTCAAAAAACGCAATATAAAGCCGACCGTACGGCTTACCGTATTTATCCTCTAAGTTTTGCGTTTCATGGTCGTAGTTCTGAATTTCAAGATAGTTTTTAAAATCAGCATTTCCGTTAATCAACAACTCGGTGTATTCATCAAATAAAGCTTTTATTTCATTTTTATGGTTATATGCTTCTGTTAACTCAATGCCCATAAAATCTCCTTATTTATGATTTCTTTCTGAAAATAATCATAGTAACCCTTCATTGGATTACGATTTATATTAACATTTATTATCACTGCTTGTCAAACATATATTAATGTACTTAATGTATTGACAAGCTTTTCTGTCAGCATTAAAATAAATGTGGTATAATATTAACTATATTATAGTTTTTGAGGTATTGGTATGAAGAAAATATTTAAAAGCAGTTTATCTGTTTTTCTTGCTATTGCTATAATTTTTGGTTCTGCTTATGCAGGGCTTAGTAATCTTGATTTCAAAGGTGTTTTTACAGTAAAAGCGAGGGCGGCGAGTGAGAGTGACTTGACTTTCGCCCTAAGCGAGGATGGTACATATTATTCGGTTACGGGCTGTAATACATCTGCAAGCGGCGAGATTATTATTCCCGATACATATAGAGACCTGCCTGTTAAGAGCATAGGTGAGTTGGCGTTCTATCAATGTGAATATATTACATCGGTGAAGATTCCTGATAATGTAACAAGCATAGGCTTTGGTGCTTTTGCATACTGTACGGAGCTCAGCAGCATTACGATACCGTACGGTGTTAAAGAGTTGAATCATACATTTTTGGGTTGTGAGAAACTTGCTGATGTCACTCTATCGGATAGTGTGGAAAGCTTGGTTTCAGCTTTTTCGGAATGCATAAGCCTTACGGATATTATAATTCCCGACAGTGTTACAGATATAAGCGGGGCGTTTATGAATTGTACGAGCCTTGCATCAATTGTAATACCCGGTAGTGTACAAAATACGGAAGATGCTTTTATCGACTGCGAAAGCCTTACATCCGTTATAATTTCTGAGGGAGTTACAAATATAGGTGCATATACTTTTGATAAATGTAAGAATCTTGAAGAAGTTACAATCCCCCTTAGTGTTACCGATATAGGCGCTTATGCATTCAGATATAAGTCTGTATGTGTTTTCTTTGCAGGTTCCGAGGTTGATTGGGATAATATAGTTATCGGTGAATACAACACAGGACTTGCCAATGGAGCCATTCATTATAATTCAGAATCCCACAAATATTCTGATAAATGGACAATAGATGTAGTGCCAACATATTATGAGGATGGCAGTAAATCCCGCCATTGCTTGTATTGCGATGCTAAAATTGATGTTACGGTCATTCCCCGTATCGTAATTAACGATATTATGTATATGGAAACCAAGGGACTTCTGTGTGACGGTGAGATTACATATATTCTTAAGCTGAAAGCCGGGACTACTGTTTCGGGCTCGGTTTTCGGTGCGGTGTTTGACCCGGATGTTTTAGAGGTTGTCGCGGGGAAAAGCGGTGCGTGTACTACGACGGATAATACCGGTTATGAAAGGAATAATTACAGCGGACTTTTTGTGACAGGTATGAAGCACAATACTGATGATACTTTTGTTGTAGCACATATGGATATCAACGACTCGGTATATAATCGTGATACCGAATATATAAAATTCACTTTTAAGATAAAAGATTTTTCACAATCTCAGACTGCAGTTGATTTTTATTGCTTTGAATTTGTGGGTGACGATTCAACAAGCGCAAAGGATTGCAATATACTTCTGTCCCAATTCAACATCACTATAAAAGAATCGACGGACCATAATTATACATGGGAGTATGATTACGAAAATAAAACCAAAACCCAAAAATGCTCTGCGTGTGGTGATGAGGTCACCGAAGCGTTGCTTATTACTGATGTATTGACTTTTACACTTAACAGTGACAGCGAAAGCTATACAGTTACCGACTGCGTGAGTGAATATGTCGGCAGCGTTGAAATTCCCGAAGCCTATAAGAATTTGCCCGTAACCGCAATAGGAACAGATGCTTTTAGGGATTGTAAAAAAATCACATCAGTGGTTATTCCCGATAGTGTTACCTCAATGGGTGGCTCGGCTTTCAGAAATTGTACGAGTCTTACATCAATTGAGTTGTCGTATAATATAACGGGTATTCCCGGGGCGCTGTGCTTCGGTTGCGCAAAGCTTGAAACTATTATAATTCCCGATAGTGTTTCTAATATCGGTGGTTATGCATTCAGCGGTTGTACATCGCTTAAAACCGCAGTATTACCTGACAGTGCAATTAATATTGGTGCGAATGTATTTACAAGCTGTACGGAACTTGTTATAAACTGTAGTGAAAACAGCGTGGCTCAGAATTACGCCGACACCAACAGTATTGCTTATATCCTCAACACCGATAAAACTCTTTTTGATGTATTTTCTAAAATAATCCATACCGATGTTTCAGGCGGTAATTTAAACGGTATTATTTCTGTATCCGGCTCAATATCATACATAATGAAAAATTCCGTGGCAGGAACCGGCACGGTTATTGATATTATTAAAGATGGGGTGCTTCACACGCAATATACATTAGTTGTGTATGGTGACACCAATGGTGACAGTATCTGCGATGTTCTTGATTGCTTCGATGTTGAACGCGCTTCCAACGGCAATGGTGAGCTCGCAGGTGTTTATGCCGAGGCAGGGGACACTAACAATGATGGCGTAATAGATATTACTGATTATCAGACTGTTGTAAATAAAGCGCTTGCATAAAATATTATAAGGGAACAACACCTCAATCGTTTTTACGGTTGAGGTGTGTTTGTAGGTTGCATTATTTTTATATCAATGGTAGAATTATAGTAAACTATATTTGCCGGTGTTAAAAATGAAAGAAAAAGTTTATTCGTATTTACTTACAATCCCTCGGGGTAAGGTTGTTACATACGCACAGATAGGGGAATATCTGGGTAACAAGAAATTAGCGAGGGTTGTGGGTAACATACTGCATAATAACCCTTCGGAAGAAAAATATCCTTGTTATAAGGTTGTGAGTTCTGAGGGACGGTTGTCTGCTAATTTTGCCTTTGGGGGCATAGAAAAACAAAAGGAAAAATTAGAGGCAGAGGGTATAGAGGTTGTAAATTACACAGTGGATTTGAAAAAATACGGAGTAAATGGATAATAGCCTGAATAACGAGGAGTTTGATTTTTATGACTTTTAATTTTGAAACAGCGGTTAAACATTATAAAGAAAATCCTACAAATGAAAAATTAAACGAGGTTGCGGAAAAGCTTCTCGGGGAAATGACTACTAAGGAGAAAATCCGTATGATGCAGGGTCACGCTATGGGCGTAACCGTTAAATGCGTTTTTACAAAAGCCAGATATTATAACGGTGAAGCATACCCTGCCGGGGGTTGTAAAAGGCTGGGGATTCCGCCCGTTCTTTTTACTGACGGACCTCGCGGTATTGTTATGGGTAAGTGCACCTGTTTTCCTGTTTCAATGCTTCGCGGAGCTACCTTTGATGATGAGCTTGAATACGAAATAGGTAAGGTTATGGCTAAAGAAGCGAGTGCTTTCGGAGCTAATTTATATGCAGGCGTGTGCATAAATCTTCTTCGTCATCCCAAATGGGGCAGAGCCCAGGAAACCTACGGTGAGGATCCGTTCCTCTTAGGCAAAATGGGTGTTGCTCTTACAAAGGCAATGCAGGAAAACGGCATTATTGCCTGCCCGAAGCACTATGCCCTTAACAGTATCGAGGATTTGCGTTTCAGTGTTGATGCAAAGGCGGATGAAAGAACCCTTCACGAGGTTTATCTTCCCCATTTCAAAAAGTGTATTGATGCTGGTGCAATGTCCGTAATGGGTGCATATAACAAGGTTAACGGTACTTATGCCTGCGAAAACAAGGAGCTTTTAACCGATATTCTCAGGGATAAATGGGACTTTGAGGGCTTCGCGCTATCTGACTTTGTTTACGGTATTTATGATGCCGGGAGAAGCGTCAAAGCAGGTATGGATGTGGAAATGCCCTATAACTTCAGATATGCTTTCCTGAATAGTAAACTTAAAAAAGGCGAGCTTACCGAAGCGGATATTGATTTAAGCGCAAAAAGAGTTCTGAAGGCACTTATTAAAACCTTACCCGAATATAAGAAACAGCCCAAGTCAGTTATTCTTTCAAAGGAACATACTCAATTATCCCGTAAAGCGGCAGGTAAGGGTACAGTTCTTCTGAAAAATGAAAATAAAACACTCCCTGTTGAAAAATCAAAGAAAATAGCTGTTGTCGGTCGCTATGCTGATAAAATAAATGTGGGTGACCACGGTAGTAGCAGAGTTTACAGTCCGTATTCCGTTACTGCATCTGAGGGTATAAAAAACAGATTCGGGGCAGAAAATGTAGCGGTTTGTAACAGCTGTGATATAACTAAGGTTACTCAAACCATTAAGGATTGCGACTACATAATAGCTTGTGTCGGCAGTGACTATAAGCAAGAGGGCGAATTCCTTGTAAACAGGGGCAATATTAAGCAAAAACCCGTTGGCAAGGGTGGCGACAGAGTGGATTTAAGAATCCCTGAGGAGGATGTTGAACTGATTAAAGCCCTGTCCGAAACGGGAAAAAAGCTCATAGTCAATATAATGGGAGGTAGTGCCTATGTTATTAAAGAATGGTCGGACTTAGCTGATGCAATTCTTTTCTCATTCTACAGCGGTCTTGAGGGCGGTAATGCATTAGCGGATGTTTTAAGCGGTGATGTTAACCCGGGTGGTAAATTGCCATTTACAATTGCCTTTAATGATGCTGATTACCCGTCATTTTTACATATTGAGGACGAGAGCAGAGAGATTGATTACGGCTATTACCACGGCTATACCTTATTTGATAAAAAGGGTATCGAGCCTCAATATCCCTTTGGCTTCGGTCTTTCATATACGGACTTTGAATTACAGAATCTCAAGCTTTCACAAAGCCAAAACTGTGTGGAGGTTTTCGGGGATATTAAAAATGTCGGAAATGTTGACGGTGATGAGGTTCTGCAGATTTATGTTTCAAGCGAGAACCGCGAACAGGACAGACCCGTTAAACTGCTCAAGGGCTTCAAGCGGGTAACTGTAAAAGCAGGGGATACGGTAAATGCAAAAATCGCCATCGACCTTGATGATATGAAGTTCTATAACGCTGAAATCGGTGAATGGGAGCTTGATAAGAGTTATGTTGTTCTTGCAGGAACAAACAGCAGGAATGCAAAACCAATCGGTAGAGTTGAGTTCTGACAAACTATTATTTTATAAGGTTGGAAAACTATGCGAAAAGTAATTGTCATCGGTTGTCCCGGTTCGGGTAAAACAACCTTTGCAGAGAAGTTGCAAAAACACACGGGTCTGCCCTTATATTATCTGGATGCTATATGGCATAAGCCGGACAAAACTCACATCCCGAGAGATGAATTTGATGAGAGAATAAAAGAAATATTTAAGTCAGATGAGTGGATAATTGACGGGAATTACAGCAGGACAATTGAAATGCGGCTCAAAGAGTGTGATACAGTTTTCCTCTTTGATTTACCAACGGAAACCTGTATTCAAGGAGTAACGGAACGGATTGGCAAAGGGCGTTATGATTTGCCTTGGTTAGAAACAGAATTAGACCCCGAATTTGAAGTCTTTATTAAAGAATTCCCTGAAACAACTCTGCCGAAAATATATGGTTTGGTTGAGAAATATAAAGGGGAGAAACAGGTTGTAATATTTAAATCAAGAGAAGAAGCGGATGAGTATTTCGAACTGATGAAAAGGATATAAAATTATGACTTTTGAAGAAAGAAAAGCACAAGTGAAATCATACCTGGGTAAAAGGGTGGTTATAGGTATAGACAGACCAATCGGCTACATTCACAAAAAAGAAAAATACTCCCTGACATACCCCATAAATTATGGCTATATTCCGGGGGTTCTCGGTGGTGACGGGGAAGAGCTTGATGTATATCTTTTAGGTGTCAATGAGCCGGTTGATGAATACGAATGTGAAATTATAGCCATCGCTCACAGACATAATGATGTTGAAGATAAGCTCGTCGGTGCGCCGTGCGGTATGCGTTTTTCAAAGGAAGAAATTGAAAATGAAATTCGCTTCCAGGAGCAGTATTATGATACCGAAATAGAGACCTGTTGAGAGGGTAATCGGAAAAAGCTGAAAATGAATTAAAAAGGCAGAGGAACAAGGATAACACCTGTTCTTCTGCCTTTTTGTTTGTTAATCTTCATCAGGTTGCTGACCGTCATGGGCGAGCCATTTGCATTCTGTGATTTTCATATTCGTGAAGGTTGCCTTAAAAGAAGAATCTTCGGGACTGCAAGCGTAAATGCCGAATTTAATTACTCCTGCACCGTTCCACATATGGCAAACTCGCATCTGCTTGAATGTAACACCGTCCTCGGAGCATTCGATGCAATAATCATCTTCTCTACGGCTGAATCTGTACCACATTGATTTGATGTTTGCATCAATTTCGGTTGTTGCCCAGTCGGAATATCCGTTGTTGGTTACAACAGAGCCGAGATGCTGGAATTTATCGTTTTCGTATTCGATTGAACCTTTGAGCCAGTTGTCAGAATCAAGATACATAACAATACCGCATTGGTCAAATCTGTGCTTGCTTTCAAACTCGGTTTTAACAACGAAAGAGAAATATTTTTCGTCTGTTTCCGTTTGAAGCACGGGTGCATTATCATTTCTGAAATGATAATAAGTTCTTTGCCATAAATCAGTGTGAGGTTTTGTAACTATCTCGATTTTCCCTTCGGTTACACAGTAGCCTGCAGGTTCTCTTGTCCATTTAAAATCTTCAATGTTAAATTTCATATAAACACCGCCTGAATAATATTGTTTTTAAAATCTTTTCCAGAAGTCTTTACCCCAAGGGTGGGATTGCTCATCCCACTCGTCACGGTGTCTGAGAATCTTCTTGCGCATTTCATTGACCTTGTTTTTATAATATTCGTCGTTTGCAAGGTTTTCAGTTTCCCAGGGGTCGTTTTTTATGTCATACAGGAAGGTCCATTTATCTTCCTCAGCATCTCCGTTACGATATTCAATGAGCTTGTAGTTCTCGTCCTTTACACCACGGACAAATTTATCGAATATAAGATACAATTCCTCACGGAAATTCCCGCCGTGTTCACCGTCAAGAAGCTCGGCGAAGCTTTTGCCGTCAACGGAAGAGGGAACCTCTATACCCACTTTTTCGCAAAGCGTGGGAAAAATATCGTAAAGATAAACATAAGCACCGTTTCTTTGGTTTTCGGCAATTCCGGGACCTGCCATAATAAGAGGAATACGCACACCGTGCTCGTAAATATCCTCTTTTCCGAGCCAGCCGTGCTGACCTACGGCAAGCCCGTTGT
Organism: Acutalibacteraceae bacterium; assembly: GCA_045543075.1. Lineage (GTDB taxonomy): Bacteria > Bacillota > Clostridia > Oscillospirales > Acutalibacteraceae > DTU089. Next base: position 50,954 of record JAZQLZ010000008.1, read on the forward strand.
CCCCTGTGAAAACAATGATTGTGTTATCCTCTTCGCCCGACTCCCGGAGCGCCTTGAGCAACCGTCCGATTTCATAATCCAGGTGCGTTATCATTGCGAAATACTCTGCAATATGGCGTTTTATTTCTTTTTCTTCCCTCGGATATGATGCAAGGTGTTCGTCACGGTGCACCATAAGGGGATAGTTAGTGTCAATAATCTCCTGAAAATTCGGTGGTAATTTTATTTTTTCAGGGTCATACATTTTGAGGAATTCGTCGGGCATTGTGCGAGGGTCGTGTGGTGCTAAGTAAGCCAGGTACATAAAGAAGGGCTTGTCCCCGTCGGCGTTTTTCTTAAGAAGGTCAATTGCCGAATCAGTAAGTAATGTGCTTGAATGCTTGCCCGGGTCAAATTCGTCGCAATGCTGTTCCTGGGGGTGGTTGTCGCTATAAAAATCCACAACAAAATTGATTACATTGTCATATTTGCCCGTTGGGTCAAAACGGCAGGTGGGCACGTTCCAATGGTCCCACATTCCGCCGAAGAAAATCTTTGCGCCCTGAGTAAAGCTGCGGGCATAAGCGGGGCAACCGTTATGCCATTTGCCGAGACCGATTGTTTCATATCCGTTATTTTTGAAGGTTTCAGCAAGGGTTTTATGTTCTTCGGGAATGTTACTGCCCAATTCTTCAAGGTGAAAGGGGTTTCTTCCCGATAAAATCATGGCACGGCTCGGCATACACACTGCACCGCAAGTGCCGCCTGCAATATGAGCTCGGACAAAGGATGTGCCCCGTGAAGCCAGGCTGTCAAGATTCGGAGTGATAATTTCATTGTTTCCGAGAGCGTGGATGGTGTCAAAGCGCTGGTCATCGGTTACTATAAATAAAATATTCGGTTTTTTACTCATATAAGCACCACCTTATATGTTTTCCAAAGACCATTTCTGTTGCATTATAAGTGCAGGTACATAGTCATTTTCTCTTGTATAGAAGGCGGTGATTAAATCACCGTTATCAAGCTCAATGGTAGAGGGATAGCCTAAATCGTCGGTGTCGTTTCCGTAGTATAAAACAGTTTCGTCGCTCCAGGTTTCACCCTCATCCTCGCTGAAGATTGCCCATATTCCGTAAGGCTTGCTTCTGTGCGAAAATGTCGAAATCAATACTCCCGATGAATGCATAAATAGATGCCCGGGAGCACCGCTGTCATCTCTTACAATCTGCTCGGGCTTACTCCAGGTTACGCCATTATCAAGTGAGACTGTCTGATAAAGAGTGAATAAGGTTTCAGCTTTGTTTTCTGCACGTAAATGACAGATTATCTTTCCGTCCGATAGTTGAAGTGCGTGGGGCTCGTAGAAATAAACATCCTTGAATTCATCGTATTTATATATACCCAAATCACCCCGTAAGGTCATTTCACCCGTATCGGTGTTTACGGTGTGGGCTTCAATATGGTTATGTATGCCGAGTCGTCTTCCGACCCATAAAACTGTACCGTCATTAAGCACGGTAGGTCCGTGGGGTGATGAAACGGGGGATTTATAAATCTTACCGAAGGTTTCGCCACAGTCTTTGCTTATTCTGTAGCTTATGCCCAGGTCCCTTGCTTCATCCTCAGGGGAAACAGAATTTATGTAGTCAAAACATTCCTGTGTTTGAGGCATATTTTCTCTTTGAAATTCAAGTGTATTGTTAAAGGATGTTGCAATTAAACCGCTTTTGCCGAAAACGGTAAGTCCCACATCTCTGTCATCAAGCACAGTATCAAAAACGGGTACGGGCTTCGAGTAGGTTTCGCCGTTATCATCACTGAAGGCTAAAACACCTTTACCAAAAGGACAAATATGCTCCACTCGGTAGCCTGAAGCCCCGACGCATATTTTACCGTTCTGCAGTTTAGCTATAGTTGGCCACGCAAAGTAGGCGTGGTGACTTTCGGTATTAGTCATAACAACTTTCGGTGAACCGATTAATTTAATATTCAAAAGAATACCACCTTTTAAAAATGTTTTTTAGTATTTATAAAACCGCACCGTTATTTTTGAGTTTTTGTTGAAGTGCCGTGATATCGACACTATGTGCGTTTGAGTTAGTTTTATGTGCTATGGCGACTGCAGTACCTGCGGCTTCACCAAGGCAACAGCAAATGGGCATTATTCTTACGGATGCCTGTGCCTCGTGGGTAGCGGAGAGGCAACGCCCCGCAACAAGAAGATTATCATATTCTTTTGGTAAAAGTGAGCCATAGGGGATAGTGTAATATTCACCGTCACCGAAAAATCTGTGGCTTGTTCCCGTGCCTGACGGATTGTGAATATCAATATCGTAGTTTCCGAGAGCTATTGAATCAGGAAAACGGGTACAGTTTATAATTTCGTCACCTGTAAGAATATGCATACCTTTAAGTTTACGGCTTTCTCTGATACCGATATCAATTGCAACAGAAATGAGAGCACTTTCGTGGAACGCGTTTGAATTTTCCTTTAAGAAAGCTATTAGCTCGTGGATTTGTTTTCTTGCAATAACCTCGGCTTTGCTTACATCAAAAGGATTCGTAGGGTCGAGCTTTACAACACGGGTCGAGTTAAAATGCAAAACATCTTCACCGACACCAAAGAAAACGAGTATATTTTCTCTTGGGTTTGTAATTTCACCCTTTGCTTGTTTTTCCTTGTAAAGCTCCTGTAAACGCGGTCTTTCCTCTGTGAAAAGGTCAAGGTCAACTCCACTCATACGAAAACAGGTTGTCATAGGTTGACAGAGATTGTCGCTTTCACGACCTAACTGATAATCACAACCTGCAAGGTAGAATAGCTCACCATCACCTGTTGCATCAATGAAAAAATCTGCCTCAACGGTGATTTTCTGACCTTTTGCGGTTATATCAACCGCTGTTATATTCCTGCCGTTGGTTTTAACATCATAAACCACGCCGTGAAAAAGAACATTAACACCCGCTTCGGTGGTAATATCATCCAGAACTATTTTGAAATATTCTGAGTTGAATTCGTGGTCCTTACAGTCATCAACATATTTATCGTGACGAAGCTTCATTTCTTTAAATATGCCTTGGGAAAGGTAATTCCTGTTGGCATTTTTATCCCAATACGGCTTTGTCCAATAGGGCATAAAAGGGTAAACAAGGTTGTTGGCAATTGCACCGCCGAGACAACCTGATTTTTCTACAAGTAAAACTTTAAGACCTTCACGGGCGGCACTTACTGCGGCGGCAACTCCGCTGAGGCCTCCCCCTGCAACTACAAGATTATATTTCATAAAAACACGACCTTATTAAGCTGTTTGTCAGATTAATTATATCACCGCTTATATCTAAAAACAAGATTTTAAACTGTTGCTTTTTGTTGTTATGGTGATATAATTTAACTGATGAATTTTTGGTTTATAAACAGGTGAAAAATATGGAAAATAATGACACTTTGCAAATTATATTTATAAGACACGCGCAAACGGATTATGATGATATAGGCGACAGAGACCCAAGTGACGGTGAGCTTACCGCAGAAGGTGAGCAACAGTGCCTTGCTTTAGGTGAAAAACTCAAAGCTCTGAGTATTGATGCATACATTACGAGTTCTCTTTTGCGTAGTTTTAAAACCGCCGTTGGTGTTTGTAAGGCTAAGTCCGACGAGCCCTTACTTGAAATCTGTCCGGAGCTTGTGGAGTGCGGATGCACACCCGGTTATTACGGTTGCAGTGAAGAGTATCTTCAAAAATATTATAAAAACACAAAAATGTGTGAAAAACTTTTCGGTACTGAAAGCTATGAATTCGGCTGCGAGGCTTTTGAGGATAATATTATTCGTGCCCAAAAGGTAATTTCATATATTAAAAACAGGTTTTCTTATGGTAATAGGGTAGCGGTTTTCAGTCATCACGGATTTCTCGAGTATCTTATCCCTACAGCTTTAGGGGTAAAGCCTCATGTTTTCAGATTTTCTCTTGATAATATTTCAATATCTGTTGTGGAATTCTGTCGTGACGGTAACGCAGTGCTTCGCTGTGTCAACGGATAAAATAATGGTGATAAATTAATTGAAAAAAATTGATTTTTATCAAAACACAGCAAAATAATTTCTCGGAGGAATTATGGTTTTTTTATTGGTTGTCATATATATTGCATTCATAGGTCTCGGAGTGCCTGATTCTCTTATTGGTTCCGCCTGGCCTGCTATACACAGTGAAATGAATATTCCCGTTGAGGCGGTAAGTATTATTACTTTTATTATTTCAGGTTGCACGGTTTTATCAAGTATGTTCAGCACGGGAATTCTCAATAAATTCGGAACGGCTAAAGTTACCGCTTTTAGTACGGCTATGACTGCGGTGGCTATGTTCGGCTTTTCGGCGGCACCGTCATTTTGGGTTATGATACCCATAGCGGTTATTCTCGGTCTTGGCGCAGGGGCTATTGATTCGGGACTTAATAATTATGTTGCACTTCATTTCAATGCAAGCCATATGAATTTTTTACACTGCTTTTACGGAGTGGGTGTAACGCTCAGTCCGTACGTTATGTCATTGGCATTAAGTAATACAGGGTGGCGTAGTGGCTATCGCTATGCTTTCTATGTTCAGTTAGGTATAACTGTTTTATTGCTTGTGTCACTTCCACTTTGGAAAAAAGGTTCTTCATCCCAACAAGCCGTCGAGGAAAATGGTGTAAACCTTACTCTTTTAGAGATGCTTAAAAAGAGTGAAGTGCGTAAGGTCTGGATTATTATGCTTACAACCAATGCAATAGAATATGCCTGTGGTGTGTGGGGAAGTACATATCTGGTAAATCAAAAAGGTTTTGATGTGGAACACGGTGCACTTGCTTTGACAGTATATTATGCGGGAATGTCTGTGGGACGCTTCCTTTCAGGTTTGCTTTCAAATAAAATCAGTACTTGGAAGCGTATCGGAATAGGTGTGGGGCTTCTTGCTCCTGCCATTGTGCTTATGCTTCTTCCTTTGTCTGGTTCAGTTACCGTGCTGGGCTTGTTCCTTGTGGGCTTGGGTAACGGCTCTATTTACCCCAATATGATACATTTAACACCTCACAATTTCGGAAAAGATGTTTCACAATCCGTTATGGGTTCACAAATTGCCTTTGCTTATATTGGTGTTATGTTAGCACCGCCCATGGTTAGTCTTATAAGCGGAGTATTTGGTATAAAGGTGTATCCCATACTCCTTGCGGTACTTTACGCAATAATGGTTATTTCTATTAAATTATTTGTTAATCAGTTAAAGAAGCAGAATAGATATAACGCCAATGTCTGAAGTTTCAAAGGATTGTTTTAATATGCAAAGCAACGATAAATTTAATATAAATAAATTCATTTCTCCCGATGTTTCCTATGCTCCGGTGTATGTTTGGGTGTGGAATGATATATGTACTCACGAAATTATAGATAACCAACTCGCCGAGATGCAGAATCTCGGCATAAGGTCTTTTTATATTCTTCCTGAGCCAAAGGAATTCCGCCCTGACAGTATGCCGACTAACCTTGAACCCGACTATCTTTCGGAGGGGTTCTTTGAACTATGTGCCTATGCCTTGGAAAAGGGGAAGTCACGTGGAATGAACTGTTGGATTTATGATGAAGGTGGTTGGCCCTCGGGCGGTGCTTGCGGAAAGGTTCTCAAGGACCATCCCGAATATGCCCGACAGACGCTTGAATGCTATGAACACTCTTTTTCAGCAGGGGAAGTATATAAAAAATCAAATCCCGATGTTCTGGTGACATTTATCAATGATGAAGAAATTATTGAAGAGGGATACAAGCTTCTCGAAGACTCAGTTGTAACTGAATATGTTGCAGAAAAAGAATCAAACGGTAATTATCCCAATTTACTCAATAAAGATGCCACAGAATATTTTATAAAAATCACTCACGAAAAGTATGCCTCTGCAATGAAAAATGCACTTGGTAAAGCCGTTACAGCAGTATTTACGGACGAGCCTAAAGCACCTGCAGGAGCTTTCAATAAAGAGTTGGCAGAAAAATATGAAACCCTATATGGTGAATCAATCTTGCCACATCTTCCTCTTATTGCCGAAAGGGTAGCACCAACAGAGAAAAATGCTTATATACTTCGCCGTTGGTATGATTTATGTAGCCGTATGTTCTGTGATAATTTTCTTCTGCCTTGTAAAAAATGGGCGAATGAACATGGAATTGCTTTTACGGGTCATATGGATAAGGACCACGACCCCTTGGGTTGTATGGATGGTGGCGGTAATTTTAACCTGATGCGTGCTCTCAGGTGCTTTGATATTCCCGGAGTGGATGTTATCTGGCGCCAGCTTTATCCTGAAAACAGAGTTGATATTAAAGATGAGATGAACGCTTATAACGGCTTTTTTCCGAGATATGCCTCGTCTGCTGCTGCACAGAACGGTTCAAAGCTTGCAATGAGTGAAATCTTCGGTGTAGCAGGACCGGGGCTTACTTATGATATAATGCGTTATACCGTGGGATATCAGGCTGTGAGAGGAATAAATATTTTTAATCCTTTTAATTTCCCTCTTGGTCGTAAAGATGCGCTTCTTGCACAGGAATTGCCTGTTTTCACACAAACTCAGCCGTATTGTCAAAATCTTGGTCAATTTAATCATTATGTTGAACGTTTGTCGTATATTTCATCACTTGGTAAACGCGTTTATGAAACAGGTCTTTATTATCCTGTCAGTGATTTTCATGGAGGTCTGAAAGCGACGGCTATGTCAGAATGTTTTGATGCTCTTGGCAGAAGTCTTGAAGATATGATGGTGGATTTTGATATTGTTGACGATGATGTTATACAACAAGCCAAAGGCATAGACGATGGTTTTATACGCATCGGCAGAGCTGAGTACCGCAATGTAGTAATTCCTGAGGGTGCAGTCGTTCCTGATGATACCCAAAAGCTACTGGATCGTTTTGTTGAAGGCGGTGGCAGAGTTTCGCACGGTCTTGATAAGCTAACGCCTGTTATTCAGGTTAAGGGTGAAGGCTTACGTGCAATGCACAGAAAGGCGGGAGAGGTCGAATTATTCTTCCTGTTCCGTGAATCAGGTAAAACAGGGGATTATAGCATTCATTTGACATCACAAAAAGGCTATATTTTAGATTTGGCAAATGGTACATTACAATGCCTTGAAGCTGAAAACGGCGTTCTGAAACTTTCTCTTGCCGTAGGTGAAACGGCGGTAATATTGCTGACTGACGAGGTTTTCGATACAGAGCCCAAAAGGGTATTTAACGATAAATTCAATATTACAAATGACTTCATTTTCCGAAAAGACACCGAGCTTATATGCAATGAGAATGGTTTTGATAATGTGAAGCATTTCGATAAAGAAGTTCCCGTAAGCCTTGGAGATTGGGCAAATTTAATCGGTAGTGCTTACTCAGGAAGCTGCGTTTATGAAACAACATTTACTCTTCCTGATGAAAAGGTAGGAAAAGCAGGGGAAATCGACCTCGGTGACGTGCGTTTTATGGCGCAGGTATATCTTAACGACCAACCTCTGGGAACTGCGTTGATGCCGCCGTACCGATTAAAAATTCCTGCAGATGTACTGAGTAAAAACAATCAACTTAAAGTATTTGTAACTAATACCTCTGCAAATTGGTATGCTCACACAGACTACTTTGATAAGTGGAAAACTGAAGAATTATCCCCGTATTTTGAAGCGGAGCTTGAGTATGCTGAAGACCTTGTGTCAGGAGGACTTTATGGTCCTGTTGTGCTTTATACAGAATAATAATTTGGCTTCTTGTACAATAAAATCAATTTGTTGATAAATCTTGAAACAACTCTGCAATGTAGGCTTCGGTTCATAGTTGTGGGATGTTGTTTTTCTGTTGTGTGAACGATATAATCAGTTTGATAAATAAGCATAGAATTGAGTAAATATTAAAAAGATTATGCTAAGTGCTTTATACAGTAAGGAATGAGGTAATATGGAATACAGACAGCTTCCTCGGGGAAACGAAAATGAAAGATTCAGCGTCCTGGGTCTTGGTATGGGTGGCATAGGAAAAACACCCGCGGATGAGATTGAGGCAATTATACGAAAGGCTATTGATAAGGGCATCAATTTTTTCGATTTGTGTACTGCAGGTGCTTCCTACGCTCCTATTGGCAGGGCAATCCGTGATTGTCGCCATAAGGTGTTTTTACAGATGCATTTTGGTGCGGTGTATGATGAAAACGGCGAATATGGTTGGTGCCGTGATTTTGAAACTATAAAAAGGACATTTTTGTGGGAGCTTGAAACCCTTGGTACAGATTATACGGATTTCGGTTTTTTACACTGCGTTGACGAGGATGAGGATTTTGACGAGCTGTGCAGAATAGGGGTTTTCGACTACCTTAAAGAATTAAAAGAACAGGGCGTGGTTCGTCACATCGGCTTTTCTTCACACACACCCGCTGTTGCAAACAGAATAATTGATACGGGACTTGCGGATATGATGATGTTTTCCGTGAACCCTGCATATGACTTCGAAAAGGGCGATGAATACGGTATAGGCAGTGTTAAAGAACGCTTTGATTTATTCAAAAGATGTGAGCGCGAAGGTGTCGGTATCAGTGTTATGAAACCATTTTTTGCAGGACAGCTTCTTTTAGCTGAACAATCACCCTTCGGTGAAGCACTTACCCATACACAGTGTTTGCAGTATGCCCTTGACCGTCCCGGTGTCTTAACAGTTGTGCCGGGAGTACAGACAATGGAGCATCTTGATACAGTGTTGGGATTCCTTACGGCAAGTGATGAAGAAAAGGATTATTCTGTTATAGGTACATTTACGGCGGATACAATTACGGGTACCTGCGTTTATTGTAACCATTGTCAGCCATGCCCCGCAGGAATAGATATCGGTCTTGTGAATAAATATTATGACCTGGTTCTTGCAGGTGATGACGTTGCGGCAAACCACTATACAAAATTATCAATAAATGCGGCTTCCTGTCTTAAATGCGGCCATTGTGAAAGCCGTTGTCCATTCGGTGTAAAGCAAGAAAGCAGAATGACGGAAATTAAACAGTATTTCCACAAATTATAATATAAGTTTCTCTGACAGAATTAATTTGACAAATTGCAATTTGTAGGGATGAATGAGATGATTATTTTAATTACCGGAGCATCACATACAGGCAAAACGGCTCTTGCTCAAAAGTTGCTTGAAAAATATAAATATCCGTATCTGTCAATAGACCATTTGAAAATGGGTTTAATTCGTAGCGGTAACACAGAACTTACCCCTATGGATGAT
>JAZQLZ010000009.1:0-159548 GCA_045543075.1 Acutalibacteraceae bacterium
TATAACAATGGAAAGAACATACGGGGAGCAAAGCTATAATCCCAAAGAGTTATCCATTCTATATTGGGGTAACGGAAAGAATACATATAATTATATTTATGAAAACAAAATCAGTCAGAACATTCTTTTTGCGTGCTATAACGATAAACTCACGGCAGAGGAAATCAGCATAGAGTTAGGTATTGCCTTGCCTTATATTGAAGATATCCTAAAGCAATTGGTGGAGTGTGATGCACTCGGTCTTGACGGCAGAAAGTATTACACTAACATAGTGATTTTTACTTCAGACTGTGCTGTAGAAGTTGCAAATAAAACAAAGGAATTCAGAAACAATATTTCGGATGCACTTTCTGAAATTATAACAAACGAAAAGCTTTCAAACTCGGAAGCCTGGTTGACAGTTTGTTGTATTCTTTACAAAGCAATTTTTGAGAATTTACAATCAAAAGTAAAAATAGAACTTCCCGAAAACAAGTTTGGTGAAAATTGTATTATCTGGGCAGTTGAAAAAGCAATAGATTCAATGAGAAACAAAGGCTTTGAGTTTGGTGTATCGAACACAGAAAATGAAAATGGTGATAGAGTACAATTCTTTGATTTTACCATTAACGGCGATATGGTACATCACAGTTTTTATTCCTCAAAAAGTTTTACAAATGTTTTTATTGATATTTCGAAAGGTAAAATCAATTTTGATAATGAATTTGAGAATGTTGCTGTTGCTGAGCTTGTAAAAAAAGGCTATGTCCTTAATGATAACGGTAAACTTACAGTTAATGTTCCTGTGTTTACCAAAAATGAATTTGAGCAATTTATGAGTCGGTTCAACTCTACTGTTGAATTGGTTGAACAAAATGCTAATGCAATAATGAACGAGGCAGCAAATATAATTAAAAACTATATACCTGTCCACTTAAAATCACTGGCTTATCAGATGGCATATTTCAGAATTTTTGAGGATGCAATTTCAATGCCTGTTGGTACTCTTGCAGAAAATAAGATTTTGTTCCCCTATAATGGCAACGGGGTTTTACCTACAACCTATATAATTTTGAAATAAAAAGATTGAGGCAGAGAGCTTTCGCTCTCTGCCCATTCTTTATGCTTTGTTATTGGCTTTCTGTGCCTTTAATTTGGCTTGTTCTTTTTGCCATGCTTCATACTCTTGCCGACCTTCTTCGCTTTGGAAAAAGGCTTGTATTTGTGGTAAGAAGTGCCTTGCAAGAATTTCTAATTCATGTTGTGGAATACCGCTTCTGTTTGCCATAAGGCAACACAGCTTTTATCATATCACAATCCTTTCTTAATTTAATAATCATATTCATCATCCGAGATGAAATCTTTGTAATCATAATCATCCTGAATATACTTTTTGTAATTATAATCTCTAAGTATTTCTTCCATATCAACTCTGCCTTTTGTACGATAAACATTTCGTATAGAGTCTTTACGAATTTCATCAATTTCAGTATTTGAATTACCAAGAGCCTTAGCTAACACTCTCATAATCATTTCAAGCTGAACGGCATATCTGAAGAAACCTTGTGAGATTCTTTTTGAATTTGCTTCACCATTTTTCTTGATTTCAAAAGATAACTTTCTTGAAATTGCTGTAGCATTCTCCTGAAGAGTTCTGTCAGCGACGAGATTTTCTCCAGCAATTTTAAAGAAATTACTTCGTGAAGAGAAACCATATTTCTTAATATTTTCATCAATCATCTTCACAAAGTCTTTATCAAGATACAAACTGATTCTTGTTTTGTCTTCACCAATCACACTCTCACCTCCTTTCAAATTTTCTTGATTACACAATTTGCAATCCCATATTAAACGGCTGAATATAGCCATTTATAGTCATTTTAGTGATTTTGCAACCCCCTATAGTGACACAAAAAATAATTCAGGTAGCACCTTTCTTGAAAGTGACACACCGAACTTCAAACCCATTGTAGAATCGCCATTTACGGTCGGCACCGCCGTCCGAAGTAGTCCGCAACAACGCCGAAAAAGCGTTGTGCTTATTCCTGCCTTTGAATCCGTTTCGAATACTCGTGTTCGAGCTCCGAAATTACACACAAAAATCTAAAAATCTTTGCCAATAAAATCTGTTTTCAAAGTCGCTCAAAATTCTGCTTTTAAGAGACTTTTATTCCTTGGCTGGTCTTTACTCTATTTTCAAGCTCCGAGCTCACATTCGGCAATCAGATGCTCCAGAATGGATTTTCCAGAGCAATTTCTGACTGCTTTTTGAAACAGTTTTTTCAAACCGCTTATCTTTGTTTTATGCGTATCAAATTTTTTCGCATAGGTATCACCTTCCTTAAATTTATTTTTTGCAATTCAAGATTCGTTCTCACAAGAGAAAGTTTGCAAGCCTTCCTCTTGAACTGCGCATATCTCTCTGGCACCGTTCCTGACATCATTCCGATGCCGTTTTCTGTGAGGTGTTTGGCTTGCCGGTTCTCTTTCGAGAGTGCTTTCGCACCTTTCTCCTGCGGCACAGAATTTCTTCTGCTGTCATCGCTCAATCCACCTGACTCACATATCTTGCCAGTGATATTTATTCAATTGTCAAGGTACACAGAATCTATATTCTTTATTTCGGGGCAACAAAAGCCGGGCACCAGCCGGAGTAGATAATCTACTCCGATTGGTACCCGGCTCTTCCGTGTACTTAATAATTTTTTTGCCCCAATAAGACGCTCATCGCGTCACCGAATATTCAATTCTGTATATATCTTAACAGACAACATTTAATTTTGTCAAGAAAATTCACAAACTTTTTTTCGAAAAAATTTTCATTTAAAATCAAGGAATTGCATTTCTAAACAGAACAAAAGTCTGCAATACTATTTAAATATATAAACCAACAAAACCCACCCATTCCGTGATGGATACCATCAATCAGAATGGGTGAGTTTTGGAAAGGAAGTAAAAAATGATAAGAAGTTTTTTATTTGATACTTTTTAATTTAAAAGATATTTAATTTTTCCTTTTTATTTCACTCGGATAGATTTTACGACCAATAGGTTGTTCTTCACCTTCTTTTATAACATCTTTAATTAGATTATTTTTCTTATGAAATAAAGTTTCAATACACTTTATTATTTCAATTACCTTCATCAAATTCATCGCCTTCTTTTTCCAAATCTGCATAAAATCCACCAAAAATCGGATCCACTTCAAAAACACTGCATATTACAAAATCAATTATCATTAAGATAGTTTTTAAGTTATTACTCATATTATCTACCTCCGGAGTTCTATCGTTTTTTAAAGTTTATATTCTCTTTCTGTCACATCATCAATACTATTCTTCTGTTTTTTCAGAAGTTCATTTTTATAATTCATAATACTGACTTTTACTTCAATTGTGTTACTTGCATATTGGATATAATCATCAAGCTCTTCATAATTTGTTATTTTAAAAAAATTCAGAATTTTGTTCATCACTTTTGCATCATCGTTTTTTATTGCAACTTTTATAAGATTCCATTTATTCTTTTTTAATTCTTCCTGTATTTTTTTCTCATTCAAAACAGAGTCACTTGTATATTTAATCAGCGAATACAACAATACTGAACCAACTTTATCTCTATCAACATCGGGAGTAAGTTCACCGAAAAAGCAGTTCCACATTTTCTCAATAACACTCCCTTTAAACTCCGTTACATTTTCTGGCAAAATAAATTCCTTTAAACCGTTACACCCTGTAAAAGCTGTTGGTTTTATATCCATTGCGCTATCCGGAACATTGATTCTTTCAAGTTTTTTACAGTTGGCAAATGCACGACCACCAATATATTTTATGCTATATGGTAATCTGATTGATGTAAGGCTATTACAATTTTCAAATGTTTCATTGCGTATTTCCTCTACCCCAACAGGAACATTTATTGAAACTAGGTTGGTACACATCTTATAGGCTCTACCTTTTATTGTATCAACACTACTCGGAAGCACTAATTTCGTAAGAGTTGTTTTTTTAGAAAATGCTTTGCTTCCTATAGTAGTTACTCCCTCTGGAACAACTACCACTTCATCTGAACCTTTATATTCACGAAGTTCTCCATTAACAATTATAAAATCACTTGCATTACTCATTTCAAATCTCCTTACATATTTCAGAGAGCATACTCTTCATCTATTTTGTGTTTTTCTTTATCTTTGATTTTTTTAGAAACTATATTGTTCTGGTAATCTAAAAGAGCTGCTTTGACATTCGGTGAATTTTTTGCAAATTCAAGATAATCTGAAAGCTCCTGAGACTTGGTTACTTTATAAAAATCCAGTATTTTCTTCAAGGCTTCCGGGTCATCGTTTGTTATTGCGTGTTTTACAACTTCCCATTTACTCCAGCTTAATCTTCTCTGAACATCTTTATCTTTTAAAACAGATTTCGAAGCATATTTAAATAATGAAAATAGCATTGCACTTCCTGACGGTTGCTGACGATAGTTTGACTCCGAAAAAAATTATTCCAGACATCTTCAATAATACTACCTTTAAATTCTGTTATAGTATCAGGTAAAATTATTTCTTTAAGTCCATCACATCCGACAAATGCATACTCCCCAATACAGCACACACTATCCGGGATATTTATTTTTTCTAAATTCACACAATCTCTAAAAGAATCACTTTGAATACTCACAAGACTGTATGGAAAAGTAATAGTCTTGAGATTCTTACACTCTGCAAATGCTTGTTTTCTTATTCTTTCAACTCCAACAGGAATTTTAACTGACAATAAATTTGCACTATACTCAAAAGCACCGACCCAAATACCTTCTTGTAATAGTTTGTGTTCTCTAAAACTGCCATCAATCTCTACAACTCCATCAGGAATTATTACATTTTCGTCTGTGCCTGTATATTTTTTCAGAACGCCATTTTCTATTAAAAAGTCATTGTTTTTCATTACATTACCACTCCCTTAAAATCAGTCATCCAAGCTGATAGTTTCAATTTCTGCAATAATTTCTTTTTGTCTTTCATAAAAAAGCAGTTCTTTGTTATGGTTAAAATATTCTTTACAACCATAGCGGCTTATAAAATGAGAACCATAATAATTTATTGTGAGCTCTGTAACAAGAATAAGAACTTCCTGACTTTCTCCAAATACCTCTTCACAGAAATTAAAGGCTTCAGAAAGTTTTTTACCAGCAACATCTGCACGCTTTTTTAATTCTTCACGTTGTTTATTAAAACATTCTTTTATAAATTCAAAAGCTTTATTGTTGTCATTCTGGTTTTCATTTATTAAACCTTTTGAAATACTTTCAAGTGTCGATATTGTTAAATGGTATTTGAATTCATCTTCAGAAGAAAGACTTGAAGCACTTTTACCAATTGAAAGCATCTCTTGATATTTGACAATCTGCTTTTTTAATGCTTCAACAGCGTCATTCTCTGATTTTCCAAGTTCAAATTTTACAACAGTCAAAGAGTTTAAAAGTTCTGTAAGCGAAAGTTCGTTTTTATACACATCACGAACCTCATTTGTTATAGTATCAAGAAGAAGTCCAAGTAAACTGAAACGTTCATCAAATTTTGCATTTTTAGCACGCATTTTTACACTGTCATCAGCTTCACCTGTGAGAATGTTGTCAATCTGATAATCAGATTTATATTTATTAAACAAATCATAGTAATTCGCAAAACTTTTTGCAATTTTAGGATTCTGGATATATTGTGCTATAAATCTTTCTGTAACAGGAATATCGTTCTTTTCATAAAGGTGAATCATATCTGATAAGTCTGACCAGCCACGTGCTGTAACAAAACTTTTTCCGTTTACTGTGGTTTCTATTTTGTAGAAATTGTTTCTTTTAATGTCAAGATATGTAATTATTGAAGCGTGAATACCTTTTTTATAGGCATATTCTTTCCAGACTTCAAAATCAGGTTCAACATCAATTCTTTTAAGCCTGTCCCAAGTAACAATGTCGAATTCACGAACAGAGTTGTTATATTCAGGTGGGTTACCTGCAGTAACAACAATCCAGCCGTCAGGCACTCTGTGTCTGCCAAAAACTTTATATTGTAAGAATTGAAGCATGGCAGGGGCGAGGGTTTCAGAAACGCAGTTTACCTCATCAAGAAAAAGAATACCCTCATTGTTACCAGTCTTTTCAATCATTTCATAAACAGTAGCAATAATTTCAGACATCGTGTATTCTGAAACGTCATACTCTTTGCCACTATATTCTTTTCTTTCAATAAACGGAAGACCAATAGCCGATTGCCTTGTGTGGTGAGTCATTGAGTAAGAAACCAGGCTAACCCCAAGTTCTGCCGCTATCTGCTCCATAATGGCAGTTTTACCAATACCTGGTGCACCCATTAAAAATACAGGACGTTGTCGTTCAATAGGAATAATATAATTCCCGAATTCATCTTTTGTAAAATATGCCTTCATAGCATTCTGAATTTCATTTTTTGCTTCTTTGATATTCATAAAAACCTCCTTAAATCTCGTTTTTCTGTAATACTAACTTAATCGCCCAGGATGGTACATCAGGATTATTGTCTTTATCATCTATAAATACGAATGCTGTTTTGTAGTGAGGCATTTGTGCTGGGAAATCGCCATCCCCATCAGTAAAATAAATAAGCCCTTTAAGATTTGTAAACTCTTTTTCTGCAACCATTTTATCCACCAGATTAAATACGGGTCTGAAATCTGTACCACCCAGACCATTGATTTTCATAGTCTTTAAATAATCATCAAATTCTTCTTGTGTAGTTATTTTTACGTGTACCTGAATATCAGCATCACATTGAATAATATGCAGATTTATTTTACTGAAAAAACTTTCGGTAGATTTTAAAATATTGTAGGTTTTCTGCACAAATGCTTGAACCTTTTCACCCTCTACTGAACCAGAAGTATCAATTGCTATTACAAACTCTTTGATTCGTTTGACATCTTTATATTCAAGTGGCTCGACAAGTGGCATTTTTTCATACAACTTTAAACCATATGTATAGAAAATATAATCAAATTCATCATCATTAAGTTTCAGCGTTTCGTGAGGGACTGCAAATCGCTTTAAAAATTCAGTATAATCGTATTTTTCTCTCGTTACCTCTTTAAGATTTTGTATAAGCCCACCAGCTTTATCACCTTGCTGTTTTGAAAAGGTTTCAAGGTCAGTCTGCATTCTTTCGGAAACTTCATGCCATTTTTCTTTTAAATCGTACCTCGAATTTTTATAACTTAGGTTATTACCTGTTATCTTTTTGCTTAATTCACTATTCGATGTACTATTCCCCTCATCATTGTCAGAAATACGTTCACTTTCAGAATTATCTTTTTCATTGTTGCTAGAATTATCTTCTCTTTTAGAACTATTCTTTTCATTCTGAGTTTCATCTTCTTTTCTTGATATACTGAATTTTTCTGTGATTTTTTCTTCACTCATATACCAGGTTTCGTGATTATCGGCATAAAAGTAACCACGTAGTTCAGCTGCTTCACATTCGCTGAACTCATCGGTTAAATAATTATAAATTTTCTCGGCGGTAAGAAGCCCTATTTTCCCCTTAAATTTATTTATTTCTGCTTGTTGTATTCTTGCACGACTTGTAGTCACTGCCTTTAAATCAAGCTCGTTTATAGCGTTTTCTACTGCAATATCACAAGCTAAATCCCAAAGCACTCTGTTAAGAGTAGGACTCATAAACATATGACCAAAAATGCAGTGCATAACAATATGAAGAAAATCTCTGTTAGGGGCATCTTTTTCCTGACGATAGCTTTTTAAAACATGTTTGGGATTATATATTAAAAACTCACCGTTTGTGAAATATGTTGACTCTTCACAGGAGAAGTACTGAAACATACTGAGTGCCATATCAAGAAATCTTAAATTAACTAAAAGTGTGCTTCGTGATAAATTTATAACTTCCATTGCCAGTTTATTGAGTTCCTGCTTCTTGTCTTCCTTCATATTTCCACCCCTTTATTCAGATTTATCCATAATATCAATTGCTGTTTCGATAATATCAACAAAAAACCATTTTATTTCCAACACCAATGTCTTTATCTTTAAAAATATCATATGAAATCACCTCTTAATCAAATGCTGGAAAGAATCTGCCTTCAATAGCATCATTTGTGATATTTATTTGTTGCATACCACACCACTTACAGATAGTTTTATATAAATCTGAATTTACAGAAATAGAGTTATTATTTTTCAACCTCGCCTGAATTACATTTTCACCTTCAATCTCAATCGAGGCAATCATTCTTTCATCCATAAGCACTGTAACAACCGGATTTCCACACGGATACCACACGGACAAACAATTTTCCAACTCTTTGCCAGCTTTTGTGTATTCATTTTTAGTTCTCAACCATTTGAATGTATAGCGTCCTATTGTTTCTATTCTGGCATTTGCTGGTACTGGGTGCATTGGCACAGAAAACCCTGGTTCGCTGAATTTACTATTAAATATTTCTTCAGCGATTTCTGCCGCACTTGACCATTTTTCCCTTTCGCTATTTTTAGCATATTCACTTAAAGAACTGTATTTTATAGCATAACTAATCAGGAAACCTAATATTTTTGAAACCCGTACAAGCATTTTTTTATCTGCTACACTACCGAAATCATTAAAAAACGGTTGGCAGTTATGATAGTGAATATCTACAAGCTCTGAAAACACACATTCATCGCTCAAAATATTTCGTAAAACATTCACATCTTTAAAAAAAGCATATAGCTGTTCGCACTCTTTTATGTAAAAAAATAAACCACTTCTTGTTGCGAAAAGTTTTTTTATAGATTTACAAGCTGGCAAAGTTGATTCTTTAAGTAAATTCATTGCCATTAAAGGATTGCGGAGTTGCTCTGCTAATTCTTCAAAACTTTCATCCAACACGTTTTTATTACTTTTAAACGGAATTGCATCATAAAAATCTTTTGGGAATCCGTTATAATAGGTTAAATTTACAAACATCTGAAAATCAAGCTCTTTTAATTCAAATGGAATTTTGTAACCACTGATTTCTTCTAAGTTTTTAACTAACACTCTTTTTAAATTTTCGTTCTTTGAAATTAAATCAACTAACAAATGACCATCCAGTTTAAGTTCATTATTTGTTACAACTCTTGAAATGACCTTTTTTTCACTTATCAGTTCAATGCGAACTTTACCACTTTCAAAATCAAAAACAAGTTGTTCAGACATTGGGAATGTTACCAATAACTCTCCTATATTCCAGTTTATATCCGCAATTTCACTTAAGGTTTTCAACTCTCTTTTTACAATCAATTCTTTATCAGTTGTTTCTATAAACAACTCGCAGAAATCTTCGCTTTTCTTTGAAACAAATCCACAATTTTCACAAAGATATTCATCTGAATAAGTTAAAAGTTTTTTGACAGACATCATTACAGCGTTTTCTGTAAAAAGATTATTTTCGCTGCTGAGCCACTCTTCAACCTCCTTTTCACTTCTGAGTGGCTCGTTATTAACATCTTCGTAGATTTCAGGCAAGTATATTCCTGACAAATTTTCACAATGCGGACATCTGATTTTATGCCTTGTAACAAGTGCATTTTTGTCGTTCTTTTTTATCTGTGATATATAGTTTTTACCCTTGTTTTTAAATACCTCCTTAATATTTTTTAATTCAATTACTTCTTCATTTTCTATAACTTTATATCCTAACGGGATTTTTAAACTCATTATCATTTAATTAACACTCCTTATATTTTTGTTTTTATTCACCTGCCTTTACTATATAAACTGATATGTACAAAATTTGCCCTTTTGCAATTTATATCAATAAATCCCAATCATCAGCATCACAGTTTGCAGGGGCTCTTTGTGCCCATTCACCTTTACCGTATTTCTGGAATAATTT
This sequence comes from Acutalibacteraceae bacterium, assembly GCA_045543075.1. Classification (GTDB taxonomy): domain Bacteria; phylum Bacillota; class Clostridia; order Oscillospirales; family Acutalibacteraceae; genus DTU089. The sequence goes on from JAZQLZ010000009.1 coordinate 9,882, forward strand.
GTATTCGAGTTGTTGACATTTACTTGCAGGACAACACTGCCACGAAACCATTATTCTGTCACGGTTCTCTGCTGTTACCGACCAGCTATTATTATTTCTTATCTGATTATCATAATTGAGGTTATAGTATTGCCTGAGTCTCCACGAAACACCTTCGTGGTAAGCCGCTCTGCCACATTTCATTACTCTGCCATCAAGGTAGAGTACATAAACACCGGGTGTATTCTCAGCCATATAAATTGCTGTGGATAACGGAATTTGTTTACGATACTGAAAATCTGTTGGTTTTTTCTCTGTATCTGTTTTATCCTGGTTGAATTCTGAGTCAGTTTTTCTGTGGCGTTTTTGTGATTGTAATGAACTTACACCTGACATAAGTGGTGTGATTACATTTACACATTTTGTTATAAGATTTGCGATACTTTCAACTGTATCTGTAACTTGTAAATTGCTTTGTGATAATTCTCCTCTGAAATTATTATTGTATGTCATAAAATACATTCCTTTCATTTTAAAATTTTAATAAAATATGTTTGAGTTATTCTTTATTTTTTAATATTGAGAGCATAACAGAACCTGCTGTTACTAAAACAGTACCAATTATTCCTAACATACTCATTCTCCTTTCTTTGTTTGTTTTTTACTATCTCTGATTTTTTCAACAATCGGGTGAATTGCTATCATGCCTCCACCTACGGTTGTCATAATTTCTGCAACTGTTGTTAAAGTTGCTACTGTCTTTGCTGTTAATGCGAAAAAAGCTAACATGTTTTTTCCACCTTTCTTTTATTTTGTGATTTTATTTTATCATTGTTCATTTTGGTTTTTGTAAAACCGATTTACGCTGCCTGATATTTTACTGAGTCAAGTGACAGAATTACGAATCCGTCTTTCTTTATATAAAGAACTGTGCATATAGCGTTCACTCCTTTCGGTAAGTATGTTTTATAAATCCATCCAGATTCACCGTTTTCTAATTTTACGAATGTACCTTTCTGTGAACTTCCTGTAGTTGTTACATTTACGCAATCAAATTTTTCTAACATTTTATTTGCTCCTTTCGTTTGACTGTGGCTTTAGTTTAACAGATGGGTTTTCTTGTTTTGTAAAACCGATTTTCATTTTGATTTTTTACGTTTGTTTTTGTTTTTACCAACTCCTTTTCTGTTGTGGCTTTATTGTAGCATTACGGAATTTGAGTTTTGTAAAACTGATTTTCAGGGCATAAAAAATCCACTCCCGAAGGAGTGGTAAACAAACATTTATTTTAAATATGCTAATATATCATTTGCAATTACCCGAAGTCTTTTAATTGTTGCAGCTGAATCGCCTTTTGTTATCTCTTTATTATTAATATCTTTTGATATATGATTAATTCCTTGATAACCGAGATGATATTTTATTGGTTTGTAGGACAACCCAGTTTTTCTCAACGCAGAATTAGCATCTTCACCAAATGTTATGATTGTTTTTCCAGACAGTTCATTCTTCAAACGCATTACATTTTCCTGTGTATATACATCACATCTCAAATACGGGGTTGTTTTATTATTAAAATAGCCTTTATAATACACTCTTTGCGAAGCATTAGTTATACGATAATCATATCTATTACTATACTTGAATAAATCTGGTTGTTTGCTTTTTAAAATGTTTATTAGTTTTTCTAAATTTTCACCCGTATGTCCTGCTACCAATTTCCCAGTATTGAGTTCATTCTTACCAGGACACGCAAGCACAAAAGCTATTTCACAATCTGTTTTACCAGGATTATACTTAACAATTGCTCTCTCTTCAATATGTATATTTTTCACCTCTCTATTTTTTATTTATTTTCAAATATAAATTATTTAAAATACCTTGAATTGTTATATTTTCACTGTTATCTATTGAATATTCTTCATAAATTTTATTTGCATCTTGTAAAATACAAATTGCTTGAGTAATACACTCTTCGTTAGAATACTCTGCTAAAATTTTACCCAACACAAACTTTGTTTTTGCTATCATATAATAATCTTCACAATAATTCTCCTCGAAAAAACTCATCGCTTGTTTGGCATAATCAAGAGCGATGTTTATGTTAAATATAGAATACTTATTATTTGAATATAATTCTGCGAGATGATACAACGTTATTGCATAGGATCTTGACATTGTTCCGATTTCTTTATGGTAATTTTGCGCTTTAAGATAATACTGAACTGCTTCGTCACTTTTATATGTATTTCCTAGGTTATTATAGAGCATACCCAAAGATTCATAATCTTGTGCAACAAGTTCTTTTCGTTGGGAGTACATTTCAATTCCAGATTCAAACATAATTCTTGCATTAACAATATCCTCTAAATCTTCATAAGCTGAACCAGCATAATTATATAACTGTGCAATATCATCGTAGTTGTCTGGATATTTCGTTTCATCAAAAGATTTATGATTTTCTATAGCAACTAAATATATTTTAATTGCTTCTTCCATTACGTTTTTATTACCAGTTTCTGCACCGAAACAAGCTTTAATAAACGCCGTATTCACCATACTTGCAGTTACAGCACGAACGTCCGATGAATAATATTGATTCACAATTTTTTCATTAATCTTACTTGCAAGGAGCGCTAAATCAAATTGATGAATAAGACACAAATATCCGGATATTTCACCCAAAAACACTGAAAAAACAGATTCTATAAAATTATATTTTTCAATTATTTTCAAAATATTAATATTAGTCTTATTATCGTCTAAATGATAGGTTTCGTTTGATATATCTCTATTTCGTAAATGATTAACATATGATTCCATAAATTTTTTAAAAACACTTGAATCTATAACTCTGCATAATGTAAGCTCTGAAATCAAAGGATGTAATGAGATATAATCTTTTTCTTTATCGTGTCTTATCCAACCTTCTGCAATAAGATTATTGATTGTATCGTAGGTTTCAAGTTCACACCATTCATAAAAAAGTTCGGTAGAAACACCTGTAAAAGGTATTAGCGAAAGATTTGCAATAATATATTGCTCATCTTCAGAGAGTCCAGATAAATCAAACAATTTCTGAATGTGGTCATAAGTACTCTGCATAGAAATATTACCATCTTTAATTGTACCGACCCTTTCTTTACCACTCTCGCTTATACCACCAGTTTTTAGTTTTTCAAGCATTTTTTCAGGTTTAACACGCCCTGCCTTCATTTGTTTGGCAAGGAGCTCAACTGTCATTGTGTGACCACTTACAATTTCAATAATTTCTTCTATACATTTCTGTTGTTCTTCTGAAAGAGGTTTTTTGTAGTATTCATTAAACACATCAAAAGGATTAGATAATTCGCCTATATTGATGTACTCTGCTCCGGAATAAATTTCTGAAAAATCCAGTCTGGTTGTAACAAGCATTTTGCAACCAAGTTCAAACAAATCTTTATAATCTTCGTTTTCAATTGTGTTAAGATTATCTATAATAATCAATATACCTTTGTCACATAGTTCTTTCAATTTTCGCATTTTGCGGGCAAAATACTCCTGTGGTTCTTCTGCAGGGTACTGAAAAAAATTATTAATTGGTACATTTTTATCATCGAAAATCATCATCTGAACGTCATTGACGAACGGTGCAAAAATAATTGCATCGTAGCAGTATTTATATTTGTGTGCATAGTTTTTAGCAAGTTCAGTTTTACCTATACCGCCGACTCCACTTAAAAATACTAAATCGTTCTCTTTAAGTTTTTCGTGAATTGTTTTTATTTCTGCTTCACGACCTGTAAAAAATGTAAGATTCTGTGGCAGACTTGTTTTTAAATATGGTACTTTTGGGTCAGCAATTGTAATTATTTTTTTTAAACAAGTTATCAATTCATCAGTGGTAGCAAAACGTTCTGAAACTGTGCTACAAAGAGTCTTATGAAACAATTCATCAAGTAATTGTTTAACCTTTGGGTTTACATTTTTAAAAATATCTGAATCCCAGTCATAGTCATACTTTGCCCAACCGTTGTGCTCAAGAGCATTTGAATGTCTGCCCATAAGCTTCTCAAAAAAGACTTCGCCTATTTCATAAATGTCGGTCTGTTTACCGATTCTGTTACGTCTTGATGCTGAAAGAAGCTCAATAGGTGCATAATCAGTTGTATAAGAAACTGCTACCTCTTTGCCTATTACACACGTACCATTTTCTTCTGTAAAAGGAACTAAACTATCAAAATCAAAAAGCAACACATCCTGACAAGTTTCAACTTCAGGACGCACAAAAATATTGCCAGGCTTAATATCAAGATGTAAATAGCCTTGCTTATGATAATTACCTATTACTTCTGCTAATACTTTAATTCTCTGGGCGAGGTCAAAAATACTTTTTTCGTTAACATCTTTGTAAGAACGACCTGCTGTTTCGGTCATATCTATATAGATAGTTCCATAATCTTCATAAATATTCTGAATATTTGCGGTATAGTTTTTGAGTTCTGGTATATGTCTTAATTCTGATTGTTTTTCAAAACCTTTTCTAAAATGCTCACGTAACTCTTCAAAAAGTACAATTTGCTCCTTATGAACAGGCACCAAAGCACCATCTTTTCTATCCAGATTAATACGCTTAGGGTTAAATTCTTTTAAAAGGTGTTCGGTTTTTTCTTCGTTTAAATTACAGAATTCCGTAGAATAAACAATACACGACGAACCATAGCCAACTACACTTTTTATAGTGTAATGACCATCAATTCCTTTTAATTCAATTTTATCACCTGTTTTTAAATATCTTTCCATAAGCAATCCTCCTGTGATTTTTTCTTTATCTTATCACAGGGTTATTTACTCTTTGTCAAATTGATTTTCAGTTGAATAAATATCTTCTTTATCTAAATAAAAGGCTGATATAAGTTCACGAAATTCATCTATCGGGTCATCTGCACCAGCACAATAACCGAACATCCAGTCATAGGGGTGTTTCCAGTACATTTGCATATAACCACTTTTATAAAGAGTTTCGTCAATAATATCGGCATATAGCTCAAAGCCATTAGCTTGTATTCCTTCTTTTTGAAGCTTTGTAAATAAATTATAGAATGTAAATAATATAATAGCTTTTCTTATACCTTCACTTGATGAACTTTTTCCATTGATAATATCCTGTAACTGTTGTGGTTGTGGAAAACTACTCTTTATAAGGTTCGGGAAATCAGATTTATCAATTTTTTTCTTATAAACTTCAACACCATCTATTTTGGCTCTCGCTTCATAACCGAGCATTATATTTAAAATAGCTGGTATATCATTTTCAGTTATATTATCATCCTCATTTATTTTAACAAATTCGCTTACAAGTTCTTTCAATACTTTTAAAGCAGTCTGATTCTTATTTACAAAACCTGCTTTATTAGCAGATAAATATTGTATTAACTCTTCTTCAGTCTGAGCAGATTTTACGCGTTCACCAATTACAATGGTATCATTGTCAGGAGCATTCTCCGCTTTCGCTTCAGTTTTTTCTATTTCTTCAATTATTCGTTGTGCATCTTCAAAACTTTTACCCTTTTCCAGACAAAAGTAACAAACCGAATCATAAATATTTTTAAAATTGAATGGTCTTGAAAGACTTGCTTTGAAAATAAATTCGCTTGCCTCATCAACACTCATACCAAGACACAAAGCAAGTTGCAAAGTTTTTTCCTGACTAGGTATTGTTTCACCTGTTAACCACTTATTTATAAGGGAAGTGCTACCTTTTACACTGGCATTTTTGTAACCTTTTTTTATAAAATTTAAAACGTCATCAAGATTATCAACATCACCAGAAAATGATGCTGTACCTTTTTTTATGTAATTCTTTACAGCATCAAGCAAAAAGTTGCTTTTTGCTAATGCTTCAAGATAATTTCCACCACGGTCTAACACTTCTTCAGCATTATAATCAATATCAAAAGTTTCATCTAAAGCCATCATAGTTGCTTCGTTATCATTAAATATTGCCATTGCATACTCCTCCAAAGTAATTTCTCTTATAAATACATTTTATTATTTTCTTCAGTATGTGTCAAGCAAATTTCACTCCACTCTTTTCTTTGTTTTATGTGTATAAAATTTTTACACATTGTGACCTTTATTTTCTATTCAACTTTAATTCTGTTTACGCATGCTTGTACCACTCTCGGTACTTTATCGCCCTGTTTTACCCATAGCCGAGAAATTTATGCCGAAACTACGTTGACAAACTGTTTTGTTAGAGTTACTATGCGAGTGAGGTGAGAAAAATGACAGGTGTAATATATGCGAGATATTCAAGTGACAATCAGCGTGAAGAGTCTATTGAAGGTCAGTTGAGAGAATGTAAAGTCTTTGCAGAGAAAAATGGAATTGATATTGTTGGTACATACATTGACCGAGCATTATCTGCTAAAACTGACAATCGTCCCGACTTTCAGAAAATGATTAAAGATAGTGCTAAAAAGCAATTTGATTGTGTTATTGTCTGGAAGCTTGATAGATTTGCTCGTAATCGTTATGACTCAGCTCATTACAAAAGTATTCTAAAAAAGAATGATGTTCGTGTTTTATCTGCAACAGAAGCAATTTCACAGGGTGCAGAAGGTATCATTCTTGAATCGGTTTTGGAAGGTATGGCAGAATATTATTCGGCGGAACTTGCAGAGAAAGTTATCAGAGGACAAACTGAGAATGCTTTGAGTTGTCGTTTTAATGGTGGTACAGTTCCTATTGGTTTTAAAATAAATGATGAAAGAAAATTTGAAATTGATACTGAAACTGCTCCGTATGTTTTGGAAGCTTTCAAAAAGTACGAAGAAGGTATAACAATGCAAGAGATTGCAGATGACCTGAATGCTAAAGGTGTTCGCAATAATCGTGGAACGAAACTGAATATAAATGCAATATCAACGATGCTATCTAACAGACGATATATGGGTGAGTATTATTATCGTGATATTGTAATTCCTGATGGAATACCTGCTATTGTTCCTAAAGATTTATTTCTTCGTGTTCAAGAGAGAATGTCTAAGAATAAAAATTCACCTGCACGATATAGGGCAGATGAACATTATATTTTATCAACCAAGCTATATTGTGGTAAGTGTATGACTTTTATGGTTGGTGAAAGCGGTACTGCAAGGAACAAAAATACATATCGTTATTACAAGTGCTTATCTGCAAAACGCAAGCGTGGTTGCGATAAGAAGGCAGTAAAAAAAGATTGGATTGAAAATCTCGTTATAAACCAAATCATTCGTGTTATATGGGATGACAATCTGATTGAAGATATAACTGATATGGTTATGGACTTGCAGAAAAATGAAAACAATGTTCTGCCGCTTCTCAAAAAGAGACAAACCGAAATCAACAAAGGTATTTCAAATATTCTTTCTGCAATCGAACAAGGCATATTCACACCATCAACAAAGGAACGCCTTGAAGATTTAGAGAAACAAAAACGAGAAATTGAAATACAAATTGCAGAAGAAAGCATTGCAAGACCAATGCTTGACCGTGACCAAATTAAATTTTGGTTCCACCGTTTCAGAAAAATGGATGCATCTAAGCCTGAAAACCGAAGAAGATTGGTTGACAGCTTTGTAAATTCCGTAATTTTATATGATGACAGAATCGAGTTTTATTTCAACTTCAAAAAAGGTGCAAAAAGTCTTTCTTTAGAAGATTTGGAAAAAGGTTCGGATACGCTTGATTCACTCCCACCAGAAAAAAGCATCGCGTAAGCGGTGCTTTTTTCAATGAAATTTGCCCTTTCGGGCAAGTGAAATAGCTTCGCTGTGAAATATTTACTTCGTAAATGTGAAATATTCGCTGACGCGAATGCGGCAAATTTTATTTCACATTTTGTCGCAAGACAAAATATTTCACATAAGTAGGCTTCTAAATTGTTCGTAACAGCCCTCCCTTTATGCTATTGTGTTGCGGCTTGGATTTATGTTATAATGCTTTTTGAAAGAGGTGCTACTATGCGAAAATTCATATTAGGAACGGATTGGTGGGACGATTGTGACGATGCTGTGGCAATTCGTTTGTTAGCGCGTGCACACAAAGCAAAGGAAATTAGCCTGCTTGGCATAATTATAAATGCGTGTATGGAGCACAGTGTTACCTCGCTCGAAGGTTTTCTTAACTCGGATGAGGTTTATGACATTCCGATCGCAATAGACCTTGATGCAACTGACTTTGGTGGAAATCCGTCTTATCAGAAACGTCTTTCGTTGTTTGCGAAAAAATATTACAACAATGCCGATGCAGAAGATGCCTTAAAGCTTTACAGAAAAATTCTTGCAAACACGGATTCCCAAATTGAGTTGATTGAAATAGGATATCCGCAGGTTTTAACTGCACTATTGCAAAGCAAACCGGACGATATAAGCGAACTTGACGGCGTTGAGCTTTTAAAAAACAAAGTCTCAAAAATATGGATGATGGCAGGAAAATGGGATGAAAAACCAAATAAAGAAAACAACTTTGCCCGAAATGAACGCTCAAGAGTGGCCGCAAACATATTTTGTGATATTTGTCCCGTTCCCATAACCTTTCTCGGCTGGGAAGTGGGAGCAAGTGTCATCACCGGTGGTAATTTAGATAAAAACGATCCGCTTTATCTTGCACTTTGTGATCACGGGTCTTCTAATGGTCGTTCCTCGTGGGACCCTATGCTGTGTCTGTTGGCGTTAATCGGCGATGAAGAAAAAGCGGGATACTCCGTTGTTCATGGGAAAGGCAGTGTTGATGCTACAACAGGTGAAAATTGTTTTGTTTCCAATCCGAACGGGTTACATTCATATGTTGTAAAAGAAAAAGAAGATTCATATTACGCCGACGCTATAAATAAATTGATATAAGCAACCGGCATCTGAAATGTTCGTAACAGCTAAATAGCAGAAAAAATATCGGGTACTCCTCAAACGGAATACCCGATATTTTTTCATTTATTGACAAATGTCACTTCTTCTTTGGGATAAAGAGAAACATACTTATCCTGATAATAGTTCTCGTGTATTTGTTCATAGGAGCCGTCAGGGTTAACGGTAACTACAGTACAACCTCTTTGGTCACCTTGTTTACTGATACCGATATATGCAAGATAATCGATGCTGTAATTATAAGTAAGGTCAACACCCTTGTAATTGAGCACAATATTATTCAGATGGTCGTGACCGCAGAACACCGCTTTTGTGGAGCCGAGCTCAAGAATTTTTTCAAAGAGATTATCCTCGTGCATACCGCAATATACATAGGGGTCTTTTTCGCCGATAACGCCTGAAATATATTTTGTGTTTTCGGTATCCTTGCAACCGTTTTCGAGATATTCGTAATAAGCATCCCTGTGTTCAACAAGGGGAATATGAAGAAATACAAGGGATTTGACATCGGGTGTAACTGCCTGAGCCGCCTTGATTTTCTGTTCGTACCAATCAACCTGATTCTGATGAACATTATCGTATTTCCAAAACATACCGAAAATATCGCCGTCGGTATATGAATGAGAATCAATGAAAACAAGCTCCTGAACAAAATCGCCCTTTGTATTTTTGACGTGGATGACATGGTTACCGACGCCATCAACATCTTCGGGTCCCACAGAGAAAAGACTATGCTCGAGTGAAGGATCGGAATAGAGCTCCCCGATTTTTTCGCGGCTGTAAAAGCTGTAGGATTCAGTATCGTGATTACCGAAGGTTACGGTGTAAGGAACACCTAGCTTTTCCATCAAAGCAATAATAATTTTTGCAGAGAGTTTGTTATTGAATGTGCCGGATTGAAACGGAACGGGATAAGCAAGGTCGCCCGTGATAACAACAAGGTCGGGCTTCTCGCAGGTAACCAAGGAAGCAACTGTGTTGATTGCCATGCGGTCTTTATTAAACGACATCCAACCGCCGCCGATATGTACGTCCGTCAGAGTGAGAATTTTCAATTCTCTGTCGGTGATAAAAGCATATTCGCCGTTTTCCTCGAGAATGGGTGTAACCGCATCAGGATTGACAACGGGTGAATATTCCTCCACCCTTTTCATATTCAGATTGTAAAGAATGGTGTTAACAATTGCCGTAACAGCAATAAGCGTAACAACCGTAATTGCAAATCCGATAAGTATTTTCTTGAAAATCTTCTTCTTTTTCATAATACCGTCTCTTTTCTTTGGTTTTTCAGCAAATAAATGATATACAAAATCAAGAAATATGTCAAGATTATTGTTGGCATCCTATATTCTCCCGTTACTATTATCGAGGATATAATAGTCAATGATAAAAATAAAGGCGACGGCGGAACATATCTGGTAAACCAAACTAAGGTACTGATTGATGTTTTATAGCGAAACACACTATATAAAATAGTATATAGTTGCTCTTTTTTTGTAATCGTGATATAATTATAAAAGGTGGTGTTATTATGAAAAAACTCAGTTTAATAATTGCATTAGTTTTGGTATGTACAACCTTGTTTGCTTCTTGCGGCGTGAAAAAGCCGGGCAAAGATGTAACAACTACCGATAATTCGAAAGAAAGTTCTACGGCAGCTACATCTGAAGGTACAACGGAGGTTACAAAACCTCTCACTCCCGAGGAGCAAAAGGAATATGAAGCTGTAAAAAAGGTTGCATACAATCTTGCTATGGCGGAAACCCGCGAGGATATTAAGGCTTGTGTTATACAATATACTGATGACTACGCGGATTATGTTCTCGCAGGACTTCCCGAAAAAGATTATACGGTTGAAGTAAAAAAGCTTGCCGAATATAAGGATGTTTTGATTTACGATATTTACGTTACCCGCGAAGTTGAACCGGAATTCCTTTATTCAGGCATACAGATGTTTTCATATACTGATTCCGGAGAAATATTAATAAACCTTGATGCTGATCTGGAGGATGAAATTTGCAAAGAGTTTGTTTGCGAAGCTTGCGACGGGCAGGGTTATACAATAGAGAAAGCTCAGACAAGCGGCGGATATGATGAATATATTCCCTGCGAGGTATGTGGCGAAGTGGGTTTTGTTTTTGATAAGGTGACAGAATGAAAAAGAACAGAGTAAAGAAAATAATTATTTCGATAATATCTGTCATTCTGACGCTTCTTATTGCTTTTGGTGTAAGCTTTGTGTGGTATTATCCTCACTATAACAACAATAAAGCTCAAGTTACCGTTGAGGGGGAAAACAACGGCAATATCAGAATGATGAGCTACAACTTAAGATGTATAAGTCCCACGGACTTCGGTAAAAAGAGCTGGTTCTACCGAGCTGACCTGATAATTGATGATATTGTTAATGAGAAGCCCGGTATCATCGGTTTTCAGGAGGCTACTAAATGGCATTATGCATACCTCACAAATGCTTTGCAGGGCTATGATTCGGTTATAACCTACCGCGATGAGGCCTTCAATTCTGAGGGTTGTCCCATTTTTTATAACACAGCACTCTATACGCTGGTTGACAAGGGCTCCTTTTGGCTTTCCGAAACACCCGAGGTTATGAGTAAATCTTGGGGTGCTCAGTTTAACCGTGTCTGCAGTTATGTTATTCTTACGGATAATGCTTCGGGCGAGGATTTTGTTGTATTTAACACTCATCTCAGTCATGTCAGCGATGAAGCACGTATTAACGGAATTAAAGTGGTTCTCGACAAAATAGCTCAGTTTGGTTCGCTTCCTGCGGTAATTATGGGTGACTTTAATGCTCAGGAGGGCAGCGAAACATACACACGTGTTACCGACAATTTTATCGATGCTCGTTATGCAACGGAAAATACAACGGATACACATACGTATCAGGGTTGGGGTGATCCTGAAAAATATAAAAGAATTGACTATTTTATGATTTCCAAAACGGGAATAAAGGTCAATGAATACAATGTTCTTTCGGGACTTCACGACGGCGTTTATTCAAGCGACCATTGCCCCATAGTATTGGAAATTACAATTGATAAACAGGGTGTTTAATTTGGCGGAGAAGGTTTTAGGTTTTTTGGAAGGTGCAACTTCATCGGCTAACGATGTTTTGTACACATATATTTTAGTCGTACTTCTTGTTTTAGGCGGTATTTACTTTACCGTCCGTACAAGATTTGTACAGTTCAGATTATTGAAAGAACAGATTCGCTGTGTTACTGAAAAGCCCGCGGACGGAAAGGGTGTTTCATCCTTCCAGGCCCTTATGGTTTCAACTGCTTCCCGTGTGGGTACGGGTAATATTATCGGCGTTTCTACAGCTTTGTGTCTGGGTGGCTTCGGCTCTGTTTTCTGGATGTGGCTTATTGCTATTATCGGCAGTGCATCCGCCTTTGTGGAAAGCACCCTCGCTCAGATTTACAAAAAGAAGGGTCCCGACGGAAGCTACGGCGGACCTGCTTATTACATACAAACAGCATTAAAATGCAAACCTCTTGCGATAATTTTTTCTGTATTTCTTATACTTACCTACGGTTTTGGTTTCAACATGTTGGCATCGTATAATTTACAGTCAACTTTTTCAACCTACGGTTTTTATAATGAAGAAATTACACCTTGGATAATCGGTCTTATTTTAGCCGTTATAGTAGGTTATTGCTTAATGGGCGGAGGTTCAAGGGTAATAAAGGTTACAAGCTTTCTGGTTCCCATTATGGGCATTGCATATATTCTTGTAGCAGTAATTATCGTGGTTATGAACTTCAGGTTATTGCCCGATGTGTTCCGCACAATTTTTACCGAAGCATTTGATTTTAAGGCAATTTTCGGCGGATTCAGCGGTTCGTGTGTGATGTACGGTATAAAACGCGGCCTTTTCAGTAATGAGGCAGGTGTTGGGTCTGCTCCCAATGCTTCTGCTTCTGCGGAGGTCAGTCACCCTGCAAAACAGGGACTTGTGCAGGTTTTGTCAGTGTTTATTGATACTGTTCTTGTTTGTAGTGCGACGGCGTTTATGTGTATGTGTTCGGGTGTTGAGCCCACAAAAGAAATTTCGGGTGCACCTTATGTACAGTTGGCGTTAGGCAGTGCCTTAGGTAAATTCGGACCGATATTTATTACTGTTGCAATGATATTATTTGCTTTTACTACATTGCTCGGTAACCTCTATTATGTGGATAAATGCATAATATTTATAATGGGTAAAATCCCGAGCAAAAAATTTATGCGCGTTTATTATATTATCGCATCCTTGGTGATATTTGTGGGCGCAGGGCTTAGCGCTGATTTACTGTGGAATATAGCGGATATCACAATGGGCGGTATGACAATAATCAATATGCCCGTAATCCTGTTTTTAGGTAAATATGCTTTCGGAGCCTTGAAGGATTACGACAAACAACGAAAACAGGGAAAAACTCCCGTTTTCAAAGCTAAAAATATCGGACTTCCCCACGATGTGGATTATTGGAAATAATAAACAAACAGGGCTTTGGCGTCAGCCAAAGTCCTGTTTTTGTATGTAGATTTATTTTGTAATAGTTTTGGTTTGTTTGCCGTTATCCCAGATGATTTCAACCGTTACGGGGATGTTGGATTCAACGGTAACAACAGGCTCGTCTTCGGTGTTTTCACGCTCTTCGCAAATAAGTGTGAGTTCACCCGTTGTACCGAAGGGGTATTTTTCGATACCGTGTTTTTCGGTAAGATTTACATGCCAGGTAATTATGTTTTTCTCGGCATTGGGTTTAATACCAAAAACATATTCGAACATAATTGATATGGGTGAGAGTCCCGTCCAACCAACAAAATTGGGTTGAGAAGAGCTTCCTCTGAGCGCTTTACCGTCAACTAATTCGGGAGCATAGTTTTCAAAAAGAGTGTCAGTGTCTTTGAAAACCTCAACAACTGCATCAAGGTGCGAACAAGCAATTTCGTGGGACATATCAAACTTACCGTAGGCATCAAGACCCTTTAAAACCATATAGTTGGTGGGAGCCCATACGGAGCCGCACCAATATCCGCCCTGGGGATTATATTCCTCGTGGTCCTTAGAAAGGGTAGGTACACGATGCTCGGTTTTAAATTCGTTTTCATTATTAAGGTGGGATATAAAGTCCTCACTTCTGTCATCGGGCACACATTTTGCAAGAAGTGACCAGAATGCACCTATATGCTTAACACCGTTAAATGTATCATCATTTTTAAGGTCATAATAAAACTTGGTTTTTTCATCCCAAAGCTTTTCGTTTATAACTTTTAAGAGAAGGTCCCGTTCTGCTGTGAGCTCGGCTACAAATTCATCTCTGCCTAAAACCTCGGACATTTTTAAAAGGATGTTACAGGCGTTAAGCTCCTGCATACAGGCATCCACCCATATCATATGACCGTGACTGTAGCAAACATGGTATTTTTCGTCAAGGCGGGGACAGTTATCCATACCGCAACCGTAACCAGAAGAGAAATACGTACCGTCACGCCAGGTGAAATGCTCCTGCATCCATTGGTGGTAGGCAATAAGACAGGGGTAAACCCTTGCAAGTCTTTCTTTATCACCGAAGTTGAGGAAATAGTCCCATTCACACCAGGCTAAAACTTCGGGACCTGTTGATGAGGGGTCATGACGGGGGAAAATATCTTTACCGTCTTCTTCGTCAATCTGACGGCAGATAAAACCGTCAGCATGCTGATGACAATAAAAGTTGTCAAGAGTTTCCTGGAACTTGAAAATTCTATCGGCATATTTTCCGAACATCAGCATAAACGCTGAGTCCCACATAAAGATACAAGCGCTGAAAGCTGCATCAATGTAACGGCTGACAAAACCGTTTTCCTTTGTGGGCATACCGAGATTTCCAAAAGCAATTTCCCAAGCCTTCCAATAACAGTCGAGATAATCCTTGTGATTATCCCAAAGGGGTTGGGGAAGGGTATTTTTTATATCTTCAAATTTGGGAATAGGGGTCATATCCGGCTCTGCGCCGATAAATGTATTTTCCTCCATTAATTCCTTGTCATCATAAGTGATTTCGCTGTTTTGTCTGAATATTCCTGCCATGATTTTACACTCCGAAGTATTTTACCGCGTTGTTGAATGAAATATCCTGAACAACTTTGCTTAAGAATTCAATGTCATCGGGGTACTTGCCTTCCTCAACAAGATCACCAAGAAGCTCGCAAAGAATTCTGCGGAAGTATTCGTGACGGGGATACGAGAGGAAGCTTCTTGAGTCGGTAATCATACCCACAAATTTGGAAATAACACCCAGGTTCATAAGTGTTTGCATCTGTGTACGCATACCGTCATAATTGTCGTTAAACCACCAAGCGGAGCCGAATTGTATTTTAGATTCTGCTTCATCGCTCTGGAAGTTACCGAGCATTGTGCCTAAAACATAGTTGTCCTTGGGGTTAAGTGTGAAAAGAACAGTTCTGGGAAGACCCTTTTCGCAAAGCATCGCATCAAGAAGTCTTGAAAGATTAACGGCAATTTCGTAGTCAGCAACAGAGTCGAAGCCCGTATCGGGACCTAATTTTTTAAACATAATACCGTTATTGTTACGCATTGCGCCGATGTGAATTTCCATACCCCAACCGAGGCGGTTGTATTCACCGGCAAGGAAGAGCATAAGCTCGGTTTTGTATTTATCAATCTCGTCTGTTGTAAGCTCCGCACCGGAGAGACGCTTTTTATAAATTTCGTTAAGCTCTTCTTCACTTGCGCGCTTGTAGGGTACATAGGTAAAAGCGTGGTCGGAGGCGCGACAGCCCATCTCTTTAAAAAACTCAATTCTTGAAAGCATAGCATCCTTGAGTCCAGTAAAGCTTTCTACTTTTTTGCCCATTACATTTTCAAGGGCAATAACCCATTCATTGTAACCGGGAAGCTCAATTCCCAAAGCCTTGTCGGGACGGAATGCGGGAAGAACCTTGCATTTAAAGGTCTTGTCTTCTGCCAAGAGCTTGTGGTATTCGAGGGTGTCCGCGGCATCATCGGTAGTGCAAACGAAAGCCACATTGCTTTTTTCTATGAGTTCACGGGGAGTAAAGCCGCCCGCTTTTATCTTAGCATTTGCCTTTTCCCAGATTTCGTCACAGGTGGCGGGGGAAAGGGGCTCGTAAATATCAAAATATCTTTGTAATTCAAGGTGCGTCCAATGATAAAGGGGGTTACCTATAAGATTGGGCATGGCACTCGCCCAAGCCTTGAATTTTTCGTAGGGAGTTTTATCGCCTGTAATATATTCTTCGCTTATACCGCAGGAGCGCATACCGCGCCATTTATAGTGGTCACCTGCAAGCCATAAATATGCAATGTCCGAAGGCTCTTTATTTTCATAAATCTCCTTGGGTTGAAGATGGCAGTGCCAGTCAAAGATAGGAGTATCTTCACAAGCCGCATATAATTTTTTAGCTGTTTCGGTAGAAAGAAGAAAATCTTTATCCATAAATTTTTTCATAATAATACCTGCTTTATAACTTTACTTTAAATACAAGCTTATGAGCGAAATCGGAATTTTCACTTTTTCTGCAGGGTGCGTGTGCATCCTCGGGAAAGAAAACAGCAAAATAGCCTTTTCTTAATTCGAAGAACTGACCATTGGGGGCATCCATAAAAGCAATGTCGCAACCCTCTTTGAAATCTTCGGTGATGTTACACTCTTTTGTGTTAGCCCAACCGAAAACCTCTTCGCCGTCAACCATAACCTGTACATCGGCATACTCTCTGTGCGCTTCGTACTTCAAGGGGTTGGAGGGGTCAACGGTGTATGATGCAACATTGCACCAGAGGTTGTCTCCGTCTATATCAATTCTGCCCTCTTTGAAGGGGGCTGCAATAAATTTTTTGTATTCGTTCTCAACTTTTTCAAAACCGGGAAGCTTATCGAAATAAAGTCCCATATTTTCAACTTTATCGTAAATCATCAGTCAAGCTCTCCCAACATACGTTTTCTTTCAATTTTTTCGTTTTCGGGAAGTGTCAGGTTATAGAGTACAGTCCAGATAATTATGCAGACGAATAAAACTGCAATAAACCACATAGTTGAGGGTACTTCGAGACCGGTTATATTACCGAGAAGACCGATCCAATCACTGCCGGCAATATCTGAGAGGGTTATTTCACCTGATAAAAAGGGTCCTGCTACATCGCCGAAGGTTTTGAATAACATAAAGTTAAGACCGCAGCCTACAATGCTCAGATACATAACAATTCTGTTGTTTTCGCAAACACATGCTGTAATAGCTACTGCAAGAGCGCAGACTATTATAAGACAGAAAACAACGGCAAATACAATAGCATCGGGAATAATGGGCTGGAGAACTTCGGTTGCGGTTTCCGAAACCTCCTGACCGCTTAAATTTTTGATTAATGATGCTATTGAATTATCGGATGGATTAATGAAATTGTAAATGGAAATTTTTTCTCCGATAGCAGAAGGCACAGCACCTTCATATTCTTCAAGAAGATCCGCGGCAGTATCACTCTTCAAAAGGTATGAGCCCAGAAGTACAAGTACACCGGGAACCAAAGAATCAATGCTTACTGCAACAAGGGGGGTGAAAATAGCTACGGCGATTACTCCAAAAGCTAAAAGTGTTGCAATAATTTTATAACCGTATTTCATAAAAACAACCTTCCTTTTTTATTTTTTCCAAGAGGAGTTAAGTTGAACAGTGCGATTAAAAATGGGATTTTCGGGTGTGGAATCTTTATCTACACAGAAATAACCGTTTCTCATAAACTGGAATGAGTCAAGGGGTTTGGCATCGGCGATGCTTTCTTCGATAAGACAATCCTTAAGAACGATTAAAGATTCGGGATTAATTGCGTTGACAAACTCATCATCGGGAACGCCTGCAGGATCTTCAACATTGAAAAGTCTGTCGTAAAGTCTTACTTCTGCTTTAAATGCCTTGGGACCTGCCCAGTGAATTGTGCCTTTTACCTTTCTTCCGTCGGGAGCATTACCGCCCTTGGTTTCAGGGTCGTAGGTACAATGAAGAACTGTTACATTGCCGTTCTCGTCGGTTTCGTAGGAGTTACAGGTGATGAAATATGCACCTTTAAGACGAACCTCGTTACCGGGGAAAAGTCTGAAATATTTTTTGACAGGCTCAGCCATAAAGTCGTTGCGTTCAACATAGATTTCCTTGCCGAAGGTAACGGTTTTTTTGCCGAGCTCGGGTTTATCGGGATGAACTTCAACTTCAATTTCCTCGAACTGTCCTTCGGGGTAGTTGTCGATAACTACCTTAAGCGGGTCGAGAACTGCCATTGCCCTGGGAGCATTAGCGTTAAGCTCGTCTCTTACGCAAGCCTCAAGAAGACCGTAATCAACAACGCTGTATGCCTTTGAAACGCCAACCTTTTCAATGAATGTACGAAGGGCCTTTGCAGGATAACCGCGTCTTCTCATACCGCATATGGTAGCCATACGGGGGTCATCCCAGCCGCTTACAAGGTTGTCTGTAACGAGACGGATGTTTCTTCTTTTACTTGTGATGCAGTAGTTAAGGTTAAGTCTTGCGAACTCAATCTGTCTGGGAGGCTCTTCAAAACCTATCTGCTCAATAAACCAATTATAAAGGGGTCTGTGGTTTTCAAATTCCAGAGAGCAGAGGGAGTAGGTTACACCTTCACGGGCATCGGAAAGGGGATGAGCAAAGTCGTAAATGGGGTAAACGCACCATTTGTCCCCTGTCTGATGATGGCTTGTATGCATAATTCTGTAAATTGCAGGGTCACGCATATTCATATTGGGGGATGCCATATCGATTTTTGCACGTAAAACTTTAGCACCATCGGGGAATTCGCCGTCGGTCATACGCTTGAAAAGGTCAAGATTTTCTTCGACACTTCTGTCACGGTAGGGACTGTTTTTGCCGGGCTCTGTGAGAGTACCGCGGTATTCACGCATTTCTTCGGCGGTAAGGTCGTCAACATAAGCCTTGCCGTCCTTTATAAGCTTTATTGCGCAGTCATAAAGGAAATCAAAGTAGCTTGAAGCGTAAAGGCATTTGTCCCATTTAAAGCCGAGCCATTCAATATCTTCCTTAATGGATTCTACATATTCAATATCTTCTTTTGCGGGGTTTGTGTCATCAAGACGAAGGTTACACACACCGCCGTATTTCATAGCGGTAGTAAAGTCTATGCAGATAGCCTTTGCGTGACCGATATGAAGATAGCCGTTGGGCTCGGGAGGGAAACGGGTCTGCACTTTTGTGTTGACGCCCTCGCGCAATTCCTCGTCAATAATATCGTGAATGAAGTTGGATAAATTCTCTGTTTTGATTTCTTCCATTTTTAAAGCTCCTTAGAGAGATTTAATAATCTCATTGATTCTTGCTGTAACTGTATCTTTACCCAGAAGTTTCATAATTGAGCAAAGGTCGGGTGTGTTTTTTCTGCCTGTAACTGCAAGGCGGATAACTGTGGAAACATCGCCTACATGACCTTTGAAGGCTTCGGGGTTTTTCTTGTATTCTTTAACATTGGGTGTAAAGCCCAAAGGTTCGCACATATCCTTGATTTTTCCGAACCAAAGGTCCTTGTCGTCGTTCTCGTCGTAAACCTCAATATATTTTTGAAGAATTGCTTTAGCATCCTCTTTGCTGATGTTTTCGGGGAGGTCAAAGTCAGGTGTGAAATATGCATCAAACATATATGCAAAATACTCTTTAACCTCGCTCCATTTAGCAATATCTTTACGGGGTTTGGGACTTTCACGGTCTATATTTACCATATTGCGTGAAAATTCGGGGTTTTTAGTAAACTCGTTAAAGAAGTCTGCGTCGTATTTTTCAGCCCACTGTGCGATGTAGTTGTAAACTGTTTGTGCATCCATAACGGAAATAACATTTTTACTGACATCGTTAAGCTTAACCAGGTCGAAAAGACAACCGCTGGGGCTCATTTTCTTAAGGTTGAAGGGGAAAGAGAACGCATCTGCTTTGGGGTTTGCTCTGCGCCAGTCTTCGAAGTTGGAATTGAGCAAGGTGAGAAGATACTCAATAAGGCTTTCCTTCGGGAAACCCTGCTCCACAAAGTAGCTGACTGCTGCTTCGGGGTCTTTACGCTTTGAAAGCTTACGCTTTGTGCCGTCATCCTCGTCAATTTTCATAACCTGAGGAGTGTGTGCGTACTTAGGCACTTTAAAACCGCAGGCTTTGAAAAGAGCAATGTGCTTGGGAACGGATGAAATCCATTCCTCGCCGCGGATGATATGAGTAGTTCTCATAAAATGGTCATCACAAGCGTGAGCGAAGTGGTATGTGGGGATACCGTCTGATTTAAGAAGAACCTCATCAATGATGTTTTCCGGCATTTCGATTTTGCCGCGGATTATATCGTCAAAGAAAATTCTTTTATCCTCTTGTCCGTCTGAACGGAAACGGAGAACATAGGGCTTACCGACTTTGATATTCTCTTCAATCTCTTCAAAAGAAAGGTCGCGGCATTTTGCCCATTTGCCAAAATAGCCCCAGATAAGAGCGTCACCTTTTTCCTGCTCCTCACGTATTGCGGAAAGCTCCTCGGCAGTGCAGAAACAAGGGTAAGCAAGGCCTTTTTGCACCAAATCCTTGGCAACAATGTGATATATCTCAGCTCGTTTGCTCTGAGTATAGGGACCGTAGGCGCCCTTTTCTTCGTTGAAGCCTGTGACACCTTCGTCAAAATCAATGCCGAAGGAGTCAAAGCCGTTGATAATTGCAGAAACGCCGTCATCAATTTCGCGTTTTTTATCCGTGTCTTCAATACGAAGGTAGGAAATACCGTTTGTGGATTTTGCGGTAAGCACATCAACAAGAGCGCCGAAAAGACCGCCTATATGAAGGTAGCCTGTGGGGCTGGGAGCGAAACGGGTAACTCTCGCACCCTCGGGAAGACCCCTTTCGGGATATTTTTCTTCAAGCTCGGCAACTGTACCTGTAATATCGGGGAACAGTAAGTCTGCGAGTTTATTACAATCGTAATTCATGTTACAAAACTCCAATTTTAAAACAATAATTTGACATCTTATTATTGCAGAAAAAAAGAAAAGTATCAATAGTTTTATGTAATTTTTTTGTAATAATATACTTTAAAATATAGAAAAATTTATAAACTTGACTTAATTATCAATATGATGTAAAATAAATCATTCGGTAAAATGGGCAGTTGCGGATGTGCTTTGCACAGACGAGGAAAGTCCGGGCATCATACGGCAGGGTAACGGCTAACGGCCGCCGAGGGTAACCTTAGGGAAAGTGCAACAGAGATATACCGCCGATTTTTTTCGGTAAGGGTGGAAAGGCGAGGTAAGAGCTCACCGGCGTGGTGGAGACATCACGGCCATGTAAACCCTACCCGATGCAACACCGACAGGGGAGTCAGCCGGACAGCGATTTTTCGTAACCCCGAAGGGTGGCTTGAACCTTGTGGCAACGCAAGGTGTAGATAGATGATTGCCTTAAACGACAGAACCCGGCTTACAGTTTTACCGAATACTTACGGTGATTTGCAAGGGTTTTCAGACTCTTGCATTTTTTATAAATTCAACAAAAGGGGGATATTATGAAAAAAGTTGCAGCTTTACTTGCAGTTGTTATGTGCTTTTGCGCCTGTTTTATTACAGCAACGGCACAGAGTAATATCCCTGTAAGTGCTGTTATTTCCGAAACGGATAACGGGGATATTTATGTAGTACTTTATAGTAAAAACCCTGAAAAATTAGTGTCGTTTTTTACTGTTATTGAGTATGATACAACCCTTTATTCATTTAAAGATGCAAAGGCGAGTACAACGGAAAGCTCCGACGGAACTCTGAGCGAGAATTTTACAGGAGCATGGGCTTTCGGAAAGCTTGCTGACGGTACGGGTTGCGCAGGAGCTTTTGTTTCATACAGCGGTGTTACAAGAAAAGGTGACATTCCTGCTTGTGAATTTATAATTCACCCTGAAACCTCCCGTAAAGATGTGAATGATATTAAAATTTTTGTTAAAGAATATATAACCGATGACGGTGATGAGGAAAACGATATCCGCAAAAAAACACCCGTTAATTTTAAGGAGACGGATGTTGATATATCTGAAATATTCGATTATTCCGGTGGTGAAACCGTAACGATTACTTCGATAAAAACCGATGATAAAATGGTTTTTATCCCTGAAAACATTGAGGGATTAACGGTGCGCTCGATAAATACCGATAAACCCTTGTCAAACACTTTTGCTGTTTTCGGGCGCAATGTTTTACATATCGGAGAGAATGTTTTTTGTTCTGAAAATACGGCGGTTGCGCCGGAAAACAGCGCCCCTGTTGCAGCGGTAAAAATTGCAGGCGGTAGTTTTTTTTCGTACCGCGAAAATGTGGTTGCTGATTTAAATGAACCTGTTTTTTACACTCATCAATACCTTGTAAATCAAGGCGAAACACTTTTTGAGACAAATGCCGGATACGAGGTCCTTCCTTCTCATAAAACAGGCGGATTCTGGGGTACGGGCACTGTTATAACTCTTAAAAGCAGTGATAGTTCGGCAGACTTTGAACTTTGTGTAAAGGGCGATATCAACGGGGACAGTGTGTGCGATGTCCTTGATGTAATGCTGTGTGAAAGGTACGTAAACAGTCTTGATGAATTGACATACATATCCCGAAAAAGTGCGGAGTTTACAGGTGAAAATGTGGTTGATGTGAATGATTACGCCCAGCTTGTGAATCAGTCTTTAGACGGAGGATACACTGTTTTTGATGGTGTTCGCGGAGATCTTAACGGAGATTATGCCATTGATATATTGGATATTGCCGTTTTAAATAAAATGATAAAAAGCGAGCTGACACAAAGCCAAAAAATCAGAGCGGATCTGGATAATGACGGTAAAATAACCTCTTCGGACATCACTTTGCTTGAATTGCTCATTGAATCATTCGCATAAAAATCCCTTGAGAACAATTTTGTTCTCAAGGGAAATTTTTTATTCAAAAAGAATGTCGGAAAGCTTTGCAAAATCTTCCATAGTCATTTTCTCGGCTCTTACGGTTTTTTCAAGTCCTGCATCCGCGAGAGCTTGGGCTATAACATCTTTTTTAAGTCCGGTACCTGAGCTTATAGAATTTTCAGCAGTTTTTCTTCTTTGGGAAAATGCCGCTTTTACAAGCTTAAAGAAATCCCTTTCATTTTTAACATCTACAGGCGGGTTTTCACGCACCGTGAGGCGTATAACCTCGCTGTTTACTTTGGGTGGGGGCAAGAATGAATCACGGGGAACAAAGAAAAGCTTTTCGCTTTCGGCATAATAGTTTACCGCAACCGTTACTGCACCGCCGTCGCGACTGCCCACCTCTGCGCAAAGTCTGTCAGCAGCCTCTTTCTGCACCATAACCGTAATTGATTTAATGGGAAACCGGCTTTCCAGAAGGAGCATTATAATGGGTGAGGTAATGTAGTAAGGTAAGTTTGCACACACTACAATGTCCATGTCCTTGCATTTTTCCTCAATAATAGCCTTAAGGTCGGCTTTCATAACATCCTGATTTATAATCTCAACATTGTTGAAATCTGCAAGGGTTTCTGCTAAAACGGGCAAAAGACGGTCGTCAACCTCAAAGCTTAAAACCTTACCCGCTCTTTTGGCAAGCTCTGCCGTAAGAACACCGACACCGGGACCGATTTCTATTGCGCAGGTGTTTTCGTCGAGACCTGCAGCCTCCGCCATAGCAGGACAAACCTCCGGGTCAACAAGGAAATTCTGACCCAAGCCTTTATTGAAGGTGACGCCGTGACGCGCCATAACGGATTTTATAACATTTATATCGGAAAGATTTTTCATTGTTGCCTCCGAAAAGTATTGAAAATGAGTTTAAAGTGGGATATAGTAATTATATATATTACCAAAATATATGTCAACTCTCTGAAAGTAAGGAGAATGTTTATGAAAACAATACGAGATGCATTTTTTATCAGACAGGATGCAGATTTCGGCGATATTCGTCCCGTTTTCAATAAGGTGATATGGGTGGATAAACCGATACTTAAAGCTACACTTTATTGTTCTGCTCTGGGTTATTATGAAGCTTATTTAAACAGCGCCAGAGTGGGTAAATTTATATTGGCTCCCGGTTGGACAAGCTACGGTAAACGCATACAGTATCAGGAATATGATGTCACAGAATTAATGGAAGAGTGCAATACCCTTGATATTGCTCTTGGTAACGGCAGACGTTACCATGGTAATCCCCACGAGCATTATGAGAGTATAACCGACAGAGAGGATGCACTTATAGCTGCACTCCGAATAGAATACGAGGACGGTACAGAGGATTTTATCCCCACTGATAAAAGCTGGGAATGTTCAAAAAGCAACATTCTTTATTCCCATGTTTATAACGGTGAAACCGTTGACTTTAATGTGAGCACGGACGAAAAATTCCCCGTGAAAGAGCTCAGGGATATTAGCACCGAAATCGTGATTCCTCAGGAGGGTGAAGAGGTTCGCGAAATGGCTCGTCTTGGTGTGGTTGAGGTTATAGAAACACCCAAGGGTGAGTTGGTTCTTGACTTTGGTCAGAATCTTACGGGTTATGTTGAGTGGAAAGTTCCTGCTGAAAAAGGTGCAGAATTCAGACTTTATCATGCTGAAGTTCTCGACAGGGATGGAAATTTCTATATTGACAATATGCGTAGTGCAAAGGTTGAAATCAAGGTTATTTCCGACGGCAACGAGCATATTTACAAGCCCCATTTTACATATCAGGGCTTCCGTTATGTTAAGCTTGAGGGCTTTGAGAAAAAGGATATAAATCCCGATGATTTTACCGCAATTGTTGTATTTTCCAATATGAAGCGTACAGGTTATTTCGCCTGTGGCCACGAGCTTGTACAGCAGCTTTATGAGAACATAGTATGGGGACAGAGGGGCAATTTCCTGGATATACCCACTGACTGTAACCAACGCGACGAGCGTCTTGGCTGGACGGGTGATGCTCAGGTTTTTGCCCGTACTGCATCAATAAACTACAGAACGAAGAAATTCTTTAAAAAATGGATGCACGATGTTGCTGCAGACCAGAGAGCAAACGGCGCGGTTACTGATGTTGTACCCGATTTACACGATTGGGGTTCAGAGGGTTCATCCGCTTGGGCTGATGTAGCGGTAATTGTACCCTATTGGGTTTACAGAACTTATGGTGACGCCGAGATTATCAGAGATCAGTTCGAATCTATGAAAAAGTGGATTCTTTTTATGGAATCCAAGGGTAGTGAACGAGGTCTTTTCGACACACACGACTGTCACTTTGGCGATTGGCTTTCACTTGATGCAGGTGACGAGGCAACGGGCGGTATGACCGATAAAAATCTTATCGGCTCCGCATACCTTATATATTCAAACCGCCTTTTCATTGAAATGGGTAAGGTTATCGGCGAGGATATGAGCTATTTTGAAGAACTTTATGATTTATCCGTAAAGGCTTACAGAAAGAAATTCCTTAACACCGGTAAACCCGAGCACGAAACCCAGACAGCAAATGTACTTGCAGTTTATTTCGATATTACGGACGATATGAACCGAGAAGGCGGAAAGCTTATTAAGGATATAGAGGAGTGCGGACACCTTAAAACAGGTTTCGTAGGTACACCCTACCTCTTACATACCTTAACTAAGCTCGGCAGAAGCGATTTGGCATATAAATTGCTCCTTAAAGAAACCTTCCCCTCATGGCTTTTCCCCGTAACAAGGGGCGCTACAACAATGTGGGAACGTTGGGATGGTATGAAGGTTGACGGTACATTCGCAACGCCCGAGATGAATTCCTTCAACCACTATGCATACGGCTCAGTGGGTGATTGGCTTTATACAACTGTTGCAGGTATCGACAGTGACTTCGATGAACCTGCATATAAGCATATTATCTTCAGACCCTTGCCCATTAAGGAATTGGGTTATGCGAAAGCCCGTATTCTTACGGATAATGGTGAAATTGTTTCATCCTGGGAATACACGGGCAATGGTAATGAGTGCAAATTCTCATTCACTATACCAACAGGCTCACACGCAACACTCTACCTCGACAACGAGGAATACGAATTCGAAAGCGGTACATATAACACTGTTTTTGAGTACGAAGGATAAAGGAAAAAATTACACTCTCCAAAAACAAGGAGAGTGTAATTATTTTATTATGTACTACAATATTCAAAACGTTGACATTTGTTATCATATATGATAACATCAATACATAAAATAGTATTGGGCGGTGATTTTAATGAGCGATTTGCTTGATTCAAGGCATAAAATAATATCTCAGCTTATATCTGCGCGCCTTGAAAGGGGCTTGTCCCAAGAGCAATTGGCAAAACTTATAGGAACGCAACGGAGCAATATTTGCCGAATTGAAAGCGGAAGTCAGAATTTAAGCGTGGATATGCTCGTTAAAATTTGTAACGCTTTAGGAAAAGATATAAATATTAGCTTAGAGGAAAGGGGTGAGCCGATGAGCAACACATATAATCTGAAATTGTATAACGAAACTCTCGTTACATTCTCTCTTGAAGAAAAAGGTTTAGAAGGATTGAGTGTTCAGATACATTCTGTAAGGGAAGAATTAAAAGAAGTTTTTCCTCTTGACCTGATTCCTACAAACGAAGGGCTTCTCAAATGGCTTCAAAAAAGAGTTATTCCTAAAAACAGAGCTTTTGTAGATGAAATTCTAAAAACATTGGGGCTTGGTATAAATAATACAAAGGGCATTATTGACGTTTGTAAAGGCTTGTCACTTAATGACAGTTATTGGGTAGTGCCTGTGGAGTTTGATGGCATTTTTGAAGAATTTAATCTTTATGAAAATCCTTTTTCTGAGGTGTTGTCCCTTGTTGCCTATACGGGTGTGAATGCGTCAAATCGAGCTTTTACTACTTCTCCCGAACTTACAACACAGGGTATGCTTCGCAAAGCGTGGAGATTAATTGAAAATGACGGAATATACCTCTACAAGGGTGGAACCGAGGGTGCTGTAAATACAGGAAAGGAGCCTTACAGTGAATATTATGCTTACCAGATAGCAAAAACTATGGGGCTCAACGCTGTGCCTTACGATCTTGAAAATTGGAAGGGTATATTAGCCTCAAAGTGCAAATTGTTTACAGACATCAATACCGCATTTGTTCCCGTAGGGCGGATTGTGAATGAAGGAGGAATAAAGGGCTGTCTTGATTACTACAAAGGTATAAGCAACGAAGCCTATGAAGAGCTTTGCAGTATGCTTGTGTTTGATGCGGTTATTTATAATGAGGATCGACATTTTGGGAATTTCGGCATTTTGCGTGATAACCATACGGGTAAAGTTATAGGAGCCGCACCCATATTTGACAACGGTCTGTCTCTATTTAATTTTGCAATGGATGATGATTTCAATAATCTTTCTGAGTATGCCAAAACTCGTTCAACTCCATATGGGGTTTCGTTTGAAAGCGTTTGCAAAGAGGTTCTTGGTAAAAAACAGGCTACGCAGCTTCGTAAGCTTTTAGGCTTTAAATTTCAACGCCATCCTTCAATTAATCTTCCTGAAGAAAGGTTGCAGGCAATTGAAAAGCAAATCGAATTAAGGGTAAGGGAGCTTCTTTCCATGCCGAGAACAAGAAAAGAATAAACAAAAAACTCCGTCTGCTTTTTTGCAAACGGAGTTTTGCTTATTTAACTTTAAACATCGAAACAAGTATTTCAAAGTGCTTATCGTATTCGGTTGCGCTTGAGGGACGCTCGTATTTTAGTTTTATACTACCGCCGTTGCCGTCATCAATACAGTAAACAGTAGTGGTTGTACCGTTTAAATCCGAGTGATAAACCGAATAGAGATTTTCAGTGTTGAGCTTGGGTTGACCGTCATCTTTCGGGTGGACCTTGGCGGTCTGATTGCAAAGACTCGAATAGCTTGTTGTTTTATAAGGAGTAACGGTAATTATAACATTGCTGTTGTTTTTTGCCTTTAATATAGTTTCGCCATCTGCTATGGTGTGGTCAAACACACTCTTATCTATAAAGAATGTATAGTTTTTCTCTGTATCAATATCCGGTGCGGTGGGCTTGGGTACGGAAACAGACGGAACTTCACCATCCGGGAGGATTGAAAATGTTGTTTTATCGGAAGACGGTATTATCTCTCCTGAAACAATTTCGGTTGTAGTTTGACCGATGGGCTCATTGTTTTTACCGAAACCCAAAAGCCTTTTTGCAAATGGGGTTAAAAGCAATATGCAAATTGTCGCAAGTACAATAAGGCTGATAAAAGCTACGATTAGAATTATGTTCTTCTTTTTGTCGGGCATTTTATTTTTTGCCATAATTAACAGACTCCTGTTGATAATTTGAGCCGCACCGAATACGGTACGGCTCTGTTTTTGTAATTAAGCCTTGTCTTTTGAACCGAAAAGCTCGATTTTTTCGCGAACTGTTTCTTTGATAGCTTCGCAACCGGGAGCAAGGAGTTTTCTGGGGTCGAAGCCTTTGCCTTCAAGGTCTTTGCCTGCTTCGATGTATTTTCTTGTTGCTTCCTGGAAAGCAAGCTGGCACTCTGTGTTAACATTGATTTTGGAAACACCGAGGTCGATAGCTTTCTTGATCATATCAGCGGGGATACCTGTACCGCCGTGAAGAACGAGGGGCATTGTGCCTGTTTTTTCCTGGATAGCTGCGAGAGTATCGAAAGAAAGACCTGCCCAGTTTTCGGGATATTTGCCGTGGATGTTACCGATACCTGCTGCGAGCATTGTAACGCCAAGGTCAGCAATCATTTTGCATTCGTCGGGATCTGCGCATTCACCTGCACCGATAACGCCGTCTCCCTCGCCGCCGATTGAGCCAACCTCTGCTTCAAGTGAAAGACCTAACTCTTCGCAAGTAGCAACGAGTTCTTTTGTCTTTGCGATGTTTTCGTCGATTGCGTAGTGTGAACCGTCGAACATGATTGATGAGAAGCCTGCTTCAATACATTTTTTTGCACCTTCGTATGAACCGTGGTCAAGGTGAAGGGCTACGGGAACTGTAATCTTAAGGTCTTCAATCATTGCTTTAACCATATCAGCAACAGTCTTGAAACCGCACATATATTTACCTGCACCCTCGGAAACACCAAGGATAACGGGAGAATTCATTTCCTGTGCAGTGAGAAGAATGGATTTTGTCCACTCAAGGTTGTTGATGTTGAACTGACCAACTGCGTAGTGGCCTGCTTTTGCTTTTGTGAGCATGTCTTTTGCGTTAACTAAAGGCATATTAAACACTCCTATAAATTTATTTTTAATTTTTTATAAACGGTTATACGTTTTCTTCCCTTAAGTCAAGCACGATTTCTTTGCTCTCGGGAACAAGGTGTTTATATTTTACGCCTGCGGCGTCAAACATACGTTTTGAGGCTCTGGTGGAGGAGGTGTCGGCATATTTATCCGAAAGGTAAACAACCTCGGTAATTCCACTCTGGATTATGGCTTTTGCACATTCGTTACAGGGGAACAGAGCAACATAAATACGGCTTCCTGCAAGACTTCTGCCGCGGCAGTTGAGAATGGCATTAAGCTCTGCGTGGCAAACATAGGGGTATTTGGTGTCGTAGGAATCATCCGCACTGCGTTCCCAAGGGAAGCAATCATCATCGCAGCCTGAGGGGAAACCGTTGTAACCTACGGACAAAATTCTGTTTTCGTTATTGACAATACAAGCGCCAACCTGAGTGTTAGGGTCTTTACTTCGTTTTGCACAAAGCATAGCCGCACCCATAAAAAACTCATCCCAGGATATGTAGCCCTCTCGTTTAGCCATAGCATTGTCTCCTTATGTTAAAATAGGCGAAAAGAGGCGAAATTTATTAAAATATCACCATAACCTTTTATATTATACAGTTAAAAATTCCTTTTTTCAATACAAATTTAAAAAAATGATAACAACTATGTGATATAATCCGTCAGCAAAGTTGACAAGTTTTACTTTAAGTGGTAAAGTCAAGAGGCTATTGTACTGTAGATGTTTACAAGGAGTTTTATTATGGTAAAAGATTATTTCAAGCGTGTCTATAAGGGCGTAAGTATAATTGAGCTTATTTATTGGTGGGCTTTAAGATTATTGATGATAGGCGGTATTATTTACAGTCTATTTAAGATGGAGTCATATCAGCCTGCCCAGATGGCAGCAAACCTTGTAGGAATGTTCGCTTATGAAATATGTCAGATGTTCCCCAAAAACACTTTCCCCAGACTTTTCTCGCATAAATTCCAGCATTTATCAATACTGGCGTTTTTCCTTGCATCATTCGGCGGCGCATTCCTGAATTTCTATTATGCGATACCCGGTTATGACAAGATTTTACACGCTTTCGGTTGCGGTGTTGGTGTGTATGTAAGCTACGAATGCATCTGCGCAATGCAGCTTCGCGATAAGAAAACCTGCCCTCCCGGTATTGCGGCAATTGCGGCAATGGGTCTTGCTTTCGCTTTTGCTTCCGGTTGGGAAATTTTCGAGTTCAGCTTTGACCAATGGTTTGGCGGAGATGCTCAGCATTGGGATTTACAAAAAGCTATTGAAGAAGCCGGCGGCAACGTTGAAGATGTATTTATGCTCATTCCTCTTGATGAGGCGCGTTTTGAATCCCGTTTTGCGCTGATGGATACTATGGCAGACACGATTTTCAACTGTGTCGGTGCACTTATTATGTATATTGCCCTCAGAATCAAACCTTACAGACATAAAGGCAAGAACAACATAAACAAAATTATTGAGGAAGAATTAGTTAAAAATACCAAAGAAAACTAAGACATACAAATTATTGTTGATTATTTAAAAGAAAAGTAATATAATCAATGTGTATAATTAAAAGGAGGAATCCCTATGTCTAAAAAGATATTGGCAGTTATCCTGTCCCTTATCCTTGTTTTTTCAGCATTTGCGGTACCTGTTTCTGCAGCAGATATCACACTTCCCGAAACAAGTGTTGAAAATGTATTTGAAATGTTAGTTGAAAAACTCATATCATTTGTTCTCACATACCTTAACAAGTATTGGCCCGGTTATGAGGATAAATGGAGCGATGCGGAAGATTATGTAGCCGAGAATTTCTATGCCGGCGAGGAAACCTTCGACCGCGAAGTCAGTGAAGATGCTCAGTGGAAGCTCGGTTATGCAGGCGCATCACTTCTTGAAGGCATTGAGCCTATGGATGGCGACTACTTCCTTGCAGGTTCACTTGAACCCATCGTTGGCCGTGTTCCCACAGAAGTTCTTGATGACCAGCGTGTACGCGTTTATGCTATAAGCGACGGCAACAGCGGTGTTGTTATTCAGGCAGTTATCGACGGTTTCGGTCTCTCTCGTGGCGATGTTATGGAAATTCGCTCAAGAATGGCAGAATTTGCAGAAGCAAACAATGTTATTGCTATTAACGTTTCCGTTCTCCATCAGCATTCCTGTATCGATACTCTCGGTATGAACGTACCTCTTGCACAGGCTCTTATTACAAATACAGGTAATGCAGCAGCAGGCGGAGTTATTGATGAGCACAAGGTTCAGAAGAATCAGCAGTTTATGGAAAATCTTTTCACAAAAACTGTTTATGCTATGAAACGTGCAGTCGTCAATATGAAGGCAGGCGACCTTTACTACGGAGCAGCTGATATTTCAGACTACATCAGAGATAAACGCGATCCCCAGACTATTGACCCCGAAATCCAGAGACTTCGTTTCGTTCCCGAAGACGGCACAAGCGAAACATGGATTCTTGAGGCCGGTATCCACTGTACAAGTATCGGTGCAGGTCCCGATGAACTTACAGCTGACTATCCCTACTATATTGAAAAAACAATCCGTGAGGAAGTTGGTGCTAATGTAGTATTTGTTCTCGGTGCAGAGCTTGCTATTACTTCAAGAAATATCTATCTCTGTAAAGAATGTGAATCAATCGCAAATGTTGAACATAACGGTGACGTAACAATTTCTTGTCCCAACGGTTGTGTAGATGCTGTTACAGCTGATACAATCGGCGATGCTGTTGACCTTTGGGATCAGGCAAACGAAGTCGAAAGCAAAAACGGTATCGACCGTATGAAAGAATATGGTTATGTTCTTGCTAAAAAGGTTATTGCTATCGAAGAGGAAGAGGCTCTTGACCCCGTACTCAACATCACAATGAAGGAAGTTGCTCTTGATGTTGACAACGGTATCCTTACCCTTGCTGCCCGTGAAGATATTCTTAATGCAGTTATCGTAAAGAACGGCGATGGCTACAAGATGATTACAGAAATCGGTTATATGGAGCTCGGCAACAAGGTTGGCGTATTCCTTTGTCCCGGTGAGTTTGACCCCATCCTTATCTTTGGAGGTCCTCAGTCAGGCGATGCTTCCTGGGGTAAAGGCGAGTGGGAAATGCCCGCACTTGCAGATTGCACAGATTGCGAATATGTAATGTCCTTCGGTCTTTGCAACGACCAGGCTGGCTATGTTCTCAGAGATAATGAGTATCACTCACTTCTCAGCGAAAACGAAGAAGTTAACGTTCTCAGCAAAACATCAGGTTCAACATTCGTAGGTGAATTTATGGACCTTCTTGCAAGTGTTGATGCTTAATTGATTATTGTTCCCCGCGATGAAAATCGCGGGGATTTCTTTATATTGTACATATTTGGTAAGGTTTTTTTATTCAAGTTGATTATTGAAATAGTTTTCTGTTTGTATTAAAATACATAATGTATTCTTGCAATTTAATGTTGCATTATCAGAAAGGTGGATTTTCAATGAGAAAAGCCAAAAAGTTTATTGCAATTATATGTGTAGTTGCTGTTCTTTCAGGAGCTTTCGGTACCCTTGGTTTTGCTGCGGATGCCGATGTTGATTACACAATAACTAACCCTTATGCAAATGTTGATTGGTCATGGAATCAATACAAAGCCGACCTTCACACCCATACTACTGCATCCGACGGTGATGACACCCTTAAGGATATGCTTGAAGTTAACTATGATTACGGCTTTGATATTTATGCAGTTTCAGACCATGGTACAACAAGCTACAGCTGGACATATCAGGAAGTTATTCCCGCAATTCAGGTTTTCCTTGGTATAAAGGAAGGCACCCGAGAGTTAGTTGCTCTTGAAGAAGGCGGCGGATTGACATTTGATGGCGACAGATATGATATTCTTACCGAAAACGGCGGCGACTACTACTACCAGACATACGAAGACGGTACAACCGGTCAGTATATGCTCCGTGTTCCTTACGCAAATGAACAGAATCCCACATCACTTAACAACGCTCATGTAAACACTTGGTTTGTTGATTACGGCCACGGTGTTGTTGGCGGTACAAGCGACTATGAAACACCTATTAAAGCTGTTGATGAGCTTGGCGGTCTTTCAGTTATCAACCATCCCGGTGAATACACTAATGCCCGTGATGAGGAATACACTTGTGACGCATATGACGAAAGCTACTCATACTATATTGATAAATTTGAGAGCCTTCTTCTTAAATATCCTTCCTGCATAGGTATTGATATTAACTCCAAGGGCGACTCCAGAACCCGTTTCGACAGAAAACTCTGGGATATTATGCTTATGGACCTTGCACCTCAGGATAGAAATGTTCTTGCTATCGCAACAAGCGACGCTCACAGAGTTTCTGCTGCTTACACAGGCTATACAATGATGATTATGCCCGAAAATACAGTTGACAATCTTTACGACTGTATGAGCGCAGGAGAATTCTTTGCTGCAAGTAAGTGCCTCGGTAACAACGAAGAGCTTAACGAAATTGCAATGTATCTTGTTGAAAACGGCGATGCAGAAGCCGCAGCAATTGGTGAGGATATTCTCGCAAGACAGGCTGAGGATTATAACGCAAAATACGAAGCTCCCCTTGATGTTGATGCTCCCGTAATCAACGAAATTACAGTTGATGACGATGCAGATACAATTAAGCTTGATGTTGACGGCGATCTTTGCATCCGTTGGATCTCAAACGGCAAAACAATCGCATACGGCGACGAAATCGACCTTGATGATTATTCAGAGGATGTTGGCGCATATGTGCGAGCAGAGGTATTCGGCGAAGGCGGTATCGTTTATACACAGGCTATGCTCCTTGACTATCAGGGCGCACCCGAGCACGAAAACAAAGATGATGCAAGTGATTTCGGTTGGCTTGCAAGCATTATTCCCGATACAATCGTAAGATTCATTGCTTCACTCGAAATTTTCAAGTACATCTGGGAAGCAATTAAATAATTAAACACAATAATTTACTTCGGTGCATTTTAATGTACCGAAGTATTTTTTTGTTATTATTTATTGTATTATTATTTTTGATATGTTAAAATAAATTATATATTGTTCTTGAGAGGTAGAGTATTATGAATGCAATTATTACCGTTGTAGGTAAAGATAAAGTAGGTATTATGGCGGGTGTGTGCGTTGTATTACAAAAAATCAATGTAAACATCCTTGATATAAGCCAGACTGTTATGCAGAATATGTTCACTATGAATATGCTCGTGGATGTTAAAGAGGCAAATGTCAGCTATTCTGAAATAGTCGATGCTCTTGATGCAGAGGGCGAGCGTTTAGGTGTTAGTATCCGTATTCAGCGCGAAGATATTTTTGACGCTATGCACAGAATCTGAGGTGGAGTATGCTTAACCAACACGAAATTCTTGAAACTCTCAATATGATAGATGATCAGCATCTTGATATACGCACCATAACAATGGGTATTTCGTTGCGTGATTGTGCTCATCCCGACGCTAAAATCTGCGCAACCAAGATGTATGATAAAATCACAAAATATGCCGAAAACCTTGTTAAAACAGGTGAGGATATTGAAAAAGAAATGGGGATTCCCATTATCAATAAGCGAATATCCGTAACTCCCATCGCTATTGCGGCGGAAAGCTGTGAAACTGAGGATTATACAATTTTTGCAAAGGCTATGGATGATGCGGCTAAAGCTTGTGGTGTTAACTTTATAGGTGGATTTTCCGCCCTTGTGCAAAAGGGCTTTACTATCGGTGACCGCCGTCTTATTAATTCAATTCCCGAAGCACTCGCTACAACCGACTTTGTTTGCTCATCGGTAAATGTGGGCTCAACCAAAGCGGGTATTAATATGGATGCGGTTAAGCTTATGGGTGAAACCATTAAAAAGACCGCACTTCGCACCGCTGATAAAGACGGCTTCGGCTGTGCAAAGCTGGTTGTGTTCTGTAACGCAGTTGAGGATAACCCCTTTATGGCGGGTGCTTTCCATGGCGTTGGCGAGCCCGAATGTGCTATTAACGTTGGTGTTTCGGGTCCCGGTGTTGTGTATAATGCACTTAAGAATGTCAGGGGCGAGCCCTTTCACGTTGTGGCGGAAACTATAAAGAAAACTGCATTTAAGATTACAAGAATGGGTCAGCTTATTGCTTGCGAGGCATCAAATCGCCTTGGGGCTGAGTTCGGCATTGTGGATTTAAGCCTTGCGCCCACTCCTGCAATCGGTGACTCCGTTGCAAGAATTCTCGAAGAAATCGGTGTAAGTGTTTGTGGTACTCATGGTACTACAGCCGCCCTTGCAATGCTTAATGATGCAGTTAAAAAAGGCGGTGTTATGGCTTCTTCAAGTGTCGGTGGTCTTTCAGGCGCATTTATTCCCGTATCAGAGGATGAGGGTATGATAGCAGCTGCTGAAAAGGGTGTGCTCACACTGGATAAGCTTGAGGCTATGACATGTGTTTGCTCTGTTGGACTTGATATGATTGCAGTGCCGGGTGATACGAGCGCAGAAACTATTTCTGCAATTATTGCCGACGAAGCCGCAATCGGTATGGTGAATAACAAAACAACCGCAGTAAGAATTATCCCTGCACCGGGTAAAAATGTTGGTGACTCCATTGAGATGGGTGGTCTTTTAGGTACTGCGCCCGTTATGCCCGTACATTCAGAGGGTAGCTTTGATTTTATAAATCGCGGTGGTAGAATTCCTGCTCCTCTTCACAGTTTAAGAAACTAAAGGATGTGTAAATATGGTAATACTTAACGAACATTTTAAAGAAGTTGAAAAAATTCTCGGTCTTCCCCAAGAGGCAGTTGAGGTTTTTGAAAAAACAGCCTTGAAAATTGAGAATACCAAAAGTCTTAACAAGAAATTTGAAGCAATTTTCAATGAGTTCCTCTTCCCCGAGGCTCACGATTTCGGCAAATGCTTTGATAAATTAAAACCCCTTTCCATTATATATGGCATCAAAGAATATACTTTGGACTTTGTTTTCCTTCTTCGTGCTGCTGAGGTAATGCATGACCTCTATAAAGAAAGAGGTTTAAGCGAGGAGCTTTTCAGAAACACCATAATGGATTTGAAATACAAGTACGATGAATGCGTTAAATGTAAAGAGGTTCACGGCACTTTCGTTGCAGGTTGGAATACTGAGTTTTACGCTTTGCGCCGTTTCTGCTTGGGCAGATATCAGTTTGATATGACTACATATGGCGGTGAGGATTTCACATCATCTGCCGGTATAACAATCAAAAAGGGCGACAAGACCCTCGGTTTCCATATCCCCTCATCGGGTGTGCCCCTTACTGATGAGGTTCGTCTTAACTCCTTTAAAGAGGCTTATAAATTCTTTGAGGATTTCCGCCGTGAGGACGGACTTATGATTTTTGAGTGCGGTTCATGGCTCATTTACGAGGAATATAAAAACTTCCTTCCCGAAAACTCAAACACAATTAAATTTATCAATGATTTTGAAATTGTTTCAAGTGAAGCAAGCGAAAAATTTAATGACGCTTGGCGTATTTTTGATAAATATGGCTTCAAATCACCTAAAAAATGGCCCGAAGATACATCAATGCGCCGTGCATTTAAGAACCACGTTTTAAGTGGCGGTAAAACAGGTCACGGTCACGGTATTATAGTATTTGACGGTGAAAAAATAGTAAGATAAAAAACAAAAAAACACCTGACATTTCTTTTGGAATGTCAGGTGTAAATTTTATTCCTCTATTGCGGCTTTCTTTGTGTTTATTTTATAAAGAATTTCGGAATCGAATTTTTCGCTTCTGTCGTAGCGGTAAATACCGTTAAGCTCTTGCTCAACGTCTGTAAGCTGGGTGTAGCAGAAGCCAATCATTTTGGGGTTGTCTATAAGTGCTGTGGTAAGTCCGTCGTATCTTTCGTAGAATTCCTCGAGAGATGTGGCGGCATTGCCGTAGCCCCATGCTTTTTCACGGTCATTTTCCTCAGCAACCTTGAGTTCAACTCTGATACCGCCGTATTCGCTCATAAATACGGGCTCACCTGTCCAGGGCTGACGGTGTCCTTGGTGGTCGAAAAGCACGTTTTCTGTTATAAGCTTGTCGAGGTCGGTTTTGAATTTGTTGTAATCCTGGTCATAGTTATGAACATCAAAAATATCTGTTTCAACGTGGTAGTTACCGCTTGTGTCGATGCAGGGACGGGTTTTGTCAAGATTTTTAATCGTGCGGTAAACGATGCGTATAATATCATCATCCTGTTTTCTGCCGTTAATGTCCCAGGTTTCGTTATAAGGACACCAGCCGATTAAAGAGGGGTGGTTAAAGTCTCTTTCAATTTCCTCTTCAATTTCAAGAAGGAAATAACGCAGGGACTCGAAGTTTGAGTGGTCGGCACCCCAGTTGCCGTGCTCGCCCCATACGATGTAGCCCAATTCGTCACAATAGTGTAAGAAAAGGGGCTCGAAAATCTTCTGGTGAAGTCTTGCACCGTTGAAGCCCGCTTTCATTGAAAGAAGAATATCATTTTTGAGAGCCTCTTTAGAGGGCGCGGTGTAAATACCGTCGGGGTAGAAGCCCTGGTCAAGAATAAGTCTCTGGAAAACAACCTTGCCGTTGATTGTAATGCCCTTGTCGGGTGTGAGCTTTACCTCGCGAAGACCGAAGTAGCTTGTAACCTTATCATCACCGAAGCTGAGCTCAAGACTGTAAAGACCGCCCTTGCCAACCTCCCAAAGGTGTTTTTCTGAAAGAGGAAGGGTAAGAGTTACTGTCTGACCCGTTGTAGGTGTGGAGATTGAGCCAACCTCATTTTTATCCCAGTAAGCCTTGGCAGAAAAGTCGCCATCGCCTACGATTTCTGCGGAAATTGTTACAGTAGCAGTATCAATATTGGGATATACTCTGAAGTTTTTAATATAGCTTACGGGGCAGAATTCCATATAAACAGTCTGCCAGATACCCGTTGTTCTTGTGTAATCACAATCGTGTGAATACATAAGCTCGCTCTGTTTACCGCGTGCCTGTAAGGGTGAACGGGTGTCATCCTGAGCATAAAGAGTAATTTCGTTTTCGCCCTCTGTTATAAAGGGTGTAGCATCAATTCTGAAAGATGTATAACCTCCGAAATGCTCGCCTGCAAATTTGCCGTTCACAAAAACTCTTGCGTGGAAATCAACTGCACCGAAAACAATGAAGGCTTTTCCCAGCAACTGTTCTTTTGTAATGGTAACAGTCTTTTTATACCATACTGCGGGCATAAAATCCTTGTAGCCTATACCTGAAAGCTCGCTTTCGGGACAGAAGGGAACAATGATTCTTTTCGAGAGCTTATGTTCTTTTTTGTAAAATTTCTGTTCTTCGCCTGAGTTTCCGAAGTCAAAATCAAAATCCCACTCACCATTAAGGTTAATGTAGTTGCTGCGGTAAAACCCCGGGTTCGGATGTTCGTTTCTGGGTATCATAAAAATTCTCCTCTAATTTGATTTTAAATGAATAAGAAGCACCGCTATGTCTGCGGGGGAAACACCGCTTATTCTTGACGCCTGACCGATGGTTTCGGGGCGGATTTTCTTTAATTTTTCAATAGCCTCAAGGCGCAGATTTGTGAGCTTGTCATAATCTATGTCCTGAGGTATTTTTTTAACTTCAAGCCTTTTTAATTCCTCAACCTGTGCCAACTGCCGTTTTATGTAACCTGCGTATTTAAGGTTGATTTCAACCTGTTCAAAAACCTCACGGGGTAAATCGGGGCGTTTTTTGTCGAAGGGTGTCAGTAGCTTGTATGAAAGCTGAGGTCTTTTTATAAGCTCCGAAAGTCTGCAGCCTGTTATTGTAGGTGCAGTACCTGCCTCTTCCAAAACCCTTGAAAGCTCTTCTGAAGGAGGGATGGTAATTTTAGAAACTCTTTCGGTCTCTTCTTCGATAAGTCTTTTTTTCTCCAGGAGCTTATCATACCGCTCCTGACTTATCAGACCAAGCTCATAGCCCATTTCGGTAAGTCTCAGGTCCGCATTGTCTTCACGGAGAATAAGGCGGTATTCACTTCTGGAGGTCATCATTCTGTAAGGGTCGCGGCAACCTTTGGTGACAAGGTCATCAATAAGGGTGCCTATATAAGATGTGCTTCGGTCGAGGGTGAAAGGCTCTTTGCCCTGAACTTTTCTTGCGGCATTTATTCCTGCAATAAGACCCTGGGCTGCAGCTTCCTCGTAACCTGATGAGCCGTTAAACTGACCTGCGCCGTAAAGTCCCTCAAGGCTCGTAAATTCCAGTGTGGATTTTAAGGCAAGGGGATCAACACAGTCGTACTCAATAGCGTATGCATTACGCATAACCTTAACATTTTCAAGACCCTTAATGCTTTTAAGTATTTTTAACTGAACATCTTCGGGGAGTGATGAAGAAAGTCCCTGTAAATAAAGCTCCTCAGTATCAAGTCCGCAGGGCTCAATGAAAACCTGGTGTCTGCCTTTTTCTGCAAAGCGCACGATTTTATCTTCGATGCTGGGACAGTAACGGGGTCCGACTCCCTCAATTTTGTGTGAATAAAGGGGTGAACGGTGAAGATTATCGAGGATAACCTGTTTCGTATCTGCGTTTGTATATGTAATATGGCAAATGGCTTTGTTTTCGAGAGCTCCTTCGGGAGTTTCAAAGGAGAAGGGTGTGATTTCCTCGTCACCCACCTGTTCTTCAAGGTCGGTGTAGTCAACACTGCGTTTATTTACCCTTGGGGGTGTACCTGTTTTAAATCTCCTTAAAGGAACAGCGAGTTCGTTGAGGGAGTCCGAAAGCTCATTTGACGGGAACATACCGTCGGGACCGCTTTCGTAAGAAACATCGCCCACGAAAACCTTGCCTTTAAGGAATGTGCCCGTTGCGATAATAACACATTTTGCGGTGTAAGTGGCTTGGAGTTTAGTTGTGAGTTCCCATAAACCGTCATCGTTCTTTTTAAGTGAAACAATTTCAGCCTGTTTTAAATCAAGGTTGTCCTGCATCTCCAGACAGTGTTTCATATATTGGGTGTACTCGCGGCGGTCAATCTGTGCTCTTAAAGAGTGTACGGCGGGTCCTTTGCCAAGATTTAAAATCCTGCTTTGTATTAAAGTTTTGTCTGCGGCTTTACCCATCTCACCGCCTAAAGCA
This sequence comes from Acutalibacteraceae bacterium, assembly GCA_045543075.1. Classification (GTDB taxonomy): domain Bacteria; phylum Bacillota; class Clostridia; order Oscillospirales; family Acutalibacteraceae; genus DTU089. Next base: position 50,177 of record JAZQLZ010000009.1, read on the forward strand.
TCTATTTCGCGCACAAGGTGACCTTTGGATGTGCCACCTATTGAGGGGTTACAAGCCATATTTCCGATCCAGTCAAGGTTTACGGTGAAAACAACCGTGGATGCTCCGAGCCTTGCACCAGCTAAAGCGGCTTCGATACCTGCGTGGCCTGCACCGATTACCGCAACATCATAATTTCCTGCAAAATAATTCATATCTAACCTTATCCGATAAATTTAATGTGTCCGTCTTCTCTGTCTTTGAACGGCGGTTTTTCGTTGGGATAACCCAAAGTAATGCCCAAAAGGAAGTGCCAGTCTTCCGGAATTTCCAGTTTTTCTTTCCATTTCTTTGCACCCTCGGGATTATCAAAAAGTCCGCCGAGAGAGCCTATCATACAGGACCCGAGCCCAAGCGCATGAGCCGCAAGGGCAATGTTTTCTGCCATAAGGCCAGCCGCCATGTCAGACTTATCTTTCGCAAAAATAAAAATGAATGTAGGGGCGTTGTGGTAAACGGGGCGGATATCCCAGCCCGTATATGCGGGAGTGTCCCAGCCCACAATGTCCTTGAAATCCTTGTTCATTTCTTCAAGGGTTTCGCGGTTTCTGAGAACCCTCAGATGGCAGGGTTGAGTATTTCTTCCGCTGGGTGCACGAACAGCGCATTTTAAAATCACATCAAGTAATTCATCGGGCACTTGTTCGTCGGTGTACTCACGGATTGTCTGTCTTGACAATATGTTTTCAATAACGGAATTCATATTATGCACTCTTTTCATTCATTATTAGTGTGTAGTAGCCCTTAGCGGTTGAGTCCGCAATTTTTATATCAAGGTCGTAGGCATTTTCAATGGTAGTGTCAATAGTGTTTCCAACGATGTTTTTAATGATTTCGGTTTTCTTTTCTGTGAAGAATGAGCTGTTTACATCCGCCTCGCCCTTTAAAACCAGGAAGATGTAATCGTTTGAGGCTATAATGGATGCGTTACGGGAGTCAATACTCTGAACTTTAGCAAAAAAGCCCTCGGGGTATGATTCATCATCTTTGTGAAGAACTACCGTCTGCACCGAGCCGGGATATCCGCTTTCGGTAAGGAATTCGGCGGCTTCTTCCATGGACTGTTCGCCCGCATTTACCATTGCAGCCATATTCTGGAATTTAAGTACCAGGGTTTCTGTATCGTTTTTGTTTAATCTTATGGGGTTACCTGCAGTGTCGGTTTCGGTAAAATAGCCCGTAATAACCTGAAATACCAGGTAATTGCTTTTGAAGTTTGCGTAAATGCGGCTTACGGGGATTTCCTCAATACCGCCTTCCCCATAGTAATATACCAGCAAAGCATCGCGGTAAGCATCAGCGGTGTAAACCTTTGTAAGAGTTTCTTTTGATACACCTATATTTGTGTAATAATTGCCGTAAACACCCCATATTGCATTTACTTTTTCAGAAACCGCCGCTTTCTGGGCAGTTGTGAGCGATAAATTAAAGGTGTGGGCTAATGAATTGGTTTTATAGTAGGTTCCTGCGAGAGCAGCAGCTCTGTCAGCGAGGGAATCGTAAGTTGCCTGCGTGCCCATTTCAACCGTTGCAAGGTCAAGGAAATAAGCAAAAACATCGTCGCTTATACTGTTGCCGTTTATGGTAAGAGCCGACGGCTTTTCCAGCAGACTGCAGGATGAAAGGGTAAAAACAGACAGAAAACAGCACAGGACGAGAGCCAGAGAAACCATCCGTTTATAAATAGATTTGCTTTTTTTATTCATATTCGCACTTCCGAAAATATAATATAAATATACATAATAAAGTATAGCAGAAAAGGTGTATTAAGACAAGAGAAAACAATAAAAAACCGCATCGTAGGATGCGGTTTTTTGAGTAGTTTTTTATGAATTAACAGCCTCTTTTTCCATTTCGTGCTTTACGCGAAGGTATTCATAAATAGGCTCAAGCTTTTGCTTGGTAAGAGGATAGCCGAATCTGAATATGAGCCATACGCCTGTGTAAACAACTGCAGGGATGATTGTGCAGATTATAAGTAATTTTTCGCTGATACCGGGAACAAACTGACCCGCTTGAATTGCATCCCAGGCTTTAGTGTTTGTTTCAGAGTAACCGATGGCTTCCAGAAGGAAAAGTCCGCCTGCGTCAGCAATAGCCTGGCCCAGCTGTCTGCCGAAGGTATATGCAGAGTAAACTGCACTTTCGTTTCTTACGCCTGTTTTCCATTCCTGGTAGTCAATAACGTCCATAACAACTGCCCAGCAGGTAAGGCTTACGAAGGTGTAACCGAAGCCGATAAGGAATAAGCAAACCATAAATAACCAAGCGGGATATCTGCCACCTTCAGGATTCACCATACTGATAAATGAAGGACTGTTAGCAGTAACAGCAAGGAAAACGGAAGCTGCAGCTGCAATTATGGACATTCTTCCGCAAAGTTCCTTTTTACCGAATTTAGCAGCTAATTTGGGTGTGAAGAACATCATTGCCGCCATGGGAAGATATGTACAGATAGTTCCCAGCGTGCTGAGTAAGCCGGCATCCTCAAAGTAGTTCTGGTAAAGATATGCGTTAAATGAGTTGAATTGCAACTGACCGCTGATAAGTACACCGGAAATTGTGATCATAACAAAGGGACGTGACTTGAATAAACCTTTGTAAACACCTTTAAGGTCAACCTTTTCTTCATCAAAGGCAGGAACTCTTTCTCTCACGTTTCTGTGACCGATAAGGTAGAACAGGATGGACATTAAACCCATTATAAGAGCGTAAATGAACATACGGTTGCCGTCGGCTACGTTGTTTTTATAAATAATCATAGGGGCAATAAGCAAAACAACGGCTCCGCCAATGCCTGAGCCCAATGAACGGGCTGTGGAAAGAACAGTTCTGCCCTTGGGGTCATCGGTAATAACGGAAGCGAGTGAACCGAAGGGAATATTCATCGCAGTGTACATCGTACAGTAAATAAGGTAGGTTATTATGCAAATAGCGAAAAGAAGGTCTTTGTTTCCTGCCAACGTTGCGCTATAAAATATAGAGTTCTTGTCAGTGTAGGGCAGGAAGCAGATAACCGTTGCAATACCGAGGGGAACTGCAACAAGTCTTAAATACTGGCGGAATTTACCGTCCTTGCCGGGCTTCCTTTTTGCAACAATGGCGCCCCAAAGAGGGTCGTTTACAACGTCCCACAAACGAGTTACAACAAACATTATTGCAACTTTAAGAGAGGGAATTCCTAAAACGTTTGTCAAAAAGACTTTCAGGAAGCTTGTAATATAGGTAAGGTTAAACATGTTTGCTGCTTCTGCAATGGTGTAGCCGGCAACATCTTTTATACCTATTTTATTCGGATGGTTATTTATTTCTTTTGGTTTCTTTTCTTTGGCCATAAAAATCATCTCCTGACAGGGTGTATGATAACATATCGGATTATAAAAAACAAATGTTAACTTTTTATTATGCTTCGTAGTTTGCCGCAAGGCCGCCTTCGCTTGTTTCGCGGTATTTGTGCATCAGGTCCTTACCTGTCTGGTACATAGTGTCAACAACCGTGTCGAACTTGACCTTTCTTGTAGCTGTAAGGAAGTTTGCAAGAGAGAGCGCATTTATTGCCCTCATAGCCGCAACAGCATTTCTTTCAATACACGGAATCTGCACAAGACCGCAAACAGGGTCGCAGGTAAGTCCCAGATAATGCTCCATTGCATTTTCTGCGGCATATTCAATCTGGTCCAGGTCCATAAAGTGAAGCTCCGCAAGAGCTGCCGCCGCCATTGAACAGGCTGTGCCGATTTCTGCCTGGCAGCCTGCCTCCGCACCGCTTATTGATGCATTCTGTTTAACTACATTTCCTATAATCCCTGCAGTTGCAAGGGCTTTTGCGATTTCAAAATCAGTAAAACCCTTCTTTTCCTGCATATAGTAGAGTACCGCAGGAAGAACTCCCGATGCACCGCAGGTGGGTGCGGTTGTAATCATACCGCCGCCGGCATTCTGCTCGCTTGCCGCATATGCGTAGGCGCAAACAAGTCTGTTTTCACGGGTTTCGGGTGTTTCGTCCATATGGCGTTGAGCATAAAGATACTTGGCTTTTCGCTCAACCTCCAATCCGCCGGGCAAAATACCTTCCTGATAAAGGCCCTCACGGATTGTAAGCTTCATTCTTTCCCATATTGATTTAAGGAAGGGAAAAATTTCCTCGCCTTCAAATTTTGCCGCATAGTCACTTAATCTCAGGTGGTACATAAGGCAATAATCTTTGATTTCTTCAAAATTCTTATGAGGATATACCTCGGGCGCAGTGACTGCAGGGACACCTTCAATGCGTATTTCGCCGCCGCCGATACTCATAGCGCGGACTTTTGCGATTTCCTCGCCGTCTTTAAAAACATAAAAATCCAATGTGTTGGGATGTGGGAGGTCGCTTTCTTCGGTGTTGAAGATAATTTCATTTTTTGCTTTCAGTGTATTTGATAAAGCGGTGTCAGTTCCGTGACCTTCACCTGTGAGAGCCAATGAGCCGTAAAGTATAACCCTGATAAAATCAGCTTCGGGGTATGTGTCATTCACATACTCGGCAGCATATTGGGGACCCATAGTGTGAGAACTTGAAGGTCCGATACCAACTTTATAAAGCTTTTTTAAGGATTGCATATTATTCCGCCTCCCAATAATATATCGTCAGTGTAGATTGCGGCAGTCTGCCCGGGTGCCGCCGCTCTCTGCGGTTCGTAGAATTCAATGAAAGCACCGTTGTCGGTCAGTTTCATGATTGCCTGTGCAGGCTTTGCCGCACAACGGATTTTAACATAGCAAGGAAAATCGCCCTCAGGGGCTTCGCCCGAGAGGAAGCTCAGGTCGTTTATAAAAATCTTTTTCTTGAAGAGCTCTTCATTATCACCGATTGTTACGGTGTTGTTTTCGGGATTTATTGATATAACATACATGGGCTTTCCGAAAGAGCCCAGACCCTTTCGTTGACCTATGGTGTATTTGTATATTCCTTGGTGAGTGCCTAATTTCTTGCCGTCGGTAGAGAGAAAATCACCGGGAAGAGCTTCAGGATTAAACTCTTTTTCAATGAAAGCTATATAGTCGTTATCAGGTATAAAGCAAACCTCCTGGCTGTCCTTTTTATGCGCAACCTCAATACCGCGGCTTTCCGCGAGGGTGCGTATTTCGTCCTTTGATAAGTCGCTTAAAGGAAACATCAGGTGGGAGAGCAGGTGTTGGTTTAACCTGCAAAGAAAATAGCTTTGATCCTTGCCCGTGGGATTTCTTTTAATATAATATCTGCCGTTGATTTTTGAAATATCAGAGTAATGCCCCGTTGCTACATAATCAGCACCGTTTTTAAGAGCATAATCCACCAATTTACCGATTTTTATATTGGGATTACAGAAAACGCAGGGGTTGGGTGTAAGACCCTTGAGATATGCGTTACAAAAATAATCGGTAACTGATTTAAAGCTCTCTCTCTCGTCGATAATATCGAGAGGAATATTCAGTTTATCGGCAACCTTCTGAGCATCGGAAATGTCACCGTCCGCAAGGTTTCCGGGTTTAAGGCGCAAGGTAACACCGCGGACCTCATACCCGCGGTCTTTTAAAAGTATTGCTGCCGCAGCGGAATCAACACCGCCACTGAGGGCTACATAAACTAAATTGCTCATAAAACTCCAGATAAAAATTCATTTTCTGCATGGGTAAATCATAACACATTATATATAAAAAAGCAAAAGAAATTTTCTTTACAAAAAACGTTAAAAATCGCTTGCTTTTTTTTTGCGGAAATAGTAAAATATTGTTAATATAATATATTCGGGGTATATCTGCTGTTTTTGGGGGATTTTCGACAGGTGTCTGATAAAATACAGGTGTAACGCCTTATATATCAAGGATTTTTGGGTAGATATGGAAAAACTCCTCATGTCAGAGGATGAGTGAAAGGATGGATTTTTTTGTCAGCTGATTTACATTGCCATACCCGTTTGTCAAACGGTTCTCTGGGCATTGAAGATTTAATTTTACTTGCTAAAAAACGCGGCGTTACAACAATAGCAATTACCGACCATGACTGCCTTGCCGGAACGGTAAGGGGCAAAGTTATTGGCGAAAGACACGGTGTTACGGTCATACCTGCTGTTGAGCTTTCCGGTACCGATAAAACAAACGGACAGGAAATCCATATGCTCTGCTACAAGCCCGACTTCCCCGACAGACTCGAGGGGCTTTGCCGTCGCAGCTCATTAATCAGAAAAAAATCGACCCATATTATGATGCTCAAAACAGCTCAGCGTTATCCTATTACACCTGAGTTTGTTGTTAAATGTGCTACGGGTTCTACAAATATTTTTAAAGTACATATTATGCAGGCACTTATTGAAAACGGCTTTGCTGATAGAATTTACGGCGACCTGTATAAAGAGCTTTTCTCATCTGATTCTAAGGATAATATCAATAATGTTCCCGTTTATGAGGATATTTTCGATATACTCAAACAGATTCACGAAGCAGGAGGTATTGCTGTTCTTGCAAATCCCCAGCGTTGCAAAAATGATAAACTTCTTGATGAGCTTGTTGAAGCAGGTCTTGACGGTATAGAGGTTTACTCACCTGAGCTTACCGATGAAGAGAAGGTAACCTTTATAAAGTACGCAAAGAAGAAGAAAATACTCACAACAGGCGGTTCAAACTTTAAGGGTCTTTATAATAAAACCGTTCTTTCGGTTGGTGATTGTGATCTTCCCGACGAATGTGTCCAGGAGCTCAACTCTTATAAAGCCCGTAAGAAAAAATTAGAAAAGAAAAAAGCACAGGAAGCTAAATAGGAAATCCCCCTCGGTTGAGGGGGATTTCTTTAATGAATAATGAATGATGATTAATGAAAAATGAATAATTTTGGGACCTGCGGTCGGCACTATAATCGGCGCTTGCGCCCCCGTAATTACGCATTACGAATTCCGAATTACGCATTAAAAAAGAAGCCGAAAGGCTTCTTTTTTAGTATATCATATCCGCGGTTGTCCAGTTTTTGAGTATTTCTTTCTGGGCTGCCGCCTCTTTTTTTGCGCCTTGTAAATCGTGGTCACGGTAGTTACCGCATTCAACGGCGCTTACACCCGGAACATCACCCTCAAAGGTCTCGATAAAAGAGAGCGCCTCCTGAGTTAATTTAAGTGCTTCGGCGTGTGTCATACCGGTGGTTAAAAAGTAAAAGCCTGTTCTGCAGCCCATGGGTCCGAAATAAATGATATTATTTTTGAATTCACTGTTTCTTACGAATGTTGCAAAAAGGTGCTCAAGGGTGTGGATTGCACCGTTTTCCATAACCTCCTCAACATTGGGGCGCCTTGTTCTGATGTCATAGGTTACAACATCCCCGTCAATACGGGAAATATACATACCGCGTAAGAGCTTTGTGTGGTCAACTGTGAAGCTGGCAATTTTTTCCATAGTGTTATTTTCCTTTTCGGGTTTTATTTTTTTGCTTTTTGTGCGAAGGTTTATGAAAAAATCAGAAAGTACCCGGGCACATTCATTTTCCATAAATCCGCTTTCATAAGAGGGGGTATAGCTGAAACCGCTTTCAAACAGATTGGTAACGGAACCGCAGGCGCCGTTCTTTTTGTCGAAAGCTCCGAAAACCACGTTTTTTATACGGGCATTTATAATTGCGCCGGCGCACATAGGACAGGGCTCAAGGGTAACATACAAATCACATTCCCACAATCGCCAACCCCCAAGACGGGCACAAGCCTCGTTTATGGCTTCGATTTCAGCGTGGTGAAGGGCATTTTTAACCTTTTCACGACGGTTTCTGCCTCTGCCTATGATTTTATTTCCTATTGTTACTACTGCACCGACAGGAACCTCGCCCTCTTCGGCGGAAAGTCGTGCAAGGCGCAGAGCCTCTTGCATAAAAACAGTATTCATATTAAATCGGTCAGTGATGAGGCAACAGCAAGAAGAATTGCCTGGAAGGTATAGAATATTGTGGCAAAAATCATGCCCGGAGAACTCATAAACTTTCTGAATTTTTTAGCAGTTGAAAAGTCAGGTATTTTAGAGGGCGCTTTTAAAATGCGCTCCTTTCTGTAGAGTACCAGATAGATAATCAGGCAAATAATACCAAGAACAATACCGCCGATGGATGCCGAGTAATAGAAAATATTGGTGGTAGCTTCATCGGTATATTGTAGTAATGCAGTGGAAATACAGGACATACCGTTATTCATTGCATGGACAATAATGGCGGGCCACAAGCTATCGGTAGCGATAGTAATGTAGGCAAAGAAAAGACCGCAGATAAAAGCAAAGGGTATCTGGGTAAAGTTGCCGTGGAATAAGCCGAACATAAAGGCGGTGGCAAACATAGCGAAAGCGTTACCGTATTTCTGTATTGAGGAGAGTAACACGCCTCGCATTGCAAATTCCTCAATAAGCGGAGGGATAACAGCTATTGCTATAAACATAACTACTGTTTCAGCCACGCTTGTGGGATTGTCAAAGGAATCGTAGCCTGATTCAACACCGATAGAGGAAAAAAACGCTGCTATAAAAGACACTATGTAGTTGGCAACCATACAACCGCCAAAGGACACAGGAATGAGAAGAAGGGCTTTTAAAGGCTTTTTTGGTGCGTTGAGTTTTATTGTTGAAGCATATTTCTTCTCTTTGGTGATTTTATCCTTGGGCACCTTCAATATAAAGTGAAGGGCAAGGAACGTTCCGCCTATGGTGGATATTGAGAGCAGTAAATTCATAAACATCATACCGCCGAAACTCGAAAGCATAAAGCTGCTTAACCCGGGGATAAAGGCAAGAACAAGGCTCTCAAAATTTGAACGCAAGAAACATACAATGAGAGCAAGGCCTGCAAAATTACCCAAAGCGCGTAATGTTTTGGATTTCATTTTATTTTGTTGTTTTATGATTTGCTGTTCTTGCAAATAAGTGTTATTAAGAATACCGCTTGCGGTGGGATTGCCGTAGTGATACTGCGGAGCGTTACCCGTCTGGTTGGTTCGGTAAATCGCAGAGGGGGACTGATTGTTTGCGGCAGGAGCACTCCTGTAAATGGGTTGCTGCTGTGCACCGGGGGTGTATGACGGTACATTATAAGCCACAGTACCGGGTTGTTTCGGGTAATTGTTATAAAATTTCTGTTGAGAAGCAGATGAATCCGTAGCCTGATTATTAACAGGCGGCTCAATTTGAGTTACCGGGTAAGTAACATTGTTGATGGGAGTGTTTTCCATAGCTGCACCTTTCACGAAAATTTGTTTTAGTGTCTATTAAATTCGTATATTGAAATTATATCAATAAGTGTAACAAATATCAACAGATAAATTGTGTATATAAAATGAATTTTTACAATATGTAGTGTTGCGAAAAACATCAAAACAATGTATAATTTCTTTACGATTAATTGTAAGGATGGTTAACATGGATAAGAAAGTTCATAAATTACATATTGCAGGCGATGAGTATCGCATAGTTTCCGATGAATCAACCGAATATATGCAGGATCTTGCTCGTGAGGTTGATGAAAAAATGAAAGGTATTCTCAGAGGAAGCCGTATTTCCACAACACAGGCGGCAATCCTTGTTGCTTTACAGTATGCAGACGATGCGGCTAAAAACAGCGGTAACGCAGACAGCTTGCGTTCACAGCTCAAGGCCTACCTTGAGGATGCGGCTCAGGCAAAAAGTGAGCGTGACTTCTACAAACGCGAGCTTGAAAGAATGAAGGCCGTTAATACAGCTGAAGAAAATAATATCGGCAGACTTTGGTGATAATATGGAAAGTTTAAAAATAAAAAAACTGCGTGAAAATGCAGTGGTTCCCAAAAGAGCAACCTCGGGTAGTGCAGGACTTGATCTCTGTGCTTCAATTGATGAGCCCATAACTCTTGAGGGCGGAGCGACGGCAGTTATTCCCACGGGTATTGCAATTGCCCTTCCTTCGGAAGAATACGGTGCGTTTGTATTTCCCCGCAGCGGTATTGCAGTTAAACACGGTATCGGTCTTTTGAATTCCGTGGGCGTTATAGATAGTGATTACCGCGGTGAAATTATGGTGGGCGTTATAAATCAGATAAGCACACCTTACACCGTTCAACCGGGCGAGAGAATAGCTCAGATGGTTATTATGCCCGTTTCAATGATGCCCGTTGAAGAAGTGAATGAGCTTGACGATACTGTGCGTGGTGCAGGCGGTTTTGGCTCAACGGGTAAAAAATAAAAGATATTTACAGGTGATTTTTTGTCAACTATTGCTGCTATTGCTACCGCTCAGGCGGCGGCAGGTTTAGGTACGGTTAAAATATCCGGTGAAAATGCGCTGACCATTGGGGACAGCGTTTTTTCTGCTGTATCGGGTAAAAAAATAAGCGAAACTCCCGGTTATCACGCCCTTTACGGCAAGGTGCATGAGGCTGATACCGTTATTGACGATGCGGTTGCCCTTGTTTTCAGAGCACCCCGAAGCTACACGGGTGAGGATGTTGTTGAAATAAGCTGCCACGGCGGACTTTTTATATTAAAACGAGTTCTCCGTGCCGTGCTTAATGCAGGAGCGGTCCCTGCGGAGGGGGGCGAGTTTACAAAGCGCGCATTCCTTAACGGCAAAATGGATTTGTCCGAGGCTGAGGCAGTTATGTCGCTTATTTCAGCATCAGGTGAGGAAGCCAGAGCCGCAACGCTCAATGCTCTTGACGGTGCATTGAGCCGTGAGGTTACACTCTGCCGTGATAAATTGGCTCTTACCGCCGCATATATGGCAGCTTGGGTGGATTATCCCGATGACGAAATTCCGGAGCTTTCGGATGATGAAATGTCCGCAACGCTTAATGATGTTCACCATAGGCTTGATGTGCTTTTATCCGGCTTTGATGCGGGTAAAGCTATACTTGAGGGTGTGGATACCGCTATTGTGGGCAGACCCAATGTGGGTAAATCCACTCTGCTTAATGCGCTTTCGGGTAGTGAGCGGGCGATTGTTACCTCCGTTGCAGGTACTACGCGTGATGTTCTTGAAGAAACCGTTAAAGTTGGTAACATAACTTTACACCTTGCGGATACCGCGGGTATAAGAGAAAATACTGACGACGAAATTGAAAAAATCGGTGTTCAGAGAGCAAGAGAGCGTTTTGACAGAGCAAGTCTTGTTCTGATGGTGCTGGACGCCCAGGATGAGCTTTCCGAGGATGATAAAGAGCTTCTTCAGATGTGTGAAAAGAAAAACTCCATAGTGGTTGTAAATAAAACCGACGGAGATATTAAGCTTTCCCTCGATGTAATAAGAGCTATCACAAACAACACTATTGTTGAAATTTCCGCTAAAAACTCAACAGGACTTAAAGAGCTTACAGAAGCCATTGAAAAAACAGTGGGTACGGCAGGCTTCGACCCATCGGCACCCCTTATTACCACCGAGAGACAGCGAAGCTGTATTGTAAAGGCCGTGGATAATGTCCGCGAGGCTCTCGATGGATTAGCTTTGGGCATCACTCCCGATGCAATAAATGTCTGCATAGACTGCGCTATTGAGAATTTATCTGTTTTAACAGGCGAAAAGGCAACGGAAACAGTAGTAAATGAAGTTTTCGCAAACTTCTGTGTAGGTAAATGATGATAAAACCCATCCGACAAAATGTCGGATGGGTTTTTAAAATGCGAAATTCAAAATGCAAAATTTCGGGGCTGACGCCGATTATAGCTCAAGCTGTTGAAATGCGATAGCCTCGCCTCACTGAATTTTATAAACTTCTCTTCTCGTTTCACTTAAAAATTCCTCAAATTCCTCATTGCTGAGCATATTCGGGAAGCTTAAAATCATAAGAGGTACGCCCTCGCCGTTGTGATAGGAGGGTTGAGTGTAATCAAAAGGATTCACATTGAATTTTAGTCGCTCATAAAATTTAATTCTTTTTATCTGTTGGTCCGTTACGGGGGCCTCTGCCTCAAGAATTATGGGCTTGTTATATTTCTCTTTTATTAAATCAATTGCTTTTGAACCGTAACCGCCGCCACGTTTATCCTCATCAATGGCAATATGCTCAATATAAACATAATTCCTGAAAACCCATAAAGCGGTGAAACCTACCTCAATATCATTGTCGTAGATTTCCAAGAAATTAAAGTAACTGTTCTTTAAACATTCTTTCTGGTCAAAACAGTCACGGCGTTCCTCATATGGGAACGCCGCTGTCATTTTGTTATAGACTTTATCGAATGTTTTTTCATTAACATCAATAAATCTTATCATAAGTGAAGTTTACCTCTTACTTAATCTGAGTACCTGCAGGAACGCAGTCGGGAAGGAATACTACCTGGCATCCGCAAGCACCGTTTGTTGCGGCGAGAAGCATACCGTTGCTCTGTACGCCTGAGAATCTTGCAGGCTCAAGGTTTGCAACAACAATAATCTTTTTGCCGATAAGCTGTTCGCAGGTGTATTCGCTCTTTATTGATGAAACAATAACTCTGTTTTCGCCGCTGCCGTCATCAAGGGTGAGTTTAAGACAGCTGTGAGATTTTCTGATTTCCTGTGCTTTCACAATTTCGCAAACTCTCAGGTCGAGTTTATCGAAATAATCAATGGAAATCTGCTCTTCCTTAAAGGGAACGAAAGCGTCTGCTTCACCGTAAATATGCTTGTCCTGGTTTTCTTCCTTAACTTCAGCCTTTGCATCCTCTTCAGCTTTTGCTTCTTCTGCAGTTTTCTCGTATGAGAAATCAAGAAGACCAACATATTTCTGAGGATCGATTGCATAAAGGAAGAGGTAAAGACGGGGTCCTTTTTCTTTATCTATAAGTAACTTGTAAATGTTCTTGAAGAATGTACCCTGTAAAGCTTTGAGAGCCTTTTCATCAAGGTCGCCACCGTTGATTTCTTTCGGAATGGCGTAGAGCTTTCTGTTGAGCTCGTCAAGGTCATAGCCGCCCTTTGAAATGAACTCGAAAAGGGCTTTTACTTCTGCCTTCTGATTTTCATCAAGAGTTTCGTAAATTTCCCAGTTTCTGTATGCTCTGAGTCTGTTTACCTGGTCGGGAGCGCAGTTTTCAAGCCAGTATTTAGCCTTGTCAAGTCTTGCGCCGAACTGCTCATGCTTGTAAGGTGTACCGATTTTTTCGAAAACGGTTTCGAGCATGGGAACGTTGAAGTCAACAACACTGCCCAACTGAACAAGTAAGCTCATGGGAACAGTGTCAAGAACTCTGTCACCAACAGTAGTGTTGTACATAATATCCTTCTGAGCTTCGTTTGCGGTGCCGTCTTTAACAGCGGTGTACATTTTGTCAAATTCAAAGTACTGTCTTAATATACCGTCATCAAAGCAGAAGTCAAATGCCTTGAGGGGCTCTGTTTTTGAGTAAAGCCAAAGGATAACTTCGGGCTCGTAGATTTTAAGAAGTGTTTCGGGAGTAAGGTTAAGACCTGATGAACCTGACATTTTACCTGTTGTACCCTTGATACCGATGAACTCATAGCCCTGGAAAAGGGGAGGCTCATAACCGAAGATTTTCTTTGCAATATCTTTACTTGTGTCGTAACTGCCGTGGGGGCTTGCGTGGTCTTTTCCGCCGGGTTCAAAGTCAACACCTTCATACATCCAACGCATGGGCCAGTCAATTTTCCAGGCAAGCTTGCAGTTGAAATCGGTTGTGAAATCAAAATTGCCCTTGTGGCCGCAGGCACAGGTGTATTCAGCCTTTGTGCAGTCATCGGAGAGAGAAACAATTTTTGTTGTATCCTTGCCGCATTCTGAACAATAAATGCTTACGGGATAGTAGTTTTCTCTTTCGCCTTCCTGAACGGGCTGAGTACGGTGTGAGGCAAGAATATCAAAAATCTCACCGCGTTTTTTAAGTGAATGAAGGATATGCTCTGTGTATTTACCGCTTCTGTACATTTCTGCCTGATGGCGGTAATCCATATCAATACCGAATTTTACAATTGAACGCTCAAATTCGTGTTCAAAGTATTCGGCATATGTTTTTTCCTCTGTGTCAAAGGGGTTTTTAACATCAACATAGGGACAACCGATGTATTTTTCCATATCATCGTCAATAGCCGCAACGTTAACGGGAACCTTTCTCATACGGTCGAACTCGTCCCATGAGAAGAGAAGTTTAGCTTTTTTGCCTTTCTTGATAAGCGCGCGTACTACAAAGTAGCTTGTAGCAATATCACGGAAGTTACCGATATGAATAGAACCGGAGGGGCTGATACCTGCCGCGCAGACATATTCTTCCTTGTCCGGATTTCTTCTGATAATGCGGTCTGCAATCATTTCTGACCAATGCATAAAATCACTCTCGTTTCAAAATATAATACATAATTTAACAGTCTATCATTTTACAATAAAGAGAGATTTATGTCAAGAAGTATAAAAGAAAAAAGCAGACCACAAAAGAAAAACAATAAACGGAAAGGTGCTCAATCAACCGATGTTGATTTTATAAATATGCAAAAACGGTATCCCGCAATGTTGATTTATTCAGGTTTGTATATGTTTTGAACAAAATTTCAAATAATTCTTTAGTTTTTTATTGACTTTTGCCAAAAAATCCTTTATTTTAAAGTTAAGATATATAATATCTATTCCAATTAAAGGAGGCTTGTATATGGATAAATTACCATTACTCTTACTTGATAACAGCAATATGATTACTGCTCTCAATGAGGGCGAATTCCAATGTAGCAATCTTACTTTTGAAGAAGCACAATGTTTGTTGGATGCTCACAGTGAAGATGAGGTTGTTCGTTGCTTCTCGAACCCGGATATTGAAAACGTTATTTTAAATCACATCGGTGCAGCTAAAAAAGACTATCCTTACAAGCGCATACGGAATATGTATCCCAAGCAGGATGCAATTGTTTTTAAGCTTTACATTACCCCGTCTGAAACTCAACCCATAATCAAAGCTGATGATGGAGTTGAAGCCAAAAAAATACAAAATGTGTATGTTTATTGCCAATATCTTAAAAGAATAAAATAGGCTGACGGTACATAAGACGGGCGATAGTTTTTTATATTACCCGGTGATAGATAATCAAAGGACATACCCAAGGGTGACCGTTTTTTGGTACGCCCTTGGGTAAAGCTTTGTCTGTATATGAAAAAGGAACAAATATGCACTGTTTTTGCAAGCGATTTTCTAAAATGAGTTTGAATATAATCTGTTGATTATTGAAGTTTTTTGTGATATAATCAACAACTGATATGATAATAAGCATTTGAAGGGATGGTATGGATGAAAAATACCGAAAAATCAATGGAAAAGCTTGTTGCTCTTTGCAAGGGCAGAGGTTTTGTTTACGCAGGCAGCGAAATTTACGGCGGTCTTGCAAACACATGGGATTACGGACCCCTTGGTGTTGAGCTTAAAACAAACATAAAAAACGCTTGGCGCAAAAAATTTATTCAGGAAAATCCCTACAACGTAGGTCTTGACAGCGCAATTCTTATGAATCCCCAGACCTGGGTTGCATCAGGCCACCTTGGCGGTTTCTCTGACCCCCTTATGGACTGCCGTGAGTGTAAAACACGCCACAGAGCAGACAATCTTATTGAAGATTTTGACGGCACTAATGTTGCCGGTTGGTCAAATGAACAGATGATGGATTACATCAAAGAAAAAGCAATCGCTTGTCCCCAGTGCGGTAAGCATAACTTTACCGATATCCGTCAGTTCAACCTTATGTTCAAAACCTTCCAGGGTGTTACAGAGGACAGCAAAAACGAACTCTATCTCCGTCCCGAAACTGCACAGGGTATTTTCGTGAACTTTGCAAATATTCAGCGTACAACAAGAAAGAAAGTTCCCTTCGGTGTTGCTCAGATCGGTAAATCCTTCCGTAACGAAATCACACCCGGTAACTTCATTTTCCGCGTAAGAGAATTTGAACAGATGGAGCTTGAATTCTTCTGCAAGCCCGGCACAGACCTTGAGTGGTTTGAATATTGGCGCGGTTTCTGCCGTGATTGGCTCTACTCTCTCGGCATCAAAGAAGAAAACCTCAGACTTCGCGACCACGATCCTGAGGAGCTTTGCTTCTACTCAAAGGCAACAACCGACTTCGAATATCTCTTCCCCTTCGGTTGGGGCGAGCTCTGGGGCGTTGCAGACAGAACTGACTACGACCTTACTCAGCACATCAACACATCCGGCAAGAGCCTTGATTACTTTGACCCCGAAACAAACGAGAGATATGTTCCCTATGTTGTTGAGCCCTCTCTCGGTGTTGAGCGTTTGTTCCTCGCAATCCTTACAGAGGCTTATGATGAAGAGGTTGTTGATGCCCAAAAGAACGATACCCGTGTTGTTCTCAGACTTCATCCCACACTTGCACCCTTCAAATGTGCAGTTCTTCCCCTTTCCAAGAAGCTTAACGAGCAGGCAACAGAGGTGTTTACCGCTCTTTCCAAGAAATTCAATGTTGAATATGACGATGCAGGCTCAATAGGTAAAAGATATCGCCGTCAGGACGAAATCGGTACACCCTTCTGCATTACCTACGACTTTGACAGCGTTGAAGACGGTTGCGTAACTGTCCGTGACAGAGACACAATGGAGCAGGTTCGCCTTCCCATTGCAGAGCTTGAAAAGTATATCGAAGAAAAAATTGCATTCTGATAAAAAATCCTCCCGATTCGGGAGGATTTTTTTGAAAATGCAAAATTCAAAATGCAGAATGCAAAATTTCGGGGCACTTCGTGCCGATTATAAATTAAGTTGTTGTAATGCGGGGCCTCGCCCTCCTGCGTAAGGAGGAGGGGGGACCACCGTCAGGTGGTGGGAGGTCCTATCATCCCGTTTTTGCGAAGCAAAAAAGGGAGGGGGACCGCCTTGTGTCAGGATGTTTTTTGGTTTTGCCTTTAAGCGTACCTAAAACTTAAAATTATAATACAGTTTATCGGAGCGGTGGTGGGTAGTTCACTATCGATTATCCATCAGTTCGGTAAATGTGGTGGGTAGTTCTCTTTCCGTTATCCTTACGTTGAATATAATAACAACAAATTACTCTGCTCTTATCGAATCAAAGAACTCGTTATATTTACTGCTCCACTTCTGTATATCCTGAAGGGTGTATTTTGAGGGGAATGCAGTTTCGGTAACGGTAAATCTGCCGAGCCACAGGGCAATATTTGAGATAATACCCTTGAGCAAGGCGTTATCCTTTACTAGCTTCAGCTTTTCTTTCATTGTCGCCATTCCCCTGGCGTTGAGTACCGCATCGAGCTTTTCTTCCATAAGCTTTGACATTTCTTCGGTGGTGACAATATTCTGTTTAAGAAGCTCGTTTGCCTGCTCTGCACTCATATATGGCAGAATATTTTTAAGAATTGCAATTCTGCAGGCAGAAAAACCGATTTCTTTATAGAATTTCCTTTGATAATCCCAAAGGCTTTCGGCATCGTAACGGCGGAGCTGGTCGCTCATAACACATCGGGCGAGCATTGTCCCTGCCTTAAGAGAATAAGCAATACCGGAACCCTTTATTGAATAGGTCATAAAGGCACTGTCACCCACGGCGGCATAACCGTCGGCAACCAATACAGCAAGGGGTTGGCATATGGGAATTGCAGCGTATTCGCCGCCCTGAAGGAGCTTTGTTCCCATATGAGGATTTTCCTCATGCATAGCTCTGAGAACTTCAAGAATTTCGTCGTTTTCAGGGTCATGGAAACGGGAAAGGAGAAAATCTATTCTGTCCTCCTCGGTAACCAGCCAGGTGAAACCCACTGTACCGTCATCGCGCAGATAAACATTATAGGTGGTCTCCGGGTCAGGTACATCCGGGATTTTATTGAAATATGCCCTGTAAGAATTAAGCACATCGTATTTTTTAATTTCCCTGTTTACGCAAAAATAATCGGGAAGGTTACTTCTGACAGGGGAGTAAACACCGCAGGCGTCTATAACCAAATCTCCGTAAAAATCCTGCTGAGCTGTTTTTATACCGCATACTCTGTTACCCAATAAAACGGGTCCGGTTATTTCCACTCCGTAGAAGAACTGAACACCTCTTTTTTCGCATAAATCTATCAGGTGATTTATAAGTATTTTACGGTCAATCAGAACAGATTCTTCCTCGGGTGGCGGGATGGTAAATGCCTGAACATCCTTTTCCTTAGGTATAAATGTTATTGTGTTTCTGACAGTTTTGCAGCCTTCGGGTATGGGAATATCCGCATAAGCAAAGGCGGATTTTTCAACAGTATCGCTTTGGGGCATACCAAGCTTTTCTTTTTCTTTTTTCTCAAAAACAAGTACCTCGTGGCCGACTTTGGCGAGCTTCATTGCCGCCACTAACCCTCCGTGACCTGCACCCGCTACAATAATTTTTGACATAAAAAATTCCCCTCCGTCAAAATTAAAAAAATAGTTTCACATATATTATGGGTTTTGTATATAAAATATATCATAAAAATAGAATAAATACAATTTTTTAACTGAAGTTTTGCGAAAAAACACTTGAAAAATGATATAATGTATGGTATATTCCTATTGTACGAATATGAACACGAGTGAGAGCAGGGCAACCTGCTCTCATATTTATTACTGTAAGTTCAATTTTAAAGTATAATAAAAGAGGTGCTGATTTGGCTAAGAACACAGTTTCACTTGTATGGGATATAGCCGAGCCCATTGCAGAGGAGTTAGGGCTTATCCTTTGGGATGTTTGCTTCGAAAAAGAAGGCGCAAACTATTATCTCAGAATTATTATTGACAAAGAAGACGGCGTCGGTATTGACGATTGCGTCAATATGAGCCACGCTCTTGACGGTCCCCTTGATAAAGAAGACCCTATCGACCGTCAGTATAACCTCCAGGTGTCATCACCCGGAATCGAAAGAAAACTCACCAGACCCTTCCACTTTGACTATGCAATGGGCGAAAAGGTTATCCTTAAGCTCATAAGACCCTGGGAGGGGAAAAGAGAATTCAAAGGCACGCTTGTGGATTATTCCGAAAAGGGCGATGTTACAATAGCTTTTGATGAGGAAAACACAATGACAGCCGAGAAGAAGGAAATAGCTTGGGTAAAGCTTGATGATTTTTCATTTTAAAATCCAAACTTTGGGCGACTGACTTGATTTAACTAACTTGACGTACCTTTGTACGCCTGCGTTCATTAAATCGGCGTCATTCATCCCAATCTTTGAATTTTTGGTTATTTTAACTTTGATTTTTCAAAGTTTCTGAATTTATAAAAAACACTTTACTATATATCGAAAGGAATGGTAAGAAAAATGGCAAGAAAAGCGGCGAAGCCCACCAACCAGAACAAAGAATTTTTTGAAGCAATCAGAATGCTCGAACAGGAGAGAGGTATTCCTGCAGATTATCTTCTCGAAAAAGTTTGCGCAGCAATTATTACTTCCGTAAGACGCGAATACGGCGGTGAGGATGTTGTTTTTGTTGATTGTAATCCCGAAAAAGACGAATTGAGAGTATATCTCAGAAAAACAGTTGTTGAAGAAGTAGAAAACAAATTTACTGAAATTCTTCCTGAGGAAGCAAAAAAATACAACAAAAATGCTCTTGTGGGCGATATTGTTGAAATTCCTCTTGAAACAAAACAGTTCGGCAGAATTGCTGCAACAACTGCAAAGAACGTTATCCGCGGTGATATCCACGATGCTGAAAGAGGTCTTATGCTCAGAGAGTTCGAGTCAAAACAGAAGGAGCTCGTTACAGGTAAAGTACAGAGTATTGATCCTCAGACAGGTAATGCTACTCTTGAAATCGGCAAGGCAGTTGTTGTTCTTCCCAAGTCAAGACAGCTTCCTGACGAAGTTCTTAAGGAAGGTCAGCTTGTAAAGGTTTACATCGAAGGCGTTAAAGATACACCCAAGGGTCCCAAGGCTATGATTTCAAGAACTCATTCAGGTCTTGTTAAAAGACTTTTTGAAACAGAGGTTCCCGAAATTTATGACGGAATTGTTGAAATTAAATCAGTTGCCCGTGAAGCAGGCTCAAGAACCAAGATTGCAGTTTCAACCAAGGACGAAAATGTTGATCCCATCGGTGCTTGCATAGGTCCCAAGGGTACTCGCGTAGGTACTATTGTAGAGTCCTTGGGCGGCGAAAAAATCGACATCGTTGTTTACGACGAGGACCCCGCTAAATTTATTGCAGCGGCTCTCGCTCCTGCAGATGTTCTTCTTGTTGAGATTGACGAGGACAAAGAAAAATCATGCCATGTAACCGTTCCCGATACACAGCTTTCACTTGCTATCGGTAACAAAGGTCAGAATGCCCGTCTTGCTGCAAGACTTACAGGCTGGAAGATAGACATTAAACCCGAAAGCGGTTTCTACATTCCTCAGAATTCGTGAGGTAATTATGGCAGAGAAAAAAATACCTATGAGAAAATGTCTGGGTTGCAACGAAATGAAACCCAAAAGGGAACTTATCCGCGCGGTAAAAAGTCCCGAAGGCGAAATAAGTCTTGATTTAACCGGTAAAAAATCGGGAAGGGGCGCATATATTTGCCCTGATAAAGATTGTTTTGATAAAGCGCGCAAAGGAAGAAGAATTGAGCGTGCCCTTGAAACAAAAATTCCCGAAGCGGTTTATGACGAAATGTTGAAGGAATTAAACTGACGGGTCTATATATTGAAAGGACTGTGACAAAATTGAATAAAAAAGATGCAATGGGTTTTTTAGGCATCTGCCGTAAAGCGGGTAAGCTTTTGTGCGGTCACGATGTTGTTAAAGAATCAATAATTTCATCTCAGGCGCAGCTTGTTATGCTGTCTTGCGACGCTTCAGAGAGGCTCGAAAGAGAAATGCGCCACGCGTGTACTTATAACGGAAAATGTATTCCTGTTTTACGCACCGCCTTCACTATGGAAGATTTTGGCGCAGCCATCGGCAAGAAATCAGCAGTATTTTCCGTTACGGATACCGGATTTGCAACCAATATACTTCATAAATTCGGGGAGGAATAAGATGATAACTAAATACAAAGTTAATGAAGTCGCAAAGGACTTCGGTTTACAGAATAAAGACATCACAGAAACACTCGCAAAGTTTTTTGAGGAACCCAAAAAATCACAGACAGCTCTTGATACCAAGGAACTCGACGTGCTTTTTGATGTTCTCACTCAAGAAAATGCCGTGAGTGATTTCAACGCATACTTCGCTATGCAGAAAAAAGAGGAAAAGAAACCTCAGAAAACAGAGAAAAAAGAAACTCAGAAAACAGAGAAGAAGGAATCTCAGAAAAAGGCACCTCAGAAGAAAGAGGAAGCTAAAGCCGAGCCTCAGAAGAAGCAGGAAAAGGCAGCAGATTCCGATAAAAATAAGAACGAAAAAGCAAATAATAAAAAGGCCGACAATAAAAAGGTTGAGGAAAAGAAGCCCGAACAGAAAAAACACGGTGAGAGCACACTCAATCCCTTTAAAAAGCACGAGAAGAAAAATGACGGTCCCATGCAGTCCAGAACAAAGGGCGAAAAGCGTACAATCGACACAAGAGCCGATAATGTTCAGTTGGATAAATACAACGAGAGATATGAAAATATTGCTCCTGTTCATTCAATTAACGACAATGTTCAGACCAAGCAGAAATTAAAACAGAAGAGCCAGCAGTACAGAAAACAGCAGGGTATGCGCTCCAAACGCAAGGAGAGCGAGGCAGAGAGATTAAAGAGAATTGAAGCTGAAAGAGCAAAGAAAACTCTTGTAATCACAGTTCCCGAGGAAATCACCGTCGGTGACCTTGCTGCCATGCTTAAAAGAACCGCCGCAGAGGTTATCAAAAAGCTGTTCTCATTGGGTATGATGGCAACAGTCAACCAGGTTATTGACTATGATACTGCGGAAATTGTTGCAACAGAGCTTGGTGCAAAGGTTAAAAAGGAAGTTGTTGTTACTATCGAAGACAGAATTATTGACGACCACGAGGATAACGAGGATGACCTTCTTCCCAGAAGCCCCGTTGTTTGCGTTATGGGTCACGTTGACCACGGTAAAACATCACTTCTTGACGCTATTAAAAACACATCTGTTACTGAAACAGAAGCCGGCGGTATTACTCAGCACCTGGGTGCATACAGAGTAAACCTTAACGGTCAGGACATTACCTTCCTCGACACACCCGGTCACGCTGCCTTTACAGCAATGCGCGCGCGTGGTGCTATGGCAACTGATATTGCAATCCTCGTTGTTGCGGCAGATGACGGTATCATGCCCCAGACCATTGAGGCTATTAACCATGCTAAGGCTGCAGGAGTTTCAGTTGTTGTTGCTATCAATAAAATGGATAAACCCGATGCTTCACCTGATAAGATTATGCAGCAGCTTACAGAGCATGAACTTATCCCCGAAGAATGGGGTGGCGATGTTATCTGTGTTCCTGTTTCTGCAAAAACAAGAATGAATATAGATACTCTTCTTGAATCAGTTCTTCTTGTGGCAGAAATGAAAGAGCTTAAGGCTAACCCCAACCGTGCAGGTAAAGGTATTGTTATTGAGGCTAAGCTTGACAAAGGTCGCGGTCCCGTTGCAACACTTCTTGTTCAGAACGGTACTCTTAAATCCGGCGATATTATTGTTGCAGGTACTGCTGTAGGCCGTGTTCGCGTTATGACCGATGATAAGGGCAGAAAGGTTGATGAAGCAGGTCCTTCAGTACCCGTTGAAATCACAGGTCTTGCTGAAGTGCCCGTCGGCGGTGACCAGTTTGACTGTGTATCCGACGAAAAGCTTGCCCGTGAGCTTGTTGAACAGAGAAAGACCCAGCAGAAGGAAGAGGAATTCCGTTCAATGCAGAAGGTTACTCTTGATAACTTGTTCGATTCAATCAATGCAGGCTCTCTTAAAGACCTTAACATTATTGTTAAAGCAGACGTACAGGGTTCAGTTGAAGCTGTTCGTCAGAGCCTTGAAAAGCTTTCCAACGAAGAGGTTCGTGTTAAAGTTATCCACGGTGGTGTTGGTGCAATTAACGAATCCGACGTTATGCTCGCAAACGCTTCAAATGCACTTATCGTAGGCTTCAATGTCCGTCCCGACTCAGTTGCCGAAACTCATGCAGAGCGTGATGGCGTTGAAATGAGAATGTACAGAGTTATCTATGACTGTATAGAAGAGGTTGAGGCTGCTATCAAAGGTATGCTTGCACCCAAATACCGTGATGTTGAAATGGGTAAAGCTGAGGTGCGTAATGTATTCAAGCTTTCAAGTGCAGGTACAATTGCAGGTAGCTATGTTATCGACGGTAAAATTACAAGAAACTCCAAAATCCGTGTTGTGCGTGACGGTATCGTTATTTTTGAGGATGAAATTGCATCACTCAAGCGTTTCAAGGACGACCAGCGTGAAGTAGCAACAGGCTACGAATGCGGTATCGGTCTTCAGAAATTCAATGATATCAAAGAGGGCGATATCCTCGAAGCATACATTGTTGAGGAGTATAAAGACTAATAGGAGAATTTATGGGAACATACAGACAAAACAGAACAGCTGAGGATATCAGAAGGGAAATTGCAACTATCGTAAGAGAGTTGAAGGATCCCAGAATTTCTGACCATCTTATCAGCGTTGCCCGTGCGGAAGTTGCTTCCGACTCATCTTATGTAAAAGTATATATCAGTGCCGTTGAGGGTATTGATGTGGCAAAAGGTGCGGCTAAAGCACTTACGGGTGCTACGGGTCTTGTAAGGCGTGAAGTCGGCAAAAGACTCGGACTTCGCAAAACTCCCGAAATTAAATTTGTAGCGGATGATTCTATCGAATATGGTATGAACATCGTTAAAAAATTAGAGGAAATTTCCTCGGGTAATAAGGAATAATATGGTTATTGACAGAAATGAATGTTTAAAGCTTCTGAGAGAGAACGAGGAATTCCTTGTTCTCTCCCACGAGCATCCCGACGGCGATACTCTGGGCTCGGCATTTGCCCTTTGCGAAATTCTTAAGCTTATGGGTAAAAAGCGCGCATTTTTATGCGCTGATGAAATATCCTCGGATTTCAGCTTTATGACAGAGGGTTTTTCATCCGATGAAGTAAAAAACCCTTTTATAATTGCCGTTGATGTTGCGGATGTAAAACTTCTGGGCAGTATTGCCGAAAAATACGGTGACAAGGTGGACTTATGTATTGATCACCATATGTCCAACACATACTATGCAAAATATAATATTGTTGAGGACAGAGCTGCGGCTTGCGGAATTATTTATGAAATAGCCGTGGACCTTGGTATTCAAACAAACCGATATTTAAGAAACTGCATTTATACGGGTATTTCCACCGATACGGGCTGTTTCAGATATCAGAATGTGACACCGGCAGTTTTCCGCATTGCGGCAGAGCTTACAGAGCAGGGTGTTGATTCAACTAAAATCAACAAAATCATGTTCGAAACCAAAACAAAAAGCTTTCTCCGCCTTGAAATGATAGCACGGGAAACCCTCGAATATCATTTCGACGATAAATGCGCCGTAATTACCATTACTCAGGACATGTTCCGAAAAAGCGGTTCCGACGAAAACGAGTGTTATCCCATAACGGCACTTCCCCGTCAGATTGAGGGAGTGCTGGTAGGTGCTGTTATAAAACAACAGAAGGACGGGAATTTTAAGGTTTCCGTAAGAACCGATGACGGCATTGATGCCTCCGAAATCTGCAAAAGACTCGGTGGCGGCGGTCATAAAGGCGCGGCAGGCGCATCCTTGGGCAAAGATTATGCCGAAGGAAAGAGAAAACTTTTTGATTCAATAAAAATTTCATTGGACGGTATAAAACAATGACCGGTATTATTCCGCTTAACAAAGGTGAAAATATAACATCTTTTTTTGCAGTTAACAAGGTCAGGCGTATTGTGGGCGAGAAAAAGGCGGGGCATACAGGTACTCTTGACCCAAATGCCACGGGGGTTTTACCCATTGCTATGGGAGGCGCTACCAGATTTATTGAGCTTCTGCCCACCCACAAAAAAGCCTATATAGCAACCTTCAGAACGGGATTCAGAACGGATACCCTTGATATATGGGGCACTGTTACCCAAACCTTCGATAAAGAAGTATCTTTTGATGAGGTTTTAAAGGCGACGGAAGGCTTCAAAGGGGAAATAATGCAGCTTCCTCCCATGTATTCTGCTTTAAAGAAAGACGGTGTACGGCTTTACGAGCTGGCAAGGCAGGGTAAAGAGGTGGAAAGAACACCCCGAAAATGTGAAATCTACCTTTTAACGGCAGAAAAAATTTCTGAAAATGAGTATTCCCTTTACTGTGAATGCTCTGCAGGGACATATATCCGCACCCTTATTGATGATATTGGTGCGGTTTTGGGTACAGGTGCGGTTATGACCTCTCTCAAGCGCACCTTCGCCTGCGGTGTCAGCATTGAAGATTGCTATACTCTGGAAGAGCTTTCGCTTCTGCAGGAAAATGGCGAAATTGAAAAAGCGGTCATTCCCCTTGAAAAGCTTCTTGATTGTTATCCTGCGGTAACAGTTACGGATAATCAGGCAGTCCGTTTTAAAAACGGCGGCGACCTTATGGCTCAAAGGGTAAAGGGGCTCGGAAAGTTCGGCTTGTACAGAGTATATGGCTTAAATCAGTTTTTGGGCTTGGGAGAATATTCTCCCGAAGGTGAAAACCTTAAAGTAAAAAGAATTTATAACGACGGAAGATAATTATGAAAAATCAGGTTGAGGGCGCATTTGTTGCGTTGGGGACATTTGACGGATTGCATATCGGTCATAAAGCGGTAATTACCGCTGAAAAAACAGAATACCAACGAAGCATCGTGTTGATGTTCAATGAGCATCCGCTGGTGTGCCTTAAGGGTGAAAATCCCGGTGCTCTTATTACCGACGGCAAGACCAAGGAAATACTTGCTTCCTGGGGAGTTACACCCGAATACATTGATTTTTCTGATATCCATGAGCTTTCACCCGAAGCTTTCGTGGATGAAATTCTTGTGAAAAAATATAATGCAAAATCTCTCGCTTGCGGTTTTAACTACCGTTTCGGTAAAAATGCATCGGCGGATGCCGCGAAGCTTATGGCACTTTGTGCAGAGCGGGAAATAAAAATTACAGTGGTTGATGCGGTGTCTTATGAAAACGAGCCGGTCAGCTCAAGCCGTATAAGAGAAAAGATTTCTCAGGGTGATATGAAATCGGTCAGGGCTATGCTCGGCAGGTATTTTTCTTATGATTTTACTGTCGCTCACGGCGATATGAGGGGCAGAACCTTAGGCTTGCCCACAATAAACCAGTTCTTTACCGAGGATTTTGCCGTTCCCGAGTACGGGGTTTATGCCTCATTTACAAAGGTTTACGATAAATTTTATCCCTCGGTTACAAATATCGGTGTCAGACCCACTATCGGCAACAGCGAAAAACGCAGTGAAACCCATATTATCGGGTTTGAGGGCGACCTCTACGATGAAAATCCCGAGGTTTTTCTTGTTGAGAAAATTCGTAATGAAATGAAATTTTCAAATCTTGAAGAATTAAAACAGCGCATTGCTAAGGATAGTGAAATTGCCATGGAGATTCTGAAAGGAGAGTCCGTCTGTGAATTTTAAAAACGATATAAAAATATCCCCCTCAATTTTGTCGGCGGATTACGCATCTCTTAAAAATGATATCGAAAAAGTAAAAATCGGCGGAGCGGATATGCTCCACGTGGATGTTATGGATGGTCACTTTGTACCCAATATTTCCATAGGTCCACCCGTTGTGAAATCCATAAGAAAAGCAACGGATATGTTTCTTGATTGCCATCTTATGATAAGTAATCCCTATGATTACATAGATGCATTCGCAAAAAGCGGTGCGGACTTAATTGCTTTTCACGTTGAAAGCAATAGTGATATTAAAGAAACTATCGAAAAAATAAAAAGCGCAGGCATTGCACCTGCACTTGTAATAAAACCCGCAACCAAGGCTGAGGCTGTTTTTCCCTATCTTCAGGATATTGCCATGGTGCTGGTTATGACTGTTGAGCCCGGGTTCGGGGGTCAGTCGTTTATGACGGATATGCTTTCGAAAATCAGCGAAATCAGAGCACAGGCAAATAAAGTCAACCCGAAACTTATGATTCAGGTTGACGGGGGTATTGTGCCCGAAACTGCTAAGCTTTGTGTGGAAGCAGGCGCCGATGTGCTTGTTTCGGGGAGCTACATTTTCGGAGCAAACGATATTAAAAAGGCAATAGATTCACTCCGATAAGAGAGGTTTTCCGTATTCGTAAATCTTTGAAATATATGCTTTGTTACCTTGTTCGGCTTCGCCGTATTCACACAAAGCCAGTTCAACTCTCTCACAAAAAGAGGGTTTCGGATGAATAATAATATAAAATTTATTTTTAAACAGATATGCTTCGGAATTTCTTATAAACTGATTTTTGGTTTTGAGAATATCAAGAGCATCAATAAAAGCATCGGAATCAAATGCCTTCCAGAGTATGGGCTCTGCATCTTTTTTCATAACAAGCCGTTTTTTGGAATTGTTCTCCGGAAGGGGCATCTGAGTAAAAAGCATAAGGCAACCGCCGTCATCGGCAGGGGAAACCTGGACTAAAAGTCTGCCGTCGGTGTTAATAGGTTTACCTAAAACTCGTTTTGCTTCATCTAAAACAGTCCAGATAACTCTACGGGTTTCGATGTTTGAATAGTCCATTTCATCGTAGGTTATATCAAGCTCGTTCATATCCTTGTTGCTGAGCGTCACGGCAATTTTTTCATCTCCGTCTGCTTGGATGTTCAATTGCTTTGCCTCCTTTTCAGGTAATGGGTTACGGTACCTATTATCATAATACTCAAAAGGCTTAGCCGCAATGATAAAATAATGGAAAGGAATTTTAAAATGAAATTTGCAATCAGCAGTTACAGTCTTTCTTCCCTTGTAAATAAAGGTGAGAAAACCGAAAAAGAGCTTATAGCCGTTACCAAGGAACTTGGTTTTGACGGTATTGAGTTTGCAGAAATAAGAACACCCGAGGGGATGTCAAAAGAAGAATACGCAGGGGAACTCAGAGCCGAATGTGAAAAATGCGGTGT
Organism: Acutalibacteraceae bacterium; assembly: GCA_045543075.1. GTDB lineage: Bacteria > Bacillota > Clostridia > Oscillospirales > Acutalibacteraceae > DTU089. Next base: position 78,201 of record JAZQLZ010000009.1, read on the forward strand.
TGAGGCAGTACAGTATTCTGTTGGTGCAGATTTCATTTACGGGAGCGATGGTGACCTTCAGAAAGAAATTGAACGTCTTAAAGGCGAGGTTCTTATAGCCTCTGCTTTAGGTGTTAAGGGTATGCGCCACGATGCAACAGGTGGTTACAGAGATGAAGATAAAAAAATTAATGGCTTTGAGCAGGCTCTTCCGAGAATAGTCAAGGGATATAAAGAGATAACGGAATTTGCCGAAGAGTACGGTATTCGTACAATGATTGAAAATCACGGCTATTTCTGTCAGGACAGTGATAGGGTGGAAAGAATCATTACAGGTGTAAATCACAAAAACTTCGGTGCACTTATTGATATGGGTAATTTTCTTTGTGCCGACGAAAATCCCGTTACTGCAGTGAGCAGATTAGCTCCCTTTGTATCATATCTTCATGCAAAGGATTTTCATATTAAAAGCGGCAGCGAGTTTGCTCCATGTGACGGTTTCTTTAAATCAAGGGGCGGAAATTATCTCCGCGGTGCCGTTTTAGGTCACGGCAATGTGCCTGTTTATCAGGTTTTAAGTATAATTAAAGATACGGGCTATGACGGATATATCACATTGGAATTTGAAGGCTGTGAGGATGCGGTAATGGCTTGTAAATGGGGACTTAACACACTTAAAGCAATGTGTAAGGCTCTGGATTGGTGACAATATGATTGATAAAAAACTGATTCTTGCTTCACAATCACCCAGAAGAAAAGAATTGATAGCAATTATTACCGATAATGTTGAAATTCGTCCTGTCCCATGTGATGAAACCCTCCCTGAGGGAATCGGTGCAAGGGAAGCGGTTGAATATCTTTCAAAAATTAAAAACGAAGCTTCACGCAAGTGCAGTGCACCCGATGAAATCGTAATTTCAGCAGACACGGTGGTTGCGGTAAATAACGAAATTTTAGGTAAGCCCGTGGACAAGGATGACGCCCGACGAATGCTTAATCTTTTAAGCGGGAAAACACATCAGGTCTATACGGGTGTTACCATATCGGATAATGAAAGGTCCGTAACATTCAGCGAAAAAACTGATGTAGTTTTTTACAGACTTACTAAAAAAGAAATTGAAAAATACATTTCAAGTCGTGAGCCCTACGATAAAGCAGGTGCTTACGGGATCCAAGGTAAAGCAAGCTTGCTTGTAAAGGGTATAAAAGGCGACTATTTTAACGTGGTGGGCTTACCCGTTGCACGACTTAAAAGGGAATTGGAAAAGTTTTATAATATTGCTTTATAAATTCCTATATGTTAAAATGATTGAAACTATGAAAGGCGGTGTAACCGTGGCGGAAATAACACAAGAGGTTAAAGCAGAAGCTATGTTAACCCGGGAAGAAATAGAAAGACAGAAGCGTCAGCAGGAAAAGGAATATTTAGGTCCCCGCGAAATGGCGGCTTACATAATCTCCGGTATCGGTGACAAAAACTGGGAAACCTTTAACGGAAACAACGAGTTTTTCTATACTACAACCTTCCAGCATGTAAGCCCTATTACTTTAAGTGTGGCTCAGACATTCTCTACAATAGTAGATACTTTTGATAATGCAATATCCGGTCCCATTCTGGACAGAACGCGTACACGCTGGGGTAGAGTACGTCCTTATCTGGTGCTTACGTTGCCCTTATGGATTTTCTCTGCGGCAACACCCTATTTGTTACCCGACGGACTTTCTCAGGCAGCACTCTTTATATGGTTTTTGATTATAAGATATGTTGGTTCAATTGCGGGTTCATTTTATAACCCTGCATATAAGGCGGTGCTTTATAACCTTACACCCAACCCCAATGAGCGAAACAAGCTTATTGCGGCTGACACATATGTTGACCTTTTCGGTGTGTGGTTGCCGTCCTTGTTCCCGTTCTTTGTTGACTATCTGCCGCGAACAATACCTACACGTAACATTTACCTTGTTGGTGCTATTATTTTCATTGCTTTGGTAATTGTTTTCAGAATCTTCGGCTTCTTCAGTTTAAGGGAGAGAGTGCCTCTTGCTTCCCGTGATGAAATGAAGAATACAAGCGTATGGAAATCCGTTAAGCAGGTTGCATCCTGTCGCCCTATGTGGGTTCTTATGATTAAGGGCTTCTTCGGTGTCGGTAAAGGTACGGGTCAGCAGGTTGCAAACTATTTCTGGCTTAACTGTACCGGTAAGCTTTCAAATGCGGCTATTTCAGGTCTTTTTACAGGTTTACCCAGCTACTTTGTTCTTCCCTTTGCTACAAAGCTTACTAAAAAAATCGGACTCAGAAATCTTTCGGTTTTGAGCTATGGTTATTGCGGACTTATTTATCTCATTATGTACTTTGTAGGATATAAGCCTACGGATAACCACTTTATAAATCTTGTTATTATAGTTGTTTTCCTTACCCTTGCAGGGGCTATGAACAGCGTTCAGCGTTATTGCGGAACTGCCCTTGAGGGCGATATGTATGACTATGTTGAATGGAAAACGGGTATCAGAAACGAAGGTATGATGAGCGCGGCTATGGGTTATATTACCCTTATTGCAAACGGTGTTTCGGGAATTCTCAGCGGTGTTATTATTGAGGCTATTAAGTACGAACCTCTTATGAACTCACACGGTGTAGTTATTCCTCACACCGACCCCAATATGTTACAGGCCATATGGACTGTATTCACACTTGCTCCCGCAATAGGCAGAATTTGTAAAGCCATCACTCTCGCCTTCTTTAACGTAAACGGCAAAACAAAAGAACAGATGATGACTGATCTTGCGGTATCAAGAGCAGTTAAAGTAAAAGAACGTACAGAAGATTAATTTTGGTGATAAAAGATGAGATTAGTTGTTAAGGTGGGTACATCAACCCTTGCACACAGTACGGGGTGCATCAATATCCGCCACGTTGAAGAGCTTTGTAAGGTTCTTTCAGACCTTAAAAATGCAGGAAATGAGATAATACTTGTATCAAGCGGTGCTATCGGTATGGGCATCGGTAAGCTTTCACTTAAAGAAAAACCCTCCGATATGCCTACCAAACAGGCTGCTGCGGCAGTGGGTCAATGTGAATTGATGTACGCATATGATAAACTCTTTTCGGAATATAATCATACGGTGGCACAGATACTTCTTACGGGTCTTGATTTAGAAGACCCCACAAGATATCACAATATCAAGAATACAATGAACAGACTTCTTGAGCTCAATGTGTTACCCATAATTAACGAAAATGATACGGTAAATACCGACGAGATTTCTGTTGGTGATAATGACACCCTTGGTGCCATTGTTGCGGTGAGTATGCACGCAGATTTACTTGTGCTTCTCTCGGATATTGACGGTCTTTACACTGCAGACCCCCACAAGGACCCCAATGCAGAGCTGATTTGTGAAATTAAAGAAATAACCCCCGAGATAGAGGCTTTGGGCGGAAGAAGCCGCAGCGGTCTCGGTACGGGCGGTATGGCAACAAAGCTCGGGGCTGCTAAAAAATGTACAGAGGCGGGCACGGATGTTATTATCGCAAACGGCTCTTCACCCGCAGTTTTGTACGATATTCTCGATGGTAAAAAAGTCGGAACAAAATTTTTATCAAAATAAAATAAGGAGATTTTTATGAAATCAACATCCCTTATTCTTGAAGAAGCAAAGAAAGCGAAAGCCGTTCTTTGCTCTCTTGATACAAAAACAAAAAATGAACTGCTTTTGAGAATGGCTGACGCCCTTATTGAAAACAGTGATGAAATCTTGTGCGAAAATGCAAAGGATTTAGAAAAAGCCAAAGGTACAGTTTCAGATGTAATGCTTGACAGACTCGCTCTTTCTGAGGAAAGAATACAGGGTATGGCAGAGGGTATCCGCCAGGTTGCGGCTCTTCCTGACCCCGTGGGCCGGGTCCTTGACAGAGTTGAGAGACCCAGCGGAATTGTTGTTGAAAAAACCGCAGTGCCCATGGGTGTAGTGGCAATTATTTATGAAAGCCGTCCCAATGTTACATCCGATGCTGCGGCATTGGCTCTTAAAAGCGGTAATGTCTGTGTTCTTCGCGGCGGTAAAGAGGCTTTTCTTTCTGCAAATGCCATAGTCAGCGCAATGCGCAAGGGGCTCCGGTCAATGGGTCTTCCCGAAAGCCTTATAAACCTTGTGCAGGATACTACAAGACAGAGCGCAAACGAGCTTATGAATGCGGTGGGCTTTGTTGACCTGCTTATTCCCCGTGGCGGTGCTGGACTTATTAAAGCATGTACGGAAAACGCAAAGGTTCCCTGTATTCAGACGGGCACGGGCATCTGTCATATTTATATTGATGAATTTGCCGATGTTGAAAAGGCTCTTAATATAGTTGAAAATGCAAAAACAAGCAGACCTTCCGTTTGTAACGCCTGCGAAGTCATTGTTGTAAATGAAAAAATTGCAGAGAAATTATTGCCCCTTCTTAAAACAAGGCTTGTTGAAAACCGTATTGAAAAGGGTCTTGTTCCGGTTGAGCTTCGTCTTGACCAAAAGGCACAGATGATAATTGAGGGTATCCCCGCGGGTGAAAATGATTTTGATACAGAATTCCTTGATTATATTTTAGGTGTTAAAATTGTAAGTGATGTTAATGAGGCGGTTGAGCATATTTCGGCTCACTCAACAGGTCACAGTGAAGCAATTATTACCGAAAACGAACAGAATGCGAGCTTGTTTACTATGGCTGTTGACAGCGCCGCAGTTTATGTCAACGCTTCAACTCGTTTTACAGACGGCGGTGAGTTCGGACTTGGTTGCGAAATGGGTATTTCAACCCAAAAGCTTCACGCAAGAGGGCCCATGGGTCTTAAAGAATTGACTACATATAAATTTATTATAAAAGGCGACGGTCAAATTCGATAAGTTGACGACTGTCACCAACTTAAAGGGAGAAAATATGAAAACAATCGGTTTTTTAGGTTGCGGTAATATGGGTGGTGCCCTTGCCAGAGCCGCAATAAAATCAGTTGGAGCTGAAAATGTTTACGTTTATGACGTGGATTTTGCAAAGGCTGATGCATTTGCAAAAGAAACAGACGTGAACGTTGAAGACACGGAGTATATAGTACTAAACTGTGATTATATCTTTTTGGGTGTTAAGCCCCAGATGCTTAAATCGCTTTTTGAAACTGTTGCGCCCATTATTGAAGATCGCACAACGGATTTCACACTTGTTTCTATGGCGGCAGGTGTCAGCACTCAATCCATAATTGAGATGGCAGGGGTGGATTGCCCCGTTATAAGAATTATGCCAAATATGCCCGTAAGCGTTGGGGCAGGTATGATTCTTTATACCGCCAATGAATTTGTTTCCGTAGATGAAATTGATGATTTCTGCGATGTTATGAGGTACGCGGGAGTTCTTGATGAGATTTCCGAGGATAAAATAGATGCGGCAAGCTGTGTTTCAGGTTGTGGTCCTGCTTTCGTGTTTATGTTCTGCGAAGCCCTTGCGGATGGTGCTGTTGAGTGCGGTTTGCCCCGTGATAAAGCGATGCTTTATGCAGCTCAGACTCTTGCAGGCTCCGCGAGAATGCTTATTGAAACAGGAGAGCATCCGGGTAAGCTTAAGGATGCTGTGTGCAGCCCCGCCGGAAGCACAATTGAAGGCGTAAAAGCCCTCGAAGAAGGCGCATTCAGAGCAAGCGCTATGAATGCAGTAAAAAGCGCATATAAGAGAACGCTTGAGCTTGGGAAGAAATAGTAAATTAATATTGGGTGATAAAAATGGATTTGTGTTTAAATAGCGGTAATCTTATATATCGTTCCGGAACACAACAGGCAAGAGTTTTGACAGAATCATGGGTATCACAAAATTTGTATTGTCCGCGTTGCGGTAATCTAAATGTTAATAAGTTTCCCAATAATAAGCCAGTTGCAGATTTTTATTGTCCTGTTTGTAGCAATCAATTTGAATTAAAAAGCAAGAATGGTTCATTAGGCAAAAAAGTGAATGACGGAGCATACGAAAAAATGATTGAGAGGATTACGAGTAATGAAAATCCTGATTTCTTATTTATGAGTTATTCAAAGTCAGAACTTGTGGTTAAGGATTTGATACTTGTACCCAAACACTTCTTTGTGCCTGAATTAATAGAAAAGAGAAAACCATTATCAGATACTGCTCGTCGTGCCGGTTGGGTTGGTTGCAATATTTTATTAGAAAAGATTCCCCAACAAGGACGAGTTGAAATTATAACTAATGGTAAAATTATCAATAGTGGTGATGTTATAAGAAAGGTAAATATCGGTCAAAAACTCGAAGTGAAAGAATTGAATGCTCGCGGTTGGATGATGGATATACTAAGTTGTATAAATAAAATAGATGATAACATTTTTGGGTTGAATCAAGTTTATGAGTATGAAAACGAATTGAAACTAAAACATCCTAAAAATAACAACATAAAACCTAAAATAAGACAACAATTGCAGTTTTTAAGAGATAAAGGTTTTATCGAGTTTTTAGGAGAAGGAATATACAGGAAAATACAATTATGAAATTTGTTGTTACAATAGAAGAAACAGTCAGCCAAGATTTTGTGATTGAGGCATAAAACAGCGAAGAAGCACTTGAAATCATTCGAGAAAAATATAAAACGTGTGAATGTGTGCTTGAAGCAGGTAATCTTATAGGAATAAAAATATTAATAAGAAACGAATTTGAAGAAGATTCAGATTGGATAGATTTTAAGTGATAATATGTGTCCCGATTGTTTTGCTGTGTCTAATAAGCGATTGGGACTCTCCACCGCTCCGCTTTAATTTGTTTAGTGGGTAATTAATCACACGCATTTAACTAATTTGTAGTAAATACTTTTCAAGGCGGTCCCCCTCTCTCCTTACGCAGAGAGGTTGAGCTTCGCGTTTCAATAACGTTATTTGTGAATTTGGCGCAAGGCGCCCCGATAATTTTGCATTTTGCATTTTGTATTTTGCATTAAAAAAGCACCCCCAGGGGTGCTTTTTGTTATTCTGTCACCGGTGCTTTTAAGATGCCTGCTTTTCTTAATACGTATTCGTAGCTCCAGTTTACACCTGAGCTGCGCCATGCATCGGGACCGTGCCAGCTTTCTTTTTCGTTAACAAGGTGAATGGGTCCGAATGTGTTGTAGCGGTGTGTGAAAAGGGTAAGCTCAAGAAGGTGCGCTCCGTTTTCAACATCCTTTTCGTATACACAATACGGGGGATATACTATTTTACCTATTTCCTTACCGTCAAGGGTTGCACCGATAAGTGCACCGCGGTAATCGGAGGCACAAACCTTAAGGGCGTTGTTTGTAACTTCAACGGGTATTTTATAGGTAATGTTACCGCCATAGAAGGGGAATCCCTTTTGAGTAATGTCTCCGAAACTGATTTTTTCGGGAAGTGTTGTGAGCGTTGGGATTCTGCCCTGAAGTTTAACACCGAATTTACCTAAAATAAATACGTTTTCAAGGTTTGCACTATCGCCGAAGGGAAGGGTGATAATAAGAGTGTTATCGCCCTTTACTATTTTCGGAAGATTTACTTTGAATATTGAAATATCAACAAAATTACCCGTAATGGTGTTGTCAACAGCTTCACCGTTAAAGCTGATTTTTGCTTTTTCAGCATCTTCCAGTGCAAGTGAAGCACCTTCATACTCGATTTCACTTGTGAAGGTGTATTTGAGTGTAACCTGGGATATGGGTTCGATTTCACCGTAAACCCAAGGTTGAACAACTCTTCCGCCACGGTTTCTTAAACCGAGTCTTTCACGGCAAATGTTATCAAGACGTAAAATTTCTTCCTGGGGTGAAAATTCCTCTTCACCCTCAAGTTTAAACTCTGCCATATCAAGAAGAAGTACGTTTTCTTCGGAAAGCTCATAATCTACAAGGGTGGGGGCGGAAGTACCTTCGCCGTCAAATTCGGGTTTGTCTGCAGTCTGATTTCCGGCTTTTCCTTCGGTTAATTTATAAAGTTTGGAGTCATAGCCATAGAAAACTTCGTTAATAACAGTGTTGCCGTTAGTGTATGTAACGTCCGCAGGGTAAATGTCACCATTTTGTGTGTCGTAAACAGTTACTGTGTACTCACCGGGAATACTGATGCGGATATCGTCACTGTGGCAAAGGTCCTTGTTAAAAGGTTCTTTGTCCTGACAAACGAAAAGCCAATTACAGTCAACATCTTTTCTTAACTGATAAATAAGGTGGTCTGAAAGGTCGCCGTCATCGTAACGGATAGTAAGTGTGCGGTCTTTTTCAAGGGCGGTAAGAATAGCAGCTCTTGAAAAGTCAACCTTTTCGCATTTGTCGGCTAAAAGCCTACTTCTGTCTGAGGGGAGTGCATCGCAAAGAGTGGGTGCAGAGCCCATAAATATAATTCGTCCGCCCAATTCACGGAATTTTTCAAGTCTTTCAAGGGTGGAACTTCTCAAGGTCTCGCAATTAGGAACAACGATAGTTGTATATTCCATTTCACCAACCTTAAGGGGAGCGGTAGCCTCTTTGCAAAGGTCGGGTAAAAGGGATTCGCAGATGAAGTCGAAGTCAATACTGCCTTCAATAAGCCACTTTGTAAGTCCTTGGAAATTATCGTCAACACTCTGACGGAAAATAGCGGATTTATCATTGGGTCCCCAATGGAGCCAGAAGCTTTCGATGGGGTGAATAACGGCAACCTTAACTACGGGCTTACCCCTTGTAAGAGCAGTGTTTACTCTTGCAAAATGGTCTTCAATTACATTGTATTCCTTGTACCAGGGGGACTGATATGAAATTGAAGCAGGGTAGTCACGCTTAGCTTCGCCCGCCATAGCATACCATGAAAGGTGGGGTACACGTACAGTAATACCCAAAGCCGCCTGCCAGTCGCCCTGATGTTTATATGTTCTGAAATCACAGTCCCAACCTGTAACACCGTAAAGCTCTGAGAGTACACCTTCGTAACCGAATTGGTGTGCAGCGGACGCTGCCTGTTTTGCAGTGGTGAATTCGTGGGAATTGCAAAGTAAATCTATACCGGGAAGCTGGAAGCTTCTGTATGAACGCATTGCTTCACCTAATGCAGCGGTCTGGGAGTGTAAGGTGGGTTCTTCCATCATATGGCCCGTAAGAGCAATGTTGTTCTCGCCACACCAACCGCCTACGGTGTCTGCAAAGGCACTTGCGAAAAGTTCCGCAATAAAATCGTGGTAGCGGTAACGGTGCAAGGAGGGGGCACTGTCCTTCAAATCCCAGAAAACCTCGGGAAGGGTGTCGAAAATATCCGCACCATAAGCCTCCTTATAAAGCTCGGGAACCTTGTCGGTCCAGGGCATCATAATATCATCTTCGGTGTCGAAGGAGTTGCCAAGTACATTTTTACGTGTGAACTGAGGCTCGTCGGTAAAAATTGCGGGAACGGTGCCGTCAAAATCCTCGCCGACTTCTTCTTTATATTTTTCGTGGGTAACTTCAACGAATTTTTTGACGGCATCCTTATTGAGTGTGTCAAGGTATGTCTGGTCATTGAACCAGCTGCTGCTCTGATGTATTTCAAGGAATGCGTACCATTTTGTACCCTCGACAGTGTCGTCCTCGTTAATACGTTTATAGGATTCAAGATAACCGTTTTTATCCAATACAACGTCGTAACAAGCGAGAAGCTCACCTTCGCCACTTCTGTTGCCTTCTGCACGGGAATCAGTATCAGTGTATACTTCCGCCTCTTTTCGTGCGGTAAACATAAGGTTTCTCGCTCTGTACTGTTTATCTTTTGTAACAAGACCGCCTGCAGCGCCTGAGGGCCATCTGTCCTCGTCGTATAACCATGCGAGCATATTTTCGCCCTTGGCTTTCTCAACGCAAGCCTTCATAAGACCCATATATTCGTTGCTGAGATACTCGTTTTTAAGACCTGTTCTTACGTGAAGATGAAATCCGCCAAGACCCATTTCCTTAAAAATATCAATCTGACGGCATAATTCTTCCTTGGTAAGAAGGTTGTTTAACGCCCAGAAGGGTGTACCCCTGTATTCACTTGTAGGATTTTTAAATAATTCATCACTTAAACGCGAAGAGGTATTTTTTTTGTAAAGCATAGGAATCCTCCCGATTTCAATATTATGGTAATTTTATCATATGGCTTTTGTAAAATCAATAAAAAAAGCACATTCAACACTATGAAAATATACAGTATTGACAATATCAAATCTAATTGTTACAATATACAAAAAATGAAAGGCAGGTGGACAAAATGACAATGAATCTTAACTTCCGAAACAGGAGAGCCGTTTTGTCCGTTTGCGATTGATATATTTTTTATCTTTTTGTAAATTAAGGCATCTCCGTATTCTCGGAGGTGCCTGTTTTGTTTTTATTATAATCACTTACAAAGGAGTGAATTGAAATGATTTTTGAAGGAAAAGAGATTCAGTTAAAAGACGGAAGAAAAGCTATATTAAAAACTCCTGAAATTTCTGATGCTGCTGAGCTTATTGATTTAATGGCTACTGTAAGCGGTGAAACTAAGTTTCTTGTAAGATATAAAGAAGAGTGGGAAAGCGTTACCGTAGAGGGTGAAGCAGAGTGGGTCAGCGGTGTTCGCGAATCCAAAAACTCATTTGTTTTAATTTGCCGTGTGAATGATGAAATTGCCGGTATATGCGACGTTACTTTCAAAACAGGTATGAAAACTTGTCACAGAGCATCGGTAGGAATTGCACTTCGCCAAAAATACTGGAATATGGGTATAGGCTCAGCTATGTTCCGTGAACTTATAAATGCTGCAACTGAGCGTGGTGGCATAGATTTTATGGAGTTGGAATTCACAAAAGGCAACGAAAGAGCAAAAGCACTCTATGAAAAATTCGGTTTTAAAATTGTATCCGAAAAGCCAAATGTATATAAGCTTAAAGACGGTACATATCAAAGTATCGTTTATATGCAGAAATATTTATAAGTGAAATCAGGATAGAATAATGAAGATTATAAACACCTGTGATAATATCAAATCAGTTTTTACTGGCGGATTCACCATTGATTTATGGCGGAAGTATGCAGAAGAAATATCAAAAGAACTGCCGTCAAAATGTGAAAGTGATGCAAAGAGCTATGATTTTAATAAAGATGTTCTTCCTGTTCTTGAATCTGCTTTGAATGAGGAAAAGATTGAATCCGTTAGCAGAAACTTTCAGACAGTAATTGATACATTGAATGATAACTTAACAAAGCTTTTTGACACAGATCCTGACATTAACATCATTTTATATCTCGGACTTTGCAATGGTGCGGGTTGGGCAACTACGCTTGACGGCAAGGACACCATTCTTCTCGGTATTGAAAAAATTATAGAGCTCAGTTGGGGCGATGAAACAAATATGCGTGCCTTGATCCTGCACGAAATCGGTCATTTATGGCACAAACTGAACGGCAATCTGCATATCCCCGAATACACAAAACGCAGAAAAGCCATACAGCAGCTTTATCAGGAAGGTGTTGCTATGGTTTGTGAGCACATTCTGTGTGGTGATGATGAATTTTATCATCAGAACAAAGACGGTTGGCTTGATTGGTGCTATAAAAACGAGAACCAGATAAAAAGAGAATATCTCCGTCGTCTTGATAAAAAAGAAAGTGTTCAGGACTTTTTCGGTGATTGGTGTTCCTATAACGGACATTCAGATGTTGGTTATTTCCTTGGTTGTCGGTTTATTGAACGTCTGATGAAAACTTATTCCCTGAAAGAAATCGCAAATATGAAATACAGAACTTTGAATAAAGCATTTACAAACTTTGCAAATACAGTTATTGAGCCCCTTAAACTTGAAGACTATTCTAAGTGTTCAAATATATGGAATATGAAAACACAACCACTTGCTGAAAAGTGGAGAGGAGAGATTGCAACAGGCAACAGACTTGTGTTTATTTATAAAATCAATGGTGAGTTTATTGGTGAGGGTGCTTTGGTTTTTGATACGGGTGACATAGATTACACTATTGAAAACCAAAGGGTTTACGTTTCAAGAATGATAGTTAAAAAGGAATATCGCGGTCGTGGTATAGGTAGTGAAATTTTGCAGTTCCTTATCCGAAAAGCAAAGAATATGGGATATTCAGAAATGACTATTGGTGTTGATAAGAATAACGAAAACGCTTTGCATATGTATCGCAAATTTGGCTTCACAGAAGTTCTTTTTGACGGTGCAGATGATGACGGTGAGTATTTTAAATTGATGAAGAGGATATAAAATGAAAATCGCAATTTTAGGTTATGTTGGAAGCGGGAAAACATATCTTTCAGATTATATAGCTAAGAAAAAGGATATTCCCGTTCTTCACCTTGATTCGATTAAATGGGATAAGGAATGGAAGCCTATTGACGATTCAGTTGTTCTGCCACAAGTTGCAGAGTTTATGGCACAGAACGATTGGATTATTGACGGATATTATAAATATCTGATGATTGATGAAAGGTTTGAAAAAGCCGATAAAATAATGTTTCTTCTTCTACCTCGTTTTACTTGCTTTTTCCGTGCTTTAAAGCGAACAAAATCACGCAGACAAGAAGGTTATAAAAATGACTTTAATTGGTGGTTTTTTAAATTCGCCTTATACGGATGCAGAAATAAGGAAAGACGAAAATACTATGCTGAAATCGCAGATAAGTACAAGGATAAAACTGTTGTTTTGAAAACAAAACAGCAAGTTGAAGAATTTATGAGGAGTATATAAATGCTGAATCATCCATTCCCACCATTATATGATGAAAATTCAAAAGTGCTTATACTCGGTAGTTTCCCCTCTGTAAAATCCCGTGAGCAAAACTTTTTCTATGGTCATCCGCAGAACAGATTTTGGAAGGTTGTTTCTGCTGTTATGGATACTGATACGCCTGTTACTATTGAAGAAAAAAGCAACTTTCTGCACAATAATCATATTGCTTTGTGGGATGTAATCGCCTCTTGCGATATAACGGGCAGTTCTGATAGTTCGATTAAAAATGTAGTAGCAAATGACCTTACAGACATATTTAAAAATGCTGATATCAGGCAGATTTTCGTTAATGGCAAAACTGCTGAAAAGTATTATAACAAGTACATCCGTAACGATATCGACAGAGCAGTTGTTTGTCTGCCCTCAACCTCGCCCGCAAATGCCGGATGGAGTGTGGAAAAACTTGTTGACGCGTGGACGGTAATTAAAGAATATCTTTATTAAGGAGAAATTATGGCAAAAGTGATTTTAATCTGCGGTAAAATCTGCAGCGGTAAAAGTACATATGCTGAGCAGTTACGTATTCAGAATAATGCTGTGTTGCTTTCTACAGACGAAATAACCATTTCTTTATTCGGTCAGCATTGCGGTGATAAACACGATGATTATGTAGAAAGAACACAAAACTACTTGTTCAATAAATCATTGGAGCTTATTGAGGTTGGGATCAATGTTGTTCTTGACTGGGGCTTTTGGCTGAAGGAAGAAAGAGATTATGCTCGTGAGTTCTATAACAGCCGAAATATAGCGTGTGAATTCCATTACATTGATATCAGCGATGAAACTTGGAAGGTACGCTTAAAGAAAAGAAACAATGCAATAATAGATGGTGAAACAAACGCTTATTATATTGATGATAATCTTGCTGAAAAATTTGGTTCAATATTTGAAGTGCCGAGTGCGGAAAAAATTGATGTAATTTACAGAGGATAATAAATAATGCTTGAAAAAATGAATGAGTTTTTTAATAAACGGTTGGATGGTTACGACGAACATATGATGACCAATATAGAATCGTCCGATGTGTTTTATCCGTTTACAGCCGATTGTTTGCCAAAGACAGATGGTGCAAAAATTCTTGATTTGGGTTGTGGTACTGGGTTGGAATTGGAGTATTATTTCAGACGTAACCCATCTGCAAAAATAACAGGTATTGATTTAACACAATCAATGTTGAATGCATTGAAAAATAAGTTCCCCGAAAAGGATTTAACCTTGATATGTGGCTCATATTTTGATATTCCATTTGACGAAAATACTTTTGATGCTACAGTTTCGGTTGAATCTCTGCACCACTTCACAAAAGATGAAAAGATACCTCTTTATACAAAACTCTGTAAGTCATTGAAAGACAACGGATATTTTATACTTACAGATTATTTTGCATTGACTGATGAAGATGAGCAAGCCTTCCGAAAGGAACTTCTTCGTCTCAAAAAGGAACAAGGAATTGATGATAATGAATTTTATCATTATGACACCCCGTTAACTGTTGAACACGAAACCGAAGCCTTGCTTGAAGCAGGTTTTTCTTCCGTCGAGGTGCTGAATAATTGGGGTGTAACATTTACAATAAAGGCGAATAAATAAACAACCCGCACCGTAGCAAAATAGCTATGGTGCGGGTTTTGTGTATTATTGCATTGAAAAACAAGCGTTTTTGTCGAAAAATAAAACGTTTTTGTAAGTAATCTTGAACAAATAAATATTGTATGATAATTTGATTCGAACAAGTAAATCTATAATCTCGTCCCATTAAAATTTTTTCTCCAAGAATTTTCTGAATTTCAGAAAGCTCTTGTTGTTTTTTTAGTGTTGATATTCGTTATTAATAAAGAAACCAGGAGGATTGCAAACATATGAATGTTTCAGTGTTTTTAAGTTATCCAAAACCATATCTAAACAGACAAGAAGAGTTTATTAATCGAATAATAACTTACTTGTATGAAAGAGGCTTGGAACCTAGAACTTTAGGGGTTTCTGATTACGATATGGAGGCTCCTTTAGCGGGAATCCGCAGACTTTTGATTGAATCCAATGGTTTAATTGCTGTTGCTTTTAGACGAAGTTATATAAAAGAAGGGTGCTGCAGACCTAATAGTGATATTAGTAAGGAAACTGATATTTCAGATTCATGGCTTACAAGTCCTTTTAGTCAAATTGAGCCTGCTATGGCATTTCAAATGGGATTGCCGGTATTAGTTTTGAGAGAAAAAGGTGTCATTCCTGATGGGGTTTTAGAAAAGGGTGTTTTAGGAATATATATGCCTGAATTTGATTTGGATTCTAACATTGATGATTATTTTAATTCATGTGAATGGAACCAAATAATCCGCAAATGGGAAGGTTATGTGAGAAAAGTAGTAGAAAACAAAGGAACCCCCCAAAAATTATACTAATAACTATTATCCGTTAGAGGTGGTTATAATGAAAAAAATAAAAAATGTACGTTGTGTTGAGGCTTATCCCTCTGCAACAACACTATTAGAAATATCAATAAAAGAGTACGAACAGGAAAAAGAACGCTCAAACACACTAGATACAAAAGCAAGTTTTTTCCTATCTGTCTCGATTGCTGTTTTGACTATTTTTATACCTATTATTCCGTTTTCGAAATTAATAACTTTTTTTACCACGGCACCAACCATTTCTTTAGTTTTGGTAACTATAGCGTTATGCCTTCTTTTAGTATCCATAATATTCTTTATAATGGCTACTGTAAATCTTTACTCAGCGTATAAACTTCGAAGTTTTAAAAATATCAATTTTGAAAATTTAAATGACGAAAACATTTTAAAAACACCTAAAAATCAAACCGAATGTGGATTAGTTCACCATTATAATAGTGTCTTGATTTATAACGTAGATGCAAACAACGAAAAAGCAAACAAAATAAGCGTTGGTTTGAAATACAGTGTGTTATCTTTTTCTTTTTTATTTGCTTCAGCAATACTTTTAATCATACTAATTGGAGGCTAAAATATGTCTAACAATTTAAAAGACGATGTAAAAAATGCAGTTCCCGCAAACAAAAGCAAAGATAAATCCACATTACCCCAATTTAAGCCTGCTAAAACCGTTGTTTATCACAAGGTTGGTTTGAATTTTATGCACGAAGGCAAAAAAAATGTCAAAAAAGACAACAGCCCTTTTATTGGAAAAAAATAGTAATTATATGAGGTTTTTATATCAAAATTTTTTGGTAGTATAATTTTAAATTCGTGTTATTAGTCATTTCTAACAATTATAAATATATTTTTTGTTCAAAACATAGAAACCTCAAAAAAACAAAAATTTTTATGTAGTATTTGTCGAATTTTGTCATTTATATATAGAAGCAAATTTTATATATAAATGAGGATGGTTTTTGTGGATTTGATGGTGTGCGACACGGAAAAGAACACTGATGCACAAGCTGAAGCTAAATTAGTTGATGTTTTAGAACAACTTGGTTTGAATTTTAAAGTTATCGAATGTTGTGGTTCAAGGAAAATTTGTATTAATGTGGATTGTGATAAAGAAGATTGTGAGAAAATCTGGTGCAAATCTGATATTATTTTTCAGACGAGTACCAAGGATGCTGTACGTATTCGACAATGTGACATTATCTACATAGCTATAGAGAATAGAAAATCTGCTGTTTATGTTGATGGCAAAAGGATTGAAACTAATTATCCTTTGGATTATTGGAAGAAAAATCTTAATCCTAAAATCTTTGCTCAACCCCATAGCAGTTTCTTAGTAAATCTTTGTTATGTTGAAGAGATTACTAAAGATTTTGTGAAAATAAAACACAAAGGCAAAGACTATTCAGTCTATACATCTTCGAGGAAGGTAAATAGTTTTAAAAATGCGTTTTTAAATTTAAATAACTCCAATACATAAATGTATCAGAGAATGCTTTTAGAAGTCATTATTTTAAAAGCATTCTCATTTTTACTAAACAAATGCCTCTTGAAATGATATGTTTTGTATGATATTATTAATATGTATAATTTTGTGAATATGTTGGTGGAGGTATAAAATGAAACACGCTGACCTTATTAAACAGATGACCCTTGAAGAAAAAGCATCTTTTTGTTCGGGTCTTGACTATTGGCATACACCGGGTATGGAAAAATTGGGTATCCCCGTTGTTATGTGGACGGACGGCCCTCACGGAATCAGAAAACGTGCCGAAAAAATGGATAAGGACCAGGCAACAAGCCTTAAGGGTGTACCTGCTATCTGTTATCCCACAGCGGCTACAACTGCTTGCTCATGGGACCCTGACCTTATTTATGAAATGGGTGTTCTTCTCGGTGAAGAATGTCTAAAAGAGCAGGTAAGCGTTCTTTTAGGACCCGGCACAAATATCAAGCGTTCACCCCTTTGCGGCAGAAACTTTGAGTATTTCTCCGAAGACCCCTATCTTGCAGGTGAAATTTCCGCCGCTTTTGTAAACGGTGTTCAGTCAAAGGGTGTCGGCACATCTCTTAAACATTTTGCAGGTAATAACCAGGAAACCCGCCGTATGACCTGCGATACAGTTGTTGACGAGCGTGCTTTGCGCGAAATTTACCTTACTTCATTTGAGAAAACCGTTAAACAGGCTCAGCCCTGGACAATTATGAATGCATACAACCGTCTCAACGGTACATATTGTGCAGAAAATAAATGGCTCCTTACAGATGTTCTCCGTGATGAATGGGGCTTTGAAGGTATGATTGTTACTGACTGGGGTGCAGAAAACGACCGTGTTGCAGGTCTTCTCGCGGGTCAGGAGCTTGAAATGCCCACATCCAAGGGTCTTGGTAACGCACAGATTGTTGCAGCGGTTAAGGATGGCAGAATTCCTGAGGAGTTCCTTGATAAAATGGTTGATAACGTGCTTAACGTTATTATGAAGAGCAAGGACGTTCTCGGTGATTATACATACGATGCCGATGCACATCATCAGAAGGCAAGAGAAATTGCAGGTCAATGTATGGTCCTTCTTAAAAATGATGACAGTATTCTTCCTCTTAAAAAGGATGCCAACATTGCGGTTATCGGCGAAATGGCAAAGAATCCCCGCTATCAGGGTGCAGGCTCTTCAATAGTAAATGCTATTAAAGTTGATTGTGCTTATGATGCTATTGTTGAGAAGGGTGCTAAGGTTACTTATGCCCCCGGTTACTCAACCGCCAAAAAGAACAAGGTTAAGGACGAAAAGTTTATTGCCGATGCAGTAGAGGCTGCTAAGGGCAAGGATGCAGTAATCCTCTTTATCGGTCTTACGGAGGAATTTGAATCAGAGGGCTTCGACCGCCGTCACATCCGAATTCCCGAGCTCCACACAAAGCTTATTGACGCAGTAAAAGAAGTAAATGAAAATGTTATTGTAGCAATTTCGGGCGGTGCAGTTATTGAAATGCCTTGGGCAGACAAGGTTAAGGGTATCCTTAACTGTGTTCTCGGCGGTGAAGCATCGGGTAGTGCCGCAGCAGATATTCTTTTCGGTGATGTTAACCCCTCCGGTAAGCTTGCTGAAACATATCCCTATGCTCTTGAGGATACACCCTGCTACAACTTCTTCCCCGGAAACACCGCATCCGTTGAATACAGAGAGAGCGTTTTCGTAGGCTACAGATATTATGATTCTGCAAACAAAAATGTTCTTTATCCCTTCGGCTTCGGTCTTTCATATACAAGCTTTGAATACAGTGATATTAAGCTTTCTGCAGACAGCATTAAAGACACAGACGAAGTTACTGTTTCATTCAAAGTGAAAAATACAGGTAGCGTTGACGGTGCTGAGGTTGCTCAGGTATATGTAAGAGACGATGAAAGCACAATTTACAGACCTTTGCAGGAGCTTAAAGGCTTTAAAAAGGTTTTCCTTAAAGCAGGCGAAGAAAAAGAGGTCAGCATTACCCTCGGTAAGAGAGCATTTGCATACTACAATGTTAATATTCACGATTGGCATGTTGAAAGCGGTGCTTTCACAATCTGTGTGGGTGCTTCAAGCCGTGATATTAAATTAAGTGCAAAGCTTAATGTTGAGTCAACTGTTGATGCAATTGTTCCCGATTACAGAGAGAGCGCACCCGCTTATTACAGCGTGGATGTTCAGAATGTACCTGCAGAGCAGTTCGTAAGCGTTCTCGGCAGAGAGCTTCCGCCCTCAGAAATCAAGGCATACCCCAACCTTACACTTGTTAACACAATTGAGGATTCTGCAGCGGGTAAAAACGGTGCGAAGATTGTGGGACTCATCAAAAAATTGGTTGGTGAAGAAAGCATGGCTTCGGGTATTGCTTTACAGTTGCCCATCAAGAACCTTATTTCTATGAGCTTCGGTATCTTCAATCCACAGATGGCAGAACAGCTTCTTGACATTCTCAACGACAAGAAACCCCTTGTAAGAGGTGTCGTTGTTATGATTGTCAAGGCTATTCCGAAGGTTATCAAGGGTATTCCCGATCTTAAAAAGATATAAAAATTCAAAAAAACAAGGACTTCAGTTCATTGCTGAAGTCCTTTAATTTATACAAATAATTTTTTCGAAAACCATGCCCGAAGCTTTTTGCTTCTGTTTGAGTACAGCCAGAAGAAAACAAGGGCTAAGCAGCAAGCGTCAATAACTATGAATACATTGAATGTAATTGTGTGCTCTGCTATATAAAGACACGCGCACAAAACCGAAAGCGAAACCACAAGGTCAATGAAAATGTGCAACATTTTTGAGGTCCAGTGGCGTTTGCGTTTTCGTACCCAATAAATATAAACAAGTATGCATAGGGAGATTATTAATATTGTGGGCAGGGCAATACCAAGATACCATTTTTCGCCGCCTAATTTCTGAGCGTGAAAAACGAAGACATACAGTGCAATGGTTACCGTATCAAACGCCCACATAATATAGGGGTGTAGTTTTTTGGTGAAAAACGGAAAAACTGCAACAACCCATACCAAAAAGCTTGAAGAAAGCACATAGACAAACCACAGATTCTGAGGATTAACAAAAAGATTAATAAGCAGACATACGATGTTCGGTATCAAAAGAATATATGTGATAATAAGTGCCACAAATTTCTGCTTTATATTTGTGGGTATTACGGGGGTTTGTGAAAACGGCGTGGGTTCCTTTTCGATGCGTTGTAACGCCGGGTTGTACACCGGTGTATCACATAAAGCACATTTTTTTGCGGTGGAGTCAAGCTCAACTCCGCAATTAACGCAATATGACATAATAACTCCTTTATCGGTTACTTTCTATTTTTACATGGATACCCATTTTAACAAGGGTGGTGAAAAATTCACGTTCAATATCGTTTTCCTCGTAACTGTTTGCAATGGTGAAAACAAGTTTTTCGTTGAAGGATACTACACCGCAACGGGCGGCAGTGCGTATTCCGGGACCGGGTACGAATAAAGCTTTTTCTACAAAGGGTATCATTTCTTCGGGCAGAGTGACTTCGCCTAAATTTGAAAGATAAACCGAGGTTGTTTGCTCTGCACCTACCAACGTGGCAACATTAAGGCTTATGGTTTTAATGGGAAGCGGCAAGAATTTCAGGAAGAAGTTTTTCTCAATGTGCACATGCTTAGAAATAGTTGCATTGATTTTTTTCTCGTCGCGGGCAAGTCTTAATTGTAAAGCCACCTGGTTTAATAATTCATCAAAAGAGTATTCCCCGTAGGATGGGTCAACCTTAACCATAAGGCAAATGGAGAAGTTGCGCATTGTTTCGGATGGGTAAATATTGCGCAGGTTTATGGGTATCTGGACTGAAACCTCTTTTTGCTTGCGGCTTTCGCGCAACTGCTTGCGACAGTGGATGTCCAGCATAATTGCAGCAAAAAATTCGGTGATTGTAACGCCTTTGGCTTTTGCGAGCGCGTGAACCTCTTTGAAATCCATAATACCGCAGGTCAGATTTACCATATGCTTCGGGAGCTTTGTTCCCTCGGGGTGATAAACATGATTGTCGGTAATTGATGCTTTGGCTTTGCTTGTGGCATATTTATGAAAATCGTCATCAAGCTCATTCTTTGGCGGTGTTACCGTAATATCCTTGACAAAATTCCCCGCGGGAATATGGTGCCCTTTGAGCCGCAGATATTCTGCCGCAAGGGTACATACAAAACGGGAGTTGCCGTATCCGTCGGAAACTGCATGGAAAAGGTCAACGGCAATGTGGTTGCCGTGATAGTAAACCCTGAAAAGAAATCGGTCCGATTCTTTAAATTTCATACGGTAACAAGGGTTTTTAACGTCATGGGAAACAAGGGGGACTTTTACGGGATTTCTTTCAAGATAATACCAGAAAAGCCCTTTTCTCAGACGAACATTGAAGGCAGGGAAACGGGGCATTATATTTTCCAGCGCCTGCTTTAAAATATCGGGGTCGATTTCTTCCTTGAGTTCTATTGAAAACCTGAAAAGATTGGACCAGTTTCGGGTGTTCTGACCCGGGAAAAGAATACCCGCATTATCCAATCTGAACCAATCGGGGGATTGTTTATTCTTTTTGTCGGACATACAGAACACCTCCTTTTCGCATAACTATGTACATTATATATGCAAAGCTGAACTTTTGCAACGATTTTATTTAAGTATGTTGTTAAAAAAGGCTTTTTGTGACATTTTATAAGGTCTGTTGAATCTGCCGAGTTCAAAAAGGTTATCCCCTTTCTGAAGTGTATTTGTGCTTTCGCGACAGGTGAGAGTTACCGTAAAATCATTGTCCTTGAGTAAATTTTGCAATTTATCATTGCGTATCCCGTAAGGATAGGCGGCTATAACGGGCTTTGTGTTTGTGAGCTTTGTAAACAGCTCTTCAAAGCGTTTTATATCACTGCATATGAGCTTTTCGTATTCTTCATCACTTTCGCCGTAAAGGCGCCCCATACCTCTGCGATTACTCAGAGAGTGAAGATTGTATGAATGATAGCCTATTTCAACAAGGGGTTCGTGACAAAGAAGTTTAATATCCTCTTCGTTAAGGTATGCATAACGGTCATCGGTCTCGCCGTTTTCTGTGTAAAGCTCAACGAGAGAACCTACAATATTGATGTTTGCAGGATAGTTATACTCTTTTAAAAGGGGCAGAGCTTTAGTCAGAAATGTGCGCTCGCCGTCATCAAAGGTTATAACTATGGGGTTTTCCGGTAGGGTTTCCCCGAATTTTACGAATCTTCCCAGCTGTGCAAACGAGACGGGGTTGATATTATTCTTTTTCATATATTCAAAATCATCCCTCAGTATTTCGGGTGTTACGGCGTAATCACCCAACACCGACGGGTCACTGCTTATCTGATGGTACATAATAACAGGTACGCATACTCCCACGGTGCCCGAGGCTTCAATATGGGGTATAATATTGAAAACCGAGCCGCCGAGCAGGAATAAACACAAAACAACAGAGAAAACGGTTAGTTGCTTATAGGAGAAAATTTTAAACATATTATCACCTCAAACAGTTTATGAAAAAAATTTCAAGAAATTGCAAACAAATGTTTGCTTTTTTCGAAAAGGTGTGATATTATATACTGTGTAAACAGAAAATTTGTTCGGAAGGTGATTTAATGGAACCCATTAACGAAACCCAGAAAAGAATATATGAATTTCTTGTTGAAAGGTCCCAGGATGGTGTGCCCCCTTCAGTAAGGGAAATCGGCGCTGCCGTAGGTCTTAAATCTACATCATCTGTTCAGGCGAATCTTGATTCTCTTGAAAAAGCAGGATATATTATGCGTGACCCGCTGCTTAAAAGGTCTATACGCATATTGGGTCAGGCGGAGAATATTACCCATGTGCCGTTGCTCGGTACTGTTACTGCGGGTATGCCCATTTTAGCCGTTGAGCAGATTGAGGGCTACATACCATATACAGGCAGGGTTTCTCGTGACAAACCTTTATTTGCCCTTAAGGTGCGCGGTGAAAGTATGCTGTGGGCGGGTATTCTTAACGGCGATATAGTCATTGCCGAAAAAACACCCTATGCCGCAAACGGTGAAATTGTTGTGGCTATGCTTGAGGATGAAGCTACTGTAAAACGCTTTTACAAAGAGAACGGACATTTCAGACTTCAGCCCGAAAATGACGAGTTTGAGCCCATTATTACCAACGAGGTTGTAATTCTTGGTAAGGTTGTAGCATTGATAAGATATTATTAAAAAACAAACAGCATCTGTGACCGTTTTTAGTTACAGATGCTGTTTTTCTTTTTCGCTTGATAATGTATAATATATTTGCTATAATTTAGAAAGTTAAAAGGAGGTTGGAGCCATGGTAGTTTTCTTGTTGATTCTGGTGGCAATTATTTGTGCAGGCATGACGGCTGCTAAAAAGAATGAATTTTTTGAGGATTATTGTTCGCCAAAAAACACCAATACAATCAACGCGATTTTTTCCATTCTCATATTTTTGAGTCACGCGGTAACTTATACAAAATGCCAAGGGGTTTTAGACGGCCCTTATTTTGATTTCCGTGAGTTTGCAGGTCAGCTTGTAGTTATTACATATCTTTTCTTCTCGGGCTACGGCATTATGGAGTCCATAAAGAAAAAAGGCACGGATTATGTCAAGAAAATGCCTTTCCACAGATTTTTTAAATTATGGTATCATTTTGCCATAGTCCTGGGCTTGTTTGCAATTGTTTCCATAGGTGTCAGAGGTCTTTCCTACACACCCGAGCACATCTTACTTTCATTTACAGGTCTTAAATCCCTGGGCAACAGTAACTGGTATATGTTTGCAACATTTCTGATGTACATTCTTGTTATTGTATCCTTCCTGATTTTCAGAAAACGCAAGGCTCTTGGTGTTTCTTGTGTTGTGATACTTACGGTTGCTTACATGATAATAGGTCAGAAAACGGGCTTGCAAAAGGTTTTCTATAATACGGTTTGTTGCTTCCCTGCAGGTATGGTATTCTCCCTGGTTAAGCCGTATATAGATAAAATTCTGATGAAAAATGACCTTATCTGGTTTACCGCATTTTCAGTGGGTGTGCTGGCATTCGGATATTTCTCGCAAAACAGAAATCAGAGATTCTTGTATTATGAGTTGTTTGTACTCTTCGGCGTTGCGGTAATCGTAATGTTTATGATGAAGGTGAATATTAAAAGCTCAATCCTTGACTGGTTCGGTCAGCATATATTCAGCTTCTTTATCCTGCAACGAATTCCGATGCTTCTTTTAAGACATTTCGGTTTTGCTAAAGAGCCTTATTTCTTTATAATTATTTCGTTCTTTGCAACAATATTTATGTCTGTAATCTTTGATGCGGTAACGGATAAGCTTGATTCGTTTATTTTTAAGCCCCGAAAGAAATTAAAGAGTAAATAAATTAAGAAACGGTTGTGCCAACACAACCGTTTCTTTCTATAATAAGTATAACACATATTTGCAAATAAAACAAGACTTGCATATAACATAACATTGTAGTAAAATTCAATTTTAGAGCGACCGTATAAGATTTATTTAAAAGGGGGAAGTTACTTGTTCGCAAAGGATATGCCCTTAGAGGAAAACAAGTTTTCTGAAGTCCGCGGTTTTTTAGACAAAGAAATCATCCGTTTGGGTGAGCTTATTAAAGAATATCGCGCAAGCATCAAAGAACAGGGCGAGGACTTTAATCGTGATAACCCTAACGGCGGTATGTATTCAAAAATGGAGCTTACCGAGATACATTATGATATGGAAAAAAAGATGATTTATGCCCAAGAAGCCGCATATGACATCAACTTTTTCAAAAAATTGCGCCTTGCGCCCTATTTTGCCAAGGTTGTTTTTAAACCCGTGTCAACAGGCAAGGAAAAGACAGTATATATCGGTCTTCGTACTTTGCAGGACCCCGACACATTCGAGATGTTCGTTTGTGACTGGCGTGCACCCATATCCGCCCTTTTTTATGATGATTTTGAGGGCAGGGCATTTTTTGATGCACCCAGAGGCAGAATTGACTGCGATTTGCTTCTCAAGAGACAGTTCAAATTTTCAGACGGCAAGCTTCTGTATTATGTTGACAGTGATATAAAAATTGATGACGATATTCTTTGCGATGTGTTGTCATCCTCATCGGGTGAACATCTTAAGGTTATTGTAAACAGTATTCAACGAGAGCAGAATAAGGTTATACGCTATTCCGATGGAGAAAATCTTCTTGTAACAGGTCCTGCGGGAAGCGGTAAAACTTCAGTTGGTTTTCACAGGCTCGCGTATCTTCTTTACAGAAACCGTACAGAGCTTTCATCGGCTGAGATTATAATGTTTTCAAATAACGACATATTTTCCGGTTATGTAGCGGATATTATACCCGAGCTGGGTGAAATGCCCATAAACTACGCATCATTTTACTCCGTTTTTGCGGCGGAGATTCCCACTGTAGGTACGGGGGATTATTATTCTCTGGCAGATGATATCATAAACGGAAATAAAAAGAGGCTCGAGTGTGCCGGGATAAAAATGAGCGAGGATTTTATGGTTTTTCTCGAAAGTGCCGCCGATACGGTTGAGCCCGAGTTTAAAGATATTAAAATCTATAACCGTGTGATTTTCTCGAAAGAGGAGCTCCTTGAAAGATACCGCTTTGATGATGAGAATACCCAAAAATCAAGGGGAGAAAGACTTGCGGCATATATTCAGGGGGTAATTGACGAGTATTTTATAAAAAATCGGGAAGAGTTATACGCAATTACAGACGAAGAAACTTCAATTGATGAGGATACTTCAAAAATACTGAAAAAAGCAAGGCGCGAGGTAAAGGCTGCTGCGGTTGAAATGATAAAAAGCGCGACAGTTACAGACCCGGTTAATATTTATAACCGACTTCTTACAGAGTATGCTGAACAAACAGGTAAACCCGAGATGCTCCATTCTCTTGAATCTCTTAAAAATGGTTTTGTTGAGTTCGAGGATGCGCTTGGTATAGTGTATTTGAAAACGGTTATGGGTACTTGTGCCGTGCTTCCCGGTGTGAAACATATTCTTATTGACGAGGCACAGGATTTATCCCCTATTCAGCACCGTATAATTCAAAGGATGTTCCCTCGTGCAAAATTCACTCTTCTTGCAGACACAAATCAGGCAATTATACCGTCCCTTAACATTTGTGACAGCGAGATGCTTTCCGGACTTTATGATGCTAAAGCATTGCATCTTAATAAAAGCTACCGTTCAACAAAGCAGATTAACTCTTTCGCCCTCGAGCTTTTACCCGAAAATCTTCGTTATGAAATTTTTGAGCGTGACGGGGAAGCGGTAAATGTTGAAAGCGGAGATAAAGAGGGACTTTCGGACCTTACTTTAAAGGCTTCCCAAAACAGTAAAACCCTCGCTGTTATCACGAGAACCTCCGACGATGCACGGGAGGCTTATAAAATGCTGAAAAAGGAAATACCCTCAATAAGACTTTGCGACAATAAATCCTGCGAAATGGGTAATGCCCCGGTTGTTATGCCGTTGAGTCTTACAAAGGGTCTTGAATTTGACAGTGTAATTATTGCCGATAAGGACGGCAGCTTCACAAAAGAGGGCAATGAGAGATATTTATATCTTGCATCTACCCGCGCTCTTCACAAATTAAATATTTATTCGTATTAAAAAATTAGTCCGGGATTACAGTGAATCCCGGGCGAATTTTTTATTTTGCTATTTCTTCGTTTATAGTTTTTCTTAAATTAAGTAACCAGCCTTGTTCATGGGGATATGTTCTGAAGGTGAGAGGAATATCCAGATCCTTCTCAATAAGCTCTAAAACATGTTCTCTGGAAGTGAGGCTTTCAAGAAGTCTGAGGGCTCTCAAATCCTGGAAAGCATCTGCAAAAACCAAATGTCTTAAGGAGTTAAGAGGGGAACCATCCTTGCCCGGGTAAACCACAAAGGAATCACCTGAGGGGAAGCTGCCACCTGCATCCGTTACGGTGTAGGGGTCAATGGGGTGTTTTGAATACTGTGAATACCAGAAATTATGACCCCACTGTAAAAAGCCTTTGGCATCGTATTTGTAAAGAAGAATACCAAGAATTCTGTTTCTCACAGAGGGTTGAGCGAACATTCTGTTGGGGAGGTATTTCTTTGTTTGTCCGCAACAGTAATATGTCCAGAAATCTTTAACCTCGGGTTTAAAAATATCTGCCTCGTCTTCTGCGCATACGGGGGTTTTAATGAGTCCGTTTCTGTAATAGCGGATGTCCGAAAGGGCATCAAGTGAATTAAAGTCGCTGAAGTAATTTTTTACAATATCGGCGGCTTTTTTGTACTGCTCAATCTGCTCCTCGTTGGGCTCGTCGGAAACGTGAACCCAGCAACGCTCTTTTATGCCAAGGCTTTCGGTTTCTTCACGAAAAGCTTTTGAGAATTGAGCAAGAAAATCAGTGTATTCTTCGCCGCTGGCTTCCGTTTCCCAACCGAAAATGCGCTTGGCTTCACCGTCAACATCCGCGACAATTTTCGGTGCATGCTCTGCACCCCATTGGGTGAAGAAATGTGAGATTTCAAATGCAACAATTCCGTTTCTCAGACACACATCCACATATTTTCTGAAATTGGTGAAATCAAAGGAATAGTTACCGCCCTGTTTTTTAACTCCCACAAGCTGAACAGTGGGACGCTCTCCGCCAACCTCCGTATCAAGAGGTGGTGTAAACACAGGGGTTAAAAGCATATTAACGCCGTGTTCTCTTGCATTTTTAATATAGCGTTCAACAATTTCCCAGTATTTTTCTGAAAAAGGCTCAACACCGTAATATGTGCAGAGGCAGTCATTGTGGAACCAGTTTGTGAAAAGCAGTTCCTGTTCAGGCAATTCCTTATCAATAATATTAAGTTCAAATATTTTTTGTTCCGATACAGCTCCTGCCCAAAGGGTGATTATAATTTTCTGTTTACCCGTAACTGCATTTTGTGGCTTGTATTCAAACCAGAGAGCAGTCCATTCACCCTTTGTAAGGGAAACCTTATCGCTGACAGGTACAAGTAAATCGGGAAACTCTTTTCTGCCTGCGGGATAATGAAAGTCGTCGGAATCCTCGTATTGAGAGGTGCCCGAAGGAATATTTTTCACCTCAAAAACAGAAATATCATCTTTTATGGGTGAAGTAACACCAACCGATAAAGCAGTTTCTTTTTCGTCTTCGGGTAAAACTGCTAACTGGAATGAGAAGTTTTCATTTTTGAGGGATGAAAACTCCGTGAATTCAGTTGCATTGGGTGGGGTGTCTTTGAAAACTTTGCACAATGATGAAAGTAAAATTGTTTTCATAAATTAATCCTCTTTTTTGTCGATTCCTTTTTTTCTGAGAATGATAATAGGGATGAATGAAAGAATTGCAACAACGCCTGCAGCAAGGAACATTTCGGCGCAGGGTTCATATTTCTCAATGCCGTTTTCAACGAATGTTGCACCTGAAACTATTTTACAAACTCCGTCACCTATGGCGGGACCTACAAGCATGGGGATAAGAACAAAGAATATCATTCTGATACCCTGGAAAAGACCTGTTTTGTCTTCGGGAGTATAGTCACGCACGGTGGAGTTAAGAAGAATACCCATAAGACCGTAGCCTGCAAGTAAGGGGAGAGCACCGAAAAGCAAGAATTTCTTGTCGTGTGTAAAGCCCACGGCAATAAGACCGATTACAAAAAGAGCGTTGGCAATAATGATCGAATTCTTTTTACCTAATTTATCGGTGATTTTACCGAACCCGATGATACCTGCAACAACAGCTAAAATAACTACAACTGCAATAGCGATAACAGGTCCTGACAACATACTGAGAAGGTCGGTAACCTGGATGTCGAATTCATGGTCAAGGTAAATAAGAAGATAGGGGAAGAAAATCTGTACTGCAACAGAATAACCACAAACTGCAGCTAAAGCGATGTAAAGCTTGTAGTTTTCTTTAATAACTGAAGGTCTGAAGCCATAGAAGAGGTCCTTCCAATAATTTGCATTGGGCGTTCTTGTTCCGTTTTTGGAATCCTTGAGGGTGAAAAGACCGATAATACCGCAAAGGCAAACGCAAGCGCCCAAAGCGATAAAGTAAATTGTGTAGCCTTTTGTAAGGTCACCGCCGCCGAAGGAGGTTATCATACCTGCGGAAATCATAACAACAAGCATTGCTACAATGGGAAGTATGGCAAGTACACTTTCAGCAGTTGCGCGGTTTTTAGTAGTGGTGATATCAGTAACCCAGGCATTGAATGCCGAGTCATTACTTGTTGAACCGATAAGAGTCATTATACAGTCCATTATAATTATTGAAACGGAGGTTACAAAAACAATTTTTGCAGCGTCGGTAATGTTGAAGAGATTGCCGATGTTTTCTTTGGTAAGAAAACCAAAAATAATTGTAACAACACCCCACAGGAGATAGCCTGCGGAAATGAAAACCTTTCGTTTGTTCATTTTATCCGAAAGATTGCCCATAATAAATGTGGTGACAACGGCAGTCACAGCACTTAAACCAACCATCCATTTGATTGCTGACATATAGGGGAGAGTGGCACTTACCACCTCACCTTTCTCATAAACGGTTTCATACATAAATGTATTGAAATACATATTTTCAAGGTTCCAGGCTATCTGACCGATTAAACCGAACAGACAGATATTGAACCAGGTGCGACCTGAAAGCTTGCCCTCGGAGAGGACTTTTTTCTTGCTCATAAAAGCACTCCTTACTTACAAATATATAATATCATTATAGTAATAAAGACATTCTCTGTCAAGAAAATGCGGAGTGAATAAAACATGAAAAAATAACAATAATTTATAGAAAAGACACATTTATAATATTTACAAACATTTTTGATTGTGGTATCATATAGTTTATGCTGATATGTGTTGAAAGGAGGGAATTTGCAATGGAACACGCGCTGGTGCATTTTATGGCGGACAAGGCTCTGAGCCGGATACTTAAATATATTGACAAAGCACCTGAAAAAAACCTTTTGAAAGTTCTTAATATTGCGGAAAAAACCTTTAAGTTTTTTCCACAAAAGAATTTTGTGAAAATGAAAGCAGCTGTTTCGGATAAAGACAATGTCTATATGAAAATGTTCAAAAACATTTTAGTTGATATTGACCGTGATCTGGCAAAATCCCTTATTCTTTCTATGGGTGTTCATGCGGGATACTACGGCACAAAAACTGTCCGTGCTAAACGTGATAAGTATAATTGCAATATCCCGTTTACAATTCTTTTTGACCCTACAAGTGCGTGTAACCTTAAGTGCAAGGGCTGTTGGGCGGCAGAATACGGCCACAGTATGCAGCTTTCACTTGATGAAATGCGCAGTATTGTAAAGCAGGGCCGCGAATTGGGTACTCATTTTTATATGCTTACAGGCGGCGAGCCCCTTATCCGTAAAAATGATATTATAACCCTCGCTTCCGAAAACCCCGAGTGTGTTTTTCTCATTTATACCAACGCAACACTTGTTGATAAAAAGCTTTGTGACGATATCAAAAAATGCGGTAACATAACTCTTGCTCTATCAATTGAGGGTGATGAGGACAGTAATGACTACCGCCGCGGCACAGGTGCTTATAAAACCACTGTTGAAGCAATGGAGCTTCTGAAAAAAGAAAAGGTTCTTTTTGGTATTTCCGTGTGCTACACATCCCAAAATATCAACCAGGTCACATCTGACGAATTTTTGGATAAAATGGTTGATATGGGTGTAAAATATGCGTTCTATTTCAACTATATGCCGCTGGGTAAAACTGCCGATAAAGCTCTCATACCCACTCCGTCACAACGAAAATATATGTATTTCTGGATGAAAAAAGTCCGTGATTCACACAAGGGCAAGCCCCTTTTCGTTATGGACTTTCAGGATGACGGCGAATATGTGGGCGGTTGTATTGCCGGTGGCAGAAACTATTTCCACATTAACTCAAACGGCGATATTGAGCCCTGTGTTTTCATTCATTATTCGGATTCCAATATCAGAACTCACACGCTCTTTGAGGCGCTGAATAATCCCTTGTTTATGGCTTACAGAAAGGGTCAGCCCTTTAATAATAATCATCTTATGCCCTGCCCCATGCTTGAAAATCCCGATATATTAAGGGATGTGATTAAGAAAACGGGCGCAAAGAGTACTGACTTTGTTTCTAAGGAAACGGTTGATGAGCTTTGTGCTAAGTGTGACGATTTCAGCAAGGCCTGGGCTCCCGTAGCCAAAGAGATATGGGATAATAACCCTCACCCTGTAACCCATACTCAGTATTACCGTGACACCCCCGAGGGTAAAAAACAGAATTAAACTTATAAAGGATTGTAAAAGCTAAGTTTTTTACAATCCTTTTTTCTTTTGTTTTTTGTGTCAATTTTACATAAAAGAGGGGAGTGTTTCGGCTGTTTGTCTATTTACAAAAAGTTTTGGTTTGTGATATAATATAATATGTATAATTATCTTCGAGAGGTGCAACCTGATGGAACGAAAAAGTGGCGTACTTATGCATGTGTCTTCCCTTTGGGGCGATTATTCCTGTGGCTCATTCGGAAACGGTGCAAAGGAGTTTATAGATTTTTTAAGGTCAGCCGGTTTTTCCTATTGGCAGGTTTTACCCTTCGGTCTTGTGGATGAGTGTAACTCACCCTACAAATCCTATTCAACCTTCGGGGGAAACCCGTATTTTGTGGATTTAAAAAGTCTTTTTGATTATGGTCTTATTACCGCCGACGAGTTAAGCGAAGCCCGTCAGGAAACACCCTTTTCCTGCGAGTTTGAAAGATTGAGAAAAGATAGGGTTCGGCTTCTTATTAAAGCCTCAGCCCGCGTTGATGACGGTCTTAAGAAAAGGATAAATGATTTTATAGAAAATGATTTATATCTTAAGGATTTTTGCCGTTTTATGGCTCTTAAACAAGCAAACAGAGATAAAGAGTGGACGGAGTGGACAGTAGCCGATTTTTCACGGGATGTGGAATTCGGCTGGAGGTTTATTCAGTACGAGTTTTTTTCCCAGTGGGCAAAAATCAAAGAATACGCCAACACTAACGGCGTTAAAATTATCGGTGATATTCCGATTTATGTTTCATTTGATTCATCCGATGTATATTTCAACAAAAATCTTTTTATGATGGATGATAACAATAAGCTCACCGATGTGGCGGGCGTTCCTCCCGATTACTTTGCCGAGGACGGGCAGCTCTGGGGCAACCCACTTTACAAATGGAGCGAAATGGAAAAGGACGGCTATAAATGGTGGCAGGACAGAATGTCTTTCGCTTTGAGAATGTTTGACGGTGTGCGCATAGACCATTTCAGAGCCTTTGAAAGCTTCTGGGCGGTTAAAGGCGGTGCTAAAACTGCCAAAGAAGGTAAATGGGTCAAGGGTCCCGGGATGAAGCTTATTAACGCTTTGAAGTCCGTGGCAGGGGATAAGCTTATAATTGCCGAGGACTTGGGGGATATAACCAAAGAGGTTATTGAGCTTGTTGAAGATAGCGGTTTCCCGGGTATGAGAGTTTTCCAGTTCGGTTTCCTCGGCGGTGAAACTCCTCATAAACCCCATAATTACATAAACAATTCCATTGCCTACTCGGGTACACACGACAATAACACCCTTTTGGGTTATTTGTGGGAAACTCCCGCGGATATAAAACGCGATGTTATGAAATACTGTGTGTGTGACCCCGATGCCTGGAACGAAAAAGGTTGCGAGGCGATTATACGCACTATTATGGCGAGTAACGCGGGGCTCACAATATTCCCCATTCAGGATTTGTTGGGTTACGGCAACGATACCCGTCTTAATATTCCCGGCAGGGCGGAGGGTAACTGGCTTTTCAGAATTACAAAAGCACAGGTTGACGGAATTGATACACTTAAATACAAAGAACTAAACAGACTTTACGGAAGGTAAAATTATGGCAGAGTTAAAAGATATTACATTGTTCTTACTTGATATGGACGGAACGGTTAATCTGGGGTATGACCCCATAGACGGTGCAAAAGAGTTTCTGTGCACCTTAAAGGAGCAGGGAAAAAATTATATTTTCCTCACAAACAACTCATCAAAAAGCGCATCGGACTATGTGGAAAAAATGCGTTCTTTAGGTTTCCCCTGTGAAAAAGAAAATGTTTTTACCTCCGGTATGGCGGCGGGAATGTTCCTGGAGGAAAACAAAAAGGGAAGTAAAATTTATGTTTGCGGAACTCAGTCCCTGAAAAACGAGCTTAAGAATTACGATGTGAGTATGAGTGAAACGGGCGAGGATGCGGACACGGTTCTTTTAGGTTATGATACAGAACTGGATTATAAAAAAATCCGTACTGTATGCGATTTGCTTGATGCGGGCGCAGATTACTACGCAACCAATGTTGATATGGTTTGTCCCATTGAGGGTGGAAGATATCTTCCCGATTGCGGCAGCTTTGCGGATATGTTCGAACAGGCAGTAAAAAGAAGACCCCGTTTCTTAGGCAAGCCCGACAGAACAATGATTGATATAATAGCAAAGGCTCAGGGCGTGCCTTATGAAAACATTGCCATGGTCGGTGACAGAATTTATACCGATGTAAAAACAGGTATAAATGCAGGAGTTACTTCGGTGCTTGTGCTTTCCGGTGAAACCACCATGGAGGATTACAAAAATTCAGATGTAAAACCCGATTACATTCTTGACTCTGTAAAAGATATTTATGATGCTATCAAAGGAGGAAATTATGAAGAATAAAATAATCTCCATTATTACTGTTACAGTGATGTTAATCACATTATTTTCAAGCTCAATGTCTGCATCTGCTCTTGTTGATAATACTGTTAAATACGGTGATATTGACGGTAATGGTGTTATTGATACCGCCGATGCAAGAACAGCACTTATGGCGGCATCAGGTCTTAAAGAAATTACTGATGAAGAAGCTTTTGACAGAGCGGATGTAAATAACGACGGCTTTATCACTCTTTTTGATGCCCGTCAGATTCTTCGCGGTGTGACAGGTCTTGTTTCATTACAGCCCACAGGTGCATTTGACGGTTTTGTAGGGTATTCCGACGGCAATATCAATGTTTCATCTCCTGAAGCGGCTATTGCAGTTTTCAATGTCTGCCTTAACAGAATAAAAACCGAATTCCCCGGTTTCACACGAAATGAAGCAACGGATATTTCGGAATTTACTATTGAAGAGGTAAACCTTGTAGGTATAAACTTCGGTAACTCTGCAGCGAGTGTCACACAGATGATAAGGGATATGATTGTAAGCGAATCAGAGCCCGAGGAAGCTCAGATTATCGTCAAAGGAACAAACTGTTATAACGCAATGTCCGTTGAAACTGAGGATTATGTTTCACTTCTTACTGCGGACGATGTTTACGGAGTGGAAGTTACTTATGACAATAACGGCTATATGACAATCAAGGTTGCGCTTCCCGACGGTGAGCTGGACAACCTCAGCCAGACTGCTTATGCAAAGGCGTTTAATACCGACATTATTCAAAAGGATGCGGACGGAGTTCTCGTCAATGTATTTGACAGCAATACTGCAGAGGATGCTAAAACCAAAATAGCGAAAAATGCTGTTCTTACAATGACCTTTGACACCGCAACAGGTGAAGTTGTTTCATATACTACTACCTATGAAACAGATTTGTATCTTGCTACCTCGACCTTCGGTGTAAGCTCAATACTTTCCGCAGAGCTTAAAGGTGTACAATATACTACTAAGGTTACGGTAACCTACGACGATTTCCAGTGGTAATATCTACAAGGAGTGTAAGATTATGAAAAAATATGTTCTCGCTCTCGACCAGGGTACTACATCCTCAAGAACCATAGTTTTTAATAAAAAGGGTGAAATTGTTTCAAAGGCTCAATTTGAATTCGAGCAGATTTATCCTAATTCAGGTTGGGTTGAGCATAATCCCTATGAAATACTCGATTCTCAGTTGCGCTCACTTTCAACTGCTTTACTCAACGGCAAAATCAACCCGAAGGAGATTGCGGCAATAGGTATTACAAACCAAAGGGAGACGACAATTCTCTGGGATAAAGAAACGGGTAAACCTGTTTACAATGCGATTGTGTGGCAGTGCCGCAGAACAGCGTCCATATGTGAGGATTTAAAAGCCAAAGGTCTTGATGATTATGTTAAAGAACATACGGGGCTTTTGATAGATGCTTATTTCAGCGCTACAAAAATCAAGTGGATTATTGATAATGTTCCTGAGGCAAGAACCCTCGCGGCAGAAAACAAGCTTCTTTTCGGTACGGTTGAAACCTGGCTTATATGGAATCTTACCAATAAACAAGTGCATATTACCGATTACAGTAATGCTGCCCGTACAATGCTTTTTGATATCGAAAAGCTTTGCTGGGATGAAAAGCTTTGCAGTGAACTGGGCATACCTATGAATATTCTTCCTGAGGTGCGTGAAAGCAGTTCTGTTTACGGCTATGTTTCAGAAGATGTTCCGGGGCTTAAATCTCTCGCAGGCATTCCGATTTCGGGTGCTATCGGCGATCAACAGGCGGCTCTTTTCGGTCAGGCTTGCTTTAATGCAGGTCAGGCAAAAAATACATACGGTACAGGCTGTTTCCTTCTTATGAACACGGGCGACAAGCGTATTCACTCTAAGAATAATCTTATTGAAGGTATTGCATGGGGTATTAACGGAAAAATCACCTATAACCTTGAAGGCAGTGCGTTTAATGCGGGCTCGGTTATAAAGTGGCTTCGTGATGAATTAAGACTTATTTCAGAGCCCAGTGAATGTGATTTTCTTGCAGAAAGTGTAACGGATGCCAACGGTATTTATCTTGTTCCTGCATTTACAGGTCTTGGTGCTCCTTATTGGGATATGTACGCAAGAGGCTGTATTGTGGGTCTTACCCGTGGGGTAAACCGCGCTCATTTTGCGAGAGCAGTGCTTGAGAGTATTGCATACCAGGTTACAGACCTGGTGGATGCTATGTCCAAGGACAGTAATATTATTATGAGCGAAATGCGTGTTGACGGCGGTGCCTCTGTAAGCAATGTTATGATGCAGATTCAGGCAAACCTCACCTCGTCAAAGGTTAATCGTCCCAAGCTCGTTGAAACTACTGCTCTCGGTGCCGCTTATATGGCAGGTCTCGCAGTTGGTTTTTGGAAAGATTTTGATGAAATCGAGCGTGTGCGCGAGGTTGACAGAATCTTTGTTCCCACTATGGATAATGCTACCAAGGAGGCTGCCCTTAAGGGTTGGCATAAGGCTGTGGAATGCTCCAAGGGCTGGGAAGAAAAATAGAATTTTACTTATCTGGTGCGCATTTTTGTGTTTTGTTCGCCTCTACGCATCTGCATGCGCCATCGGTTCACAAAATCACAAATCTACGCACAATCTAAGCGAAATTACCACGACCGATACTTTATTATAATCGGCACGAAGTGCCCCGAAATTTTTGCATTCTGCATCCTGCATTTTGCATTTAACTAAGGTGTTCATATGACAGAAATATTAATTGTGTTGTTTGGCGCCCTTACTGTGGCGCTGACAATTGTGTGCATTGTTCTTGTTCTGTCCCTAAAAAAGAATAAAAACGATGCGGCTATTTATGAGGAGTTTCGTCGTAACCGTGAGGAAATGGCTCGTTCTTCCAAGGAATCCCGGGATGATACGACGGCTGCTCTGGGTAAAATAGAAAACAAATTAAATGATATGCTCAAGGAAAATTACCGGAGCAGAATTGACCTTACCGAAAAAATCGGCGACTCGCTTAAATCTATTCAGGAGCAGAATGCTCAGAGCTCGGAAAAACAGGCGAGGATGGTTAATGAATCAATTTTCCGTATGCAGGAAAGCAATGAAAAAAAGCTGGAAGAAATGCGGGTGACTGTTGATGAAAAGCTTACCTCAACACTTACAACCCGACTTAATTCATCTTTTAAAACCGTTTCCGACCAGCTTGAGAATGTTTATAAATCTCTCGGTGAGATGAAAGAGCTTTCCCAGGGAGTTACAACAAATGTAAGTTCTCTCAACAGAGTGCTGGCAAATGTTAAAACCCGAGGCACCTGGGCGGAGGTTCAGCTCGAGGCAATACTTGACCAGACCATCCCCGGGCTTTACGTTAAAAACTATTCACCTAAAAATAATGCGGAACGGGTTGAATTCGCTGTTCGATTCCCTAATAATGAAAAAAACGGGGAGGATATTTACCTTCCCATTGACTCTAAGTTCCCACTTGAGGATTATGTGAGGGTATGCGAGGCGGCGGATAATGCGGACCCCGATGCCTTGCGGGTTGCAAGAAAGGCTCTCGAGGATAGAGTTCTTGCAGAAGCAAAGGATATTAAAAAATATATCTGTGTACCGCAGACAACTCCGTTTGCAGTTCTATATCTTGCTACTGAAGGCCTCTATGCCGAGATAGCATCTTCCAAAACAGGTATTGCGGAAAAACTGCAGGCTCAGAATGTTATGGTGGCAGGACCCTCTACCATAACCGCACTGCTTAATTCGTTTGCTATGGGCTTTAAGGCTATGGCAATAAATGAGAAAGCTGACGAGGTCAGAAAGCTTCTTGCAATAGCAAAATCACAGTACGAAACCTTTGGGGTGACCCTTGAAAAGGCAAGAAAGAAAATTGACGAAGCAGGAAAATCCCTGGATGATGCGCAGAAACGAAATGAGATTATAAACAAAAAGCTTAAGGGTGTTGAGGCTATTGAATCCTCTGCCGCAGAACAGTTTTTTGAAATAGAAGAATAATAAAAGCAATAAAAAATACGGTGTATCCGAGTAATCGGATACACCGTTAATTTTTTCGTTAACACGAATAACGTAGTGTATTGGCTCAGCCTACTGAACCGTTGATGATTCTGAGAATTGCGTTGATGTAATCAAGGATTACACGGATAAAGTGATAGTTACCAAGTGCATCGTTATAATCAGCAGTACCGAAGGTGTCTCTTGTAAGAACTGCGCCGCAATCTGCACAGATTGAAGATTCTGTGCCGTTGTTGAGGAAGGACTGGTCATTGTTGAAGGTCCAGCAAACCACGTTACCCTCTTCGTCAAGAACAGGATCGCCGTTTTCATCAAGTACGGGTGAGGGGGTGTGGGGCTGTGCATCGTGTGCTTCGCCACAACCGTCGCAAACAATTGCATGGTAACCGGGATTACCTTCAGTGTATTTGTTGGTTGTGATGCTTGAATAACCGCTTGACCAAGCGTGTACAACATTTACGGGTAATTTTGCAAGCTCAATGCCATCAAAGTAAGCGATGACTTCTTTTACATTAACGTTAAGTCTCTCGTCCTTTGAGGGGTTTGCTGTGAACATATTAGCGGTTTGGGGACCGAACTCAACAATGCCTGTGTAGCCTTCTTCGTAGTCGTAAACTCTTGAAAGTGCACCTGTTGAATCGGGAACTTCGGTGTAACCTGTAGCAACCTTGGTTTTTACAGCAACCTCAGTGCCTTCAAAGTCGAATTTTTCAGTATCTAAATAATCCTGCTTTGTGGGTCTCTGGAGAATTTCCATTTCATCAAGAGAGGGGAACTGCCAAACATTATCAGAAAATGTAACGTTAATGGGAAGAGCAACATTTGACAAAGCATCGTCAACGGGGCCGAGACCGATAGCAAGAGGAGCCATAAAGCCTGTTACGTTAACGGTGTAATCAAGTGTGCCGAAAACCTTATCGCTTTCAAAGTTGATTGTGAAAGTAACCTCAAGGACTGTACCTGAGAAATCTTCAGCATCAAATGCTGCAAAGAAAGCATCTTCATCCTCAAGGTAGTCAATACCGTTTGCAACGATGGAGTCGATTTCGTATGTGAATGCCTTCGATTCGCCGTCAAGAGCAGCGATTTTTGAAGAGTCAATAATAACATCAACATTGAAAAGCTCTTTCTGAGCATCTGTTTTATCGTCAAGGGCATAAGAACCGGTAACGGTGTATGAAAGTGCAGGTGCAGGTTCAGCTGCAACAACTGCAATCAAGCCGATGCTTGAGAAAAGCATTACGGCAACAAGTAAAACTGAAATTATTTTTTTCATGTTATTTACCTCCGATTAGCGAATGCCGGCAAGAACCTGGATAAGTGAAACTGCAATCATATAGAAATAACCGATGATTTCTGATTCGAATTCGGTCATCTCACCGCCGAAGATGAACAGGAAGCCTTCTGAGCCGGGGATGTTTTCGGTTACTTTACCGTGGCATATTTCACAGGTGCCGGTCTGGGTCTGAGGGATAATTAAACCGCCGTCATCATTAGGGATGAATTCGGGGATTGAGTGCGCTTCATAGTTGTGAACCTTACCGCAACCCATGCAATACTGGCCGTGGCCTGCCTCGCTGAGGAAGGTAACTTCGCCGAGTACGTGGCTTACTTCGATTTCAACCGTACCAACATATCTGTTTTTGTAATAAACGTCAACATTTTGGTTGGGAACATCCTCGCCGTCTGCGTTAGTACCTACTGTAAGGTATTCGTTAAGTGCAGGGGAGAAAGCGAAGTCGGGGTCGATAGGTGAGTAGGCGATTTCCTCGCCGTCAACTTCAATAACAAGACCCTGGGGGTTAAAGAATTCACAGTCTGTGTACTGTGTTTTAATGGGCTCTGCAACGATAGGATTGGTATCAGTTGCAAATGAAACTACTGCAAAGGGCATTGCGAGTATAACTACTGCAAGCAAAACAGCAATTGCTTTTTTTGTTCTCATGATAGATTCCTCCAAATATATTAGTGTACACTACTAGTGCTT
Source organism: Acutalibacteraceae bacterium (assembly GCA_045543075.1). GTDB lineage: Bacteria > Bacillota > Clostridia > Oscillospirales > Acutalibacteraceae > DTU089. The sequence goes on from JAZQLZ010000009.1 coordinate 117,611, forward strand.
GTATTATATCACAGATATTTCAAAATGTAAATACACAAAATACAGACAAAATATTATATATATTGTATAAATATTGTGTTTGACGGAGAAAATGACGGTTTTGGGTAAATTTCGCAAAGTAGGTTGACTTGTTAAGAATGTAAATATATAATTTTTACGGTGATAAAAATGTTGATTAAAGGTTTTCAGAAGCTTACTGTTCTTGATTTCCCGGGAAGGACTGCGTGTACGGTTTTTACGGGTGGCTGCAATTTCAGATGTCCCTTCTGCCATAATGCTTTGCTCGTAACCGAGATGGACGAGTATTTTTACACGGAAGAAGAAATTTTCGAGCATCTTGAGAAAAGGAAAAATGTTATTGACGGAGTAGCCGTAACAGGTGGCGAGCCTTTGCTCCAAAAGGATATTGAGCGCTTTTTATACGAAATCAAAGACAAAGGCTTTGCGGTGAAGCTTGACACCAACGGCAGCTTCCCCGAGAAGCTTGAGGGTATTTTACAGCTGGGGCTCGCGGACTATGTTGCGATGGATATAAAAAATTGTCCCGAAAAATATGCTGAAACCATAGGGGTTAAGGATTTTGACATCAAACCCGTTTTTGAAAGTATAGAGCTTCTCAGAAGCAGTGGCGTTGATTATGAATTCAGAACAACCGTAACTGCAAATTTCCATACTCCCGAGGATATTGAAAAAACAGCCCGGTGGATACAGGGGGCGCCCCGTTATTTTCTCCAGAATTTTGAGGATTCGGGAAATCTTATTGATAAAACCTGTCGCGGTGTTTCCAGGGATGAAATGCGTGAAATGCTCAGACGCGCTCAGAAATTCATTCCCAATGCCGAGTTAAGAGGTATGTAAAAATGAGTGTGGATAAGTTACGTGAGGCAATAAAAAGGGCGGAGAAAATCTGCGTGTTTACGGGTGCCGGTATCAGTTGCCCGTCAGGTATTCCCGATTTTCGCTCTGCGGACGGGTTATATAATGAAAAAGACAAAAGCGGATATCCTCCCGAAGAAATAATTTCCCATACTTTTTTCGTGAAGCATACTGAATTATTTTATGAGTTTTACAAATCAAAAATGATGTACCCTGAGGCTGAGCCCAACAAAGCTCATTTGTATTTCGCTCAGCTGGAAAAGCAGGGTAAAAAGGTGAGTGTGGTTACCCAGAATATAGACGGGCTTCACTCTGCGGCGGGAAGTACCGGGGTTTTTGAGCTTCACGGCAGTGTGCATCGGAATTTTTGCTTGAATTGCGGTGCGTTTTATGAGGCCGGCTATGTTTATAAAAGTATAGGAATCCCCAAATGCACAAAATGTGGCGGAATTATAAAACCCGATGTTGTTCTTTATGAGGAAGGGCTTGACGATGACACCGTGACGGGTGCCGTGAAAGCCATAAAAGAGGCGGATTTACTTATAATAATCGGTACATCCCTGGCGGTTTATCCTGCCGCATCATTTATAAGGTATTTCAGAGGTGAAACGGTTGCTCTTATAAACATGTCACCCACACCGGTTGATAAAAAAGCAGACATAGTTATATATGATGATATAATAAATGTTACGGAACATCTTGTTGTATGAAACAGGGTGTTCCCTTTTTATACCACAATATATAGTGGTACAAAACACAAGATGTTGTGGTGCTGAGAAAGTTGAACACAACCAAAAATGGAAAAATACACAAAACAAGAGACGGATATATATGCATATTTACTACATTTTAACGAAAATCAAACAATATGTTGTGTTCGGTTGAAAAAATTCTGAAAAATAAACACAAGATATTGTGGTTTTGGTATTGACAAAGGCTTATATATCTGTTATTATCAGTACCGGTCACCGTCAAGGCGGGGGATTATGCCTTGCGGTAAATCACAGGTTAATAAAATGCAGATATACTAAAAGAAAGAAGGAGAAGTTATGTATCAGGTAATTAAACGTGACGGCAAAATTGCAGATTTTAACATTGAAAAAATCGCCATAGCAATCAAACAGGCTTTTGAAGCATGCAACAAACAGTACAACGACAATATCATCGACTTCCTTGCTCTCAAGGTTACAGCAAACTTTGAGCCCAAAATCAGCAACAATCTTGTTGCTGTTGAAGATGTTCAGGACAGTGTTGAGTCAGTTCTCGTACAGGCAGGCTATGCAGATGTTGCAAAATCCTACATCCTTTACAGAAAACAGCGTGAAAAAATCCGTAATATGAAATCAACAATCCTTGACTATAAGGAGCTTGTTGACAGCTATGTTAAGGTTACTGACTGGCGTGTAAAAGAAAATTCCACAGTTACATATACTGTAGGTGGTCTTATTCATTCAAACTCAGGTGCAATTACTGCTAACTATTGGCTTTCTGAGGTTTACGACGAAGAAATCGCCAACGCTCACCGTAACGCAGATATTCATATTCATGACCTTTCAATGCTTACAGGTTACTGTGCAGGTTGGTCATTAAAACAGCTTATTCAGGAAGGTCTCGGCGGTGTTCCCGGTAAGATTACCTCTGCACCCGCAAGCCACCTTGCAACTCTTTGCAACCAGATGGTAAACTTCCTCGGTATTATGCAGAACGAATGGGCGGGTGCTCAGGCTTTCTCATCCTTTGACACATACCTTGCACCCTTCGTAAGAGTTGATAACCTTGATTACAAGCAGGTTAAGAAATGCCTTGAATCCTTCATTTTCGGTGTAAATACACCTTCTCGCTGGGGTACTCAGGCACCCTTCTCAAACATTACTCTTGACTGGACAGTTCCTGCTGACCTTAAGGATATGCCCGCTATTGTAGGCGGTAAGGAAATGGATTTCACTTACGGCGATTGTAAGAAAGAAATGGATATGGTCAACAAAGCCTTCATCGAAATTATGATTGAGGGCGATGCTCACGGCAGAGGCCTCCAGTATCCCATTCCCACATACTCAATTACAAGCGACTTTGACTGGTCTGAAACAGAGAACAACAAGCTTCTCTTTGAAATGACCGCAAAATACGGTACACCCTATTTCTCAAACTATGTAAACTCCGATATGGAGCCCAGCGATGTCCGTTCAATGTGCTGCAGACTTCGTCTTGACCTTCGTGAGCTCCGTAAAAAGAGCGGCGGCTTCTTCGGTAGCGGTGAAAGCACAGGTTCAATCGGTGTTGTTACCATTAACCTTCCCAGAATTGCTTACCTTTCCGAAACAGCAGAGGAATTCTACAAACGCCTTGATAAGCTTATGGATATCGCTGCCCGTTCACTCAAGGTTAAGAGAGATATCATCACAAAGCTTCTTGATGAAGGTCTTTATCCCTATACAAAGAGATACCTCGGCACATTCACAAACCACTTCTCAACTATCGGTCTCATCGGTATGAACGAGGTTGGTCTTAATGCAAAGTGGCTCCGCAAGGATATGACTCACAAGGAAACTCAGGCTTTCGCGAAAGATGTTCTTAATCATATGAGAGAAAGACTTTCAGATTATCAGGAGCTCTACGGCGACCTTTACAACCTTGAGGCAACTCCTGCAGAATCCACAACCTACCGTTTCGCAATGCACGATAAAAAGCACTATCCTGCTATTATCCAGGCTAATGAAAACGGCACACCCTACTACACCAACTCATCACACCTTCCTGTTGGTTACACAGCAGATATCTTTGAAGCACTTGATGCACAGGATGAGCTTCATACCCTTTATACATCAGGTACTGTATTCCATGCGTTCCTCGGTGAAAAGCTTCCCGATTGGAAAGCAGCGGCTGACATCGTAAGAAAGATTGCAGCAAACTACAAGCTTCCTTACTATTCAATTTCACCCACATACTCAGTATGCAGCAACCACGGTTATATTAACGGTGAGGTTTATACCTGCCCCGAATGTGAAAACACAACAGAGGTTTACAGCCGTATTACAGGTTACTATCGTCCTGTTCAGAACTTCAACGACGGTAAAGCCCAGGAATTTAAAGACAGACGCGTTTATGATGTTGCTAATTCACATCTTGCAAAGGAAAACAGAACAGTTGACCATGCTCACTGCGCTTGTTGCGACCACAAAGAGGAAGTTACAGTTGATGCTGATGCAAAATTCATCCTCTTTGCAACAAAGACCTGTCCCAAATGTAAAATAGCTGCTCAGCTTCTTGATAAGAAGGGTATTGCTTACGAAAAGCTTTTCGTTGAGGAAAACAGAGAGTTCGCAACTGCTCTTGAGCTCAAGCAGGCACCCACACTCGTAATTCAGAAGGGCGACTCCTACGAAAAGATTGCTGACCTTCCCGCAGTTAAAGCGTTTATTGAATCTCTTTAATTAATTAAAAATTACCGTCCTTCCGGGCGGTAATTTTTGAATGAGGAATGAGGAATCAGGAGTTAGGGGTGAGGAGTTTCGGGACTGCGTCAGCATTTATAATCGGCTTGCCCCTTTAATTACGAATTGCGAATTACGCATTACGCATTAAAATCAGATTTCCACCTTTTGATAGGAGTGAATATATATGTATGATATTATTGTTATAGGTGCGGGTCCTGCGGGACTTACTGCGGCACTTTATGCTCTGCGTGCATCAAAAAGCGTTCTTGTAATCGAACAGTCAACCTTTGGCGGACAGGTTACTTTCTCACCTAAAATTGAAAATTATCCCGGCATCCCCGAGATGAGCGGTAATGAATTTGCCGACAAGCTTCTTGACCAGGTGCTCAGCATGGGTGCTGAGGTTGAGATGGAAAAGGTAACGGGTATAGTTGACGAGGGCTCGAGGAAGCTCGTTTTTGCCGATAACAAGAAATTTGAAGCATCAGCGGTTATTATTGCAGTTGGTGTACATCACCGGCAGTTGGGTCTTCCAAAAGAAAATGAATTTGTCGGAAACGGTGTATCATACTGCGCTGTTTGTGACGGTGCGTTTTTTAAGGATAAAACCGTAGGTGTTGTAGGCGGTGGCAACTCCGCCTTGCAGGAGGCTGTTCTTCTCTCGGATTTGTGCGAGAAAGTGTATGTTTTCCAGAATCTTGCGTTCCTTACAGGTGAGCAGAAGCTTGTTGACATTCTTTCAAAGAAGGAGAATGTGGAGTTTATTCTGGAAGCAACCGTCGCTGAGCTTAAGGGTGACAGCGAGCTTACAGGCGTTGTTCTCAATACTGTTTCCGGTCAGCAGGAAATTGACCTTGACGGTCTTTTTGTTGCCATCGGTCTTGAACCCAAAAACTCCGCCTTTTCGGAGTTTGCAGCCCTTGATAAAAACGGATATTTTGATTCGGATGAAAGCTGCGTTACAAAAACCGAAGGCGTTTTTGTTGCAGGTGACTGCCGTCAGAAGAGTATCCGTCAGATAACAACTGCCTCAGCGGACGGAGCAGTTGCGGCACTTGTGGCTTGCAGATATATTGATAATAAATAAATTAAATTTTTGTAAATTGACGGTGAATTGTAGAATTTACCGTCAGTTTATGTTATAATCGGGAAAAATGAAGGAGGTGCTTTTTGTGGTTGAAATCAGTGAAGAAGAAATTGTTGACCTTGAACATTGGGCAGACGGAATAAGCGAAGTCAGCAAATATAAGCCTAAAGAAAAGAACAAAAAACCAAAAGACAAAAAGGCGGCACCTCCGCCACCTACTGAGGAGCAGCTCAGGAAAAAAGGCGAAAAACCCAAAAGATTATGGTCCATACCCATTTTACTGCTTGCGGTTGCGGTTTTTTTAAGCGTTGTGGGCTATGTTACCGTGGTTTACGGGAACATTCCTGTTGTAGTAAAGTGGCGTAACATCTGGATAGAAACGGCTATGACCACCGACCAACATAAATGGCTTGCTACGGCATTTTTCCCCGACAGATTAATTGACGAAGTAATGTCGAAGCAGGTGGATGTAAAGGACGTTTCTGTTACGGATATATACGGCAACCAGAGTGCGGATATATTGGGTCAGGAAAATCTCACGGTGGGTGAGCCCGATAAATTCGGTAATACGGTCTTCGTTAACGATAAAGAAGAAAACATAGTTATCCTCGAGGTTAAAAAGGAAACCTTCGTGGGTAAGCTTGTGCTTATTGATGACCCCTCAAGAGTCAAGCTGCCTACCACCGATTACAAAAATTCCCGCGGGGAATTTATTTGTGATTATCTGGAAAAAGCCAACGGTATAGTGGGCATCAATGCCTCGGGCTTTGTTGATAAAGGCGGCGTAAGTCTCGGGGGCGAGGTTACGGGCCAGTGTGTTTCCTCGGGTGAATACTGGGGTAATTATAACTCGAATTATACTTTAATCGGTTTTGATGATGAAAACCGCCTTGTTGTAGGCGGAATGAGCGATTGGGAAGCGTATGATATCCGCGACGGTATGCAGTACCATCCCACACTCATTATAAACGGAGAGAAGGTTGTAAACGATTCTGCAGGTTGGGGCTTACAGCCGAGAACGGTAGTGGGTCAATGTAAAAACGGAGTAGTTTTGTTCCTTGTGGCAGACGGCAGGCAGGTTGGCTATTCTCTGGGAGCTACCATGGAGGATTGCGCGGATGTGCTTTTGCAGTACGGCGCAGTTACCGCAGGGGCTTGTGACGGCGGTTCGTCCTCAGTTATTGCCTACGACGGCAAAATTATTAATGAACCTTCAACGGATATGCCCACGGGCAGATATCTTCCCAATGCCTGGATTGTAGAAAGGAAAAATACAATTTCTGAAGAATAAGGTGATAAAAATGAAACGACAAGAGGCTTTTATAAATCAGAAAACCATGCTTAAGGGCGGGCTTCATTGTCACACCACCCGTTCCGACGGAGAAGGAGACCCTGCTGAAGTTATAAGGCTTCATAAGCAGAATAATTACGATTTTCTTGCTCTTACCGACCACAGAATTTACAATTACAAAAACTTTGCCGAGGATACGGATATTACCATCATTCCCGGTATGGAGTTTGATAACACCTTTGTAAGAGATAACGGCTTCAGAACATATCACCAGGTTTTTATAGGTCCTGATGATGAAACAAACGGCTATTCCCAGGACGAGAAGCTTACGAGCGGAACAGCAAAAACTCAGGAAGAATTCCAGAAATATCTTGATGAAGCCCACGAAAAGAATAATCTTACAATTTATTGTCACCCTCAGTGGAGCTCAACTCCCACAAGGTATTTTGATAAACTGAAGGGCAATTTCGCCTTCGAGGTGTGGAACAGCGGATGCGCTATCGAGGATGAAATGGATACGGATAACGGCAGCTATTGGGATGAGCTTCTGGGTATGGGTATTAAAATTTTCGGAGTTGCAACCGATGACGGACACCCCATGTATCAGCACTGTAACGGCTGGGTTATGGTAAACTCCGAAAACAATGTAAAGGCTATTCTTGAAGCATTGGAAAACGGCGCTTTTTATTCTTCCTGCGGTCCTGTCATAAAGGATTTTTATGTGGATGATGAAAATACCGTTCATATTGAAGTGAGCGAGTGCGAAAAAATTATTTTCCAATGCGACAAGCACCCGTCAAAGAAGATAACTGCAGAAGGCGGGCCTCTCGAAAAAGCAGAATTTTGTATGAAAAATGACTGGGAATATGTCCGCGCAACAGTGGTTGACAAGGAGGGCAGAAAGGCCTGGACAAATCCCATATTTATTAAATAATAAATAATTGACCCTGTTGAAACTTTTTTGTTCAACAGGGTCAAAGTCTTTTTTACATGCTTTCGGGAGCGTTGATTTTAAGCATTGAAAGAATGTTTTTCATAGTGTTCTTAACACATACGCAAAGGAAAATTCTTGACTGCATAAGAGCTTCATCGTCAACCATAACTCTCTGTGCGTTATAGAAGCGGTGGAATTTTGTAGCAAGGTCAGTCGCGTAGTGGGTGATTTTTGCAGGGTCATAGGTGTTTGCGGCATTTACGATTACACCCGTCAAAGAAGCAAGGTGGGAAATAAGGTCCTTTTCTTCTTCACTGCAAAGCTTTTCAAGCTCAGCCTTTTCGGGCTTTCTGATGCTTACACCCTCGGACTGAAGCTTTTTGAGAATACTGCAGATTCTTGCGTGTGCATACTGGCAGTAATAAACGGGGTTCTGGTTGGACTGCTCAACTGCAAGGTCAAGGTCAAAATCCATTGCAGAGCCTGCTTCTCTCATATTAAAGAGGAAACGAACCGCATCAATGGGAACCTCGTCAAGAAGGTCAACAAGAGTGATTGCCTTACCAGTTCTCTTTGACATTTTAACGGGCTTGCCGTCCTTCATAAGGTTTACAAGCTGCATAAGCACAACATCAAGTCTGTTGCCGTCAATGCCTACGGCTTCCATTGCGCCTTTCATACGGGCAACATGACCGTGGTGGTCGGCGCCCCATACATCAATAGCGGTATCAAAGCCGCGTTTTTCCAGCTTGTTTCTGTGGTAGGCAATGTCTGCGGCGAAGTATGTGGGGTTGCCGTTCTGACGGATGAGAACATCGTCTTTGAGCTCGAGCTTGTCAATATCCTCCTGAGATTTTCCTTCTCTTTTGAGGATGTTGGTCATAACCTCAATGTTCTTGTACCACAAGGCACCCTCTTTTTCGTAGGTATAGCCGTTTTTCTTAAGGATTTCGATGGTTTCCTGAAGCTCACCGCCGTTGTGAAGTGAAAGCTCGGAGAACCAGGTGTTATAATCAATACGGTATTTTTCCATTGCTGCTTTCATTTTTGCAATATTTTTAGGAAGACCGTATTCAACCAGGGCTTTTCTTCTTTCCTCCTCGCTGACTTCAAGAAGCTTGTCGCCGTTTTCATCAATATAGCTCCGGGCAAGTACTCTGATATCGTCACCGTGATAGCTGTCCTCGGGAAGCTCTATAAAGTCTTCACCCTTGAGAATCTGCTGATAACGAACGGAAAGTGAAAGACCGAATTTGTCAATCTGGTTACCTGCATCGTTTACATAGAATTCTCTTTCAACCGTGTAGCCTGCCCAATCAAGTACCGCCGCAAGGCAGTCACCCAGAGCACCGCCACGGGCATTACCCATATGCATGGGTCCCGTGGGGTTTGCGGAAACAAACTCAACGTTGATTTTTTTGCCGTTGCCGAAATCACTTCTGCCGTAGTTATCACCGAGAGCGTCAACATCAAGAAGGATATCTGCGTAGAAGTCGGATTTTAAGAAAAAGTTTATGAAACCGGGACCTGCAACCTCACATTTTTCAAAGTAAGTGCCGTCAAGGTTGATTTTTTCAAGAATACATTCGGCGATTTTTCTCGGGGGCATTCTGAGTGCTTTGGAAAGCATGAAAGCAGCGTTTGCGGAGTAGTCACCGTTTTTTCTGTCTGCGGGAATTTCGGTTTTGAAGGCGGGAATGTCCGCTTCAATAAATGTACCGTCGGCGATATTCTCTTTAATTGCCGCCGTAACCGCATTTATAATTTGTTCTTCAGCAAGTTTTACTAATTTTGACATATAAACACCTTTTTATATTTCATTTATTTTCATTAACAGATTGTTTTCACCAATTATTTCCCCGTTGCTTTCAATGTTATAGCAAAGGAGAATTTTACCTGAACAGTCAGGAATACGGGCGTTTACCCTTTTGGCAACAATATCCATATTCATTTCACCAAAGGGTGTTTTGTAGATACAGGGATGGGTTTTACCTTCTTCAATAAGAAAGACTGCCTGATAAAGCCCCTTTCGGGTCATTCTGATAAAATTATTATTTATTACCTCGATAACCGTTTCACTTTTGCCCAATTCCTCGTCGGGCTCTGTGTAAGTGATGACTTTAATACCATCAATCTCTTCCAGAGTACCTTTAGCCTTAAGCTTACTGCTTTCGCGGTCGTCGTGGTATTGTTGTTCGCTTACGAACTCGATTTCAACCATTCTCATCGGGCACATTCCTCAGCATATTCAATAAGTTTATCAATGAGTTCAGAATAAGGAATACCTACCTGACCGAAAAGCTTGGGGAACATTGAGATTGATGTGAATCCGGGGAGAGTGTTGATTTCATTAAGGCAGATTCTGCCGTCATTACAAAGGAAGAAGTCAACTCGTGAAAGTCCTCGGCAACCCATAGTAAGATATGCATTTACTGCGGCGGCACGAACTTTTTCGCTTGTTTCTGCGGGTAAATCGGCAGGGATTGCGAGACCTGTTGAGTTGTCAACATATTTAGCGTCGAAATCATAGAACTCGGCGGTGGGTAAAATTTCACCGATGCAGGAAGCAACGGGGCTTTCGTTGCCCATAACCGCACATTCAATTTCTCTGCCCACAAGAGTTTCTTCAAGAACTGCCTTGTAGTCGTTTTCGAAGGCTACATCAAGGGCGGCAAGAAGCTCCTGATGATTATGGGCCTTTGTGATACCCACGGATGAACCTGCATTTGCGGGCTTAACGAAAATGGGATATCCTAATTTGGTTTCAATTTCATGGAGATTAACACTGCCCGATTTATACTCTGCTTCGGTGAATGCAGCCCATTTTGCACCGTCGATACCTGCCGCATCTGCAAGGGTGTTTGTAACGGCTTTATCCATACACATACCGCTTGCAAGAAGACCGCAACCCACATAGGGAATACCTGCGAGCTCAAAGATGCCCTGGATTGTACCGTCCTCGCCGTTTTTGCCGTGAAGTACGGGGAAGATAACATCAATTCCGATTTTTTCGTAAGCACCCATATCGTTGAGAACAATAAGTGCCTTGTCTTTTTTATCGGGGGAGAGTACCGCGGGAGTTGTAAGGTCATCCCTGCACCAGGTGTCATTTTCGATTGAATCAATATCGCCTGTGTAAAGATACCATTCACCCTGACGGGTAATACCTAAAGTAATAACATTATATTTTGAGGAGTCAATATTCCTGAGTACGGATGCAGAAGAACGCAATGAAACGGGATATTCGCTTGAGCAGCCGCCGAAGATAACAAGTAAATTTTTCACAATAATCACCTTTGTGTTTTTAATTACATAAATATACATATTAAATCATACCACAAGAAAAGCGGTAAATCAATTATTAAATAATATGATATTTTAATAATACTGTTTACCTTTTTAGATAAAAATGCTACAATATCCGTCGGAGGCGATATAAATGGAGTTAAAACAGATACTTACCCACGTTGACCACACTTTGTTAAAGCAGGAGTCAACCTGGGAACAAATAAAAGCAATTTGTGACGATGGTATAAAATTCAACACAGCAAGTGTTTGTATTCCCCCCTCATATGTCAAGGAATGTACAGATTATTGTGAGGGTAAGCTTAAAATATGTACTGTTATAGGTTTCCCCAACGGCTACAACACAACTGCCTGCAAGGTTTTTGAAGCTGCGGATGCTGTGAAAAACGGCGCGGACGAAATTGATATGGTTATAAATATCGGTTGGCTCAAGGATAAAAGATATGACCTTATTTCAGAAGAAATAAAAGAAATCAAAAATGCCTGCGACGGCAAAATCCTTAAGGTTATTATTGAAACCTGCCTTCTTACGGATGAGGAAAAAATCAAAATGTGCGAAATAGTAACGGATGCAGGTGCAGATTTCATTAAAACCTCAACAGGCTTTTCCACAGGCGGCGCGACCTTTGAGGATATAAAGCTTTTCTCTGAAAATATAGGTGAAAATGTTAAGATGAAAGCTGCAGGGGGTATAAAATCCCTTGACGATGCAGAAAAATTCCTCTCTCTCGGAGCCGAAAGACTGGGCACAAGCAGAATTGTATCCATTGCTAAGTCTGAGCAGGGAAGCGGTTATTAATAAAATGCAGAATGCAGAATGGAAAATGCAAAATTATCGGGGCTTACGCCGATTGTAAAATAAAGTAAAAGTAACGCGAAGCCTCGCCCTCCTGCTTCAGGAGGAGGGGGGACCATCGCTCGCGATGGTGGGAGGTCCTATCATCCCATTTTTGCGAAGCAAAAAAGGGAGGGGGACCGCACCGAAGCAAAGCGTAGGTGTGGTGGTGGGTAGTTCTCTATCCGCTATTCTTCAGTTAGAGAAAGCAACATACCGCGAAGCGGTGGTGGGTAGTTCTCTATCCGCTATTCTTCAGTTAGAGAAAGCAACATACCGCGAAGCGGTGGTGGGTAGTTCTCTTTCTGTTATTCTTCACTTAAATAGAACAACACTTGGATAGAAGGAGAAAAATATGAAAATAAAAAGCAGCCTTAAAGAATTCATTTATCCCCCTAAAACCGTGACAAATTCCTGTCACGCATCAACCGTGTTGCCTTTGGATGACGGTAAAGTAATGGCGGCTTGGTTCGGCGGCAGTGCCGAGGGTAATGATGATGTTAAAATATGGGTCAGTATAAGAGATAATGAGAAATGGGCTGAGCCTTACAGTATTGCCGTTGACGGTGAGGCACTCCCCCATTGGAACCCCGTTTTATTCAAGAGAGAAAACGGAGAAATTATACTTTATTTCAAATACGGCAAGCCTATTCCCAAATGGGTTACATATTACTGCGTTTCAAAGGACGGGGGAAAGAGCTTCTCAAAACCCGAAATACTTGTGCCCGGTGATACTGACGGTGGCAGAGGGCCCGTTAAAAACAAGGCAATCCGCCTTAAAAACGGTGTGGTAGTTGCCCCCGCTTCAAAGGAAACCGTAACAAGAAACTGGAAATGCTTTGTTGATATTTCCCACGATGACGGCATCACCTTTGAACATTCTAACTTTGTTTTAAGACCTAAAAAGAATCTTAAAACAGTGGGTATGATTCAGCCCACCCTCTGGGAGGATGACAACGGCGGACTTCATATGCTTGTAAGAACAAATGAGGGACACATTTATAGGAGCGACAGTAAGGATAAGGGTAAAACCTGGTGCAAGGCTTACGAAACCCCTTTGCTCAATCCCAACAGCGGTATAGACCTTGACCGACTTCCCAACGGCAATGTGTACCTTGTTATGAATCCCACAACTGGGGATTGGGGTGACAGAGCACCTCTGGTACTCCTTGAATCCACCGATAACGGCGAAACCTTTGAGGAAATTTTTAAATGCGAAAGCACCACGGGTGACCACGAGTTCAGTTACCCTGCAATTGCTGCTGACGGAAATGCCTTACACATAACCTTCACCCACGAGCGCGAGGGTATAGTTTACGAGAGAATTGAATTAGAATGATAAAAACAACCGCACTCAGGTGCGGTTGTTTTTAGTTAGGAGTTAGGAGTGAGGAGTTTCGGGGCGAAGCCGATTTTAATTCGTAATGCGTAATTCGTAATGCGTAATGCGTAATTAAATAGGCACTTCGTGCCGATATTGAAATGCAAAATGCAGGATGCAAAATGCAAAATTTCGGGGCTACGCCGAATTATAAATAAAGTAGTTGTAACGCGAAGCTTTATCATCCCATTTTTGCGAAGCAAAAAAGGGAGGGGGACCAAAAGCTCTGCTTTTGGTGGTGGGTAGTTCTCTTACTGTTATTCTTCGGTTGGATAGAGCAACAGTAAGGTACGCATCTATGCGTACCGCTGAGATAAAATGCATCCTTTCAGTTGGTTGTTTAGGTACATGATTACTCAGCTTACTCTCGGGAGTGTATCGTTCTTACCAACAAAAGACAAACCGCAACCTAAACTACCCACCACCATTCCGCCCGAACTTTATCAAAAAGAAAAGTTTATCGCCCGTGGAAAAATTAAAAGAAACAACGGTTTTTTCCAAGAACGGTCCCCCTCCCTATGCTTACGCACAGGGATGTTAAAGCTTCGCATTACTGCAACTTGATTTATAATTGGAAACGAAGTTTCCCCATAATTTTGCATTAAAAAAGAGTTACCCCGCGGGCAACTCTTTTCACGTGATATTAAAGTGTATCAATTACCTTCTTTGTAGCATTTACAAAAATCTCAAGACCCTTTATAAGGGTTTCGTCGTCTGCTAAGAGGCAGGGCATAAGCTTAACAACATCGTTGTTTCTGCCTGCTCTTTCAACAATAAGACCGTTTTCAAAGCATTCTCTGACGATGGCTTTTGAAACTGCGTCGGGCTTAACCCTGTTACAGTCAACGCCCCACATAAAGCCGATACCTCTTACTTCAAAGCCCTCGTGAAGTCCGTTGACCTTGCTGAGGTATTCTTCGATTATTGCACTCCGGCGCTGAACCTTTTCTTCAACCTTTTCGTTGAGCATAATTTCAAGACCTGCTTTTGCGGCAACCATTGAAAGCTGACTTCCGCGGAAGGTACCGTTATGTTCGCCGGGCTTCCACACATCAAGCTCGGGCTTGAAAAGAACGAGAGCAAAGGGCATACCGTAACCGCCGATTGATTTTGAGAGAGTAACGATATCGGGGGTTATTCCTGCGCGTTCAAATGAGAAATAGTAGCCTGTTCTCGCAGAGCCTACCTGGATATCATCACAAACAAGAAGAATGTCGTTGCGTGTACAGAAATCACGGAGACCCTGTAAAAATTCCTTGCTGAAGACGTGAATACCGCCGTCAGCCTGAACGGGCTCGATGAAAACCGCCGCAGGCTTTGAAACACCCGAATGGTCGTCATCAATAAGGGTCTGCATATAGCTTAAAACATCAAAATCGGGGAACATATAGGGGGCGGGGATATGGGTAACATCAGTGAGCACAACCCCTGCACCTTCGCGGGAATCACGGTCGGTGGTCATTGAGAGTGAGCCCAATGTCATACCGTGGAAAGCACCCATAAAGGCAAAAATATTATTTCTCTTTTTAACCTTACGGGCGAGCTTCAGGGCGGCCTCTACCGCGTTTGTACCTGTGGGACCGGGGAATTGAATTTTATAATCAAAACCGCGGGGCTCCAGAATATTATCGTAGAAAAATTCAATAAAATCTCTTTTGGCGGATGTGAACATATCAAGAGCGTGGATAATACCGTCACTTTCAAGATATTTAATAATCTGTTCTTTGATATAGTCGTTGTTGTGGCCGTAGTTAAGGGCACCCGCACCGCAAAAAAAGTCGATATATTCTTTGCCGTCCTCGGCATAGATAAAGGAGTTTTTTGCTTTGGTGAAAACTGCGGGGAAATTACGGCAGTATGAGCGTACCTCGGATTCGTGTTTTTCAAAAGCGTTAGTGTTCATGGTCATTTTCCTTTCTGGCGGAAGCAGCGTCTTACCGGTTTGCAAAACCTTCTCAGCCATTTGATATTTTTTCGAAAAATTATAAGAACATAAAGATGGAAGAAGCAGCGTCTTGCCGGTTTGCAAGACCTTCTCAACCTTTATTTTTTCTTGCGGCTCACATAAAAGCCACAAGCATTATATCACTATCTTCCATATATTCCAATATATATTTCAAAAAAACTTTATTTTTTATTTTCTTATAAAAAATATTACATATATATTGCGGTTTTGTATTGAACTTTCAGCTCCTTTTTGGTAAAATTTAAGATGTAAAATTTTGTATTGAAAAAGGAGTAGTTCTATGGCAGAGGCAATAAAATTATACCCTCAGTTAACAAGGGTTATAAGCCACTTTAAAAAATATGACATAGAAGTGCCGAAGTCACTTTTAGAAGTCAGACCTCAGAAACCCGATCTTTCTGATTTTAAATATCCCTTACCCCTTCGTAAAAAGGATTACACTTGTTTTTGCGAAACCGATAACGGCGTTATGTGGTACGGCGGCAAGGGCGGTGTAACACGCTACAATCCCAACGCAGAAGGTCTTACGGATATTGTTATGCATTTTGCTGCGCGCCGCGACCTTCTTGACAATAACGTAAGCTCACTTGTGTCCGATAATAAGGACGGTGTGTGGGTGCTTACAGATAACGGTGCAACTCACATTGATATGGTGCTTATGTCAATGCAGGATAAGGCGGACAGACTTCTTAAGGAAACTCTTACTTACGTTGACCGTCACGGTATGGTAAGTCAGAAAAAACTTTCCGAGGCGGGTAACCTTAAATCTGCATTGCCCTACGGACACTCTGATAACGACGGCAGCTTCTCAGCCGCTTACGCAATGGGTGAGATTTTCCGTTATGCTACTCTTAAAAGAGATCTTGGCGATTTTGCCGACGAAACAATCGAGGCAAGACGCGTTGCAATGAGAGCCAGCGAAGCAACACTTATGCTTATGTATGTTACGGGCAGGGGCGACGGCTTTGTTGCAAGAACCTATCTTACCAAGGATGAGCCCGTTCCGGATGACGGCTTGTTCTACAAGAAAAACGGTGCTACTGCAGTTTGTCTTAACACAACCGATGCAAGAAATCTTAAGGTTGTGGGCGTCGAGGTCAAAGCGGATGCACCCATTCCCGAAAGACTCCGCAAGCTTTACACCTGCGACGGCTACGAGGATACGGATATTACATATAAGGGTGACACAAGCAGTGATGAAATCACCCACCACTATATGCATCTTCTTGTTGCTCATGAGTTTCTTGGCAGAGAAGACCCCGAGTACGACGAGCTCTTAAAAACTGCGGCAATCAATACAACAACTCATATGATTAAAAATAATTTCGCCTTGCGTGAGGCTCACGGCGGTTACACAACCTGGGCGAAATGGAATCTGGAATACTTCAACACACCCATGGGTTGGGCTGATGCCTGTCTTAATGCAGGTCAGATGCTTATGTATTTGCGCGTTACAATGCATTTAACAGGCGAAAAGGGTATCTGGCAGAAAACCTACGATGAGCTTATCGAAAAGGGTTATGCAGACCTTACCGTCAAGCATTACGACCGCTTCAATCAGGTTTGCGTTCAGGGCGGTATAGACTTCCGTGAGGATATTATGTACGGCGACCATATGTTAGCGGTGCTTTCCCTCTGGGGTCTCATAACACTTGAACCCGATGAAGCTCTTAAAGAGAAATTCAGAACTGCTTTCAGAACATGGCGCGGTTCACTCGCTCCCGAGTACAATCCCGGTTATGATTTCCCCTATTTCTTAAGTGACCCGGACAATGCAAAGCCCGATGCGGAGCGCATAAAAACCTGGTTCTACCGTTTCGGCGTTTCCCGTCTTGCGTCCAATGTGTCACTTGATATGCGCCGTGATTATCCCAAGAGAGTCTATAAGGGCGGCTATCCGTCAACATCGGCTCTTCTTCCCAATGACGAAAGATTTATTGCAAAATATGACAGAGACCCCCTTGAATACAAAAACGAAGACAGCGGCGGTGTTTTCTGTGTTGAAAGCTGTTATCCCTACACCTTTGCTTATTGGTTAGGCAGATATTTCAGATTTATTGAGGAGGGTAAAAACTAATGGATAAAACAATTAAACTTATAGGTAATGCCCACCTTGACCCCATCTGGTTATGGAAATGGCAGGAGGGTTGCGCAGAAGTTCTCCAGACATTCAGAAGCGCCCTTGACAGATTGAAAGAATATAACGATTTTGTTTTTACATGCTCATCTGCGGCATACTATAAATGGGTTGAAGAAATTGACCCTCAGATGTTTGAAGAAATCCGAGTTATGGTTAAAAAAGGCAGATGGGTGCCCGTAGGCGGTTGGTGGGTACAGCCCGACTGCAATATGCCCTCGGGTGAGAGCTATGCCCGTCAGGCTCTTTACAGCCAGCTTTACTACTACGAAAAATTCGGTATTACCTGCAAAACAGGCTATAATGTTGACTCCTTCGGTCACAATGCCATGTTACCCCAGCTGCTTCGCCGGGGCGGTATGGACTTCTATGTGTTCCAGAGACCCGGTATGCACGAAAACAGCGAAATTCCCGAGAATCTTTTCTGGTGGGACAGTGCCGACGGCAGCCGAGTTTTAACATATCATATCCCCGACGGATATGCTGCAAACGGTGTTGAAGCTCTTAACAGACGCATTGACGAGACAAATGAGCGTGCCGAAAAAGCGGACTACGGCTTAATGCTCTTCTACGGCGTGGGTAACCACGGCGGCGGTCCTACAAAGGGCGATATAGAATATCTCAGAGATAATCTTGAAAGAGAAGGCTATAATGACCTTGAGTTTGCTTCACCCGACGGATATTTTGAAGATATACTTAATGAGTTTCTTGACCTTCCCTCATGGAGTGATGAATTACAGCATCACGCAAGCGGTTGTTACAGCGCAACATCACTTGTGAAAGCGCTTAACAGAAAGGCTGAAAATGTACTTGCCGCCGCAGAAAAATGGGATACTCTTGCATCAATCGTTACTGATGCAAAGCCTTCCACAAAAGAGTTTGAAAAGGCATGGCAGAAGGTTTGCTTCAACCAATTCCACGATATTATGTGCGGCTGTTCCATTATGGAGGCCTATGAGGATGTTAAGGAATCCCAGGGATATGCAATGAATATTGCATCGGAAAGCTATAATAATGCCGTTCTCAGAATTTCCCGTCAGATTGATACCTGGATTGACGGTGTAAGCGACCCCGTTTTTGAGGAACGCCACTATTCGGGTGCGGACAGCGGTTTCCCCAGACCCGTTGTTGTGTTTAACCCCCATTCATATGCGGTTGAGCTTCCCGTAAGAACATACCATCCCTCAAAAGCGGTTACAGATAGTGACGGCAACGATGTTCTTTTCCAGAATATCCGTTCATCACGCTCAAATGATGAGCATCTTGATACTTTGTTTATGGCTAAAGTTCCTCCTTTCGGTTATGCTACTTATTGGCTGGAGCTTGACGGTGATGCAAGAGCTGAAAAAGAGTTAAGCGGTGAACAGAATTTCTTTATGGAAAATGAGTTTATGACAGTTGAGCTTGACTGTGAAACAGGCTATATAAAGAGCCTTGTTGATAAAAAGTCAGGTGTTGAGTACGCAGGGGATAATTTCCTTGCCATTCCCACTGTTATAAATGACGATAAAACAGACACATGGGCTCATATGGTGTTTAAATTCCACGAAGTAAAGGGTCTTATGGAACTCGTTAGTATTGAGCGTGTTGAAAACGGCGCTCTTCGCTCCGTAATCCGCACAAAGCACAAATTCGGTGACTCATACCTTACTCAGGAATTTATTCTTGCAAAGGGTCAGAAAACCTTGCGTGTGGATTGTAAGGCTATGTGGCAGGAAAAATTCACAATGCTTAAGTTTGCTTTCCCCGTTGGTGGCGAAAAAGAAATTTCAACCTATGAAATTCCCTGCGGATTTATTAAACGCCCCTGCAACGGCGAGGAGGAGCCCGCTCTTAACTGGGCAGACCTTACTGTCAATAAAAACGGTAAGAGAGTCGGTCTTTCTGTAATGAGTGACTCAAAATACAGCTACGACTGTCCCGGTGCAGAGTTAAGACTCACAGCCCTCAGAAATGTTATTTTCGCAGACCATTATTCCGACAGACCTGCGGCAGATTTCAACTTTACCGACGAAGGTCTTAACAGATTCTCTTACGGTATTTACCTTCACGAGGGTGAAGCTGACAGTAGTGATGTGGTTAAAGAGGCACACCTTTTCAATAATAATATTGTCACAGTGCCAGAAAGCTATCACAAGGGTACTCTTGCTCAGAAGGATTGCTTCATCTATACAAACCTTGATAATGTGGTTGTTACCGCACTTAAGCGTTGCGAGGACGGCAGTGGCGACCTTATTATAAGACTTTACGAAACAAAGGGTATCGAAAACTCAAGAGGCTATGTAATGTCAAAGCTCTTTGATAACGGCTTCTGGTATGATATCGGCAAACACGAAATCAAAACCTTCAGAGTGGATAGAGAGACCAATGTTGCTGAAGTCAATTTCCTTGAAGGTATTGTAAAATAAACAAAAATCCCCTCGTATTAAGAGGGGATTTCTATGAAAATCATTATTGTTTATTTTAATACAGTATGTTAAACTATTTAATTGTTTGTGGTAGTTTTTTGTCGATTATGAGAGCCGCACCGAGTTTTATAAGGTCGGGTATTATAAACGGCAGAACACATATTTTAACGGCGGCTGAAAAGTCTCCGGGGCTGAAAGCTTTAAGATAAATTGCGGTGTACCATATTGTGCCGAAGGTGTAGCACAGTAAAAGTCCCGCCAACAAACCGATGGCTTTGATAATGGTTTTTTCACCAAGGATTTTTGTTATTATCCAATAACAGAAGCCGCAAAGAATAAAACCGCTTATAAAACCGCCGGTAGCCCCTGAAAGGTGACCTATACCACCGCCGAATCCCGAGAAAACAGGCACACCTGCAAGTCCTATGAAAATATAGAGGATTATACAGATTGTGCCGCGCTTACCCCCTAAAACAGTCAGGGCGGAAAAAATGCCCAGAGTCTGCAGGGTAAAAGGCACGGCGGACGGGATACTCACAAATGAACAAACTGCAATTATTGCGGTAAAAAGTGATATGAGTACGCAAGCTTTTATTCTGTTTTTTGAAGAATGAGAACGGACCTTATCACTCAAAACCTTTCACCTCGCCAAAAGATGTTATCACAACCCGAGGGCATTGTCAACCAAGAATGGCTTTGAGGTTTACAATTTGGACGGATGAATTATAAGAAAGAAGGAGAAAAATGTCGGATCAGATTTTAGGATTTTTAAACGAGTTCGGCGATAAAATACAAGGTATTTTTTCTGCGATTACAGAAATGAGCTTTCTTCACGATACCTTACCCATGCTCATAATGTGGGTAATCGGCGGTGTTCTCATTTACCTTGCTATCGCGAAGGATATGGAGCCCACGCTTCTTTTGCCCATGGGCTTCGGTACAATCCTTGTAAACTTACCTCTTGCTCTTACAGAGGGTGTTATTTCAGAACATGGTGCAATTAAGATTTTGTACGATGCAGGTGTTGCCAACGAATTGTTCCCGTTGCTGTTGTTTATAGGTATCGGTGCCATGATTGACTTCGGTCCCGTGCTTTCCAACCCGAAGCTTATGATTTTCGGTGCGGCTGCTCAGTTCGGTATATTCTTTACATTATTTGTTGCATCGTTCTTCTTCCCGCTCAACGAGGCAGCTTCCATTGCTATTATCGGTGCCGCTGACGGTCCTACATCAATTTTCGTTGCAACGGAATTAGGGTCGGAATATATAGGCGCAATTATTGTTGCGGCATACTCGTATATGGCGCTCGTTCCCATTGTTCAGCCCCCCGTTATCAAGCTTCTTACAACTAAAAAAGAACGTAAGATCCGTATGAAATACGAGGGCAAATCCGTTTCCAAGAGAACAAGAATACTCTTCCCCATTGTTGTTACGGTTATTGCAGGCGTTGTATCACCTCAGTCAGCAGTTCTTATCGGCTTCCTTATGTTCGGTAACCTTATCAGAGAATGCGGTGTTCTTGACTCACTTTCAGAAACTGCTCAGAAGGTTCTCGCAAACCTTGTAACAATTCTCCTTGGTATTACGGTTGCGGCAAATATGAACGCAGCATCCTTCCTCAGAGTGGAAACTGCTTTGATTTTAGGTCTCGGTCTTGTAGCATTTATTGTTGATACTGCAGGCGGCGTTCTTTTCGCAAAGTTCTTAAACATCTTCCTTCCCGAAGGCAAAAAGTTCAACCCCATGATTGGTGCCGCAGGTATTTCTGCATTCCCCATGTCATCCCGTGTTGTTCACAAATTAGGTCTTGAAGCAGATAACCAGAACTTCCTTCTTATGCACGCAACAGGCGTTAACGTTTCCGGTCAGGTAGCATCTGTTATTGCCGGCGGTGTGCTTTTGAAGTTTGCTCTTGAATGGCTTGCCAAATAATGGAGGTGCAGTAAATGTTTAAATTTCTTTTAAATAAAATATTATCAGCAAACCTTACTGAAGTAGCTGAGACATTAACTCAGACTGTATCAGAAGCTGTACCGGAGACAGCGGCTCAGACCGCAGAAGAGGCAGGCAATGCATTGTCACTCGGTTTTACAACAGCCAATATTTCCGAAGCGCTTCTTTGGTTCATAACCGGTATGGTCGGTATCTTTATGGTAATCGGTATTATAATTGTTGTGGTATCATTACTCAATAAGCTCGGCTCCGGAAAAAAGAAAGCTGAATAAAAATTATTCCCGATTAAGTCACAGGCTTAATCGGGATTTTTGTATATTTGACAAAACTATACAAATAATGTTATATTGATGAAACTAAATAAAAACAAAGGATAGTTATATGGGAATCAAAAAATTTCTTAACGGTGCTCTCGGCAGACCCGAAAAAGGCGATAAGGTAGAGCGCTTTAATCTTAAAGGCAGGGTGTCGGGGTATATTCTGACAAAGGCGCAACAGAATGCACCCACTGCAGGTTATAATTATGAGGCCGATATAACAAAATTCTGGAATGAATTTCAGAGCTTTAAAGAGACTTGCGGTTATCCGATTTCATTTAATACAATAATGATGAAGGTGCTTGTTGAGGGACTTAAGGAAGCCCCTAAGCTTAACGCGCATATTAAATTCAATACAACCTCCTCTTGCGGTACGCTTATTATGAAAAAGCATATTGATGTGGCTATGCCCGTGGTGCTTGATAATGGCGAAACCTTCCCCGTTAAGGTTAAGGAAACTGAGAACAAAACCCTCAAGGAGCTTTCAGAACAGACTAACGAGCTTCTTGAAAGGTTAAAAAATACCGATGTGGATAAGGTTATGTTTGATGTTATCACCCAAAGAACAGTTGGGCTTATGCTCAGCGGTGCCGTGGTACCCACGGTGGCGCAGACGGTTACGGGTTATGTGGGTAAGCACAAGGTAGCAAAGCTGAAGGGTCTTTTTCATCCTGCACCCAAGGACGGCTCAATGCTCTTTATGGACGAGCTTAACGAGGGCTCTGTTTGTCTTACCAACTGGGGTGTTTTGTATGACGGTCTTAACGGGAATGTTACCTATACACCTCTTTTATATCCCCAGACATTTTTAATGGCAATGGGTAAGGCTAAGGATGTTGACTTTGCTTTCAGAAATGATAAGGGCGAAGTGGATATAGGCACAAAGAAGGTATTACCCATAACGCTTATGTTTGACCACAGAATCGGCGCATTCAACGATGTAATGCCATTTATTAAAAAGCTTGATGAAATATTCCAAAACCCTGAAGTGATGAGGGGATGGTAATAAAAAACCGATTGAGATTTTTTCTCAATCGGTTTTGTTAATCACATTTTGCTTCAGCAAAATATATCGCATACAAAGTATATATCGCGTGTTAACATATCGCACCGAAGGTATATCGCTTCACATAACTTTTACTGAAGAAAAACCGCAAGAGAACTACCCACCACCGCTTCGCGTTGCCGTTGGTTTATTGTGTATTAAATTAAAAGGTAAAAGATTTTATTATACGCACCTTACGCTGCTAGAACTCTCCACCAACGCTCCGTTACACTTCGCGTCGGTCCCCCTCTCTTCGCCAGAGAGGTATGGCTTCGCGTTACTTTTACTTTATTTTATAATCGGCGTGAGCCCCGATAATTTTGCATTTTGCATTCTGCATTTTGCATTTCAATATCGGCACGAAGTGCCCCGAAATTTTGCATTTTGCATTCTGAATTTTGCATTAAAAAACAACCGCACCTGAGTGCGGTTGTTTTTTAATAATACGCTTCGCGTTCCTTTTTCTTTATGAATTTGTAAACTAAGTATGCCACAACAAGCATAACTGTGACCGAAAGACCTATATATACATCCAGGTTTGTGTTACCCTCGATTTTAAGCTCATTCCAAAGGGTTGTCATATACTGCTGTGTTTCATAGTCGAGATTCTCGAACATCTCTGTTTTGGGCATATTTTCTTTTTCGGGATAAAGAATCGGGTTGCCCTTAAGGTCGTAATCATCGGACTCTAAAACAAGCTTATGAGGGGATGCATAGCAGATGTAATTTGCGTTAGCAACGGCTATTTCTTCCTCGCACATAAAGTTTATGTAAAGCTCCGCCGCCTCTTTGTTTTCCGCATTTTTAGGAATACACATTGCATCTACAAAGAAGTTTACGCCCTCTTTGGGGTAAACGAAGGCAAGGTCGGGGTTTACATCGTACATTGTAAGGAAATCCCCTGCATAATACGGAGCGAGAGCCGCATCGCCGCTTTCCATTTTGTTATAAACCTCGTCCATAACATAGGAGGCAACCAAGGGGTTCTGCTCTTTGAGAAGTGCTATTGCATCATCCCATTGTTTTATGTCGGAGTTATTAATGCTTTGACCTAAGTAAAGCTGAGCGATACCGAAAGCATCACGGGGATTATTGAACATAAGGATTTTGCCCTCATACTTTTCGTCCCACAAAATGCCCCAGCTGTGGGGTGAGCCTTCAACCATGGTGGTGTTGTAAATAAGACCTACCATACCGACAGTGTAGGTTACGGTGTATTTATTGTCGGGGTCGTAATAAAGACCTTTGTATTCGTCGAGAATGTATTGATAGTTGGGGATGTTGTCAAAGTTAAGCTCCGCCAGCATTTCCTCCTCAACAAGCTTTGCGATCATATAGTCCGACGGTATAACCAAGTCATAGTTCGCACCACCGCTTTTTAGCTTGTTATACATATTCTCATTGCTTTCGTAGTTGGTGTAATTGACTTTTATACCGTACTTTTCCTCGAAAGCCTTGTTTACATCCAGTGAGCCGTCCTGGCCGTCTGAAATATACTCACCCCAGTTATATACATTAATGGTTGTGCCCTTAAGGTGGGAATAATCCTTTTCACCTTTTGCAAAAACCATGGGTGACATACAGGCGATGACAATGAATAAAGCAAAAACAACTGAAGAAAGGCGTTTAATCATTTCTTTGCACCGCCTTTCTTTGATAATTTCTTATCACCACGGGCACTTATGATATTTGAAACAATCAGAAGCACGAGAATGGCGAGGAAAATCAAGGTTGAAAGTGCGTACATATCAGGTGTAACACGGCGCTTTGTCATAGAGAATATTCTTATGGGCAAGGTCTGGGATGTAGTACCGCTTACAAAATAGCTGATAATAAAATCATCAACAGAAAGTGTAAATGCCATCATAAGTCCCGAAATTATACCGGGCATAATGGCAGGTAATACAACCTTGAAAAATGCCTGAGCGGGTGTACAGCCCAAATCCTGAGCAGCCTCCGCAAGATGGGGGTCGGTCTGCCTGAGCTTCGGTAATACATTTAAAATTACATAGGGTAATTCAAAAGTAACGTGAGCAATAATAAGGGTGGGGAAACCGAGGGTACCTGTTTTGCCGAAAATAGCACCGATGAACACGAAAAGAAGCATCATGGATACACCTGTAACGATTTCGGGGTTCATCATGGGTATGTTTGTTACGGTCATAATACCCGTTTTTATAAGCTTATTCTTGTAGCCGTAAATACCCGTTGCCGCGGCAGTTCCCATAACCGTTGATATAATTGATGACACAACCGCAACAATCATTGAGTTTTTAAACGCGCTGAGAGTTGCCGCATCGTTAAAAAGCTCTTTGTACCAGTAGAGGGAAAAGCCCTCAAAAACAGAGGTGCTTTTGCCTGAGTTGAAGCTGAAAACAATAAGCACGGCAATGGGCGCATATAAGAAAATAAATACAAGTGCAGTGTAAAGCTTTCCGCCGATGGAGGTTTTCTTTGTCATAATATAACACCTCCGTCATCGTCAGAGAACCTGTTCATAACCGCAAGACAGATGAAAATAAGTATCATAAGTACAAATGAAAGAGATGCACCAAGATTAAAGTTGTTTGCGGTCTGGAACTGAGTTTCTATAATATCACCGATGAGAATTGTTCCCGTACCGCCTAATTTCTGAGAAATGTAGAAGGTGCTTACAGAGGGAACAAAAACCATGGTAAAGCCTGAAACAATACCGGGTACACTAAGGGGTATTGTAACATTTCTGAACACATCAAGCTTGTTACCGCCTAAGTCCTGAGCCGCCTCAACCAGAGAATGGTCAGTTTTAAGCATAACGGTGTAAATGGGTAAAATCATATAGGGCAGGAAGTTATAGACCATACCCAGCACAACCGCACCGCGGGTGTTGATTAACTGCAAGGGCTCAAAGCCGAGGCTTGTAATAACTGAGTTAATAAGACCCGTATCCTCTAAAATAGTCATCCAGGAATATGTGCGCAAGAGGAAATTCATCCACATGGGCAGCATAATAAGCATTGTCATGGTGCTTTGCTTTTCGGGACCCTTCTGAGCCATAATATAGGCGAGGGGATACGCAATAACAAGACACACAACAGTAGCCACAAGCCCTAACCATATAGAGAGCAGGAATGTGTCGGTGTATTTAACAAGACCTGTTATATTTTCAATTGTGAACGCCCCGGTTTTATCGGTAAAGGCGTAGTAAGCTACCATACATAGGGGAACGATAATGAATAATGCCGCCCAGACAATGTACGGAGCCCCTGCCAACCGGGACATAAGTGATGATTTTTTATTCACGGTCAGCACTCCTTTCAAAGTTCAGATAGTAATGGAATTATTCTTCGTCTTCCTCATAAACAGTGGCGTCGGAAAGCTCATCAAATTCTTCACTGAATGAGCTGTAATCGCCGTAAAGACCGGAGTACTGAGATTTTTTCATAATGTGGATGGCATCGGGTTCAACGTTGATGCCTATTGTGGAACCAACCTCCTGGAATTCGGTGGATTGTATCATCCACTTGAAGCCTTTGATTTCCACAATGATTTCGTAATAAACACCCTTGAAGGTGATGGATGTAACAACACCTGAAATCATAGCGTTTTCAACAGGTACAACGTCAACATCCTCGGGTCTGACAACAACGTCAACCTTTTCGTCAACATCGAAGCCTTTATCAAGACATTTGAATTTGTGTCCTGCCATTTCAACCCAGAAGTCAGCGCGCATAACGCCCTCGATAATATTACTTTCACCGATGAAGTCCGCAACAAAAGCGTTTTTAGGTTCGTTGTAGATATCGGTAGGTGTGCCTATCTGCTGAATAACGCCCGAATCCATAACAACAATGGTGTCGGACATGGAAAGTGCCTCTTCCTGGTCGTGAGTAACGTAAATAAATGTGATACCCAGGCGTTGCTGGATGTTTTTAAGCTCAACCTGCATATCCTTACGCAGCTTAAGGTCAAGAGCACCCAACGGCTCGTCAAGAAGAAGAACGCGGGGCTTAACAACCAATGCGCGGGCAATGGCAACACGTTGCTGCTGACCGCCTGAAAGAGATGATATATTTCTGCGCTCAAAGCCTTTGAGGTTTATGAGCTCAAGCATTTCGGTAACGGCCTCTTTAATTTCCTTTTCAGGAGTCTTTTTAAGGCGAAGACCGAACGCAATATTCTCGTAAACGTTAAGGTGAGGGAACAGAGCGTAACGCTGAAAAATGGTGTTCAACTGCCTCTTGTGGGGCGGAACACCATTTATTATTTTACCGTCAAAGATAACATCGCCCGAATCAGGCTCCAAAAAGCCCGCAATCATTCTGAGCGTGGTTGTCTTACCGCAACCGGAGGGACCTAAAAAGGTTATAAACTCCTTGTCACGGATGTATAAATTCATATTCTCTATTATTTGTTGACCGTCAAATGCGACGGAGATATTCTTTAATTCAATAATGTTGTTGGACAATTATGCAGCCCCTTTCCGCAAATTAAGAATATTTGAACAAACCCCTGAGAATTTATCCAAAAGAAAAAACCACCTACCCAAAGAACCTGAAAAGTTATTCTTCAAATTGGTGAATTTTATTTGTCCGTGGCATAAGTTGGAAAGAGTAAACCAAACTACCCGTGACGGCTGACACGTTATTTTTAATTTGCAATTTAAATATATATATATTTAAGGTAAATGTCAATATTTTTTTAAAAATGTTGAAAAAATAAATTTTTTGTCAAAGGGTGCAATATAAAAGAGTATCCCAGGCGGGAATGTAGGGATGATGGCGCAAATGAATTTTATATCGGGGATTGATGCTGTTTAATAATATAGCTAACTCAAAAACATCCTCGCTTTTGTGGTATGCGGCAACGTTTAATTTGGGTGAGAATTTCTCTAAAATATCCCTTCCGCCACTTAAAATATCATATTCACAGCCCTCAGAGTCTATTTTTATATAGGAGGGCTCTGTGTTTTCACACAAAGTGTCAAGACTAACGGAGTTTGTTAATTTGTCACCGCCCACAGAGGACTGTCTGCCGTGAAGATTTGAAAAGCCCACAACGCCGTCAGTGTCGGTAACTGCGGCGTTAAAGGCTTTGAAATTATTGAGATTTTCACAATGGTTAATTAGCTTCAGGTATGTTTTGGTGTCGGGCTCTGCACAGATTATTTCTTTGTATGAGCCACCGCAGTAATTTATAAAAGTATCCACTGTATCACCGCGGTATGCGCCTATATCAATATATGTTTCATTTCCCGAAAGATTAAGGATATTTTCAAAGGCTTCATTTTCGGGAGTAGTTATTGCTTTTAATGTGTTAAGCTCACCACCGTACAAAAAATTCATATAGCCCTTATAAATCTCCTTAGAAAAACCGTCGGCAAAAAGATTATAGGCAAAATTGATTTTTTCGCGGTTTTCGTTGAGAAAGCTATCGTCGAAAACACGGGTGCCGATTACGGGTACACAGGGTACGAGAACACGGTGCTTTTTTGAGATATTATAAATATTTTCCATAACCTCGGGGATTGATGTGCCGAAGGTTATAATAACCGTGAATTTATGGAGGGCTTCCTCAAAATAACTTAAAGGCATAACGGGAAAACCGCGGAAAGTGCGGTTTCTTACAAAATTACTGCTTGCAGTAACCCCCGAAAGCGGTATTTTACGGCTTTCAAGAATATCCATAACCTTGTCCGCGCCGTTTCCCGTGCCGTACATTATTATAGGTTCTTCTGTTTTTTCGAGCTTTTCCCATACGCTCATATCAGTTATAATATCCACTCTGACACCCCTTTTCGGGAATTGTAACACAGAAGATTATTTTCTTCAACAAAAAACTTTGTGTTAATTAACCCATATCCCCCTATGATTACGAAGTCCAAGTGAAATTTCGTATTCAATCAAAGCTTTTTCGGCTTTGTATCTGTGCAGGTTTTCTGCGGCACTCAGTTTTTGTGCGTTGGTGTTTACTGTGTGGCACTGTCTTTTTCTTATACTGCCGATGCGCCACCAGTGGTATTCAATTTTTGCGGCAAGTAGCATTTGATTGAGACTTTTCATAGTCGATTCTCCTTTTCATTTATAATAGGATACAGATTTATTAATATCCTTGAATATATTATACTTATTCCTGCTGTCGATATTTGTCTTAATACGGCACATAAAGATAAATTTATTAAAAATATAAAGAAATAATGATTTTTGGGGTGTTTTGTGTACCTTTCGGGTGTTTTTTATTGTAAATACGCAATTTTTGTGATAATATAGGATGAAAGGACAAACAGAGGTGAGAGGTTATGGATAGATTTCTTGAATCAATGGAGCTTGTTACGGGTACCGTCAAAGACCTTGAGGCAGTAAATGACGAGTGCTTTTTAAAGGATTCTTGCGACAGATGCTTAATACCCAACAGGAAAGAGGTTGTTAAGGTTATAAAGGACCTTCAATCCCTTCTCTTCCCCGATTATTTCAAACATAGCGAGGGCAGTGAAAATGTTCTTTCTCAGACGGAGCTTATGCTTAATATTTATAACCGCCTTGCTCAGCAGATAAAGGGTGCGTGTGAATTTAATCATACGGTTATGGACAAAACTCCCGAGGAATTGTGCAATGCATTTATAAGCGAATTGCCCCGTGTTAAAAGGATGCTTATTAAAGATATTGAGGCTATTTACGAGGGCGATCCTGCGGCAAAATGCCATCAGGAGGTGCTTATCTGTTACCCGGGCTTTTATGCAATTTCAATATACCGTCTCGCAAATGTGCTTTATAATCTGCGCGTTCCGCTTATTCCCCGTATTATGACCGAGTTTGCCCACGAGAAAACAGGTATAGACATTCACGCAGGCGCTACAATCGGCGAATATTTCTGTATAGACCACGGCACAGGTATAGTAATCGGCGAAACAACCACTATCGGCAGCCGTGTCAAAATATATCAGGGTGTTACATTGGGCGCAAAGAGCTTTAAGGTTGACGAAAACGGTAATCCCGTTAAGAATATTAAGCGTCACCCCGATATCGGTAATAATGTTGTTATTTACGCCAACGCCACAATCCTTGGTGGTGACACAAAAATCGGCGACAACTGTATTATCGGCGGTAATACCTGGCTTACACACTCTGTTGAAAGCGGTAAGGTTGTTTATTATGATAAGTAAAAAATTCGCAGTTCGTTTTGAACTGCGAATTTTTTTATAACTTTATAGCATCCTTTATTTTAACCTTGCCTACAAAGGGGATTTTGAGATATCCGTTACACTTGTCATCCTCGAAGGTAAGGGAAATATCAATAGTTTTTTCGGGGAGAAGTGAGGTTGTTGCCTTTGCTAAAAGAGTGTTATCTTCAGCTTCTGCCTCAATTATTTCAACAGGCATATCAAAATCTGCACCCTCAAGGTCAATTTCCATGCCGTATTTTTCGTCGGCATAAGTTATTCCGAAAACCGCATCACCCTTGAAAAACATATTGTTTATTTTTGCTTTGTATTTGTTGGTTGTATCAATCATATCTTTCCCTCCACAAGAAAATTTACATTTCTATACCTGCTGCATAGCACAGTATTGTGTGTGCGTCTGCAGTGTCAACACCGTTGCCGTTATTAGTGTCGGCTGTAATCAACTGAGCCACGGTAATATCGGGTACAAGCCCTGCCGCAATACAAAGAGCGAATCTTGCATCGTATGATGTTATTGTGCCGTCGCCGTCAATGTCACCTTTTTTGGTGAAATCATTGTTGTTTATGAGCGTAAATGTGCCGAGCTTCTTGGACTGGGCGGCAACAAAGGGGGTGTGGGGTGAACGAAGAAGCTCATAAATATTGTTATCGGTTGTACGATAAATTTTGGCTGTTGTGATAATTGTGTTCTCGGGTAATTTGTTGAATTTTATTACAACGGGAGCGAGTGGAGTGTATTCCTCTTCCTCGCATATTAAGGAAACATCGAAGGATAAAATATCGTTATACCTTACGGGTAATAAAAGGTTTACCTCTTCGGGAGCAACGGGTGTAACCTTTATAAGGAAGTCCTTATCCAAAGGCAGACTTGCGTTTATATCTATTACGCTGATACCTGAGTTAAGGTCTGTGAAGGTGCGGTCCTCTGTTTTTAAGTAGGGGTTAGGGATACCTAATTTGCGAACATAGTCGTAAGCAACGGAGTTTGCGGCGCAGTAAATACCGTCGGTAAAGTAATACTGTTTATCGTCCTTTGAGGATAAATCACCGAGAACTGCATCGTCACCGATAATGCTTAAAGATGCGGGCAAATGGATTTCTCTCAAACTGTTGCAGCTTGCAAGAGCTTTTTTACCAAGAACCTTCAGGCAGTCGCTTAGCTTTATGTTTTTAAGTCCGTCACAATTAAGGAAAGCCCCTTCGCTGATAGCGGAAACAGTGTTGTACATATAAACCTCGGTAAGACAGTATGCACCTGAGAAGGCGTATCCGCCAACGGTAATAACTGTTTCGGGAATTGTAAAAGTGCCCTCTTTTGCGTTAGGGTAAGCAATTATGGTAGTTTTGTCGTTGTTGTAGAGAACTCCGTTTTCTGAAATATAAGTCTCGTGGTCGGGGGCAACCTCAATGGCAGTAAGGGAACGACATTCTGCAAAGGTCTGACCTGAAACAGAGTTGACGTAAGAGGGCAGGTAAATATGTGTGAGCTTTGTGCAGTCCTTGAAAACATAAGTGGATAGTGTTTTTACTTTGTAACCGCCGAGTGTTTCGGGAATTATAATTTTACTGTCGGTGCCCGTGTATTTTGTGATAAGTGCCCACTTGGGGTTGTTTTTGGGTGTGGCTATGTATTCAAAATCTTTTTCTGCGGCGACGACATATTCGTTAGTTGAAACCGCAGTAACCTCATCGGGTGCTTTTTCCTGAGCATTTACTCCCGTGGGAATGATAAAGCATACAAGAGAAACACTTATAACAAGAAACAAAGCAATCAGTTTTTTTCTTTTCAATAAATCACGTCCAATGCTTTGATAATAATCTAATATACATTATATAATATGCCGACAGCAATTGCAATTGGAATGTTTATACAATTTTTCTGTGTGCTTTTATAGAAAAAGGCAAAAAGCAAAGCTCCGAAGAGAACTTCGGAGCTGAATTGCTTTGTGATTAAATTCACTTAGATAGCGCGGGTAACCTTACCGGAGCGCAAGCAGCGTGTGCAAGCATAAACTCTGCGGGGAGAGCCGTTAACGATTGCCTTAACTCTCTTAACGTTGGGTTTCCAGGTTCTGTTTGAACGTCTGTGTGAGTGAGAAACCTTGATGCCGAAAGCAACCTCTTTGTTACAAAATTCGCATTTTGCCATTGAGCTGCACCTCCTTCATATAATCATAAAATATAGCTAAACATAAGACAACGAACGTATGATATCACCTTTTTAATGCAAATGCAAGTATTTTTTTTATAAAAAAGCGCTTTTTATGAACTTTTACATATTCTGCTGCAATATTTTTAATAAATTTTTTCAAAATTGCTTGATTTTTAAAAAACAATCATATATAATACTCGTTGAAACCGAACATTTGTACACTTTGAAAGGAGTATTGCAATGGCAGACAGATCAGAAAAATCAAAGGCGCTTGAAACCGCCCTTACACAAATAGAAAAGAATTTCGGTAAAGGTGCAGTTATGCGCCTTGGTGAAAATATGGGTATGAACATTGAGGCCATTCCCACAGGCTCAATTGCACTTGATGCCGCAACAGGTATCGGCGGACTTCCCAAGGGCAGAATTGTTGAGATTTACGGTCCTGAAAGCTCGGGTAAAACTACCCTTGCACTTCACGTTGTGGCAGAGGCTCAGAAAATGGGCGGCGAAGCTGCATTTATAGATGCTGAGCATGCTCTTGACCCTGTTTATGCGGCAGCTTTGGGTGTTGATATTGATTCACTCCTTGTTTCACAGCCTGATAACGGTGAGCAGGCTCTTGAAATTACAGAGTACCTTGCACGCTCAGGAGCTCTTGATGTTATTGTTGTTGACTCTGTTGCGGCTCTTGTTCCCAAGGCAGAGATTGAGGGCGAAATGGGGGACTCCCATGTGGGTCTTCATGCCCGTCTTATGTCACAGGCTTTAAGAAAGCTCACAGGTGCCATTGCAAAATCAAATACAACAGTTATTTTCATCAACCAGCTTCGTGAAAAGGTTGGTGTTATTTACGGTAACCCCGAGGTTACAACCGGTGGTCGTGCTCTTAAATTCTATGCGACAATCCGTATGGATGTAAGACGTGTTGAACAGTTAAAGGGTGCAGGTAATGAGTTTATCGGTTCACGTACAAGGGCTAAAATCGTTAAAAATAAAGTTGCTCCCCCTTTTAAAGAGGCAGAGTTTGATATTATGTATGGTGAGGGTATTTCCAAATACGGCGAAATTCTCGACCTTGCAGTTAAAATGGAAATTGTGAGAAAAAGCGGTGCATGGTTCTACTATGGCGAGGAACGCCTCGGACAGGGTCGCGACAACGTTAAGGAATACATCCGCCAGAATCCTGAGTTCTGCTCTGAAATTGAGGGTAAGGTTCGTGAAGCCATCCGCAACGCAATTTCTGCAAGAAACCCCATTTCCCGTCGTGAAACCGCCCCTGCAGCAGTCAGCGCAGAGCCTGTAACAAAAGAAAAGGCAAGAGCTAAAATTGATATAGCTGTTGATGATTGATTAAAATGATAATTACTTCAAAGCCGGGTAACGGCAACAAAGTGCATATTTACATTGATAATAAATATACCCTTACCCTGTACGATGACTTCTGGTATCGCTCGGGGTATTCGGAGGGTCAGGAAATTTCAGATGACGAGCTTGCTTCCTTGAAAGAGGAGGCAGGCTTTCGCTCTGCTTATGAGAAGGGTTTAAAATATCTTTCCATGCGCGGTTATTCCGAAAAGGAGCTGTACAACAAGCTGAAAATGAGTTTCGGTGACGAAGCATCGGCCAGGGCGATTGATAAAATAAAATCCTTTGGTTATCTTAACGATGAAGAATATTGCCGTGAGTACACCGAATATCTTTTTAAAGTGAAAAAGTACGATGTAAAAAGGATATCATACGAGTTAAAAAACAAAGGAATTGACCCGGATACCATTGATAATGCGCTGAAAACACTTGACAACGAACCAATTCAGCGTATTATAGATATGTTAAGGTCAAAATACGAGAAAAATCTCGAAAGTGAAAAAGACCGTAAAAGATTAGTGAACCGTTTTATAAGAATGGGCTATTCTTACCGCGATATTAAAGATGCTTTTTCAGAAGTAGGCGCGGAGATGCCACAATAATGAGGTGAAATTTATGTCACGAAAAGTAGGAATGATCAGTCTTGGTTGTCCCAAGAATCAGGTGGATGCCGAGATAATGCTCAAGAAGCTTGTTGATGCAGGTTATATCCTTGTACAAGAGGCTGATAAGGCAGATGTAGTTATTGTAAACACCTGCGGTTTTATTGAGGACGCAAAGAAAGAATCTATTGATGCAATACTGGAAATGGCAGACCTTAAAGAGGATGGTCTTTTAAGTAAAATTGTTGTAACAGGTTGCCTTGCACAGCGTTATAAGGATGAGGTTGTAACCGAAATCCCCGAGGTTGACGGAGTTGTGGGTATAGGCGCAAACGCAGATATCGTAGCAGTTTGCGATGCTCTTTTTGAAAACGATGAGCTCTACACATCTTTCCCGGAGAAAGAGGAGCTTCCCCTTAACGGCGGCAGAGTGCTTACCACACCCGAATATACCGCATATCTCAAAATTGCCGAAGGCTGCAGCAACCGATGCTCATATTGTGCAATTCCTTCCATCAGGGGCGATTTCAGAAGCCGCGAAATGGATGATGTTATTGACGAAGCAAATGCCCTTTGTGAAAAAGGGGTTAAAGAGATTATTCTCGTTGCTCAGGATACAACAAAGTACGGCGAGGATATCTATGGTGAGCTTAAGCTTCCCGAGCTTCTCGGTGAGCTCAGTAAAATTGAGAAGCTTCAGTGGATAAGACTTCTCTACTGTTATCCCGACAGAATTACCGATGAGCTTATTGATGCAATTGCGGAAAATGATAAAGTCTGCAATTATATTGATATGCCCATGCAACATGCGGACGGCGGAATTCTTAAGGCTATGAACAGAAAAGGGGATAAGGAAAGCCTTCTCGCCCTTGTTGAAAAAATCAGAACGAAAATTCCCGATGTGGTACTCAGAAGCACTTTTATAACCGGCTTCCCCGGAGAGGATGAAGATGCATTTACAGCTCTTTCCGAGTTCGTGAACGAGGCGAAGCTTGACAGAGTGGGCTGCTTTGCGTACTCCCGCGAGGAGGGTACACCTGCGTATGATTTTGAAAATCAGGTTGACCCCGAGGTTGCGGCAGAGCGTGCAGAGGTTATTATGAATCAGCAGTACACCATTGCCGAGGCAAAGCTTGAGGAATGTATCGGTAAAACTCTTGATGTTCTCGTTGAGGGCTATGACCCCTATACCGACAGCTATTACGGCAGAACATATATGGATGCACCCGATATTGACAATAATGTTATTCTTACTTCGGGTTACAGAATTGATGACGGCGATATTGTTCCCGTTGAGATTTTTGATAAGGACGATTATTCCCTTATTGGTGAAGCAGTATGAAGAATATGAATTTGCCAAACCAACTTACGGTTGTCAGAATAATACTTACCCCGATATTTCTCGGTCTGTTTTTAAGTGATATAAAATATCATTTTCTCTGGGGACTTATAGTTTTCGCCATAGGCTCTTTTACCGATTTTCTTGACGGTAAAATTGCGAGAAAGAAAAATATCGTGACCGTTTTCGGTCAGCTTGCAGACCCGGTAGCGGATAAAATACTTACAACATCGGCACTTCTCGCCTTTATGAAATTCGACCTTTGCAATATCTGGATAATTATGATAGTATTATTGAGAGAGTTTACTATCACATCGTTCAGATTGGTGGCAACGGCTCAGGGCGTAGTGATACCTGCTAATATTTACGGTAAGTTAAAAACCATATCACAAATGGTGTTTTCACTTGTTATTATGTTGCTCGCACACCTTGATGATTGCAAAATTTTAGGGGAGAGCTTCCCACTTAGTACTGTGTCAAACGGACTTTTGTGGGTTACTGCGGTGCTCTGCGTGATTTCAGGTATAATTTATGTAAAACAGTCAGTTAAACTTATAGATTTTTCTAAATAGAACAGGGTTGATTTTATGAAGCTTTATAACTCACTTACAAGAAAAAAAGAGGATTTCAAAGAGAATGTAGAGGGCAAGGTAAGTATGTACACCTGCGGTCCTACGGTTTATCACTTTGCACATATCGGTAACCTTCGCAGCTATATTATGGAGGATGTACTGGAAAAGCATCTTCGTTACAGCGGCTACGATGTTAAGCGTGTTATGAACATTACCGATGTGGGTCACCTTTCGAGCGATGCCGATACAGGTGAGGATAAGATGGTAAAGGGCGCAAAGCGTGAGAATAAAACCGTTATGGATATTGCTAAATTCTATACGGATGCTTTCTTCGCGGACTGTGCCAAGCTCAACATCAAAACTCCCGATGTAGTTGAACCTGCAACAAACTGTATTGCAGAGTTTATTACTATGGTGCAGGGTCTTATTGAAAAAGGCTATGCTTATGTAGCAGGCGGTAATG
This sequence comes from Acutalibacteraceae bacterium, assembly GCA_045543075.1. Taxonomy (GTDB): domain Bacteria; phylum Bacillota; class Clostridia; order Oscillospirales; family Acutalibacteraceae; genus DTU089. The sequence continues at coordinate 154,233 of JAZQLZ010000009.1, forward strand.
TTTATTTTGATACTTCAAAATTAGACGAATACTATGTTTTCAACAAACACGACAGCGAGGAGCTTATGGTTGGTGTGCGTGAAGGTGTTGAAGAAGATACCAATAAACGCAATAAAAATGACTTCGTTCTCTGGTTTACAAAGTCAAAGTTTGAGGAGCAGGCTCTTAAATGGGATTCTCCCTGGGGTGTGGGTTATCCCGGCTGGCATATTGAATGTTCAGCCATAAGCCTCAAGCATTTAGGTGAGAGACTTGACATCCATTGCGGCGGTATTGACAATGCGTTCCCCCATCACACTAACGAAATTGCCCAGAGTGAAGCATATGTGGGTCACAAGTGGTGTAACTATTGGTTCCATGTATTGCACCTTAATACAAATACGGGCAAAATGAGTAAATCAAAGGGCGAATTCCTTACAGTTTCGCTTCTTGAGGAAAAGGGCTATAACCCCTTGGCATACAGATTCTTCTGCCTTCAGTCACATTACAGAAAACAGCTCGTTTTCTCTTATGAGAATCTTGACGGTGCAGCAACAGCTTACGAAAAGCTTCTCAAGAAAATTGCGACACTTAGCCCCGATGAAAATGATGAGCTTGACTCTGCAGCAGTAGAAAAACTTACAGCATCATTCAAGGGCGCTCTTGATAATGATATCAATACATCCCTTGCTGTTACGGCAGTTTATGATGTTCTTAAAGAAAAAACAAACGATAAAACAAAGCTTTATCTTCTCAATGATTTTGACCGCGTTCTTTCTCTTGACCTTATTGAGGGCGCAAAGAAGCTCTCACAAAAGGATGAGGAACCGGCAGGGGAGAAGGATGAGCTCACAGTTTATGTTGAGGAACAGATTGCTTTGAGAGCTGCTGCAAAGAAGGAAAGAAACTTTGCAGAAGCCGACAGAATCCGTAATGAGCTTTTAGAAAAAGGAATTAAACTTCTTGATACCCGTGAGGGTACAACCTGGTCAAAGGAATAAGATAATATGACAAGTAAAGAAAGAGCAAAATTACGCGCCGAAGCAAACGGACTTGACCCGATTTTCCAGATAGGTAAAGAGGGTATTACCGATGCAGTTGTGGCGCAACTTGAAGACACCTTTAACACAAGGGAGCTTTTTAAAATAAAAGTACACCTTGAATCAGCCCCTGAAGAACCCAAGGTGCTTGCGCAAAAAATTGCGGAAGCCACAGGCTGTGATATTATTCAGGTTATTGGCGGAACAATTGTAGTGTTCAGAATTAACCTCATTTTACGCCAGAAAGAGGCGGAAAAGAAAAAACGTCAGAAAGAGAAGGCACGTAAGGAAGCTATAGAAAGACGTACTGAGCGCGCAAAAAGAAAATACGGCAGGTAAAATTATGGATGAAGTAATTACCCTTGAAAAAAAGAAGAAAAAAAGAGGCCCGTTTATAGCGGGTCTTCTGGTGCTTGTGCTGGCGATAGTGGGTGTAGTTTCAATAATTATATCGGTGGTTTCCTTTGTTGACTCAAGAAGCGACAAAACCGCAGAGTATGCTAAATATGCCGATTATCTTACCTGGGTGGTGGGTGTTGACCCCGACCCCTTTTCGGATATTACCAAAGCCAACAAGGACGCTCTGCGCAATATAGCCATATGCACACTTCTCAGAGATGATGTGAAAACCGGTGCCTACAATGTAACGGAAAAAGGCCTTGAAGTGCCGGCGGCAGATGTTGAAGAGTTTTACAACAATATGTTCGGCAACGAAAATCCTATAGTCCATGCAAGTGTTGTGGGTTACGGATATGAGTTCACATATGATGCCGCTAAAAATATTTATCTTGTACCACTTACGGGTGTAACACCGCCGTTCACGGTGCGTATTGAGTCCGTGGATAAAACGGGCGGCTTCATCGTGCTCAGAGTGGGATATGTGAGCACAAATAATATAGAGGTTGCTCCCGACGGCACGGTGCAGGCGGCGCAACCCGATAAATATGCAGATATTACCCTTAAAGAGACTGACAACGGATATAATCTTATTTCTGTTATGACAGTAACCGTGGGCGAATACGAACAATAAACTAAAAGCAGTAAGGAAAACCTTGCTGCTTTGATGTTATATAAGGAGAGTTTTTATGGATTTTTATGAGCTTATTGCAGAGCGTTATTCTGTAAGAAAATTTAAAAATGAACATTTATCTCAGAAGGATGTAGATAGAATTCTTGAGGCGGGTCACCTTGCGCCTACGGGTTGCAACAATCAGCCCCAGAGAATACTTGTTCTTAATAGCGATGACGCTGTTGAAAATCTTAAGAATTGCACAAAATGTCATTTCAATGCGCCCACAGCAATGCTTGTCTGCTATAACAAAGATGAGTGCTGGACAAGAAAATATGACGGTAAAACCTGTGGCGTAGCTGATGCCTGTATCGTGACAACCCATATGATGCTGGGAGCGTACAGCATAGGTGTGGGATCAACCTGGGTAATGCACTTTGACCCGCAGAAAATGAGAGAAGTATTTGAAATCCCCGAAAATATTGAACCCGTAGCACTTCTTGTAATGGGTTACCCTGCAGAGGATGCAACCCCCGCCGATTTCCACAACCAGTTCAGAGATATGAATGAAGTAGTTGTATATGATAAATTTTAATTAATGCGTAATTCGTAATGCTTAATGCGTAATTGTCGGAACTGCGTTGGCTATTATAATCACATTTTGTGTTAGCAAAATATATCGCATCCAAGGGATATATCGCGTGTTAACATATCGCACTGAAGGTATATCGCTTCACGAAGTGAACAATATAATCGGCTTTGTCCCTTTAATTTTGCATTTTACTTTTTGCATTTATAATCGGCACGAAGTGCCCCGATAATTACGCATTACGAATTACGCATTACGAATTACAATCGGCTTCGCCCCGATAATTATGCTTTTTGCATTAAATCACCGTAGGGGCTATGCTTGCATAGCCCGAAATCTCAACAAATCGAAAACTCAACTGGCACGAGCCTAAACCGCTAAGTTAACGATGAATAAAGCGGGTCAGGCAAGCCTGACCCCTACAATGGTTTGCTGTTCTAACAAACTGAAGAATAACCGAAAGAGAACTACCCACCACCACTTCGCGATGCAGTTGGTTTATTGTGTATCAAATTAAGAGGTAAAAGATTTTATTATACGCACCTTGCGGTGCTAGAACTCTCCACCAACGCTCCGTTACACTTCGCGTCGGTTCCCCTCTCTTCGCCAGAGAGGTATGGCTTCGCTTTGCTACTGCTTTATTTATAATCGGCTTTGCCCCGATAATTACGCATTACGAATTACGCATTACGAATTACAATCGGCTTCGCCCCTTTAATTTTGCATTTTGCATTCTGCATTTTGCATTTCTTAGCAATCTTCACTAAAAATTTAATTGTAATATCCTGGCTTTTTTTCAATAAAACTATGGAAATATCAAGATTTATGTGCTAAAATGGTTGATGGTTTAATATACCCATTAAAATGTACATTATTTTTGGAGGTAAGTTATGAGCAAAAAATTCGTTTATTTGTTCTCAGAGGGCGACGCTTCAATGCGTGAGCTTCTCGGTGGTAAGGGTGCAAACCTTGCAGAAATGACTAACATCGGTCTTCCTGTTCCCCAGGGTTTCACAATCACAACTGAAGCTTGTACTCAGTACTATGAGGACGGCAGAAAAATTAACGATGAAATCCAGGCACAGATCATGGAATACATCGACAAAATGGAAGGCGTTGTCGGCAAGAAATTCGGCGACAAAGAAAATCCCCTTCTCGTTTCTGTTCGTTCAGGTGCTCGTGCATCCATGCCCGGTATGATGGATACAATCCTCAACCTTGGTCTTAACGAAGAAGTTGTTGAAGTTATGGCTGCAAAGTCAGGCAACGCTCGTTGGGCTTATGACTGCTACAGAAGATTCATTCAGATGTATTCTGACGTTGTTATGGAAGTTGGTAAGAAATACTTCGAACAGCTTATTGATGAAATGAAAGAAGCTAAAGGCGTAACTCAGGACATCGAGCTTACAGCTGAAGACCTTAAAGAGCTTGCAGGTCAGTTCAAGGCTGAATACAAATCAAAAATCGGTAAAGATTTCCCCTCAGATCCCAAGGAACAGCTTATGGGCGCTGTTGAGGCAGTTTTCCGTTCATGGGACAACCCCCGTGCAAACGTTTACCGTCGTGACAACGATATCCCTTACTCATGGGGTACTGCTGTTAACGTTCAGGCTATGGCTTTCGGTAACATGGGTGATGATTGCGGTACAGGTGTTGCTTTCACTCGTGACCCCGCAACAGGTGACAAAGGCCTTATGGGTGAATTCCTTGTAAACGCACAGGGTGAAGACGTTGTTGCAGGTGTTCGTACTCCCATGCCCATCGCTGAAATGGCTGAAAAATTCCCCGAGGCATTCGCAGAATTCACAAAGGTTTGCGCTATCCTCGAAGATCACTACAGAGATATGCAGGATATGGAGTTCACTGTTGAAGCAGGTAAGCTCTATATGCACCAGACAAGAAACGGTAAGAGAACTGCAAAGGCTGCTCTTAAGATCGCTTGTGACCTCGTTGACGAAGGCATGATCGACGAAAAGAAAGCTGTTGCAATGATCGACCCCAGAAACCTTGACACTCTTCTTCATCCCCAGTTCGATGCAAAAGCTCTTAAAGCTGCTACTCCCGCAGGTAAGGGTCTTGGCGCATCTCCCGGTGCTGCTTGCGGTAAGGTAGTATTTACTGCTGAAGATGCTGAAGCTTGGAATGCTCGTGGCGAAAAGGTTGTTCTTGTTCGTCTTGAAACATCACCCGAAGATATCACAGGTATGAAGGCTTCTCAGGGTATTCTTACTGTTCGTGGCGGTATGACATCTCACGCAGCTGTTGTTGCTCGTGGTATGGGTACTTGCTGTGTATCAGGTTGCGGCGAAATCAAAATGGATGAAGAAAACAAGAAGTTTGAACTCGCTGGTAAAACATATGTTGAAGGCGACTACATCTCAATCGATGGTTCAACAGGTAACATCTACGACGGTATCATCCCAACAGTTGATGCTGAAATCGCAGGTGAATTTGGCAGAATCATGGCTTGGGCTGATAAATACAGAACTCTTAAAGTTCATACAAATGCAGATACTCCTGCAGATGCTAAAAAAGCTAGAGAATTAGGAGCTGAAGGTATTGGTCTTTGCCGTACAGAGCATATGTTCTTTGAAGCTGAAAGAATTGCTGCATTCCGCGAAATGATTTGTGCAGATACAGTAGAAGAAAGAGAAGCTGCTCTTGATAAGATTCTTCCTTATCAGCAGGGCGACTTCGAG
>JAZQLZ010000010.1:0-165004 GCA_045543075.1 Acutalibacteraceae bacterium
TTGTTTAATTTTCAAGGTTCGTTTGCCCTCCGCAAGTTTCCCCTCGCGCGAGTGCCTTAAGATAATATCACAATCTTTTCGCTTTGTCAACATCTTTTTTTAATCTTTTTTCGCTTCCTTCCACCCTCCCGGGTGTTGCGATGTTCTGTATTTCAAAAAGATGTCCGCCCCGGTTTCTCTATTGAGTCTGCCCGGCGGCTCACAGCTCTTTCGTGTGAGTGCTGGGGTATTATACTAAAGGTTTTCCCAAAAGTCAACCCTATTTTTCAAACTTTTTTAATTATTTTTAAGAAAATTTTCAGGGTCACAAGATGTTGTGTTTTACCATATTTTACACCACAATTTTAGTGTTCAAAACTTTGTCTAAACAATGTATAAAGATTAAAAATCCGAAAAACCTATTATAAAATGCATTTATGAGGTGAGTATATAATGATTAAATTCAGGCAATTTGTTTTTAAGGATTTCCTGCACTCGAAAACTTTCAGAACAATTTCTGTTATTCTTTGTCTTTCTGTTTTGGTATGCACAGTAGGTATTATTAAAACTAATGAAGCTCGCACCGACTCAACAGAGGTGCTTTCAAAATTAGGCTCCCGGGGCGATGAGGTGCGCCGTATTCAGACAAAGCTGCGCTCCTTGGGTTTCTTCAACGGCAGTATAGATGGTATATACGGAGTAAAAACCCAGAGCGCCGTAAGACAGTTTCAGAAATCAGTTGGAATAACCGCTGACGGTATTGCAGGCAGAAAGACCCTTCTGTATTTGGGCTTGGGGGATTCTACAACAGCCTCCTCGGGCGGTTACAGTTCTTCGGATGTATATTTATTGGCAAAGGTTATAGCCGCAGAGGCACGGGGCGAAAGTTATATAGGTCAGGTCGCAGTTGGCGCAGTGGTTTTAAACCGTGTTGACTCATCATCATTTCCCGATACCGTAGCAGGTGTGGTTTACCAGAAGGGCGCTTTCTCCGCTGTCACAGACAGCAACTGGACTGTAAGCCCCGATGCAACGTCCCGAAAGGCAGCCCAGGATGCCATAAACGGTTGGGATCCATCGGGCGGTTCACTTTATTATTACAACCCTGCAAAGACTTCAAACAGGTGGATAAGAACACGCCCGGTAGTAACCACAATAGGTGCTCATGTTTTCTGTAAATGACACTATATGTGCCTATATATATAATAGTATAATAAAGCGCCCTGTTTTATCTTATGGGAAACAGGGTGTTTTATATGTATTTTCTCTTATTGATTTGACAAAATATAAAAAAAGTATCTGTTCTGACCAAGTTATTTCCACATTCTGACAAATTTGTGTCAATTCACTTGATAAAAAATGAATTTTAGTGTATTCTAAAGTGGGGAAAATTGGTGGGCATTTTTCCTTAAAAAATGTCGCCGTTCAGATATATATTTCCTTAATAAATAATAAAGGAGAAACAAAACATGCAAAAGGTACAATTTACCGAAACCGTGTTACGTGATGCCAACCAGTCTTTAATTGCAACACGTATGAAATTCAATGAATTTCAGCCCGTTCTTTCCGAGCTCGACAAAGCAGGTTACTACTCACTCGAGTGCTGGGGCGGTGCAACATTCGACTCATGCCTTCGTTATCTTAACGAAGATCCGTGGGAAAGACTCAGAAAAATCAAAAAGGCTTGTCCCAACACAAAACTCCAGATGCTCTTAAGAGGACAGAACCTTTTAGGCTATCATCATTATCCCGACGATGTTGTTCGTATGTTCGTTAAAAAGAGCGTTGAAAACGGCATTGACATTATCAGAATTTTCGATGCCCTCAACGATGTTAAAAATATTGAAGTTGCTGTTGATGAGGCAGTTAAGAACGGTGCTATCGCATCAGGTGCTATCTGCTACACAATCAGCCCCATTCATACTCTTGACTCCTATGTTGAACTCGCAAAGAATATGAAGAGCCTCGGTTGTCAGACAATCGCCATCAAGGATATGGCAGGTATTCTCAGTCCCGCAGAAGCATACAAGCTTGTATCTTCTCTCAAAGAAGCAGTTGACCTTCCTCTCGTTCTTCATACTCACTGCACAACAGGTCTTGGCTTTATGACTTGCCTTAAAGCTGTTGAAGCAGGTGTTGATGTTATTGATACTGCAATTTCAACAATGTCCGGAGGCACATCACAGCCCGCTACCGAAACTCTTAACTACACTCTTCAGGAATTGGGTTACGAAACAGGTCTTGACAGTAAAGTTTTACAGGGTATTGCAGATTTCTTCAAGCCCATCAGAGCAAAGGCTCTTGAGAGCGGTCTTCTCAATCCCGCAGTCCTTGCAACTGATACAAAAGCTCTTGATTATCAGGTTCCCGGCGGTATGCTTTCAAACCTTGTTGCTCAGCTTACTGCTCAGGGTAAGATGGATAAATTTGACGAAGTTCTTCTTGAAACACCCAGAGTTCGCGAAGACCTCGGCTTCCCGCCACTTGTTACTCCAATGAGCCAGATGGTTGGTGTTCAGGCTACAAACAATGTTCTCGCAGGCGAACGCTATAAGATGGTATCAAAAGAAGTTAAATCTTACCTTATGGGCGAATACGGCAATGCCCCCGGTAAAGTTAATGAAGATGTTAAAAATCAGATTCTCGGCAACGAAAAAGGTATTGAAGGCAGATATGCCGATACACTCGAGCCTCAGTTTGAAAAAGCAAAAGCCGAAATCGGTGACAAAGCCAAGAGTGATGAAGATGTTCTTTCATACATCGCATTCCCCACTCAGGCAGAAAACTTCTTCGATTACCGTGAAGAAATGGCAGGTAAAATTTACGATTACGAATTCAAGGCTATTGATTAAGGAGGAATTACAATGAGCTTTCTTCCTTTAACAGAAGAATTTACCTTGGTTGATGCTACAGGCCTTTCAGGATTAGGTTTTCTTCTTGTTCTTGCCGTTCTTGCTTTTCTTGCTATTCTGGTTTACGCTTTTTCACGTATCGCTGCAAAAATAAAAGGTAAAAAAGAAAATGCTGAGCCCGTTATTGAGAAAAGTGTACCCGTGGTTACTCCTGAGGAAGTAAAACCCGCAGAGACTACTCCAGAGGAAGTAATTGCAGCAGAAGAACCTGAAGTGCCTCATATCCCCGGTTATGTTATTCTTAACGGTGTTTCCGAACAAGATGCCGCGGTTATTATGGCTATTACATCCCACAAAACGGGTATTCCTCTTGAAAGACTTGATTTTAGCACAATCAAAAGACTTAATCAGGACCCCGTTCTCGAAAATGTAAGCGAACAGGATGCCGCCGTTATTATGGCTATTACATCAAACAAAACAGGCATCCCTCTTGAAAGACTTGATTTCAACTCAATTAGATTAGTGGAGGAATAATATATGAAATACAATGTTACTTTAAACGGAAAAATTTATGAAGTTGATGTTACAGAAACAGATGCAATCGTTACAGGCATTTCACAGGTGCCCGTAATGGCTCCCGTTGCTCCTGTTGCTCCTGCTGCTGCACCTGTAGCAGCTCCCGCACCCGTAGCAGCTGCCCCTGAAGCTCCCGCAGCACCTGCTCCTGCCGCACCTGTTGCAGACGGCACACAGATTAAAGCTCCCATGCCCGGCACTGTTCTTGCAGTTAAGAAAAATGTCGGTGATGCAGTTAAAGCAGGTGATGTTGTTATCGTTCTCGAAGCCATGAAAATGGAAAATGATATTGTTGCTCCCTGCGACGGTACAATAAAATCAATCAACGCGCCTAAAGGCTCATCAGTAAACACTGATGATGTCCTTGCAGTTATCTGATTGAAGTGATATTGTAAATGGATATCAGTTCAATTTTAATTAACTTATGGGAGCAATCAGGTTTTAATCTATTGCAGTGGGAAAACTTTGTAATGATTGGTGTTGCCATTGTTTTCCTGGTGCTTGCAATTAAATTCAAATTCGAACCACTTCTCTTAGTCCCCATTGCCTTTGGTATTGTTCTCGCAAACCTTCCCGGTGCCGATCTTATGCTCGACACAACGGGCGGCGAGTTGGGAGCTATCGGCGCAACAGCCGTGGAAGGTGCTCACTGGTATGACTCCGGCGTTTTGCGAATTATCTATGTTGGAGTTAAGTCCGGCCTTTTCCCATGTCTTATTTTCCTTGGGGTTGGCGCAATGACAGACTTTGGTCCCCTTCTTTCAAACCCTGTCAGCCTTCTTTTGGGTGCGGCTGCTCAGCTTGGGGTTTACGCCGCCTTCCTTATTGCTATCGGCTCAGGTCAGTTTACTGCACAGGAAGCTGCTTCCATCGCTATCATCGGTGGTGCTGACGGTCCCACAGCTATTTTCCTTACATCAAAACTTGCGCCACAACTTCTGGCGCCCATTGCTTTGGCGGCATACTCGTACATGGCGCTTATTCCTATAATTCAGCCTCCCATTATGAAGGTTCTTACAACCAAAAAAGAGAGAGCTGTTGAAATGAAGCAGTTAAGAAAGGTTTCCAAAACAGAAAAGATTATCTTCCCTGTTGCCGTTCTTATTGTTTGTGCGCTTCTTCTTCCCTCGGTTGCGCCACTTCTCGGTATGCTGATGTTGGGTAACCTTTTCCGTGAGTGTGGTGTTGTTGACAGACTCAGCGACACAGCGCAGAATGCACTTATGAATACAGTTACTATTCTTTTAGGTGTTTCGGTGGGTGCTACTGCAAACGGTGAAGATTTCCTTCAGCTCAAGACACTTCTTATAGTAGGTTTAGGTCTTGCAGCTTTCTGTTGTTCAACTGTCGGCGGTGTGCTTTTCGGCAAAATACTCTATGTTGTTACAAAGGGTAAAATCAATCCCCTTATCGGTGCTGCAGGCGTTTCAGCTGTTCCCATGGCAGCTCGAGTTGCACAGAATGAGGGCAGAAAATACAACCCCACAAACTTCCTTCTTATGCACGCTATGGGTCCTAATGTAGCCGGTGTTATCGGCTCCGCAGTTGCCGCAGGTTTCTTACTTGCCGCATTTGGTCCCGACGGAATTTTATAAAAATCATAAAAGAAAAAGATGTTCTGAGCATTTCGTTCAGAACATCTTTTTTATTATTAAAATCACACATTGTTATTCTTGACTCTCTCCATAAAATCGGAGCAGGCAGGTACAACAAATTTAATGCCTTTTTCAATAATTACAAACGTACTTTCATTTACATACTGACATTCGCCGTCAACATTTACTGCGGCGGGCTTTTCACTTTTTATATTAATCTTTTTACCTCTCTTGAAAGTGGTAATATCCCAATCGAGATGCTCGCCTCTTTTGTATTTATTTATAAGAGGCAGAAGTTTTATTCTGGACATATTTTTCTTAATAATAACGAAATCAAGGAGACCGTCATAAGTAAGTGCCTTGGGTGCCGCTTTGTATCCGCCGCCGTACCAACGGGAGTTTGCACCGACGCAGAAAAGAACATTCTGTGTAAAAGGCTCTTCATCGTCAATTGTTATTGTAAAACGGCTTTTCATTTTACCGATAAAGCAATAAAGAAGAGCTACGGTGTATGCTGCCTCTCCTGAAAGCAAAGGGAATTTTTTAAAGTATGCCTGTTTTGCACAAACCTCGGCATCAAGGCCCATTGAACACTGGTTTATGGCATATTCATCACCACATTTAATGATGTCAAAATCCATAACTGTTCCGTTTACATGGTCAGCAACATTACGCAAATCTTTCTTATCGCCGAAAATGCGTATAAAGTCATTACCGCTACCCAAAGGGAAAGCCGCAACCTCCGCATTACTTTTGCAGGCGCAGGCGTTTACCACCTCATAAAGTGTACCATCACCACCGCAAGCATATACGCGGATATGCTCTCCTTTATCAACTTCTTTTTTGGCGTATTCATAACCATCACGCGGTCCTTCGGTTACATGAATTTCATAGTTTTCAATACCCATTTCGTTCATGGTTTCGGTTATGGTCTGCGTGCAACGCTCGTATGAAATTCCTTTTCCGCATTTGGGATTAATAATAAAAAGATGTTTCATCTGAATCCTCCGATTAGATTATTTGAAGTACATATAAAGACGGCATTTAATCATACCGTTATAGAGTTTCCTGCTCTTATCTGCCTTCCTGCCGAAACAGTTTTCAAACTCCTCGTCAGGAGTAATTACATAATAGCTCCAGCCGTGCTGTCTGTCAAAGACTTTGCCCATCTGACGATAGAGATTTTCGGCTTCCTGTAAATCCAGAAGTCTTTCCCCATAGGGAGGGTTACATATAACCGTACCTCTTTCGCTGTACCTTCTGAAATCCTTAATATCCCGTTTTTCAAAATGAAGTTTTTTGCCTATGGGAAGTCTTGAAGCATTTTCCATAGCGATTCTTATTGCCTGTTCGTCAATATCAGAGCCGTAACCCACAAAATCAGTATCTACTTTCTCAAGAGAAATGGCTCTCTCTTTTTCTTCTTTCCAGATATTTTTCGGTAGAACATCAAAGCGCTCGGCAGCAAAATTACGATTAAGACCCGGTGCTATGTTATGAGCGTACAACGCGCCCTCTATAAGCAAAGTACCGCTTCCGCACATAGGGTCATAAAGAGTATGATAATGGCGAAGTTTTGCAAGCGCACATATAGATGCTGCAAGTGTTTCTTTAATGGGTGCGCCGTTCTGCGAAAGACGATAGCCGCGCTTATGAAGACCTGCACCTGTGGTGTCTATAAGCAATGTTGCCTCGTCATTCATTATAGCAAACTGAATCTGATGAACGGGACCTGTTTCGTCAAACCAGGAAATTCCATATTTTGATTTAAGTCTTTCCACAACCGCTTTTTTAATGATTGCCTGGCAGTCGCTCACACTGAAAAGAGTGGATTTAAGTGAGTAACCCTTCACGGGAAATGCATCGTCTTTACCAATCCATTCTTCCCACGGAAGATTTTTTACTCCCTGGAAAAGCTCCTCAAACGTTTTAGCAGTAAATGAGCCCATATGAATCTGAACACGCTCGACAAAATGTGAACATATATTAACTCGGGCGAGCATATTTTCATCGCCTGAAAAAAGCACTCTGCCATTCTGTGCATTAACATTTTCGGCTCCAAGGAAGCGAAGCTCGTCAGCAATTATACCTTCTACTCCCAAAAGACAGGGTATTACAAAATTTATATTCATTTCAATTTCCTTTCAATTCCATAGTAAACCAGAATTCCACGCCATTTTCTTTGTTTTCAAATCCACAATCGCAGCCGTGATTTTCAATAATTGATTTAACAATGGAAAGGCCCAGACCGAAACGGCCTTCTTTACGGGAATGAGCTTTATCGGCACGATAGAAAGAGGTGAAAATACCATCTTTATCCCTATCGTCAATTCTACTTCCTGTATTAAATACATTTATTCTCACATAATTGTGAATTTTTTTTGCAGAAATTCTTATTATTTTTTCTTCTTTTGCGTGACTGCAAGCATTGAGCACTATATTTGAAAGCACTGTTACCATTTGCTTCTTATCTGCAAAGGCGGTAAAATCAACTCCGTCATAAATGAGGGTGATATCCTTTTCATCAAAAATAGGTGTCATTCCTTTGAGGAAATCTCTGATATAAGTATCTACATCAAACTCTTCCTTTTCAGGCATCTTGCTACCTGATGAATAAAGGGACTGCTCGAGCATATTGATAACCAGATCATTCATTTTATCTGATTCGCCCATTATTATATCACAATATTCCGCAGCACTTTCGTTTTCGTTTTCAATGTTCATTCTGAGACCTTCCGCATAACCGCGTATGATGGCTATTGGAGTCTTCAATTCGTGAGATGCAGCAGAAACAAATTCCTGTCGCATTTTTTCAAGCTGGCGTTCTTTTTCGATATCCGCTTCCAACTGAGCGTTCTTTTCTCTGAGCTCTGTAAGAGCATTATCCAGAGAATCCGAAACTTTGTTGATATTCTTGGCAAGTGTTCCGATTTCATCCTTTCGGTCTATATCGGTTTTTGCCGAAAAATCAAGGTGTGCAATTTTTTCCATAACCTCATTCATCTGAATAAGAGGTTTTGTAAAACGCCTTGAATAGTCAAAAATAAATACCAATGCAAGTAACAGGGTGAAAATAGTAATTGTAGTAGTAACCCTTGTTGCAAGAGTTGCATTTTCTTGTATAGGGTCTTTCTGAGCAGTAATTTCTATATGGTAACCGTTATCAAAAGTTTTACCGTAGAGAATATACTGAGTAGAACTACCCTCGGCACTCACTACGTTAAAATAACTACCGTCAGAGTTTTCTTTTCGGCTTATAATATTAAGCTTGTTACCTGAAACAAAAGAACCGCTACCCTCATATAAATAATTGTCAACAGGGTCATAAAGGTCAATACTTACCCCTTCTTCTCTCTCAAATTCAGCAAGAAGTAAAAAGTAATTGTTGCCCGACTGCTCCACCTGCTGAGCCATATTACGCAAATCCCGTTCAACATTCCAGATATAAACTGATTCAAGAAGCTGGGAGTTTACCACAGTAACACCGATTAAACAAGCCGCCATTATTGCGCCGACTTCAAGGAAGAATCGTAATCTTATTCCTATTTTTCGCCGTTTCATATACTCCCTGCCTTTCTTAATATTGGTTTAATTTGTATCCCGTTCCGTAAACCGTAATTATGTTTTTGGTGCCCCATTCACCTAATTTTGTACGAAGTCTGGCAACATGGGAATCAACAGTTCTTATATCACCCTCGTAATCCATACCCCAGATTTCATCAAGAAGCTTGTCACGGGTATAAACTCTGCCCGGTGATTTGCAGAGCTTATGTAAAATTTTAAACTCTTTAAGAGTCAACTCAACAATTTTTCCGTCAATATAAACCTCGTGCGCACCGGATTTGAGCAACAGATTTTTGATTTTAATATCACCGTCATCAAGGTTTTCTTTCTTGGGTACCTGAACTGCGCCTCTTTGCAACAAGGCTTCAACCCGTCGTGATAAAACAGCCAGGGAAAAAGGCTTGGTAACATAATCGTCAGCACCGCTTTCAAATCCCATTATCTGGTCAAAGTCCTGGGAACGGGCGGACACCAGCATAACCGGCATACCGCTTGTTTCGCGTATTTTTCTGCACACCTGCCAGCCGTCAACTTCAGGCATCATTATATCAAGCATAGCAAGAGCTATATCGGGCTCGGACTCAAATATATTTATTGCCTGAGCTCCGTCTTCGGCTTCAAATACCTCATGACCGCTTTTGGTAAGACAATCGCCTATTAACTTTCTTATAAGTTTTTCATCGTCAGCAACAAGAATTTTTGCCATTATTTCACCCCATTATTATAAGGACAAACTTTTATACATACACCACAGACGGCGCCTCTGCCGATATGTTGAAACTGTTTTTTCATATATTCACTGCAAACCGCCGGATTGAAAATTTCTTCTCTTTTAATACCGATTTCATAAGGCTTACCGATAATTGCACCGGAGGGGCAGCTCTTTACACATTTATCACAATTGGTGCATAGGTTTTCTGTAAACTCACCCTCACCTTCAAGGGGACAATCGGTAAAAATTGTACCCAGACGAACCCTTGCGCCGTACTCTTTGTGGATAAAAAGGGAGTTTTTACCTATACCTCCAAGCCCCGCCTTGCGAGCCGCTTCCTTATGGGAATATCTGCCGTTAAATGGTGTACCGGGCATACTCTGTGATGCGGCAACAGTTATGTAATTATAGCCCTTGCTCTGCAAAAACAGTCCGGTTTCCAATAACATACGGTCTATAAAAGCATTAACCGACCTGTAATGATTAAAATATGTGGGTGTGGGCGCACCGTCAATTTCGTCAATTATGGCATCGGAAAGTCTTACCACGACACTTATTGCATATTTCAGCTCACCAGTATCGGAATTGTCAACGCAAGCAAAACCCACATCGCTGACACCGTTGGACATTAAAAGGTTTTTGAGCTCCTGTTCAAACATTTTCCACCCTCATTTTTTCCATACAAGCAAGAACATTTTCATTAATTCTGCGACACTCGAAATAAAAATCACGATGATTTTCAAAATCTGTTATAAAATCATAGGCGCTTTTCGCTTCGTTACCCATATGATATTTTTTATCTACATCGGGCACGAGCTCGGTTTTTTCACCTTTATTATTATATAAATAAATATTATCCGTCTGGGAAATGCTTCCTATTGTTATGGTTCCCTCATCACCCATAATCTGCGAGGATGACCGACTCTGACCAATCTTTGAATAAATAATGGTGATAATTTTGTCTTCATACACAAAAGTTGAATTTCCGCAACCATCCGCACCCGTATCAAGAAAATGTTGCACGGGTATAATTTTTTGGGGAACTCCGAACAAATCAACCGCGGGGTAAACACAGTAAATACCCAGATCGTTAAGCGCTCCCGTTTTCATTTCGGGATTAAAAATATTGGGTAACCCGCCCCTTTTAAGAGCCGCATATTTTGAGGAAAGCTGAGAAAAATCAAAGGTCGCACTTCTGATAATTCCTATATTATCCACTGCCTCTTTTAATGTTTTACGGGCAGGAGAATGCATATACATTATTGCCTCAAAATAAATAACACCATTCTCATCAGCAAGAGCGGAAAGCTCTTTAAACTCAGAAAGAGTAATTGTAATTGGTTTTTCACAAATTACATGTTTTTTATTTTCAATAAGAGCTTTGCATTGCTCATAATGACAGGAGTTGGGACTTGCCACATAGACTAAATCGGTGTCTGATGAAAGAAGCTCCGAAAATTCAGAAAAAACTCTTTTTGCCCCTGTTTTTAAAGCAAAGGCTTCGCCTTTTTCCCTTGAGCGGGAATACACGCCGTCTAAAACAAGCTCTTCTACAAGATTAGCGCCTTGTATAAATGATTCTGTTATCCATGATGTTCCAATAACGGAATATTTAACCATTAGTTATCGTCCTTCTTGATAAGATTTTTTATAAAATCTTTTGATAATGAGTTTTTAAAGAAACGGAGTGTCTGGGATGCTCTGTTATGAGGAAGAATATTCCATTCCTTTTCGCTTGCGGCTGTAATGCCGTATTCTTTTAAAATTTCACAGAAGAAAACTGTATTTTTAAGGAATTTTGAAAAATCCTTGTTATCGTTGCCGTTCCAGGCGGTATCAGCTACCGCAATCCAACGGGGAAAGCACATTTTTGTAAGTGTTTCAAAGTCCCTTATGTACTCAGTCCACACAGGTGACTCAATACCCACAACGGATGCGGCACCCAAGGAGTTAAGTCCCCTTATTTTACGGGGATTATACATATAAACACTTCTGAGAGAGTGCATACCGTAGGGATAATCCGCATAGTAAGGAGTGAAGCTTTCAACAATAATGGGGTTGCCTTCATTCGCCCATTCAACGCTCGCCTTGGTTTTATCCAGCCACCAGGAAACCGTCAGATTATCTCTGTCGATATTTCCGCCCCTTATTGCCTCATTCCAGCAGATTGCTTTTTTCCCCTTCTTTTTAAGGTGAAGAGAAACTTCATTTACAAGCCAACCGTGAAGCTCCTCGGAATTTTTAAGATTTAATTCCTTTATTTTGCTCTGACATTTCGGACACACGTTCCATTTGTTTTTAGGAGCTTCGTCACCACCGATGTGGAAATATTTATCGGGGAAAATCTCACATAATTCGTCAATCACCGAATATATCATTTTTAGGGTTTCGGGGTTTCCTGCGCAAAGAATGTCAGTAAAAACACCCGCAGTAGTTCTGGGTTCAATCTTTTCACCCGTACAGGAAAGCTCGGGATAAGAGGCAATTACTGCAGTGGTGTGCCCGGGAATATCAAACTCGGGTATAACCTCAATATGTCTTTCGTGACAGTATTCTACAATTTCTTTAAGTTCCTGTTTAGTATAATAATGGGCATAGGGAGTTTTATCATTTTCGCCCCTGCCGAAATCCGATGACGGTCTTACGGAGCCAATCGTTGTAAGATTCGGGTATGAGTCAATTTCAACTCTGAAGCCCTGGTCGTCGGAGAGGTGAAAATGAAATTTATTGAACTTAAAAAGTGAAGCGGCGTTTACCATCTTCTTTATTTCGTCAACAGTGAAAAAATGACGGCAGGAATCAATCATAAAACCGCGATAATAAAATTCAGGCTCATCATATATGTATAACCAGGGCAAACAACCCCTGTAATTCATAAGAATCTGTTTAAGGGTAACATTTGCATAATATACCCCTGCTTCGTCTGCCGCCTCTATAGAAACGCCTTTATCATTAATTTCAATACGATAGCTTTCTTTTTGGGAGAGTAAAGGAGTGATTTTTGTTTTAATTTTAGGCTCAGTACCCACTTCAAAACGGTAATATCCGCCTTTTAACTCTAATTTTTTAGGCTCGGGACAAAGATACATATACAATCCTCCCATTATACACTTATACATTTTAATGATACTATTTACCTTTAGAAAAAGCAAGAAAAAGTTTGCATTACGCCTTGGATTGTGGTACATTAATTATAGTATATAAGTAACGGGGTGCGGCGGATGAAAAAGCGTATTGCAAAGCTTTTTATTATAACAAGTGTTCTTGTTTTATTATGCTCTTGCGTAAAAATCGACAAAACGGATATTTTCGGCACTACCGAAAAATATACATATCAGACTCTTCCTGCCACAACACATAATACTTATGAAACTCAGTCAATGGATGCAACCGATAATTATCAAATTCCCGGAAATGATATTACCGGCTCAACAGTTAACAACTCCCGGTCTGAGCAAAGCTCCCCTGTCAGCGAAAACCAACAAACCACCTTCTATGAAACCACCGAAAATGCAGACGAAACCACTGAAAAGACTTATGAAAAAACCGGTGAAATGGCGTTCAGCGACAACGCGGATAATAAATATATAAAAGCCATTGTAAATAAATACGGGGTAAACGCTCAATATCTTGCAGCTATTTACACCGTACCCGAAAATGACGGCAATATTGTTTTGGAATTTGACGGCACAACCGACAGTAACGGCAAGCTTATACGCAATAAAGATACCCTCATTTCAATATACTCCATTGATAAAAATCTCAATTCCCAACGGGCAAGCGAAAAACTTTCGCTCAACGAATATTCTTACGGTGAAATGAAGGTTATGTTTATAACAACCACAAAATACATAATGCCCGAGTTTGAAGCGGAGCTTAACGGATAATTGTCGCTTGCTTTGTTGACACAGACGGATTTATGTGGTAGAATGCGTAATGCGTATTCTCTTTAACTGAACTAAATCCGAAAGAGAACACGCATTACAATAACTTTATCTTATAATCGGCACACAGTGCCCCAAAATTATTCATCATTCATCATTCATTAACTATGCAGGGGTGGCGGAATTGGCAGACGCGCTAGATTCAGGTTCTAGTGAATGCAAGTTCATGTGGGTTCAAGTCCCATTCTCTGCACCAAAATAAAGAATTCACTTTATGTGAGTTCTTTATTTTTTTATATAAATAAACTAATTGGGACTTGAACCCCCTCGGCAAAGCCGAACATAATCGGGATAGCGAGCCTGCGAGCGTGAAGGGCGTAGCCCTTCAAGTCCCTTTTCCCGCACCAAAATAGAGCGCACACTTTTTCAAAAAGCCGCAGAGCTTTGGCGGACTAAAGATGCAAACCATGAATACCGTTGTTTATCATTGCTATATTCAATTCTATCATTGTGTGGCGAAGCACTCACGGTAACACGGGAATACCATAGTCATACAATACGCAATGCCATGAATTATCTGGATGCATATATTTTTGATGCAGATCTGACTGTGGAGAATTTATGCAAGAGTGTTCATATAAGCAGAACCTACTTTAATAGGATTATAAAAGAAATATATGGGTGTACACCGAAAACATATATAAATATTCAGCGCATAAAAAAGGCAAAAAGCTTACTATGCAATGGAAATTACAATAATGAAGAAATTGCGAGGTTATGCGGCTTTGGTGATGTAAAATATTTTTATGTGCTGTTTAAAAAATATACAGGGAGAACCACCGGAGAGTATAGAAAGGAACACAGACTCTGATAACATATAGATGAAATTTCGATATCGGAGGTCCAAAGTTCTTATATGTCAAAACGCCGTTACAGAAAAAAGCAAGTGAATAAGGCTGAAACACTTTCTAATGAAAAAGGCATAATAAGTCGTAATCCCGGAATGTTTAAAAAACAAAACAATAAGCCAACCGGTTTTTCCGATTGACTTATTGTTTTTTATTTGGAAAGAATTGATTTAACCGTAAACTCCGATAAGCTTTATCAAATCATCCTGACTCACTTTTCCGTCGGCATTAATATCGCAAGCATATTTCTGAGCAGTTGAAAGCTTTGCAGGAGTTAAAATTGCAAGTTTAATTGCACTTAAATCCGCTTCTTCAAAGGCTTTGCCGTTTTTGTCAAAGTCACCTACGGCAAAAACCTTAACGTTATTGTTTCCGTTAACCATTTTTTCCATATACGATGCATCAAGAGCATCAAGACTTCCGTCAGCATCAAGGTCATATCGGATAACATCGTCGTAGCTTGCACTTTCAAGCTGTTTTACTGCCTCATTCTCGGGGTCTTCCGCAAGAATTGTATTTATAAGTGCCTGATAATCGGTTATGTCAACATTTTCGTCAGCATTTGTGTCACCCATATTCGCAACGGAATATTTTCCTGTTTCTCCGATTTTTATAACCTTATAAAGACCTGTTGTATCAAATATGGGCGTTGCACCCGGGCGGTTGCTGTCCTGACCCCAGACTTGCTCCTGTTCCTCACCGATTACGTTCCAATTTTCGTCGTAAATCTCTTCAACGTTCTGATTTGCCTGAAGAAGGTATGCTACCTCACCGCTTGCGAATTGAGCATTTGTCTTTTCATCTGCTCCGTTATCCTGAATTGAAAGCTTATAGCAGTTTTCAATTGTACCGCCGCCTGAAATTGCGTGAGCATCGGAATAGTTTGAAAGAATTATACCTGTGTTATAGCAATTTGAGATATCTGCGTCATCGCCGTCGCCCACAATACCGCCAACATTTATACCACCCTTGATATAACCTGTGTTGTAGCAATTTGTAACTGTTGAATAACCGTAAACACTGCCGACAATACCTCCTGTTGCAGATGAGCTGCCGTATATTATAACACTGCCTGTGTTGGAGCAATTTTTAACTTCTGAGCCGGAATGGTAAGCAACAATACCGCCGATCACCCCGTTACCTTTTACGGCTATGTCAGAATGGCAATTTATAACGGAACCAGTATTATATCCTACAAGTGCTGCAGTATTATCACCGCCGTAAACAAAACCGTTTGTGAGTGTAATGTTTTTAATAGTGTAGTAATCATTGAATGCGAACATTCCCACGTTTCTTTCTTCGGGAGTGTTTATATAAAGTCCGCGGATTGTGTGACCCTGACCGTCGAAATCAACCCAGGCATAGTTTTTAATAGGCTTCCATTCACGAAGGACAGGGTTATAGCTCTGAGCAGTTGAATCAGTTAAATATGAGCCATCCTCATCAAACGTATAGCCCGGGTTAAGGTCTATTTCCTTCGTAAGCACCGCACCTACAGACGTTTCGTAATATTCATCATTTTCTTCATCATAAACAGGGCATGACATCCAGTTTTCTGCATACCAGAAAAGCTGACCGGCATTACTGATTTCTGCAACGTTAGAATAGCTTTCTTCATTATAAACAACGGGTGCAGGTTCGTAACCGCCACAAACCGTGCAGAAGCCGTTACTGTCAAATGTATGGGATTCTTTAACCACTTCCTGCGCATAACCGCATTCGCATGCACTCCAATGGTGGTCGGAATCAAAATCATAATCATCATAAGAGTGAGGTGTCGTGCTGATCTCCTTATCACAACAATAATGGTAAAGCTTATGTCCGTTTTCGTCCCCCTCGGTCATATATGTTTTCTGACTTGTGTGGTTATTATAATCATAATCACCGTAGCTGTAGCGACATACATCACAGATAGCCATTTCCTGACAGGTTGCAGTACCACCTGAGCAATTTCCTGTTTCAATCGCATGATACTGCGGACAGCCCTCACGAGTGCAAATGTATCTCTGATGGACTCCGTCGGTATCTGTATATGTCCAATCACCGGGAATGTGGTTGTTGTCATTTTCACCAAGAAGCTCGGTGTTTGAATAGTAGGCATCTGTACCACCGCAGTCAAAACCTTTATAAACCTTTGCACCGTTCCACACGGGATAAACATCAGTACCGATTGTCTGACCCCAAATGAGTGTGCCTTCGCTTGTGGCACCGTTAAGAAGATACGCTACCTCACCGCTTGCAAACTGCTTAGCAGTCTTACCACCGTTGCCGTTATCGGAATCAGCAAGATAATAAAGATTTTGTGATATATATTCATTTGCTAAAGCGGCATCAACCTGTGTGCCGTTTTCATAAACAAGTGCTGTTGAATATGAACTTTTTGTAATACACGGGTAATCATAGTTCGAAACCGTACCGCTATAGCTCGCCACAAACGAATCTACAACTTCACCTTTGATAACAGTATCGGTAACAAAGCAGTTTTCAATCGTACCGCTTGACCATCCTGCAAATGCTGCACTTCTCTTACCGTTGATATAAGAATCCGTAATGCCGAGATTCTTAACCATACCGTTACCGATACTACCGAAAAGCCCGGAATAGCTTGCATTTGTATCATCAAGATAAATACCCGAAATCGTATGGTAATTGCCGTCAAAAACACCGTTAAATGTTGTATTTGAGCCGTTGCCTATAAGTCGCCATTCACGGAGATTGTCTGTATTCTCGGTAAGATTTCCGTTTTCGTCAACAAGATTTTCGTTGATTACAATGTCATTCATAAGAATAGCATTGTAAGTTGCAGTCCAGTTATTATTATAGCTGCTTACCTCTTCTGCGAACCAATAAAGCTGACCTACGTTGTAAATTTCATAGTAGCCGTCTTCGTTAAGTGTTGCAGGCTGGTAATTCTTACAATATTTGCAATATCCTTTTTCATCATAATGAGTCTGTGTCGGATGCGCAGTTTCGTTTGTATAGCCCAAAAATTCATCAGTCAGACAAGAATATCCGTAATAAACCTTTTCACCGTTGAAATTTGGGTAAGCATCTTCACCGATAGTCTGTCTCCAGATGCCGTCAGGGGAAGAGTTGTTAAGAAGGTATGCAATTTCGCCCGTTGCGAATTTTTCTGCAGTTGTGGGAGTTGTTTCAAAAATTTTGTAGATATCACCATATAGCGTGCCTTGTTCGGCTGAGATTTCAAGATAATAATTATTTTTGTTGCCGTTTATATTACCGGACGGAACGCTTCCGACTATACCCTGATCAACATTACCCGTACTGAAGCAATTATTAAGTGACCCATAATTGGAAATCGAACCTGCAATTCCGCCAACGTCACCGTAATTTGCCATATGGTGTATAATAGTTGTGTTAAGATTATAGCAATCCGACACGGTTCCATTTCTACCTATGCTACCGGCAATTGCACCAATGTTATCCAGAGCATTGAGATAAGAATTCACAACACCAACATTTTTTACAATAAAGGATATTCCGTATCCTATAAGTCCGACTTTTTTAACTTTTTCATCACTGAAATACAATCCGCTTACAGTATGGCCGTCGCCATCAAAAACACCCTCGAAGATGGCTCCGTGACCTATTGGTGTCCATTGTAGGAAATTTGAACCATCACCTATAAGATTTCCCGCACTGTCAACAACGTTTTCATTCACAATAATATCATCTGTTAAAACCGCATTTGCTTTGGTATTCTGCTGGATGTCTGTCAAGGTGCCGTTTACAAGACCTGCAAACCAATACAGCTGACCTGCATTTGCAATTTCATACACCTGGTCGGTATAACCGTCACCGTCAACATCATACTTATCGCTTACTTCTGTTGCCGCTTCGTAAACCCCCGCACAGCCGTGTGTACAAAGGCCGTTTTCCATTACGTGAGATGTACAAGCAACACCGCATATTGTGCAATACCCTTTTGAAAAACTATGCTCTCTGTAAATCACACCTTGACCCAAATTCTCATAACCGAAGTCAATGTCGTTATTTACGTCTTCAATAACGCCGTAATTTAATATAGTACCGTTATTAATAAGCTCACCGTGATTAATAAATGTTGCTCCCTTGTCAACCGTTAATGTTTGACCTTCATTTATGGTTAAGCTCTGACCGCTTTCGAGTCTGAATATATATTCAACAATAACTTCATTTCCGTAAAATGCACCGATGCCGTTTTGGAAAACGATTCCCTCATTTATGGTAAGAGTGCCGGGCTCTCCCTTCTTACCGGCAAGAGTGTCTCCTCCACCGCCGATTGGGTCACCATCCCAGCTGTCTCCATATGTAGTTGCAATTACAATACCGCCGTTAACTGTAACATTTCCTCCGGCGCCTTTGTAACCGCCACCGCCGATACCGGCGCCGCTACGACCGGCTTTTGCATTAACAATACCACCGTTAACGATGAGTGTCCCACCGTTTCCTTCGTCGGAGCCACCTATACCGGCACCATAATCACCGCCTTGAGCATTAACGCTGCCACCGTTGATGGTAACTATTCCTCCGTTACTGTAACAACCGCCGCCTATTCCGGCACCCTCATCACCGCCTTGAGCATTAACGCTGCCACCGTTGACGGTAACTGTTCCGCCATGACAATTATTATTCCAGTAACCTTCACCACCACCTATACCGGCACCATAATCACCGCCTTGAGCGTTAACGATGCCACCATTGACGGTGACTGTTCCGCAAGCGGTAGAGGCATTACCACCAATGCCTGCCTGACCTTCACCGCCGGTTGCAACAAGGCTGCCCATTGTGGATTCAGCTTCAGACTGAGCATAAATTATAAATGTGTTACCGCCGTTTACGGCTATACCCTGACTTGCCGTAAGCTGTGCACCGTCAGTAAGAATGAGGTTTACCGTGCCCGATACCGTAATACGGCTTTCGATTGTTACCGCACCGCTCACTACGAACCAGCCGTTCGACCAGGAGGTCAAATCGCTTGTAACCTCTGTATACGCACCTGTGTAAGTCTGCTGCTCACCGTTTTCGTTGATGTAGCTTACACCGTCTGCACCCAAAGCCATAACGGGCACACAGCTCAATACAAGAGCAAGGCAGAGAGCTATACTCAATATCTTTCTTATATTTCTTGTTGAGTTTTTCATATTATCATCCTTTCAAGGAATAGTTGCCAGGTTCCAGGAGACAGTTGTCAGATGTCACGGGTCAGATTTTAGGCGTTGTACTGCCAGCTGTTAGCTGGCAACTTGCAATTATTCTAAAAACCGGTCCAACTGCTTCAGCATCTCATTTTTAATTTTTTGGTAGTCCGTTGCGAGGATTTCGGAAATTACTTTTTCTCTTTCTGCTTTTCCAAAGTCGTATATTTTTAAAAGGCAAGTGAGGGTTAACCGTATTTTATCTTCCAATGTATAATCTTCCGTGCAAGGCTCAGCAAGAGCACTGCGTTCAATACAGCAGGTAACGTTTGCCACCCGCCTGAAGTGCTTCAACTCCCAATCGGGAAGATACGGACCAAGAATATTAAGATTTTTTTCAGCATTCCAATCTTTTAAATAAGCCATTGTAAGAGGCTCCGAATACATAGAATAATAAATATCTCTTATATTTTCTCTTTCCTCACACAAGGCTATCTGTACAACAATTTCAAGACAATATGTAAATAAATCTTCTGTATCTTTATTCTTATTGTATTCTATAAATTTCGTATGATAACGCATTATCTTTTTTGTAAATTCAAGCAGAATATCTGACTTTGCAGGAAACCAGAAAGTAAGATTCCCGGGACTTATTCCCAATTCCTCGCAAATCATTTTTACCGAAGTGTGGCGAAAACCGTTTATAAGAAAATTTCTAACCGCTGAATCAATAATAGCTTGTTGGGTCGCATTGTTCTCTCTGTGTGCCATAATAAAACCTCATATTTTAGCATGTTTATTTTTAGTGCACTTACTATATTAGTATATATACTACTCATTGTCAATAATTCATCACAAAAACATCAAAATTTTTTGTTAAATTATTCTTAATAATTCTTTTCACACAATTTTGCTTCGCATCACCACAACTCAAACTACAATCAACGCGTTACTTTATTTTGCGTTTTAAAAATTCCCTCAAATCATTGTAAAAATTTTGTAAATATGATACCACTTATAAAGACTGATTTTTCAGGAGGTTACTTTGTGGCATACCTTCCCAATGCAGACATTGTTAAATACGCTGTTATGGCAATTTCAATGTCACTTATCGGTATGCCCCTTTTCACTCTTGCAACCTTTAAAACAAAAGAGAGAATCAAGCTCCCCGATGCTAAAAAGAAAGCTCCCGGTGAGGATGGCAACCTTAAAAGAATCTTCACCTGTAAGCCCCTTATGCTCGTTGTAGTTTCGGGTATGCTTTCATTCGGAAGATATATGCTTCAGGTCCATATGTCGCAAGACTTGCAGGTTCAAGTCCTGTTACCCGCACCAAAATAGAGCGCACACTTTTGTGTGGGCTCTATTTTTATATAAATGGGCAAGAAAAGAAAAACGAGAGAACAGGGTCTTTACCTTGTTCTCTCAACAACTCTTATTATTCGGCTTACAGAGGTGAACAAACGGCAGTTTTCTGCTTCGACCATATATCATATGACTTATCAGAAGAAGCCTTATTCGTTTGTTGTTTTCATTTAAATTTTATAGTTACCTTATGATTTCCAATGTTTGTTCTTATTTCGGTTCTGCTTCCGCCGTTTTTACCAAGAGAAACAATTTCATACTCACCGTCAGTTTCTATGATCTCAATTTCTTTATGAGCGTAGATTACTGTAGGAACATCAAACTCTCTCTCCTGATTGAACTCGAGAATAAAAACATTATTCTCTTTGTCGTGTTTATAACTATTAATCTTACCGCAAACTGCAACAGGCACTGTTCTTACAAGACTTTCCGCTATGGGACTTTCAAACATTTCACGGTAATATGACCAATAGGTATGGCTCCATTGATTTTCATCAAATTTCTCCAAAAGAAAATCTATGTGAGAAAGCCACTCGTAGCCATCCGAATGGCCGCCCCATTCTCCGACCATCAAAGGAACATCCATACGGTCCGCACTCTTTTTCTGCTCGCTGAAGATTGACCACACACGGGAATCACTTGCGTATTTATAGGCAGGGGTATCTACCATAAGGTCATAGGCATGGGGTGTGTAGCACAGATTCTTCTCTTTTATTCCATCGTAGCTTACGGGTTTTGCACAGTATGGTATGCCGAGATTGGAGTAGTAAGTATTTTCCATAATGATTATTCCGTTATCAGTAACATTCCTTATAGTTTTGGCGGCTCTGCTGATAAAATCAGAATAAACTTCCTCATCAAATTTTCTTACGAGCTCATCACCTGCACTTGTAACCTTTCGGAAAAGTTCAGGATCACTGAAAGGCTCCAAAACACGGACAGCATTGCCTGTAAGAAGCTGTTTTATCATCCATAACTTTTTACAGCGTTTATCTGTAAGCACTGTTTTTGCCAGATTAAATATAAGCTTTCGGAAAACTTTACCTCCACTTGTCCCGGGAAACGGCTCATTAAACAAATCAAAACCAAAAAGTGCGGGATGGTCTTTGAATCTTTCGGCAAGATGCGACCACATATTAAGAAACCGTGTCTGAATTCCAATTCCGTCATACTCTTTATTTGCCCAAAAATTATCAAAACATTTGTGAACAGCTTTTCTAAAGAAATAGCCTTCTGCCCACACAAATCTTACAGGCTTGAATTTTTTGCCGTCGGTCATACATGCCCATATGGGTGCACCGTCACCTGCATTACTCGGGCCACCATACAAGTCCTGATGCAAGTCAAGATAAAAATACATCCCGTATTTTTCACAAAGATTCGCAAAAGCTTCGATTCTGTCAATGTATTCTTCGTCATATTTCCCGGGCGTGGGTTCAATTGCCGCCCACGTTACACCGAGACGAATAATATTAAAACCTTTCTCACTGAGCTCGCGCACTGCGTTTTCGGTATCTTCATTTCCATTAAGATGAAAGGTCCGCGGAACTCCCCAACCGTTAAATTCGCCCTTATCGCAGTAGTTTACACCATTAAATATTCTTTGTCTTCCAAACTCATCTACGAAATTTTTACCATCAACAACTATTTTATTCATAAAATCATCCTCAAAAAATAATTATCACCTACCTGATTATTATAATTTGCCTGTGTCAATATGTCAACAAACTCACTAACCTGAGCTTCCTTATTTACAACTTAAAAACATTTGTCCGGTATCTTGAAAAAATTGACACTGCATCCGAATAGTCGTATAATGAAACTGTATTTTTAAATCGTATTATATATTAGATATTGAAATCATTCATAAAACAAATCTAATGGAGAGATTTTATGAAACCGAATATTATTTTCTATTTTTCAGACCAACAGCGTTGGGATACACTTAACAGTACTCTTATGCCAAATGTGTGGGAGTTGGGAGAAAAAGGCTTGCTTTTTGAAAATTCTTTTACGTGCCAACCTGTATGTGGTCCGGCCCGTGCATGTCTGCAAACAGGTCAGTATGCAACTGAAAACCAATGCTATTGGAATGGAATAGCATTAAAAGAGAATACAAAAACTTTAGCCGATTATTTCAATGAAAATGGTTATGATACAGCTTACATAGGAAAGTGGCACCTTGCATCAGACCGTTGTCCGGGTATAGGTTTTCATTGTGAAAAAACGGCTGTTCCTAAAAAAAGACAGGGCGGGTATAAATATTGGCGGGCAGCTGATGTTCTGGAGTTTACATCTCATGGATATGACGGGTATGTGTTTGATGAAGATGGTAATCGAATTGAGTTTACAGGCTATAGAGCAGACTGTATAAACGATTTTGCTGTTGAATACATTAACAATCATAATAACGATAAGCCGTTCTTTATGTTTGTATCTCAGCTTGAGCCCCACCATCAGAATGATAGAGGACATTTCGAAGGTCCGACAGATACCGTTGATGAATTCCGTGACTATCCTTTGCCTGAAGATTTAACCTTTCTCAAGGGGGATTATAAAGAAGAATATCCTGACTACCTTGCCGCCATTCACGCCCTTGACAAAAATGTAGGTAAACTGGTAAAAACACTTAAAGAAAAGGGAATATATGATAACACTGTTATTGTGTATACAAGCGACCACGGATGTCATTTCAAAACACGAAATGCTGAATATAAACGCAGTTGTCATGATTCAAGCATACACACACCGCTTGTTTTCGGTGGGGGTGCTGTCAAAAAAGCAAACCGTGTAGAAAGTTTAGTAAGTCTTATTGATATTCCATCGACACTTTTAAGTCTTGCTGATATTGAAATACCGGAAAGTTATTCAGGTAATATTCTTCCTGTTGTAAGCAAAAATGTTCCTGAAAGAGATTGTGTTTTTGTTCAGATAAGCGAGTCACATATAGGAAGAGCTGTTCGAACCAAAAAATGGAAATACTCTGCACGTGCAATAGGTTCAGGATGGCACAAACCAAAAGCGATTCATTATTTTGATGATTATCTATACGACATAAAAAATGATCCACATGAAAAAAATAACCTTGTTAACAACGAAAACTATAAAAAAATTCTTAGTCAGATGCGCAGTTTACTTGCAAGAGAAATGGTCAATGCAGGCGAAAGAAAACCTGTTTTCCACAAACCACTAAAAGTAAAAAACTACTGATAAAGTTTTATCAACCAAATTCTCAAAACCGTGATATATGCTTCGAGCTTTCTTCCTTCAACCCAACTGATTCAGATCGCGAGGATTGGGTTAAAACAATTTAGGATGTAAGCAGGCACAACAATAGATCACAAGGCAAGCCGGCGATTTTCTGCTATCAGGACAAGTAAAATTGAAATCAGTTTTGACAAAAACAAAAAGGTATCGGCAGATAAAAGGTTTATTAAACTGATATAGGAGGCAGATATTATGAAAAAGGTAATCTTAAAAATAATTTCATTGATTGTTTGTGGTGCAATTCTTTTGTTGTGCTTTGCAGGATGCACTAAAGCTCCTCAAAAAGCCGAGGACTTCAGAGTTACTGCTTATGTGCGGGGCGAATTCATTCAGTCTTACGAGGCTCTTCATCCGGAGGATTTTGATATAATTACAGATGTTATTCTTTTTGAGTGCGCATCATTTGATAACAAAGGTGAAATAGTTTACGATAAAGATATACTTGAAGTCGCCCTCAAAAATCTTCGCACGGCAATAGGTGACAGAGATGTGGATATCACACTTAATTTATTAGGTCCCGGCTCTGTAACTGACTCTACCGTGTGGGAGGACCAGATGGAATCTCAAAGCGATGAACACAACAAAGCATTTAAGAGTGGCGTTTTAGAGGAAAACATTGTAAAAATACTTGATGAATACAATTTCGATGGTGTTCATTTTGATTATGAATATCCGTTATCTAAAAAAGCATGGAGGATTTATAATAGATTCCTTGTATCTTTAGATGAGAAGTTGGGTGAGCGTACTCTTGGTGTTTCATTTGTGAATTGGAATATGAACTATACTCGCAAAGCAGCAAATGCAGTTGATTATTTTGAGCTTATGACCTACGATTATATCGACAGTGATGGCAAACACGCTACCTTTGACGATACTGTAGCAATTATTGAAGGTATGGAGCTTGGAGCTATATCTCCTTATAAAGTGAATATCGGACTTCCGTTTTATTCAAGACCTACTGATATGTCTGCATATTGGTATGGATACAGCGAATGTTATGAAAACATAGATGCTGACGGGTGGTACCATTGCGATGAAATCAACAAAGATTTTTGGTTCAATACACCTTCTGTAATTGAAAAGAAAACCGACTATGCTGTTAATAATGGTTACGGTGGTGTTATGTTCTGGCACTATACCTGCGATCTGCCTTCATCACAGGAGGGTTCACTTATCCGTGCTATCGGAGATGCTGTGGAAAAGACAGACGCTTGATATAATTGTTCCGGAAAAATGAATTCCGAATGCTGTAGCTACGAAAAACACAAAGTCTTTGTTTTTACATAAAAACTGACCGACGCTCTTAATGAGTGTCGGTCATAATTTTTACTCTGCTAAATCCTCGCGCTGTTTAAGAACCGCGTTGTGTATTTCCTCTTTCTTTTTGCCTGTAAGCTTATAGAAGAAGAATGGAACACCTGCAAGGAACATCATAATACCGTGGAAAATAGTGTAGAAGAAGAGCATCATAATTTTGGTATCCAGACTCTGAGTCGGGTTGGGAATTTCATCGGTAGGTTGTATGTAACCGATAATCGAGTCATCACCGTAAAGAATCTGGGGTGAAAGTGTCTGAGCAATGGTTCCTGTTACCATAGTTCCTATGCCGATAACTGTGGGAAGTGCCGCATCAAGGCGTTTGCCCCTGGTCTGAAGTTCAATGGACTCAAGTACATCTGCCTGGAACATTGATGGAAGAAGGTTTGAAGCACCGAACTGAAGACCAATAAGGAACAGACATATAATAAATATTACCTGCAAAGCTCCTTTACCGGTGGTAAAATAGGCATACCCTACGCCAAAAGCAATTGCATTAACCGTTACGGAGTAAATACCCGATGCAATATAAAGAACTTTAGCATTAAACTTCTTAAGAAGGAAGTTAATGACAAGCATACCGACGGCAGTACCAATACCCGTGGGAAGACCGAAAAGAAGAAATTTATCCGTACCGCCAAGAAGAGCCGCTGCAAGGAATGGACCCATGTAGTTTGCAATACCTCGTAAATTCTTAAGAGTTTCGCTGACGATAACGGTCCACGCATATTTATTTTTCAATATGTCAATAAAGCCTTTAAAGGGATTTTTCTTTTCAGCGGTGTATGTGATTCTTTCTTTTAAGAAGCGCATACCCATTAAAGTAATTATAGTACCGATAACGCTTATGAGTGATGCACCTATAATATACTCTATGTACTCTTTATTGGGATTTTCGGGTGAAACTTTATCGATAATAAGACCAATAACAAGCACTACTACAAGGGGTGCCGAGTTGCCCACAGCACTTGAAATGCTTCTGAAAGAAATAACCTTGTCACGCTCTTTATTATCGGGTGAAACTACATAAGCAACAAGATTTATTGCATTACCGAAGCTCGTACATGCACCATGGAGCATACCTATTGTGAGGAGGTATATCATAATAAGGGTTACGGGTAAATCTAAAATTAACGCCGCAATCTTTTCAGAAAGTTCATTTACGGGTAAAATCTCTAAAAGTTTTGGAAGTATTGCCTCAGCAAGGGTGCCCTCGGTAAGGAATGAGGGGGTAAAGAACAGAAGAACCGTAACAATGCCCATAGGGATAGCAATGGCATTTACCAAAGGTATAAATTTGCCTCTTTTGCTGATTTTGCGGTTGTCAATAATCATAGCATAAACGAAGCTCATTACAAAGCCCGCAATACTCAGAAAACCGTTATAAAATGAAACGGAATCCTCTGAAAGCTTCAGGATATTAACAAGGTACGCCTGACGGTAACTGCCTACGATACCAGTCATCATAGTATAAAAGAATATCGCCGCAAGGTAAAAAACAAACTCTACATTTTTTACATGCTTTTGTTGTGCAGGATTATTAATCTTAGTTGACAAAAATAATCACACCTTATTTGTTGATTTCAGAAACAGATAACGCTCTTTTAAAGAGGGATATTTCCGTGCTTTTTATGGGGATTTTCTTGTTTTTTAGATTTCAACATATCCAGAGCCTTGATTATTCTTTCGCGTGAATACTGAGGCTCAATAATTTCATCCACATAACCTCGGGCTGCAGCAATATAGGGATTTGCGAATTTATCCTCATACTCTGTAATGAGCGCTTGTTTTTCTGCAATCGGGTCTTCAGCTTCCTCTATCCTGCGTTTAAAAATGATGCTGACAGCACCTTCAGCGCCCATAACCGCCACCTGAGCAATGGGCCATGCATATACAACATCGGCACCCATATTTTTGCTGTTCATTGCAATATATGCGCCACCATATGCCTTTCTTAAAATAAGGCTGATTTTGGGAACAGTTGCCTCAGAATACGCAAACAGAAGCTTTGCAC
The DNA here is from genome assembly GCA_045543075.1 of Acutalibacteraceae bacterium. Classification (GTDB taxonomy): domain Bacteria; phylum Bacillota; class Clostridia; order Oscillospirales; family Acutalibacteraceae; genus DTU089. The sequence goes on from JAZQLZ010000010.1 coordinate 27,172, forward strand.
CGTGTCTGATAATACCGCTGTGCTCCTGTTTCTGTCCGGGCAAAAATCCGGTTACATCAACCAGTGATACCACGGGAATATTAAAGCAATCGCAAAATCTTATAAATCTTGCCGCCTTGTCCGCAGAATCGCAGTCTATGGAGCCACCAAGATGGCTTGGCTGGTTTGCAACAATACCAACACTCTCGCCGTTTATTCTTGAGAAACCTACAACCATATTCTTTGCAAATTCAGACTGAACCTCAAAGAAGGAGTTATCATCAACAATTCTTTCTATAACGAGCTTGACATTATAGGCTTTTCTCTGGTTGTCAGAAACAATTTCCTGCAAATCACCGCAGGTATTTGTGTATTCGGTCTTAATCCCTTCTGCCTTTTCAGTTGAATTCTGAGGCAAATAGGAAAGTAAGGTTTTAACACCGTTTAAACATTGCTCGTCATCATCATAAACAAAGTGAGTTACACCGCTTTTACTCATATGTACATCTGCTGAACCTAAATCCGCAGAGGAAACACTTTCGCCCGTAACCGCTTTTACAACCTGAGGACCTGTTATGAACATCAAGCTTGTTCTTTTGCTCATAAATATAAAGTCACTGATAGCGGGAGAATAGCAAGCACCGCCTGCACAAGGTCCGAGAATGACGGAAATCTGTGGTACAACGCCGGATAACTTTGTGTTTCTGTAAAAAATACCGCTATATCCGCTGAGTGAGCAAATGCCCTCTTCAATACGAGCTCCGCCACTGTCATTAATGCTTACAAAGGGTGCTCCGTTTTCGAGAGCCATATCCATTATTCTGCAGATTTTCAGAGAATGGTATTCGCCCAATGTACCGCCGATAACGGTAAAATCTTCGCTGGAGGCAAATACAGTTCTGCCATTGACTTTTCCGTAACCGACAACAACACCATCACCGGGAACTTTTTTATCCGCAATACCGAAATCGGTAATTCTTGACTCAATAAGACCACCAACCTCAACAAAGGTTCCCTTATCAAAAAGAATTTCCAGTCTTTCACGAGCCGTAAGCTTACCTGCAGCGTGTTGCTTTTCAATGCGTTTTTCACCGCCACCCATTATGGAGGCGTTAACTTTTTGATTTAATTTATTAAGTACGTCACTGTTCCACATAGTTATCTCCTTATTTTCTTAAGAATACCCTTAACCATTGATTTTTCATATTTATCTAAACCAAGCAACAAGATAAATATTCCGTAAACTGCAACAAAGCAACAACCTTTAACAATAAAACCTAACCAACCTTCAACAGGAATGTAGTTGATAAATACACCGCCAAGAAGCGAAATCAAAATGGTTGGTAAAATTCCTTTAAACAAATTTCTAAAATATCTGAACATATTTACACCAACTTTTTTGTGGTAGTAAATATTTGATAAAATAGTGTTGCCTAAAACAAAGCTGATACACGTTCCAAGTGCAGGACCATACAACGGGAAGAATTTAAGTAAAACTACGGACAACACAACATGAAGAATGGCGACTGCAAGCAAAATTATTGAACGAGTAGCTTGCAGATTTTTTGCCTTCATAACATTAAATATTGTTCCTTCGACAGATTCCAAAATTTGAGGTACGATTATTAATAGAGCCACAATATAAACTGCCGTAGAATCGTATTCCGGAACCCAAAGGGAAATGAAATGTCTTCCCAATACAGTAAAACCTATAATAAGAGGTGCAAGAATATGTAACTGCATCCTACTGTATTTTACACAGCAATCAGTAACTTCGTTTACAGAACTGTTTGCAAAAACAACTTCACTTATTCTCGGTAGTGTTATACTTACAATCACACCACCAATTGAATTAAATAAGCTGTATAATTGCATTGCAACACCATACAACGCAACAAATTCAAGACAAGAGTATCTTCCGAGAATAACTTTATCTATACCCACATTTACCTGAGTAACAATGATTTGTATAAAAACAAAAATTGAAAAGGAAAATAATGGTTTAATAAGTTTTATATCAGTTTTTCCCTTAATTATTGGTTTCTTCAGAACAAACTTACAATAAACGATATCAAATACAACAATACCAAAGGTAACAACAAAGTCTGTCATAACAATAGCTGTTGCACCAAGATTAAACTTAAGTAGTACAATCATAATTGCAACACGTAGCACTTGACGCAGAACATATATACCCTTAGTCACAATATATTTTTCGTGAGCTGTTTGTACACCCGTAAGAGCGTGGCTAATAAGACTAAGGCTTGTTGTAGCTCCCATAATCATGAAAAGTTTTTGTGCATACGCAAGATTTTCTGCAGTTATGGTAGTTTTAAACAATGAATCAAGGTTAAGTGATACAATAGAAACAATCAGCATCACCAAAATACCAAAAACACCATATATTTTAACACACATAGTTATAACGGTATTTACCTTTTCATGATTATTTTCAGCTCTGTATTTAAGTATAAATCTTGTTAAGGTACTGCCTAAGCCAAAATCTAAGAGTGCTATGTATCCTATAACTGAATATAGTAACTGATACAAACCATATTCAATAGAACCTAACGAAGAGATCATATATGGTGTGAATAATATTCCCACCATCGATGATACAAATATACTCAAATACGAGAGAACAAATCCCGCTTTTCGTTGATTTTTCATTTTATTTCCTCTTTTGTCAGAGCCTCAAACAAAAACTCTTTTGACATTTTTTTCGAATTCAAAATATTGGACAAAAAATTTTGTGTATCTGTTTCACTACATAAAATATCAGTAATTTCACTACATCTACTAACATCGGGCCAAAAATAATTCTTGTTTTTTATTGATTCGGAAAATTTAACTACCTTATCCGACCAAACAAACGGTACGACGGGTATATATAAAGAACTTGCTATAATCAATGCATGTAACCTGTGAGCAGCAACCACTTTAAATTGTGATATTTGTTCAACAAGTTCCTCGGGTGTTTCTGCAGGTAAAACAAGATGTTCATCTATATCATAATTGTATTTTTTCAAAAACGTATATGCCATCTGACAGTCTTTAGGACCACCATTTGTAAATACCTTCCAAGGTTGACCGACTTCCTCCAAACGCGAAGTAATACCATACCAGAAAGAGAATAAGTCGTCCGCTGTTATGGCATCAGCTCGCTCATCCTCAAACACAACGGATTTATATGCCTCAAGAGAAATAGTACCAATACCTACTATATCTGTATTTTTCTTTTTAACACCAAAAGCTTCAGCCGCAAAGATACCCGGGTCAGGTGTTCTTATAATAAAATCTTTATTTTTAACTAAAGAAGATACTTCATCCACCTGGTCCCTCGTAGAAAAAGCTACCACACAGTCCGAAGAAAGAAACCTTCTGGCGTACATTCTGCTAACAGATGTAGCGGGACATTTTTCAATTCCTACGGCATTAAAAATTACCTTTCCATTGCATTTTTCTGCAACTTTAATAATCTGATTTATCCTTAATGCGTAGAAAAGTGACCTTGATAAAAGTGCGCCACCCGCTATTATGAAGACATTTGTATCCTGTGCAGACATAAGCTTTTTCAAACGGGCGTCAAAAATCTTTTTATCTTTTATGAGCCATTTTATAAATGCCCTTTTATTTGATTTGCTGTAATTCTTCTTTATATCTTTCTTTCTTTTACCCGAAGGTTCAGAAGAATGATTAACTTCTTTTAATTTTTCCGATAAGGGAATTTTCTGCTCGGGTCTGCCGGCAATGTCAAATATAGCAGTTTTTTTAATATAACCGCATTCTGATTTTATTTCGTTTACAATATGTAAAGCACTTTTTGTCAGTATGGGGTCACCGAGGTTAGTAGAAGAAAAATCACCAACTACAATTACATTCATAAAAAGTCCTCTTAAATCGCATCAATTTTCCACACGGGAATATAATTTATATCTTCGCTCTTACTTACAACATGTATTGGTAAACCAAGCTTTGCGTTGTAGAAATTCTTTTCTTCGCTTCTGTAGAAAACAACACCTGCTCCCTTTTTGGGGAATTGCTTTGCTACATTTTCATCAACGCAAGTTACGAGTTTATAACAGAAGGGCTTGTTCATTTTTCGTACAAGGAAATAATCTTTTCCGCTTTTGAAATACAAAAGACCCTCAGCCGTGGGTAACCACCATTTTGCATATTCTTCATCCATTTTAACAGGATGCTCTTTAAAATATTTCTTTCTGTTAAAAATCGCGAAACCGTACTCCTTCACAAGATGCCAACCCATTTTCATATAACCGGGGAATGAATTATGGTTCGGGAAATTATAAATAAGTGCATCCTCGGGCAAAAGGGCAATTGAGCGTTTTGTCATTTCGGTAAAAACGCCTTTACCTCGACAAGCCTCAGTAACGCAGGTATCCCCGGGCTGGTACGCTTCTTTACCGTCAATATCATTTCTCCATAGTCCGCGGGCTGCGGAGGGTACCCCATCTATATAAACAACCTCAACAACCGATTCACCATAAACATTGTTTATGTACTTCTGATTGAAAAGCTCTTTTGAATAATTGTTTTTAAAAACAATATCCTCAACCTTTATAAAATCTTCAATAAATTTTTCGTCCGCTTGGTTTGACCAGCGGCAATCATAAATAATTTCGTTGCTCATATTATTTTCCTCTGACCGTATTAAAAGCATTATACTTTCCGTTAAGTTTGTTAACAAAGGTTTTGAAATCCTCAGCGCCGTTTATGGAATTTCTTCCGAAAACAACCTTATCACCAACGCCGTAAGAAAAATCGTGCTCGGAAGTATAAATTCTTTTATACCTTGTTTTTTCTAAAAGAAACTTATTGCTTTTTTCCGTAAATTGTCCGTAAGGATAGCAGAAATCAACAGGATAGAAGCCGATTTCTTTAAAAATAATATCGTTTGCCTCTTCCACTTCTTTTTGAGTATCTATCTGCTCAATATCCTTCATTGACACATGGGAATAGGTGTGAGCACCAAAGCCTACAAGACCGCTGTCGTGCATTTCACGAATCTGATTCCATGTAAGATATTCGGGATTGTTTGATATTTCGCTTACTGCAAGATAAATATTGTATTTTATATTTTTTCCTTTCATAAACTCAAAAATCTTCGAGTAATTTGAAAGCCAACCGTCATCAAAGGTTATGAGAACATATTTATCTTTAAAAGAGATATCCTCACCATTTTCAATATCATCAAATGTAATAGTCTTATATCCCTTGGACACAAGATATTCCATTTGCTTTTTAAAGGTTTCTATATTTGTTTGCTGGGCACCGTTACCCTCACCATCAATAATATCGTGATAATAAATAACATTTATAAATTTATTTTTATTTTTAAGTAACGAGCCCACAACGGGAACTACATTTTTATAAACAAAACTCTTTATAAAATTCATAGGTTATTTCCTTTCATCCGTGTTTTCTACCTTTAAAAGCAATGGAACCAGAACAAAGAAAGCAAAAAACAACGAAAGTGATGTGATAATATTCTTAGAAAATACAAGAACAATAAATTCAATGTGACAAGCAATAATAGCCGCTTTATTTTGACTGAAATTACAGGTTCTGTAAACACGCCTGAAATTATAGAAAATCATGAGAGCGAAGGGAATAAAGCCAAAAATACCCGTCAAGCCCAGAATATCAATAGCCGTTGCATGACCACCAAGATTACCTGTTTTATCTGCCATTATTCCAAAGAAGGGACTTTTCAAAAATGTATTTAACGACGTTTGATATAAGTTGCTTCTATCAGACAAAGAGCCGGATAAGGTGCTGCCGGATATGGATGCTGAAATGTCACGAAGCTTTTCCGACCATGTTCCCTCTATTGAGTCAGCAAGGAAATTCAAAATTTCCACATCCATTTTTGTAATATGAACGTATAAGATTAAGAATGACGCAACTATAAGCACCATCATTCTCCTGTTGCCTTTCATACTGAATAAGAAGAAAATCAACGCACCAACAATTGCAATAAGTAACGCAGTAGCAAATTGGGAAACAACTACCATATAAAAAATCAATGCAGTAAAAATCAAGTAAACAATTCTGTCAAATTTAGTTTTTGCGTTTTTGACCTTCTGCAAAAAGACGGGGAAAATCAGCGCCATACCGTAAACCATGGCATAGTCAGGTGTAGCAAACAAAAATTCTTCACCACCGATATATTCGGTAGTTGCCCTTGCTCGTATAGCATCGGGGAAAAACTGGACTGCTCTGAAGGTATAAAATGCATTTGTTCCGATAACCACAGCAAGAATTAACTTAAATACCTTAGTATCTTTAAATTTGTTCTGGTCAACAAAAAACATAAAGGGAATTACCGAAACCAGAAGTCTTATAAAGAATATAGCGTGGGCATCCGCAGTAATGAAAATAAACGTAATTTTTCTATAATTTTCAAAGAAAAATTCGTTAGCAATAACCATTATGGCTATCCATATAAGGTAATGCATATATTCCGGCACAACTTTTTTCCATTTTATTTCCTGAACTTTGGGTGCAGCATAAATAAATATTAAAGCGAAACCGCCAACACATCCTAAAGGAAAAAGTATATCTGAAAAGGAAAATTCTCCCCATAAAGCCCATTCCAAATAAAATGCCGTAAAAGCCAGGCACATTAATTGGGCTAATTTTAAAAGGTTTACTTTATATTTTTTTCTCATTTTTTTCCCCTTGATTAATTCAACTCATTATATAAGCTGATATACTTCATATAATTTTCGTCACGGTCAAAGTTTTCTTTGACCCATTTTACGCAATTCTCTGAAAAATTTTCTTTCCCTTTAGCTTTAACACTGAGGATTGCTTCGAATAATTCTTTTTCATTTCCGTTTTCCACAGAAAAACTGCATTTATTATCCACAGTCTCCTTGACTCCGGTGTTTGCGTATGTAACAACAGGTGTGCCGCAACTCTGTACCTCAACATTTATCAAAGAAAGTGACTCTTCCCTTGTGCAGTTGGCAAATACATCACAAGCCGAATATACTTTACGGAGCTCATCTCTGTCTTTAATATAATCGAGCGCCACAACATTCGCAGGTAAATCTTGTTTCTGAGTATCTGTGCAGCCCAACATTACTATAACTGAATCATCCGGTAAATTTTGTGAAACAAAGTCAAAAGTCTGTTTATTTATGGGTTTTAACCACTTATTTGCAGGAGCAAGTATCAAAAACTTATTTTCTAAATTATGTTTTTTTCTGAAATCCGAGGGAGTTGGCACGAAAAATGCGGTATCTATACCATTATATATAGTGCTTACAGCTCTACCCTTGAATATTGTTTTTTCGCCCTCTGCCGCCATCCATCGGGAAACACCCACAACTGACAGATTTTTTATGTTACCGAAATATTTTTTTCTGTCAGCAAGGATTTTTGCCGAATTATCTTTTAAAAGAGCCGGGGTATCCTGATTTTTCTTGGGACAGTTCCCGCAGGATTCCTGCCACTTACTGCACCCTGCAGCAGTGTAATGGAAGCAACCGCCCGTATAGAACCAACAATCATGAAGTGTAACAACCGTTGCAATATCTTTTTTACCTAAATAATCTAAAAGTAAGTTAAGATTAACATAGTTGCTGTGAAGATTGTGAAGATGAACAATATCCGGTTTTATATTTTCAATATGTTTAATTAGCTTTTTGGTAGCAAATGAGGAAAAATACGCTTGTTTACCACCTACACGGGAAAGTAGTGCGTGAACTTTTTTACCCATTGCACCGCCTATTACATATCCGTTTTTAATTTCGTCGGGGTTTTTGTTGGTTGTGGAATATGAAATATAGGAATCAATACCGTTTTTCAATGATAAATTATGTATATCCTCAACAATAACACCGGTACTACCCACACCGTAAACGGCATTTATCTGCATTACTTTCATATTTTCACATCCTTTAAATCATTTTCTTTATGAATTTTACTTTTTTACTTAACAATATAAGTACTACTGATAACGCAATAGTCATACCAATTACTGCTACGAGACCTATATAGCTATTTTTGTATATTCTATCAAATACCGTCGGAAATATATCCGGTAAAGCCGTAAGGAATATTCTCTGGGTCACAAAAATTAAAAGACTTAATTTTCTGAACCATATCCAGAGTTTATTTTCCTTTATATCAAGGTGCAATACTGCCATTATAAAGAAATATATAAAGCCAACAATGAAAACACCTATATCCATTCCCGTAACGTTGAATTTTAATTTCAAAATAAATGCTTCAACAACAACGAGACCTAATGAAACACCCGCGGGTATCGCATATTTAAAGAATCCCTTTAACGTTGGCTTAATATCCTTTTGAGCTATCAATGAACCCATAAATATAAACGGTACACCGTTAAATACGCCGTTTCTTGATGTTACAAAAATCTTATTATAAATATCATAGAATGTCCCTATGGGAGTTTCTGCTACCACAAACTTGTATGTATAACCAAACATACCGAAAATATACAGGAAAACAGCTATGGCTATAATTTGCTTTTTGTTAAGCTTCATTACTAAGAAATATGTAACAGCGACACCTACTGCAAGAGCAGGAAGAAACCATATTGTTGAATAGCTTGAAAAAACAAGGCACCTGTGTAAATAGCCCAAAACTGTTTCAATACTCAGTTCTTTTTCTTCAATCCAATTATATACAACGTGGATAAAATAAACTGCTGCCCATAATCCATACATTGTCCATATTCTTTTTTCGTATTGAATAAAATATTTTTTCTTTTCTTCCTTTGTGGGAAGGTTGAAAAGTTTTTTAAAGAACAAAAAGCCACTGCAACAGAAGAAGAAAGGAACCGCAATTACATAAAGAGAAAAACCGTAATCTATAATTGTCGGAAAATTTCCCCATTCAGAGGCAAAATGTGAAGAAATTATTAGTATAGCGCAAAAAAACTTGGCTATATCAAGGGAACAATAATTTTTTCTTGTGGTAAGACTACCCGTGCTCATAAAACACCTCAGTTTTTATTTTGCTGCATCGTTGATTGTATCAACCAATGTTCTGTGCATTAAGTCAGCATTATGATGCTCTTTTCCGCAATCATATGCTTTCTTACTATATTCAACAATTCGGTTTTCATTGTTGATGAGTTGTTTTAGTTTTTCGCCAATTTCATCATATGTTGTGGCGGTAACAGCCGAATCGTATCTGTTGAAATAATCAATGGGGGCAATATCTTTGTCGCCCACTGCAAAAATACATTTACCGCTTTTAAGGTAGTCTGTAATTTTTGTTGAGAAAGAAAGCCTTGCAGTGTATCTGAACTTCTTTTCCAGACTTTCAACAAAAACAAGAATATCCGCCTGCTTTTGTACTACCTGTACTTCATCCAGAGTCAAAGCACCTTTAACGGAGCAACCGTTTCGGTTTAGCTTAGCATTTTGTTCTTCGGTTAAAACATCGGTTGTATAAATATCCAGCTCAACCTTTGTTTCGTCTTTGTTTATTTCACCGAGAGCTTCTGCAATTTTTGCAAGGGACAGCCACCTACCGATAATAAGCTTACCTGTATATACCATTTTGATTGGCTTATTAAGGGGCTTTTCTTCGTAAGGAATAGCAGAAAAATCAATACCCTTTGTTAAAATCTCACTGTCTGTACCAAAAATACGGTCATACTCCTCTTTTTGCTTTGGAGCAATAACCAAAAGTTTCTGACTATTCTTAACAATATATTTTACATAAGGTCTTAAGAAAAACCTATGTATTACAGAAAACGGGTCTTTTGCAATTGCTCTGTATGTATAGTTATCATCTGCGAGATATGAAACAACGGGTTTACCCGTTCTTTTTATTATGTATTTTTGTATTCTTCCCATATAAATAGTGGGGTAAATTGGGATGAATAAGACATCTGCATCAAAATTATCTATAAATTCATTAAGTTCTTTTGTTTTCCACTTACCGAATGCCCAAACAATTTCTCTGCAAAGGGTCAAAATAGGAAGTAATTTACTCTTTTTGCGTGAATAAATTTTATTTTCTTCCTCTAAAGCATTATTTACTTCATCAGAATTCTCTGTTTCATTTTCTACAACCACACCTGTTTTAATACTTCTCTTAAAAAGACTTTTCATCACAGAGTTTTCTGAAATCTGAAAAAACCTGTTACAAACCTTAGTTTTGGGTTTAGCAGACCTCATATAGATCTGTGCGATCTTGTTATTATCCCAACACTTGAAAAAATCAATAAGCGTATTTATACCCGTGTTGTCACGCCATGCATTTATTGAAACTACAAGAACTTTACAAAATTCCCTTTTTTCCATTATTTTTTCACCTTACATAAAATATTGAGAGCTACCATCATTAACTTGAAACCAACTAACTTATAAATTTTACTGAAAGTTGCTGTTCTGGGATTAGCATTATACTTTAACAAATGCGATAATTTTTTTATCTGACTCAAGTATTGTTTCTTTTCAGCATTATTGAAATTTGTATATCCTATTAAAAGATTACAATACAATTTTGCTAAAGAATTATATAATGCATTCTTATATTCATCAGAAATATCAGCTTCATTAATTCCTTTGTTCCACTTTTCAATGAGATAAATACAATCTGTAAGATTTTTTATTTTCCATGAGCTGGTAATTGAATTTGCTCTTTGTCGATATACTATATAGTCCTTGTCTATTCCGTCGATACTCTGAGCAACAAGTAATACATGGTAATACCATTCCTGATCTTCACCCAAAAGACCTTTTTCAAATTCAATATTATTTTCTTTCAAAAGTGAAAGTTTTATGGATTTTGACCAAGCAGAGCAATAAAAAGCATCGTTCTTAACAATTTTAATTATTTTTTCAGCTAATGTATCGTTTTCACTTAATTCCGGAAAATTAAATTGACATGAACCAAAAGTATCGGTGTTTTCAAAATACTTACTGAATTTATAGCAAATAATTTCTGTGCCGTTCTTTGCTTTATCATATATAGACTGAAGAAAATCATTTTCCCTTACATAATCATCACTGTCTATGTAAATCACATATTCGCCGACGGCACTTTTCGTTCCTACATTTCTTGCATCTGAAAGACCGCCGTTTTCCTTATGTATAACTTTAACGCGTCTGTCTTTTTTTGCGTATTCATCACAAATAGCGGGGCTACTGTCTTTTGAGCCGTCATTTACAAGTATAAGCTCGAAATCTTCGAATGTCTGGGACAATATACTGTCAACACATTCTTTGAGATATTTCTCAACATTATACACAGGAACAACTACGCTGAAAAACATATTATTTCACTCCATTGATAACATTTATTAACGCTTCACCTTTAAGAGAAGCCGTTATATTCTTTGCCATATGTTCTTTAAGTCTGCCGTTTACCTCTTTTGAAATTGCGGCAACGCCCGGCAATATTACAACATTTTTTAATCTGCGGAATTTGTTTGTTACGGGGTTTGGTATTTTTTCGAACATATCGAGCACCGCACCACCTATTGTGCCGGATTTTAATGCACCATAAAAATCTTCATTATCAAAAACCGCTTTTCTGCCCACATTAACAATAACGGCTGTATTTTTCATACAATCAAAAAGCTCTTTGTTTATAAACTTCTTAGTGTCATCATTATCGGGAAGTGTAGAAACTATGTAGTCATAATCACCCAGATTATTTTTTAGCTCCTCTTTTGTACGCAATATTTTTTTGTACTGTTTTTTCTCGGGACAATAAGGATCGTATCCGTCAATTTCCATACCAAAACCTAAAAGACGGTCAGCAACGGCAGTTCCTATATTGCCCGCACCCATTATAAGCACCTTTTTGCCGTCAACCTCAGTTATGTATCTGTCATAACCGCGTAAAATATTAAAACGGCGGTTATTAGGATTTTTTCTGATTTTCTTTGCCATTTGCAAAACTCCGAATACAACAGTCTCTGCAATCGGGACACTGTAAACGCTTCCCGCGTTGGCAACGGCTATACCTTTTTGTGCATAGCTTTCACACGGAACTCCATCAAAGCCCGCACTTGTCAGCTGGAAAAGCTTTAATGAGGGTAAATTCATATCGTCACATTTTATTGCCATAGCTCTTGAGCCTGCAATTACAGCAACTTCATTATCCCCATTGAATTTATCCAAATCATTGATGGTGATTTTTATAACCTGCGCATTTTCGCCGAAATTGTAAGAAGATAAATCTTTATCGGTCAATATTTTTATTTTTGACATAACACACTTCCGTTTTTTATTTTAAAAGTTCTTCGTATCTTTCTGCCTGATTTTTGAGCATTATGCTTCTTTCGTAATGCTTCTCTGTAAAGAGTCTTGCGTTTTCACCCATTTTGTTTGCTTTTTCGTGGTCTTCGCAAATTTCATTCATTTTTTCATAAAGAGATTCCCAATCAGCGGGTTTTACAAGCAAGCAGGACACTCCGTTTTCAAGTACCTCGGATGCACCGGGGATGTCCGTTGTAATTACGGGGCAACCCAAAGCTGCCGCCTCCTGTATTACCATTCCGAAGCCTTCGCGGTATGTGGGATGCACCAGCACATCCATTGCCGAATACTGATAACACATTTCTTTATTTTCAATCTGACCTGTGAAAACAACTTTGTCAGAGTTTTTTGCCCATGTAAAGATTTCATCATCATTTCCGCTTTTATCATCTATGGGCCCTGCAATAAAAAGCTTTAAATTTTCTTTTTCTTCACTTAATTTTTTGAAAGCGGTAAAAAGCTCCTTACAGCCCTTGTCCGCAGAAACTCTGCCCGAAAAACCGAACACAAAATCGTTTTCGTCAAGACGGTTCTTTTCGCGAATTTCTTTTCGCCACTGTGATTTTTTTGAAAAATCATAGTTTGTTAAATCAACGCCTATTGTACCGCCCCTGCCTACAACGGCAGCCTTTTTGGCTTTGTAAAGACCCTCGTTTACGGCAAACTCCATATTCATAGGGCTTACGGCGTTAATATGAGTTGCGTTTTTACAAACTATCTTTTCTATAAACTTGAATATTTTGCGGGCAACACCGCTGAAGCCCACATATCTTATTCCCCACTGACAATAAAGTCTTACGGGAACCTTACAAAGCTTAGCCGCTATACTTGCCGCCAATGATGCATTTGGCGTAGAAAACTGCACCATATCAAATTTTTGCTCTTTAAATATTTTTCTGAACGCAAGAATTGAGGAAAAAACCGAAAGGTCAACACCTCTCGCCATTGATACGGGAATGAATTTTATATAATCCGGTAAGGATGCGGCAAAATCCTCGTCATTATTACAGATTAAGGTAACATCATAACCGTATTCATTGTGTAAATATTTAGCAGTCTCAAGAACAAAGGCTTTCATTGTCAAAGAAACTGTTGTTACCATACAAATTTTTTTCATTCTGCTGTTCCTTCTTATTTTATTTTTGTAATCGGTACACCAACATAAGTACCGCTTTCGGTGATATCCCTTGTAACCACTGCCCCTGAACCTACGGTTACACCATCACAGATTTTAACGGTCTGATTAACTATGCAGCCCGCGCCCATCCACACAAATTCACCGATTTTTACTGTTCCGCATATTGTTCCGTGAGGTGCAACAAGGGTGTAATTACCTATTTTACAATCGTGCTCAACAACAGCACCGCTGTTAATAACGCAAAAATCGCCAATCTCAGAGCAAGCATTTATAACCGCCATGGGCATTACAACGGTTCCTTTACCGATTTTTGCTTCAATACCGATACTTGCCGTAGGATGTAAAATCGTCGGATACTCTAAATCAGAAAAATTATCAAAAATCTTTTTCCTTACTGCGTTGTTTCCAATGCCTATTGCAAAAACACAAGTATCTTTATACTTAACGCAATCGCTGATTTTACCAAGAACAGGGTAGCCCATTACACTTGAAATTGACCCGTTATCATCCAGAAAACCTGCAATTTCAAAGCCGTTTTTTAATGCTATATCAGCAACAACCTTTGCGTGACCGCCTGCGCCGAAAATAACCATTTTACGCATTTTAATTCTCCTCTGCCGTCACAGAGCCCTTAAACTCTTCCATAGTTGCATTATTTTCCTGTGAAATTCCCTCTCGTTTAAGCACCGAGAAAACAGTACCGAAAATTATCTTAATATCTCCAATTAAGGTGATATTCCTTACATACTCAACATCAAGCCTGAATTTTTCTTCCCATGAAATACTGTTTCTGCCGTTGACCTGTGCATAACCTGTAAGACCGGGACGCACATCGTGACGGTGTCTTTGCTCCTCGGAATACAGAGGAATGTATTTTACCAACAAAGGACGGGGACCGACAATTGACATATCGCCTTTTAAAATGTTCAGAAGCTCCGGAAGCTCATCCAACGATGTTGACCTTAAAAATTTACCGTATGCATTAAGCCTTACTTCATCGGGAAGTAAATTACCTTCTGCATCCTTGCGGTTATCCATAGTCCTGAACTTAATAAGCTTGAATATTTTTTCTTCCCCTGTTTTAGGATTGATTTTGCCGGGTCGCTCCTGACAGAAAAAGGGATTACCCCTCATAAATATTGCGCCTAACACCACAAGCACTAAAAGAATCGGCATCAGGAATACTATGGCACCAAGGGAAAGACAAAAATCAAAAAATCGTTTAAAGCATTTTGCGTACATTTTTAACCCTCAAAACAAGATTTAATTACAGAAATAACTATTTCCTGCTCTTCCTCGGTCATTTTTATATCCGAGGGAAGACACATACCTCTTTTGAAAACGTCCTCGCCAACTGATTTATCACCGGCTGTTATAAAGTCATTATCCTTAAAAACAGGTTGCATATGCATGGGCTTCCAGATGGGACGGGAATCTATTTTTTCTTCTGCCAACTTTTTAATAACTGAGATGGGATCAACATCGCAATCCTCATCAATAATCATACATGAAAGCCAGAAGTTGGGCTTTGAATCAGAAAGATAAGGGTTCATTTTAACGGGAAGACCCTTCAGACCCTCTTCATAACGTCTGTAAATACGCTCTTTAGCATCCCTGTGCTCATCAAGATGTAAAAGCTGACCTCTGCCTATACCTGCCACCACATTTGACATACGGTAGTTGTAGCCGATTTCTTCGTGCTGATACCAGAGCTCGGGCTCTCGTGACTGAGTTGCCCAGAAAAATGCTTTTTCTCTTTCCTCTTTGGTTTCTGTAAATAACATACCGCCGCCCGAGGTAGTAATAATTTTATTGCCATTAAAGCTTATTGCATTATATTTACCGAAAGTACCGCAAGCAACACCATGATATGTAGCGGCGAGAGCTTCCGCTGCATCTTCAATAAGAATTGCATCGTGCTTTTTGCAAATCTCAATGATTTCATCCATTTTAGAGGGAGTACCGTAAAGATGTGCTAAAACTACAAACTTGGTATCGGGATATTTTTCAAAAGCCTTTTCAAGAGCAACGGGGTCCATATTCCAGGTTTCGTATTCGGAATCTATGTAAACCTGCTCGCCGCCCTCATAGCTTACGGGGTTAACCGTTGCCGCAAAGGTCATATCGGAGCAAAATACCTTATCTCCCCTTTTCACTCCTGCAAGCTTTACTGCAAGATGCAAGGCAGATGTACAGGAAACCGTAGAGAGAGCCTCCTGCCTTTTTCCTCCGTTACGGCAAAGGTATTCGTTCATTTCGTTTTCTAAACCGTCACAGTTAAAACCCAGCGGTGCAATCCAGTTTCTGTCGAATGCCTCCTGTACGAACTTTAACTCTTCCCCGTGCATTGTGGGCGTTGCAAGAGGAATTGGTTTTCTTGTATTTGCCATATTAAAAGTTTCTTCCCTTCTGAAAACTTTGAATTAGTTTTATGTTTATTTTTGAATTTTTTCTGCAATTATGTTTACGAGGCGCTCTGTTTCTTTTTGATTTTCGAAAAAGAACATTTCGTCTTTTTGTGTAAGCTCAGCTTCGTATTGTCTTATTTTAGCAAGCTCCTGTTCAAATAACCGCTGAACCTCCGCCATATCCGTGGTTTTATATATATCACAGAAGCTCCTGGATAAAATCGCCATTGAAGAACCTAATCTGTAATGCTCGGCAATAACATGTTCCGCAGGTAACATTCCGAACCCGAGTCTTGCAATTCCGCCGAAGCCGTAAGGTATGCCGTAGCTCTTTATTATTTTACAAAGCTCCTCAACCGTGCCGTCCGTAAGAAGCTGGAACATAAATTTCATACCGTATGATAAATGCAAATCGTTAAGACCGATATGCACCATATCAATACCGCCTACATTGAGCATTTCTCTGATATTCTCTTTCGCCTCGGCAGTTTCGAGTAAAAGCATTGTTTTTGTTCTTCCGCCGACAAATTCAACAAACTTTTCTATTTCGTCAACGGTTTTAGCCATGGGAAGCATTATGATATCCGCTCCGGCTTCAACCACCGCGTCGATTTCGTCTTTTGAACTGCACCAATTTTCGCCCGCCTCGTGAATGGGATTCACCCTGACGAGAAGCTCGGTTTCTTTGAGCACCTTACGAAGATTTTTAACATCATCTACGGTGTGGTGACTTTTAACGGTATCAAGACCGCCCTGACGTTCTTCTTTGCCGATGTATTCCATATCAACAAAAATCCTGTCCACTCCGCTACTCTGAGCAAGGGCAGCAACCTGAGGATTATTTGTAATGTACATTAATTTCAAAGCCATAAGATTAACCCTTTATTTTATTTTTTCAATATTTTCGCCGGCGGCTTTGCCTTCAACAAAACCGTCGCTTCGGATAACGCTTCCGATTGTTTTAACAAAACACTTTATATCAAAAATAAAGCTCATTTTTTCAACATACTCTCCGTCAAGCTTTGCCTTAACGGGAATAGCCAGCTCATCACGCCCGCTTATCTGGGCAAGACCCGTAAGACCGGGGCGTACATCGTTAGCTCCGTATTTATCACGTTCTTCAATAAGGTCAAACTGATTCCACAAAGCGGGACGGGGACCGATAATACTCATTTCGCCTTTAAAAATATTAAAGAGCTGGGGCAATTCATCAAGACTTGTTTTCCTTAAAATTTTACCGACTTTTGTAATCCATTTTTGGGAATCTGAAAGCTCGTGTGTGGGAACATCCTTAGGAGTTTCAGTGCGCATTGTTCTGAATTTAAGGATTTCGAAGTGTTCTTTGTTACGGCCCACTCTTTTTTGTTTGAAGAATACAGGACCTTTACTATCAAGCTTTATTGCAACGGCAATCAGCATCATGGGCACACTCAGCGCAAATATTCCGCACAGTGAAAGAACAATATCCAAAAGTCGTTTAACTACATTTTTGTACATTTTATTCTCTCCGTTACGATAATTTAATTATCTTTTTGTTATTGATTGGTTTTTCATATTATGGAAATACGGCGCAAAATCCGTATTAAACCATATATATAGAAATCATATCATATATATTAAACAAAGTCAATAAATCCGCGTACGCTGAGAGAGTATATTTTTGTGATTTTTCGTTTTTTTATTTGATTATTTTTGCAATTTGAGATTTTATATTTGCCAAAATATTCCGTTTGAACAGGATTCTTGACAAATTAAATAATTTATGCTATATTGTGCGTAAATAGGAGGCGATATTAATGGGTTCAATTCTTGATATTATTTTCAATCTTTTCGAAGGTGCAGATCTTAATGCTATCCTTCAGTCCATCGAAGGCTCTCTTGTAGAGTACGATGTAAGTGCAGTACTTGATACTGTCGGAAGCTTCTTTGGCGGTCTTTTCGCATAAGCAATTACTTAACACCCTTTCCGTTATGGAAAGGGTGTTTTTTTATGCCTTATTTACACCTTTTTACAGTTTAATATATTGACTTAAATACATATTAAGTGTAAAATATATAATTAGTAAAATTTTGATTATTTTCAGTATTTTTAAAATAATCTGATAAAAAGGAGGCTGGATTATGTCTGATAACAACATAATTGTAACCGAAGGATTATCAAAATCCTACGGCAATCACCTTGTTTTAGATGATATAAGTTTTACTCTGCCCCGTGGGGAAATAATCGGTCTTTTCGGCCCCAACGGATGCGGTAAATCCACATTTATGAAAATACTTACCGGTCTTATCCACGATTACAAGGGTTTAGTTACAATCAATGGTGAGAAGCCCGGCGCAAAAACAAAGTCCGTTGTCGCTTATCTCCCCGAGCAGACCTTTGTTCATGACTGGATGCGAAATATAGATGCTATTGATTATTTCAATGACTTTTTCAGTGATTTTGATAAAAAGAAAGCTCTCGAAATGATTAAGCGCTTCGGTCTTGACCCAAAACAAAAATCCAAAACAATGTCTAAGGGTATGCAGGAAAAACTGCTTCTCTCCCTCACTATGTCAAGAAATGCCGAGCTTTATATACTCGACGAGCCAATGGGCGGTGTTGACCCTGCAACAAGGGAACAGATTCTCGATTTTATAATGAAGAATTATTCCAAAACTTCAACTCTTCTTATTTCAACACACCTTATAAATGACCTTGAGGATGTTTTTACCCACGCTATGTTTTTAGGTAACGGTAAGGTTCTTCTTAACGACAGAGTCGAAAATATTTTAAGCGACGGAAAAACCATTGAAGATGTGTTTAAGGAGGTTTTCAGCAATGTTTGGTAAGCTTCTTAAAAATGACATAAAAGCCCAATGGCATTCAGTTTCCACAATATTTCTTTCTATTTTTATTGTTGCCGGATTCGCAGAATTACTTGTTCTTTACAGTGTAAAAGACATTTTCAATATCTGGAATGATAAAAAATTAATCTTTGTAACAATTGGTGGTATCGTAGTCTGTCTTGCAATGTTTTTTGCTTGTATTGTAATCCTGATTACAGTCGGACTTATGTTTTCCAAAACCACTTTTGGCAGAGCGGGATATCTTACTCTTACTCTCCCCGTTGAAACAAACTCACTTATCTGGTCAAAAACTATTTCCGGTCTTGTATGGACATACATCACTTATATGTTGTTCTTTGGTTCATTTTTCCTGTGGATTTATCAGGTTGGCGAATGTATGGGTGGTGACCTTCAGGACCTTGCAGACCAGTTATTTATGTTGTTATTAGGTCAATCAACACAGACTATGATTTCCCTTGCGGTTTATTACCTCGTGTGGGTTGCAATAGCAATGTTTTTAGTGGTTCAGTGTATGTATTTAGGCATAACCTGTGCCCATATTTCCCCACTTTCCAAGCTCGGACCTATTGCAACAGTCCTTGTGTTCTTCGGAACATTCGGTGTAATCGTAGGAATAACCCTTCTTGTTGGCAAGCTTATTCCATTTGGTATGATAGTACACGATGATATTATAACACTCTCTACAAATGTAGTTAAAGCACAACAGGAATTATACAGACATGGTAGCAGATTTGTTTTCTCAGGACCATTATTTATGCTTATAAGTGCAATAACTTTAAGCTTCCCCATAACTTACCTTACAAAACACAAAGCAAATATACAATAATTCTCGTAATTCCCCTTGAAAGGATGTATAGATATGGATAATATGAACGGACTTAAGCGTTCAATTTTCTGTGGTGAGCTTCGTGCCGAAAATATCGGCGAAGAAGTTACCGTTTGCGGTTGGGTTGCAAAGCAGCGTGACCTTGGCGCACTTATTTTCGTTGATTTGCGCGATAAAACAGGCATTGTCCAGCTTGCTTTTGACGAAAATACAGATAAAGAAATTTTTGAAAAAGCCTTTGGTGTAAGAAGCGAATATGTTCTTATGGCAAAGGGTGTTGTTCGTGAGCGTTCATCAAAAAACAGTGAAATTCCCACAGGCGACATTGAAATTGACGTTAAGGATTTGAGAGTTCTTGCAAAAAGCGAAACTCCCCCCTTCGACATCGTTGAGAATTGCCAGACTGCGGAGCTTACAAGACTCAAATATCGTTATCTTGACCTGAGAAGACCCGATTTACAGAAGAACATTCTTTTCCGTCACAAGGTAACAAAAATTACCCGCGACTATTTCGATGAAAACGGTTTCGTTGAAATCGAAACTCCCATGCTCATTAAGTCAACTCCCGAGGGTGCCCGTGACTTCCTTGTACCCAGCCGTATTCACCAGGGTACATTCTACGCACTTCCCCAGTCACCCCAGCTTTATAAGCAGCTTTCAATGGTTGCGGGATTTGACAGATATATGCAGATTGCCCGTTGCTTCCGTGATGAAGACTTAAGAGCTGACCGTCAGCCTGAATTTACTCAGATTGACCTTGAAATGTCATTCGTTACAATGGAAGATGTTCTTTCCATCGGTGAGGGCTATATTGCAAGAGTTTTCAAGGAAGCTCTCGGAGTAGAAATTCCCCTTCCTCTTCCCCGCCTTACTTATAAAGAGGCTATGGAGCGTTACGGCTCTGACAAGCCCGATACCCGTTTCGGTATGGAGATTTTTGACCTTACGGATATTGTTAAGGACTGCGGTTTCTCAGTATTCTCAGGTGCAGTTGCAGGTGGCGGTTCCGTTCGCGGTATTACTGCTAAAAATGCAGTTACCACATATACAAGAAAAGAAGTTGACAAGCTTACTGAGTTTGCAAAGGGTATCGGTGCAAAGGGTCTTGCATGGATTCGTCTTACTGATGACGGCATTGCATCAAGCTTTGCAAAGTTTATGACAGAGGATGAAATGAAAGCAATTCTCGACAGAGCAGGCGCAGAAAAGGGCGACGTTGTTTTCATTGTTGCCGATACCAAAAACAGCGGTGTTCTTTCAGTTCTCGGCGCACTCCGTAACGAGGCTGCAAAGAAGCTTAACATCATCGGCGACGGCTTCAACCTTCTCTGGATTGTTGAATTCCCCTTCTTCGATTGGGACGAGGATGCAGGTCAGTTTGTTGCAATGCATCATCCCTTCACATCCCCCCTTCCCGAGTGCCTTCCCTATCTTGAAACAGATAAGGCATCTGTGCGCGCAGAGGCTTATGACCTTGTTCTTAACGGTATTGAGCTTTCTTCCGGCTCAATCAGAATTACAAACCCCGAGCTTCAGGACAGAATGTTTAAGCTTCTCGGTCTTTCCGACGAAGAAGCTCAGCAGAAATTCGGATATCTTCTTGACGCTTTCAAATTCGGCCCCCCTCCTCACGGCGGTATGGGTATCGGACTTGACAGACTTGTTATGCAGCTTGTTAAAGCAGACTCTCTTCGCGATGTTATTGCTTTCCCCAAGGTACAGAACGCAAGCGAGCCTATGACAGAATGTCCCTCAAAAGTTGATACAATACAGCTTGACGAATTGGGAATTGATTTAAAGGCTCAAAATTAACTCTTTTGCCTTAATATTGTGCCAAAATGTTAAAAAACACTTGAAAATAGGGCTAAAGTAGTATAATATTATTATGTAAAAAAATGAAATTCATTTTCGGAGGATTTATTATGGTAACAGCAGGCGATTTTAAAAACGGCGTTACATTTGAAATGGACGGCAAAGTTTATTCTATCATCGAATTCCAGCACGTTAAACCCGGTAAAGGTGCGGCTTTCGTACGTACAAAAATCCGTGACGTAATCAACGGCAGCGTTACAGAAAAAACTTTCAGCCCCACAGACAAATACCCCACAGCTTTCATCGAGAGAAAAGATATGGAATTCTCTTATGAAGATGGCGGTCTCTACTACTTTATGGACCAGGAAACTTACGATATGGTTCCCGTTGATGCAGCAAACCTCAGCGATAACTTCAAATTCGTTAAAGAAAATATGGTTTGTAAGATTCTTTCTTACAAGGACAACGTTTTCGGAGTAGAGCCCCCCACATTTGTAACTCTTCAGGTTACAAAAACTGACCCCGGTTTCGCAGGCAACACAGCTACCAATGCTACAAAGCCCGCTACTGTTGAAACAGGTGCAGAAATCAAAGTTCCCCTTTTCATTGACGAAGGTGAAATGATTAACATTGATACAAGAACAGGCGAATATCTCTCAAGAGCATAATTGCCGTCTTTATAATTTTCCTATACAGGAGGAGTTTAAAATGACACTTACAGAAAAAGTTGCATACCTTAAAGGCCTTGCAGCAGGTCTTGACCTTGACAAAGATACAAAAGAAGCTAAGCTTTTCGAAGCAATGTTTGATATTCTTGAAGATATGGCTCTTACAATCAGCGATATCGATGAAGATCTCAGCGCTTGCGAAGACCTTGTTGATGCTATCGATGAGGACCTTGACGAGCTCGAAGAATACATCTTTGATGATGAGGATTTTGATGACGATGATTGCTGTTGCTGTGATGACGAGGAGCTTTACGAAGTAGAGTGCCCTCTCTGCGGCGAAGAAATTCTTCTTGATGACGAAATGCTCGACGAAGATATTATCGAGTGCCCCGGTTGCGGCGAAAAACTTGAACTCGATATCGACTTTGATGACTGTGATTGTGACTGTGACTGCGGTTGCGATTGCTGCGACGAAGAATAATTAAGTTTTAAAAAAACCGTCTGACCAAAAGGTCAGGCGGTTTTTTAAAATGCAAAATTCAAAATGCAGAATGCAAAATTGTGGGGAAACTTCGTTTCCAATTATTATAATATTTCGCTCCCGTACATTATTTTTTAGACTTTTTACTCCTCACTTATATACATTTCCTCTGTATCAATTTGTGCTTGTTTTAATATTTCAAGTGCTTTTTCATTTCTTATATATGGCAACGCATCAGTTATACTGTTAAACAAATGGAAATACATCTTTTTAAGTAATTCTATTTCGTTTTTATTCATAAAAATCACCTCTAATAGAGTATATCATAATATATGAAAATACGCAAGTGCGTACACGCAACAACGTAATTTTACATAAAATATTTTTGAGGTGAAAGTATGAGTGTAAAAGACGCAGTTGCAAACAGATTTATTGAGATTTGTAGTGAACGAAATATAAAAATTAATGAACTTGCTAATATTTCAGGTGTAACCCCCTCTACTGCTTATAGTATGTTAGATGAAAACAGACGGGATATTTCTATTATAACCATTAAAAAGTTTTGTGATGGGTTAGATATCACCTTAGGTGAATTTTTTTCAACCAAAGAATTTGATAATTTAGAACAAGAAATAAAGTAAACTGAACGGTACGCATAGATGCGTACCTTACTGTTATTTTATCCAACTGAAGAATAACCAAAAGAGAACTACCCACCACCACACCTACGCTCTGCTTCGGTGCGGTCCCCCTCCCTTTTTTGCCGAAGGCAAAAATGGGATGATAAGGCTTCGCGTTTCAATAACTTTATTTATAATCGGCTTTGCCCCTTTAATTACGAATTACGCATTACGAATTATGCATTATAATCACCTTTGCCCCGAACCTGAAACCTGGCAACTCATTCCTAACTCCTAACTAAAAAGCATCGTACTCTTGCGAGTACGATGCTTTTTCTTTTGGTTTTTCAGAGATTTCCAGGCAGACAGTTGTTGCTACAAATGTTACTATAAATAACAAAACAATTAATACAGCAGATATTATTTTGCGTATGGTTTCGTTTCTTCTTACTGTTAAACTATCGCCTATTACATATTTATTTGAGCCTAAATTACCGGGGTAATCTTTAGCAAAACCATAATAGCTTTTTCTTTTTTTTACGTAATTGCTCTCTTTTTTGCTCATTAATCAAGCACCTCGGTTTCAGGCGGAGGCGTTGTCTCGGTTTCAGGTGATGTAGTTTCCTCAGAATTTCCGTTGTCCTCTGTGGTTTCCGGTACCTCAGTTTCACCGATGCTTACTTCGGTATTACTGTTAATATCATCAGTAGCTTCCTCAGTCGGGTCAATATTCTGAGTATTATCGTTTTCGGTAGTCTGAGGTTGTGTTGTGATAACCGGATTTGTATTATCAACAATATTATCCGGGTTATTGTTGTCCGAATTATTTGAGCCTGTGTAATTTGCGCCGTTATAGACATCAATTATTGAAACTCTGTCTTCGGTTATAACAATATTGGATTGACCGTAAATTTCCATCTGAAGCTGATGAGCAGCCATTTCATAGTCAACAACCCATATCCACATGTTAGCGCTTCCGGATGTACGACAATCCTCCGGAGGCATCTGAAGCTGTTTTCTTTCGTAGTTTGCCCAACCACCCGTAAGAGCCTTAACACCCATGGATACTATTTCGGTTTTGGAATAACCTGTATCCACATAGGGTAAAAGAATATCTATGTATTTGTTTAAATCACTGATTGAAGCCTCTTTAACACGGCTTAAAATTGAATCAATAACCTGGCGCTGTCTTCTTGTACGGCTAACATCACCGTCAGAGTCGCAGTTTCTTATACGGCAGAAGTAGAGAGCCTCTTCACCGTCTAAGGTAACACCTTCACCTACAGGGGGATTAACCGCACCCTTTGTGTATCTTACGATTTCGTTTGCCTCGTATTGCTGTACATCAACAGTAACGCCGCCCATGGCATCAATTATCTCCGTAAATGACTCAAAATTGACCATAACATAGTTATCAATTTCAATTTTGTAGTTATTTTCGATAGTTTTTATAAGTGTTTCGGGACCACCCATTGAGAAAGCAGCGTTCAATTTAGTACAATGTGACGCCTTATCCCCTTCTACATAAAGATAACTATCTCGTAAAAATGAAATAAGCTTTAACTCTTTGGTCTTTTTGTTTACGGAAATTAACATCATAACGTCAGTATTACCGGTATTTGTACCATTTCTGCTGTCCACACCGATAAGAAGCACGTTTATAACATTTTTACTGGACATTTTTTTGTCGTTACCGATAGTTGCCCAGTCTATAAGTGACTGCTTGAATCCGGCAGACCCGATATCTATCTCAATATCCTCAAACTGCTCGTCTTCATAAATAACATCGTCACTATTATTACCGAGAGCGTCACCTAAAAGCGACAATTTCTGAATAACAAAAATTCCGCCTGCAGAAGTAAGAGCTATTAAAATTGCAAGAATTACTGCAATAATACTGAAAATCACTTTTTTAATGGTGGAAAGGTTTTTAAACCATTTTCCGAATCGTTTAAAAGGATTTTTTTCCTTTGGTTCAGTAGATTTTACCATGGGAGGTGCTCCGACGCGCCTTCTTTTAGGTTTTTCATTATCAAAAACTCTTAAATCCACACGCGTTTTTGATTTTTGGGAATCAATTGTTGAGTTTTCTTCCTCTTTGTTATAAAACCCCTCATCAATTTTTTCCGTCTCTTTGTTTTCTTCCTTTTCCTTTTGAGCATATTCACCTAACAAATCAAGATAATCCTGATTACTGTTGCGATTTTTATTATCAGACATAAATTATTCCTCCGTTTTGTCTGTTACATCATCAGGTGTGCCCACATCTTCATTATCACCGGATGTATCTTCTGCTCCCTCAGCAGCAGTACCGTCATCCTCTACGGTGCCGTTTACCTCTTCTTCATCGTGCTCAGTTGTTGAAAGGGTTACAACCTTATCACCTTCGCCCAGTTTCATTACACGAACACCTTTTGAAGGTCTTGCGCAAATTCTGACAGCACTTGCAGGAATTCTGATAATGATACCGTCCTGAGAAATAAGAATAATGTCATCATCTTCTGTAATATCGCTTATTGCAGCAATATCACCGTATTTTTCAACGTGATAGTTCTTAAGACCCTTACCGCCTCTTGACTGAGTACGGTAATTTTCATTTTCACTGATTCTTCCGTAGCCTGTTTCACTGACTGTAAGGAGCTTTCCGTCCGCTTTCATAACGCTCATACCCACAACTTCGTCGCCTTCGTTGAGAGTAATAGCCTTAACACCGCTTGCAGTTCTGCCCAAAGGTCTTGCATCGTTTTCATTGAAACGAATACACATACCCTTCTTGGTAGCAACAAGTAAATCGTCATTACCCGATGTAAGTTTTACCCAGGCAAGCTCATCATCTTCTCTGAGAGTAACGGCAATAATACCGTTTCTTCTTGTATTTCTGTAAATATCAAGTGATGAACGCTTTATGAGACCCTTACGGGTAACCATACAAAGATATAATCCCTCATCTTCCTTAGGAATCTGAAGCATAGCAGAAACCTTTTCACCGTTTTCAAGGGGAAGAATATTAACAATATTAGTACCTTTACTTGTTTTGCTTCCTTCGGGAATTTCGTAGCCTTTAAGTCTGTATGCCCTGCCCCTTGTGGTATAGAACATAATGGAATCGTGGGATGAAGCAATAAACATTGTTTCAGCCACATCATCTTCACGGCGGGTCATACCCTTAACGCCTCTGCCGCCGCGGTTCTGAATTGAGAAAAACTCAACGGGCTGACGCTTGATATAACCCATATTTGTGTATGTATAAACACATTTTTCCTCGGGAATAAGGTCTTCAATGTCAACCTCACCGCTTACGTTTTCAATAGCGGTTCTTCTGTCGTCGGCGTATTTATTTCTTACAACTCTAATTTCATCACGAACAATTCCGAGAATACGCTCGTGTGAAGCAAGAATATCCTGGTATTCTTTGATTTTTTCCTTAAGTTCGTTAAGTTCATTTGTAATTTTAAGGATTTCAAGACCTGCCAACTGACCTAAACGGAAAGCAACAATTGCAGCTGCCTGAGGTTCATCAAACTCGAATTTTTCCATAATTGCCGTTTTTGCTTCTGCCTGACCACCCTTACAAGCACGGATTGTAGCAATAATATCGTCAACTATGTCAATAGCCTTTGCAAGACCCTCTAAAATGTGTGCTCTGTCCTGAGCTTTTTTAAGGTCATACTGTGTTCTTCTTGTAATAACTTCGCACTGATGGTCGATATAATACTGAAGAATTTCTTTAAGAGTAAGAATCTTCGGCTCACCGTTAACAAGTGCAAGAAGAATCGTACCGCAGGTTGACTGCATCTGAGTATAAGAGAATAATTTATTGAGCACAACCTGAGCATTGGCATCACGCTTGATATCAATTTCAATATGCATACCTGTTTTTTCGGATGAATAGTCGTTGATATCTGCAATACCTTCAACTCTCTTTTCCTTAACAAGGTCTGCGATTGACTCAATAAGGCGAGCTTTATTAACCATATAGGGTATTTCTGTAACAATAATTTTGAATCTGCCGTTTTTACCCTCTACAATTTCAGTTTTGGCGCGAACTATAATTTTAGCTCTGCCTGTTGCATAAGCAGCACGGATAGCAGCCCTACCCATAATAATACCGCCTGTGGGGAAGTCAGGGCCCTTTATATGCTCCATAAGCTCCTCAAGCTCAGCATCGGGATTTTCAATAAGGCAGTCAATAGCATCGCAAACCTCACCAAGGTTATGGGGAGGAATATTTGTTGCCATACCAACCGCAATACCTTGTGAACCGTTTACGAGAAGGTTGGGGAATCTTGAAGGCAATATTGTAGGCTCTTTAAGACGGTCGTCGTAGTTAGGAACAAAATCAACGGTATTCTTTTCAATATCCGTAAGCATTTCAAGGCTCATTTTGCTCATACGTGACTCTGTATAACGGTATGCAGCAGGGGGGTCACCGTCAATTGAACCAAAGTTACCGTGACCGTCAACAAGCATATATCTCATAGAGAAATCCTGAGCAAGACGTACCATAGCGTCGTAAACAGATGCATCACCGTGAGGATGGTATCTACCGAGAACCGAACCGACTGTATCGGCACACTTACGGTATGCCTTATCGGGAGTAAGGTTATTTTCGTACATTGTGTAAAGAATACGTCTGTGAACGGGTTTAAGACCGTCACGGACATCGGGCAATGCACGGGAAGTAATAACTGACATTGAATAATCGAGGAAAGCAGTTCTTACCTCTTTATTAATATCAATATTTATTATTTTCTGATTTGCATACGGGTCGGGGAGATTATTTATTCCCTGTGTAACACCCGTATTTTCAACATTATTTATTTCGTCCATCATTTAACCTCTTAAATATCAAGATTCTTAACGTATTTAGCATTTTTCTCAATAAATTCTCGTCTGGGCTCAACCTTGTCACCCATAAGAATTGAAAATGTTTCATCTGCTTTTTCTGCATCTTCAAGAGTAACTCTTAACATTAATCTTGTTGCAGGGTCCATAGTAGTTTCCCAAAGCTGTTTGGGGTCCATTTCACCAAGACCTTTATAACGCTGAATTGAATAACCGTTTCCGATTTCTGCCATTATTTCGTCTCTTTCTTCATCAGAGTAAGCATAGTTGTGGTTTTTACCCTTACTTATTCTGTAAAGAGGGGGTTGGGCAAGATAAATATGACCTTGTTTTATAAGCTCGGGCATATATCTGAAGAAAAATGTAAGAAGAAGAGTTCTAATATGAGCACCGTCAACATCGGCATCGGCCATAATAATAATTTTGTCATATCTTAGTTTGTTAATATCAAAATCTTCACCGATACCCGTACCAAGGGCAAGAACAACAGGTGTAAGCTTATCGTTACCTATAACTTTATCAAGTCTTGCTTTTTCAACGTTGAGCATTTTACCCCAAAGGGGAAGAATTGCCTGAATCATTCTGTCACGGCCTGCTTTTGCAGAACCTCCCGCAGAATCACCCTCGACGATGTAAATTTCAGTTTTTGACGAATCTTTTTCAATGCAATCTGCAAGTTTACCGGGAAGTGAGTTGCTTTCAAGTACAGATTTTCTTCTTGCGTTATCCCTTGCTTTTCTTGCAGCTTCTCTTGCTCTTGAAGCATCAAGGGCTTTACCGAAAATTGCTTTTGCATCAGCAGGATTTTCTTCAAAATATGTTGAAAGCTTTTCGTAAACGCATTTTGAAACAAGGGGAGTAATATCTGTATTACCTAATTTTCCTTTTGTCTGTCCTTCAAATTGTGCCTCGGTAAGTTTAACGCTGATAACAGCAGTTAAGCCTTCACGCACATCGTCACCTGAAAGGTTTTTATCGTTATCTTTAAGTAATTTATATTTTCTGCCATACTCATTGAAAACTCTTGTTAAAGCAGTTTTAAAGCCGTTTTCATGGGTACCGCCGTCAATTGTACGCACATTGTTAGCAAAGCTCAATAAAAGCTCATTATAGCTGTCGTTATACATAAGAGCAATATTTGCTTCACGGTCGCCGCTAACAGCGGAAAAATGAATCGGCGTTTCGTGAAGGGGAGTAAGAGCTCTTTTTTTAGTTTCAAATTCAACGAAAGAACTGATACCGCCTTCGTAGCAGTGAACCTGCTCGATTATTTCATCGGGATTTCTCTTATCTGTAAGAGAAATTGAAAGTCCTGCATTAAGGAAAGCCTGTTCTCTGAGTCTTCTTTCGAGAATTTCATACTCATAAACAGTGGTTTCGGTAAATATTTCGGGGTCAGCCTTAAATCTGATTAATGTACCTGTTTCATCAGTATCACCGATAACCTTAAGGTCACAGGTGGGAGTACCTCTTTCAAAACGCTGGTAATGTACATGACCATCCTGGGAAACCTCAACCTCAAACCACTCAGAAAGGGCATTAACAACTGATGAACCAACACCGTGAAGACCGCCGGAAACTTTATAACCGCTACCGCCGAACTTACCGCCTGCGTGAAGAACTGTAAGAACAACCGTAACCGCAGGAAGACCCTGTTGCTCATTAATGCCAACAGGAATACCACGGCCGTTATCTCTTACGGTAATTATATTGTCAGGAAGAATTTCAACCTCAATATGGGTACAGAAACCTGCAAGAGCTTCGTCAATTGAGTTATCCACTATTTCATATACAAGGTGGTGAAGTCCCTTGGGACCTGTTGAGCCTATGTACATACCGGGTCTTTTTCTTACAGCCTCAAGACCCTCAAGAACCTGAATGGCACTCGCATCATATTTTTCCGTAACCGAGGTATCAATGGCATTTTCACTGTCATCAATAACTATTGCGTTTTCCAGAGCCTCCGCTTTAAGCTCTGCTTCGGTTTTAATAATTTCGTCCAATATACTGACCTCCGTAAAGATTCAAATTTATATAAGAATTTTTTACTTATTAAAATTTAAAATCAGATTTTTTTGCTGATTCTATTCGCTTTAATATAGTACCGACCGAAACAGGGGATATATAAATAACAGTTCCTTTCGGTTCTTCACATACTATAAACGACTTTGGTAATTCAAAGGGTGCAACATTACGCACTCTTTTTTGTTTTTCCGCATTATTGAGATAATCAACAGTTTTTTTCATAACTGTTGTATTTTCCATATCAAAAATACCTATTATCTCTTTATCCACTATAACTGTGTCATGTCCTATATGTATAAACATTAAAGTAATTTTCCTCCTTCTATAAGGAAGGATTTACCCGAGCAAAGTCTTAAAACCTGCGACGGGTCACAGCAGGTTAAGAAAACCTGTCTGTCATTTATATGGTTAAGAACGTAATCCTGGCGTTTTTCGTCAAGCTCGCTCATAACATCGTCAAGTAAAGCAACAGGCGTTTCACCCGTAATTTTTTTTATAATTTCCGATTCACCCAATTTTAAAGCAAGGGCGCAGGAACGTTGTTGACCCTGAGAGCCGAATGAACGGGCACTTACATTGTTTATTCTTATATCAAGGTCATCCCTATGAGGGCCGACTGTGGTGCTTCTTGTTAAAACATCCTCTTTTCGGGCTTCTTTTATCTTTTCGAGCTCGTTAATATATAAGTCATGGACGGAAATATTGATATCAATTATATCATTTCTTGAATATGAAACTGAAAACTCTTCTTTATACTCCGAAATTCCCGAGTAAATTTCTTTACTGTATTCAGAAAGTATATTAATATACTTAAGTCTCTCTGAAATAACTGCAGCAGAGTATCTTGCAAGACTGTCATCCCACGAATCAAGCATATCATAAAGCTGCGGGCTTAAATGAATATCTTTCAACAATGCATTTCTTTGCATAAGAGAGCGTTTGTAGCCTGCTAAATGCTCTGCATAAGAAGGTTTTAACTGGCAAAGAGCAGTATCTAAAAATTTACGCCTTTCAGAGGGTCCGTCTTTTATGAGTGAAAGGTGTGAAGGGGAAAAAATCACAGCGTAAAATGAACCTATAAGCTCCGCTGATGAGCGTAAAGAAACCCCGTTTAATGAAACATTTTTCTTTTTATTACCGAAAACTATTTTAGATTTTTTTTCACGCACATTATCGGAGAAAGAAAGATTGATTTTAGCAATTTCTTCACCAAATTTAATAAAATCAGGATCTTTTGCTCCTCTGAAGCTTTTGCAACCTGTAAAAAGCCAGATTGCTTCAAGAATATTTGTTTTTCCCTGAGCGTTTTCGCCGTAAATTACATTTACGCCTTCAGTGGCTTGTAATTCAATGGAGGAAATATTCCTGAAATTATTTAATTCTACCGAATTTATTTTCATATATCCTCCAAAAAGGAAAATCAGACTATATCGTAAATTATTCTTTCATATTCAGCATTGTCGCCTCGGCGTAATTTTTTACCTCTCATGGTACAGATTTCGCCGTTTACTTTTACCTCGCCATCCTGTATTACGATTTTTGCGTGGCCGCCGGTATTAACAACGCTTACATTTTTTAAAAGGTCATCGAGTCTTATATAATCGCCTTTTAAAACGAATTCTTTATGTTCTTTCTGAACAGGTTTAACTCTTATTTTCATATCTTTAAACATTTTCCGTAATTATTGTTTAAAACTTTTATCAGCCTATATTTTCATTTTTTAATCTCATGGGAATAATAAGGAAAATGAAATTGTCACCTTCAATTGGTTTAATAATAATAGGTGAAACAGGGCTTGAAAGTTCAATGTTTACTTCGTCTGCGTCAACTGTTCTCAAACAGTCTGTAAGATAAGTATTATTGAAGCCAATTTCAACTCTCTTACCTTCAATTGCAGCAGGAATTTTATCGTTGGCTGCACCCAAAGCAGTAGCACTTGAAATTTTAATTGTATTTTCGTCAAAAACACAACGGATGGGGCTTCTTATTTTACTTGTAATAAGAAGTGAAGTTCTTTCAACACTGTCAAGAATAAGTCTTACATTTACTCTTGCTTTTGTTGTGCTCTGAGCAGGAATTGCATTTTTATAGTTGAAGAATTCACCTTCGAGAAGTCTTGAAATAATTCTGTAATTGCCGATTTCAAAAAGAATAAATTTTTTGCCGATTGAGAAAGTAACATTTTCATCGTCATTATCTGCAAGTTTTATAACTTCAGAGAGGGTTTTTGCAGGAACGACAAATGTCATATCATCACCTGCATATTCGATAGTTTCGTTTTTGATGGCAAGTCTGAAACCGTCGCAGGAAATAAGTCTTAAATTGTTGTTTTCGACTTCAAATTTAATACCTTTATGAACGGGCTTTATATCCTGGACTGCAACTGCGAAGATAGTTTGTTTTACCATATCTCTTAAAACATTCTGTTTTATTGCAAAGGGAATACCGCCTGAAACTGTGGGTAACTCCGGATAGTCGTTTGCAGGAATACCTACAAGAGAGAATTCTGCTTCGCCTGACTTGATTTTGCAAAGATTGTGAGCATCCACATTAATTGTAACGGAAGCTGCAGGTAATCTTCTTAAAATATCGCAGAGAAGTCTTGCGTTGAGAACAATACTGCCTTCAACCTCAGTTGAACATTCAATGGATGTTGTGATACCTACTTCAAGGTCATAGCCTGTAAGGTTAAGTCTTGAATTTTTAGCCTGGATATAGATACCTTCGGTTGCAGGAATTGTACTTTTCTGAGGAACACCTCTTTGAACTATGTTACAAGCTTCAGCGAGGACGGATGTGTTACATGTAAATTTCATAATTAAGCCTCCCGTTTGAGAATAAAATGATTTTTTATGGCAAAAATAATAAATTAAACAGTAGTAACAGTAGGGACTGTCAAAATGTAGAAATCTTAAAATTTTCTTTATATTTCAAGGGGTTTTAAAAAATTTTCCAATGTAGGAAAAATGTTCGTTAATGTCAGTTAATAAAGCATCCTAAAACCCGATGTTTATAATGTAGATAACTTTTTGAACATCAGTGTATAAATTGTTCAAAAGTTTTAATCATTTCTTTCGTCTTTGATACTTTTCATAATATCGAAAACAGTTGTTTTAAGTTGAGGGTTGTCCTCCATTTTACTTTCGGAAGCCTCGATAGAATAAATAACCGTAGAGTGTTTCTTACCGCCGAATTGAGCACCGATTTCTTCATAAGTAAGGTTTGTAACCTCACGCATAATATACATTGCAAATTGTCTTGCGTTTGAAATCTCAGCTTTTTTCTTTTCAGAGCGGATATCCTCGGGCGAAACTCCGAAGGATGCAGCAACCTTATCAATAATATTATTTATGGTAACCTCGGTGGGTTGAGCATAATAAATAATATCTTTGATTATATCGTTAGCAATGCCGATTGTCGGAGTATTACCGTCGATAGAATATACAGCATATAATTTATTTACCACACCTTCAATCTGGCGGACATTATTTTTAAGTCGTTCTGCAATAAACTCAACAACGTCATCGGAAATATTCATTTCAAATGCCTGAGCTTTACGGCGGATAATCGCTATTCTCGTCTCAAGCATAGGAGGTTGAATATCAGCAAGAAGTCCCTGAACAAAGCGGCTTCTTAGTCTTTCCTCAAGAGTGGGAATATCCTTGGGCGGACGGTCAGATGTAAGAACAATCTGTTTTCCTTGGTTTATGAGAGCCTCAAAGGTGTAGAAAAATTCTTCCTGAGCAACGCTGGTTTTACCGATGAACTGAATATCGTCCATAAGGAGAATATCAGCATTTCTGTATTTGTTATGAAACTCGCTCATATTTTTCTCGCCGATGTGGT
Organism: Acutalibacteraceae bacterium; assembly: GCA_045543075.1. Lineage (GTDB taxonomy): Bacteria > Bacillota > Clostridia > Oscillospirales > Acutalibacteraceae > DTU089. Next base: position 60,945 of record JAZQLZ010000010.1, read on the forward strand.
TGATTATCTCATTGAGGAAGTTTTCACCGCTTGTATAAAGAATATTCATACCGGGGCGTGTTCTTTTAAGCTCAGCGCGTATAGCCTTTAAAAGGTGGGTTTTACCCAATCCGGATTCACCGTAAATAAAAAGGGGATTATGCACGCTGCCGGGATTATTCGTAACAGCAACTGCCGCAACATAAGCAAACTGGTTTGTATTGCCCACAATAAAGTTTGAAAAAGTCGGTTCAAAGTTTTTTGCATTGATTTCAGTATGTAAATCTGAAAAACCGGCAACTGAAGTTTTTGGTACTGTGTTTTCAACAACAGCTTCTGATTGTTCACTTACAGTTAAATTAACTTTAATTTCAAAGCCAAGAACATTTTCGCCGGCTTCCTGGATCTGAGGGATAAAGCGCTTTACAATGCCCTTTGTAAATTCCGTAGCAGTTTCTAAAACAAGGCAGTCATCATCAAATGAAACAGGGACTAAGGATTTAATCCATTTTGACATTATTGCAGAGGAAACCGTGTTGGAAAGTTCATTTAAAATTTCCTCCCACAATGCGTTTATATTATCCAAGAAATTCACCCCAAAATTTTACATCTATAATGTATATTAAATAAACTATATATATTCCATTAAATTATATCATACAAGTTTTTTTATTTCAACATAAAACAAAAAATAACTGACAAAAAATGTTCAGAATTTTCAAAAAATTAATAGTTTTTCGTATTGCATTTTACATACTAATACTGTAAAATTTAAAATGTGTTATGATATCATTTTATTATCAAAAGAAAAGAGAGAAAAAATGGATTTTACAAAATTTAACTGTCCTGTCTGTAATAAGAATTTTGTTGAAAATGATGATGTTGTAGTATGCCCTGAATGCGGAACTCCTCACCACAGAGAATGTTATAAAACTACGGGTAAATGCTTTAATGAAAATTTACATGGTACAGATATTCCTGTACAAGAAAATCACAAAACTCCCGAAGCTAAAAAGGTAGAGGAAATTCCTGTTTTTAAACCTGATGAGAAAAAGGAAGAAAACACGGAAAAGCCCTTAAATACCGGATTAAAAGGCTTCCCTGAATTTTTGAAAATCAACCCTGCTCAAAGCTCTTTAATTGAGGGAAAACACACTACTCTTTTTGAGGCTGCAGTGGGAAAAAATCAGGATTATTACATTCCAAAATTTATGCTTATGAGCTCATTAAGCAAAGGAATTTCGTTAAATTTTGTCGCATTTTTTGCACCGTTGGCATGGGCTTTATACCGTAAGATGTATAAAATAGCCGCGTTGATTTTTGCTGCATACACCCTCTTTTTCGGATTGTTTTTCTATAATATTTATACTGATACCGAGGTTATTGATTGTTTAAAGGACTGTTGGGAAGAATGTCTTGAAAATCCCGAATTATATTCCCAGGCTCAGCTATTGGCTTATGAGGAAAGTGATGTTACTTTAACTCAGGCACAAAAAAATCTGACAAATGCCATTGCCGGTGTTTCACATCCCATGTACCTTATAGTTCTGTCCTATGTGGTAAGCTACGCTCCGAAAATAGGATTGGGTATCTTAGGAAATAAGCTTTATCTGAAGAAGCTTTGTAAAGATATAGATAAAGCAGAAAAGAAAAATCTCGAAGGGGATAAATTAAAAATTTATCTCTATAAAAAATACGGAACACTTCCGTTGGCAATAGCCGTAGTCGTGGCTGTTATAGAATTAACTATGTTCAGGTGATATAATGCATACACCCCTTGCAGACAGAATAAGACCTGAAACTCTTGATGATATAGTGGGGCAAAAACACCTTATAGGTGAAAATATGCCTTTAAGAAATATCATTGAGTCGGGTGAACTGCCAAATATGATATTTTACGGTCCGTCGGGTACGGGTAAAACCACCCTTGCCCGGATGATAGCAAAAAAGACCGACCGTACTCTGAGAAAATTAAATTGCACTACTGCAGGTACACAGGATATCAGAGATATAGTAAACGATTTAAATTCATTTACTGCTCCCAACGGTATTCTTTTGTATCTTGATGAGATTCAGTATTTCAATAAAAAGCAACAGCAGACTCTTTTGGAGTACATAGAGGATGGCTCCATAACTCTTATAGCCTCCACCACGGAAAACCCTTATTTTTATGTTTACAGCGCTATTTTAAGCCGTTCCTCAGTATTTGAGTTCAAATATGTTACTCCCGAGGATGTGGAAAATGCAGTAAAAAGGGGCTTCAGACTTTTAGAAGAAGAAAAGGATGAAGAGTTCAGTATCGAAACGGGCGTTACAGGGCACATAGCAAACGCTTGCGGCGGTGATGTACGTAAATCCCTTAATGCGGTGGAACTCTGCGTTTTAGCGGCAAAAAAGCCCCAAAACGGCGAAAAAAGAGTTATCACTCTCGAAAGCGCGCAGTCACTTACCCAAAAAAGTGCTATGAAGTACGACCGTGAAGGTGACGAGCATTACGATATTTTATCCGCTTTCCAGAAATCAATGCGCGGCTCCGACCCGGATGCGGCTATACACTACCTTGCGAGGCTTCTTGAAGCAGGGGATATGACGTCCGCAATCCGAAGGCTTCTGGTTTGTGCCGCTGAGGATGTAGGACTTGCCTATCCGATGATTTTACCTATTGTAAAGGCGGCAACTGATATTGCGTTGCAGGTGGGTATGCCTGAAGCGAGACTTCCCCTTGCAGATGCGGTTATTTTAGTTTGTAACTCACCTAAGTCAAATACCGCCCATGATGCGGTTAATGAGGCAATGGAAGACTTGAGAAAAGGTAAAAGCGGGCCCATACCCCGACAGCTTCAGAATAAGCATTTTGACGGCGATGATGCAGTTGTTAAAGGTCAGTTTTATTTGTATCCTCACTCTTATCCCAACCGTTGGGTAGAACAGCAGTATCTTCCTGATGCACTTAAGGATAAACAATACTATTTTTACGGAGACAATAAGCAGGAACAGGCTGCAAAAGAGTATTGGGATAAAATAAAGGGCAGAAAATAAGTTAATCTGATTCGTAAGAATCTGAAAAATAAAAATAATCGAGGTAATTATTATGAAACAGTTTCCTATCGGTATTATAATTAACAGCTTCAGAACCGATATTCCTACATCTGTGAAGAAAGCCGCAGAATGTGGCGCACAGGGTATTCAGGTTTACGCTACAAGTGGCGAAATGGCTCCCGAAAACCTTGTTGGTGCTAAAAGAAAAGAATTTCTCGACCTTGTAAAATCAAACGGTCTTGTTATTTCTGCTCTTTGCGGTGACTTAGGCGGCGGCGGATTTATCCACAAGGACCTTAACGAGGCAAGAGTTGAAAAATCCAAGAGAATTCTTGACCTTGCAAAGGAGCTTGAAACAGATATTGTTACAACCCATATCGGTGTTGTTCCCTCCGACCCCAATCACGACAGATATAAAATTATGCAGGAGGCTTGCCACGAGCTTGCTGAGTATGCTGATTCAATCGATGCACACTTTGCTGTTGAAACAGGCCCCGAAACAAGTGCAGTTCTTAAAGGCTTTCTTGACAGTCTTAATTCAACAGGTGTTGGCGTTAACCTTGACCCCGCTAATCTTGTAATGGTAACAGGCGATGACCCCGTAGGTGCTGTTCATAACCTTAAAAAATATATTGTACATACCCATGCGAAAGACGGAAAACAGATTTTCTACCGTGATCCCGAAATCGTTTACGGTATTAAAAAGGATGTTATTGTTACAGACGACTCTTTCCTCGAGGTTCCCCTTGGTGAGGGTAGCGTAAATTGGCCCAATTACCTTGCAGCCCTTGAAGAAATCGGTTACAACGGCTTCCTTACTATTGAACGTGAGGTTGGGGATAAACCCGAAGTTGACATCCGTGCCGCAGTTGATTTCCTTAAAAATGCAATGAAATAAGAAAAAATGCCCTTGCTTACAAAGGCAAGGGCATTTTTTAATGCATAATTCGTAATGCGTAATTCATAATTAAATGGGCAAAGCCGATTGTAAAAAATTTTTAAAAAACGATATATCTATAAGTTATTGATATAGTTCGGCAATGCAAAGTAATTATAATATTTGGAAACGAAGTTTCCCCGATAATTACGCATTAAGCATTATGAATTACGAATTTGTTTTATACTTTATCTTGATATTATTATTCTTTCTTATCCTGATGTTCTGAGGTAAATACATCGGCTACTTCGCTAATGGTTATATATGCACCCGGATCAACCTCATGTACTATTTCTTTTAATTTTGCAACCTGAAATCTGTTAACAATAAAGTAAACCATTGTCTTTTCTCTGTTGGAGTATCCTCCGCGGACTTCAATTTTTGTTGAACCGCTTTCGAATACCTCTGAAAGTATATAGCAGATATCCTCAGGCTTAGTAGTGACAATCATAGCGCATTTAGCTCTGTCAAAGCCTTCAACGATATAGTCAACGGTTTTAAGTGCCGCGCCGTATGCCACAATTGAGTAAAGGGGTAAAATCCAACTCTTTAGAACAATACCGCATATGATATATAAAATAATATTATAAACCATTACGAAGCTGCCCACGGTGACACCTAATTTTTTTGCAAAAACTACTGCCATAACTTCAATACCATCCATAGCACCGCCAAAACGAATGGCAAGACCGCTACCGATACCGGAAATTGCACCACCGAAAAGGGCGCATAATAAAAGGTCAGTACCTGCAAGAGGTGAAGCTATGTTAACATCCACAGGTAAAACATCCGTAATAAGCCAGGCACAAAGGGAATATATACCAACCGTATATATAGCATAAACAGTAAAATGAATTCCCTGTTTTTTAAGACCGTAAAGGAAAAGAGGAATATTTAATATTAAAAGAAAAACAGAAAGAGTGAAAAATTCAGGAGTTACCTTAGCTAACAGCATTGATGTACCTGAAATACCGCTGTCGTAAAGCTTAACAGGGCTGAGAAACATTGTAACGCCTATGGCATTAATAATACCTGCTACCGTAAGCATAAGGAAATTGGTTATTTTGAATTTTTTTAGATTTTTAATAATTATATCTTTTCTTTTTTTATCCATAGTTATCTCCAATAAATATCATTTACTACATTATAACATAAAAATAAGCGGAAAAATTACGAAAATATAAATTATTATTTGATATATTGCTACTTAAATTACGAACACACCGTTTTCCCAGAATCGTATTCCTGTTCCTTCTCCTTATCCATATCTATATCGGCTTGCCCCGAAACTTGCAACCTGCCATTTTCAACTTGCAACTTATAATCGGCACGAAGTGCCCCTTAACTCCTCACTCCTCATTCCTAACTTCTAACTAAAAAACCGCCTGACCTTTCGGTCAAGCGGTTTTGTGTTTATGCTTTTTTAGGTTCTTTCTTTGCTGTTGCTATTTTAATAATGAACAGAACAAGGATTGTAATTGCAGCCATAACGGGAAGAACTACATACCACTTCTGAACAAAGCCTGCAAGGATATAGCCTACAAAGGAAATTGCGGCAACAGTTATTGCATAGGGAAGCTGAGTTGAAACATGGTTTATATGGTCGCAACGAGCTCCTGCAGACGACATAATTGTTGTATCGGAAATGGGTGAGCAATGGTCACCGCAAACGGAACCTGCAAGGCAAGCGGACATACAAATGATACCGATGGGTTCTTTTGCGTCGATGGGGAATATAGCAAGAACGATGGGGATAAGAATACCGAATGTACCCCAGGATGTACCTGTTGCAAATGCAATACCGCAAGCAACAAGGAAAATAATTGCAGGTAAGAAGTAGTTTAATCCTCCGGCAGATGCAAGAGCACCCTCTACAAACGCATCGGATTCAAGAAGACCTGTCATATTTTTAAGAGATGTTGCCATGGTGAGAATAAGAATTGCGGGAACCATAGCTATAAAGCCTTTGGGGATGCATTCCATAGCTTCTTTGAAGGAAACAAGGCGTCTTGCAAGGAAATAAACAACAGTAATAACAAGAGCAATGAGACCGCCCCAGGGTAAGCCCACTGTTGCATCAGTATTTGAGAAAGCATCAACGAAGCCCAAGGATTTATCGTAATTTGCGGGGTCGAATACCCATTCTTCACCCATACTTCTACCAACATAGAAGAGTGAGAATACACAAACAGCGATAAGAATAATTATAGGAAGAACAAGGTCAATAACTTTACCCTTTGAGGTAGCGGGTGTATCATCTTCGCCTGTTTCTGTGCCTGATGTAAACAAGTCTCCCTTTAATGCATTTGCCTCGTGAAGTTTCATGGGGCCGTAATCGAATTTCATTAATGTAATTCCGAAAATGAAAACGAAGGTCAAAAGGGAATAGAAGTTATAGGGGATAGCCTGACAGAAAAGAGAGATACCCTGTCCGTCGGGAGCATAGCCGGCAACTGCTGCTGCCCAGGAAGAAATGGGGGCAATCATACAAATCGGAGCAGCGGTAGCATCAATGAGATAAGAAAGCTTTGCACGGGATATTTTGTTTTTGTCAGCAACGGGGCGCATAACCGCACCAACTGTTAAACAGTTAAAATAGTCATCAATGAAAATAAGCACACCGAAGAAAAATGTTGCTAAGGAAGCACCAACTTTGGATTTAACATGCTTGGAAGCCCAAGCACCGAAAGCCTGTGAACCGCCTGCTTTGTTAAGAAGGGCAACAATAATACCAAGAATAACAAGGAAAGCGAAAATACCTGCCTGACCTTTAACAGCCTCGATAACACCATCGTTTACGATTTTGCCAACGGCTGGAATCGGCTTGAAACCGGTTGCGAGGAATCCGCCAACAACAATACCGATGAAAAGGGACGAATAAGCCTCTTTGGTAATTAAGGCAAGTCCGATTGCAACCACTGGAGGGAATAATGACCAAAGTGTACCAACAGGGGATGTTATGTCGCCGGTGAATGCACAAAGCACACCAAAGGCAACAACAAACACTATGATAAGTACTTTGGAAATGATACTTTTCTTTTTCATACTATCATCCTTTATTTTATGTAATAAAAGCATTATATTATCATTAATAATCGTTTGTCAACCTGACGACGGTTTTTTTGTGACTATTTCATAAACAGACAAAGGTGCATTTGTTTAAAAACGCAAATTAACAGTAAGTTTAAAAATAGAAAGAAAGGAATAAAATAAATACGAGAAAACAGAATTATGTTATAAGCGTGACAACAAGTATATTTTATTATATAACCAAACGGACGGTGGAGGGACCTCATACCTAGCAGAAAAAACAAAACTGACAAGGACCTTCCACCACCTGACGGTGGTCCCCCTGTGCCCTCTTGTGGTACCCAAAATTGTTTGCTCGTTGCTCACTTCGCACAATTTTGACCACTGCGCCAACTCACACTCCCTGCATCCGCCACAGGCGGCGGTCGTGTTCCTTGCCCCCGCAAGCGGCAGGACGGATAGGCTTCTCATCACAACTACTTAATATATAATAGGCACGAAGTGCCCCTTTAATTACGAATTACGCATTACAATCGGCACGAAGTGCCCCGATAATTTTGCATTCTGCATTCTGCATTTTGAATTTAATAAAAAAAACCGCCCGAAGGCGGTTTTTATCTTCCCATAATTTCAAGGGGGTCGGCGGGTTTACCTTTATAAATAATTTCAAAATGCAGGTGGCTGACTTCATTTTTTTCGCAGGGAATTTCACCTAAGTGGCCGATTAATGCCCCTGCTTTTACGGTGTCATTTTCTTTGATTTCAATGGTATCTTTGTTAATACCGCAATACCTTGCAATCACTTCGTTTCCGTGGTCAATTTCAACTACCGTTCCATACAATGCATCGTCATATATTTTGGTAACCTTGCCGAATGATATGGCTTTTATCTGAGCACCGTTATCTCCTGAAAAATCAATGGCTGAGTGGGTGCGCCAGTCACCCATTGTGGGGTTATAAACAGGAGTTTTGGGGTTATAGTCCTTACTGATTTGTGTACCGAGAGGTAAAACAAAGCTGTCTGTAAAAGGTTCTGCATAATCATCTGCCTTTTCTGTGGTTTCAGTGGTGGTAACTTCTTTTGTTTCAGGCTCTGTATTAATTCTTGTATCGGGTACATCCGTTACATTCTGCCGTACTTCAAAATCCGGTTCTTCGGGAAGCTCCGTGTAATTTAATGTAGCTGCGGGCAAAGTGAATTCCTCAGCAGGAAATGTAGCAGTTAAATCCTTGAGAGAGTTGTTTGCAGCAAGTCTTGCGCTTAAGGCACCACCCAGAGCTAAAAGAATGGCTAATGCGTATGCAATTTTGATGCCGTTCATTTTTAATTTTTTCGGTTTAAGGCTTTTTGTAAAAAGAGTTTCCTTTAATGATTTTACCGGAGGTACTTCCTGCGGCTCTCTGTTTTCTGGGATTTCCAAAGGCTCGCCTTCATCCTTATTGGGAATATTATTATTTTTTTCGTCCATAATTCAAGCTCCTTTTATTTGTTGAATTAATTATTGACCGAAAAAATACAATTATTCACATTTACACAATAAAGCGTATTAATCCCCGTATAAAGGAAAATGCACCAACTGAGGGGACAGTCGGTGCATTTCCGACACAAAGTATAACACTCTGCGTCAAGGGTTTACTTGAGGAGGGTTAGTTTCTGAAAACAGAAACTAAGTACAAGTACTCGGGTGCGGCTCCCTTTCCAAGTACAAGCGAAGTATATCATAACAGAGTACAGTTTTGGTTAATAATCTGTGAATAAATTGAAAACTTTAAAGAAAAAATCAACAACTAAAAAAATTATAAACTAAAAAACGACAAAAAAGCGATAAATGTCGGAAAACTAAAACTCAGTGTTCCACGTGGAACAAGGCACGAAGTTCCGACTAAGTTTGCCTTGTGGCAAGTGAAGTTACTGCGTAGTGAAGTTGCATAGCAGTGATTAGGACCCTCCACCGTCTGACGACGGTCCCCCTCCCTCCTGAAGCAGGGAGGCGAGGCTTCGCAAGTGATGTAAGAGGGGCAAACTTAACTTCACTTTTATCAAAGATAAAAACTTCACTATACTTTAGTATAACTTCACTTTTTGTAAAACAAAAAACTTCACCTGTATTATGTATCTTGTCCCCGAAACTTGCAACTTGCAACTTTATCTATAATCGGCTTTGCCCCGATAATTTTGCATTCTGCATTTTGAATTTTGCATTTCAAAAAACCGCCTGACTTTCGTCAGACGGTTTTTGAAAATTATTTCTTACCTGCTTTAGCCTTTTCCTTAGCTTCTTTTTTTGCTTTCTTTGCAGCTTCTTTTTTCGCTTTGATTCTTTCGTTTTCAGCTTTTTCTGCGGCTGCTTTTCTTTCTCTTTCTATACGCTCTTTTTCAAGTGCTTTGTCATTGCGGATTTTTGCATCTCTGTAAAGCAACTCGATATCGTCAAGGTGCGAATAATTTTCTTTTTGAATAAGAAGCTTTTCTGCATCAAGCAAGGGTTTTGCAGCTCTGTTGAAGTTTGCTTGTTCATTGGAGATAACCTTTGAAACTTCGGCAGTTTCTTTGAGCTCTGCTTTTAATGCGGTAATTTTGCGACTAATTTCTTTAATCTTTTTATCGTTGTGGTTTTTCTTGGCTTTTCTCAATTCTACGGTAAAGAAGTTAAGGCGTTTTTCAATCATATCCTCTTTATCGTAATTCTTCTGCAAAAGTGAGTAATCGGGATGTGAAAAATCTTCGCCGTTACCGAAGTTTTTCTGAATAGCCTTGCAAGCATAAATTTTCTGTCTTGCAAGTTCGATAAGAACCTTACGGGTCTCTTTTTCGTCTTTTGTAACCTTGGGTAAAGCTTTTACTTTTTTAAGGTTTGCTTTTTCTTCGTCAATGTTCATTTCAAGAAGACCTGCGAGACCTTTATCGTAAATTACTTTGCTTACTTCTACCTGTTTTTGGAAGGGAATAGTCTCAAATTTATCTAATTCCTCACAAACAAGTTTTGCGATTTCAATTTCTTCGTTGAATATTTTGTCGGCTAGATATTGCTTTTTAGCGGCTTTTCTTGCCACTTTGTCCTTTAAGGATTTGTATGCTTTCTTATCAAGCTTTTTGGGTTCTGCAACAACCATTTCCTTGGACTTTCGAATAAGTTCAACTGTTTCTACTAGGTTTTTGTCATTTAAAACGCCGTTACCGTAGTCTTCAAACATAGCGCGAATTTGAAGGATACGAACAACTGCTTTTTGTTTTCTTTCGTTGAAGTCATACCAGAAGAAGGGAATAACATTCATTAATGCACCAACAGCAGCAATAATAATAAGAACGCCAATAATGTCTAACAGAACATCAAGGTCGTAAAGTGCAGAATAGGGGTTTGCGTAGTTGTTTTGCCCTTCCGCTGCCTGCTGAGCCAAAATATTACCTACTGTTGTTGTTTTCCCGTTACCGAGATTTATTATTCTGTTGAGAATTTCAGGATTTGAAGTAACACGGAGTGCATTCTCTTCGGTGATGCCTTTTTGTTTGTAAATGAAAGGAAGAACAGAAGAAGTTGCGAGAGCCAAAACAGTACCTATTGTATTTACTGCAGAGAACATACCATCAATACGTTCACCTGTTTTATACTGCTGATAATCACGAATGTCTGCTTGGATTGAAGGATTGAGAATATGAGCAAAAGAACCCATAAGGGCGTTAAGCCACAAGCATGACAAAACAAGGAAAATTGTAACATTATATGTAATTTCGCCTGTAAATAATAACATAGCGAGAATAAATAAAATGTTGAAAATGTTAGTGACTACGAGAACGGATTTTTTACCCCATTTACGGATACAGAAGGGTGCTGCAAGCATTCCCCAGAAAGAAGCGTTACCGTAAACTGTCTGAATAAAACCAAATGTTGTGCCCGAACATGCTCCGCCATAGTTATACAGCCAAACCATAATGTTACTATAGGCACTTTCAAGGAAACCAATCCAACCTGCAAGTGAGATAATCCAGAAATATTTATTCTTTGCAACAGCTCTGAGAGCATCAATGAACTTAATTTGTACAACGTGGCTTCTTGCCTGAACAATTTTTTCTTCGGTGTGCTTATAAACTATAATACAAAGAAGAATTCCGAGAATTGCAAGAATTGGGTAGAGTAATCTGTAAACTCTAATGTCAGTTGAGTTGGATTTAAATATGTGTTCTGCAATGAGAGGAGTGAAAAGGTTTACTACTGTTGGAGCAAAGGAATAAACAATACTTTTAACGGAAGAAACGTCAGCTCTCTCTTGGGAGTTGGGAGAAAGTACGTGAATAAGATTTTCGTAGCCGTCATAGAAGAAGTAGTAAAAGAAATGAAGGAAGAGGTTGAGAATCATTACTACGGCACATTTAGCAATATATGCAGTAGATTTACCTAAAATTTCTGCGTCGCCAAAAATTGTACCAAAAATACCATATGGAAACCAAACCATCGTAACACAGATAATAGCGGCAGGTATAGCCATAGTAACTATATAAGGACGGTATTTACCAGCCTTATTTCGCGTGTTATCAATGATATTAGCACGGACTGCTGTAAGAGGAATGTTGGAAACAATAGCGATAACGTACATTATGTACATATCCAGAGGTGCAATACCCAATACACTTGAAAGCAAGGTATTATTTGCTGATAACAGACAAGCAGTACCCATAGTAATAATCATATAGGCACCTATACCGCCGCCCGAATAAGCGGCAATTTCTTTAAAGGGCATAAAACGCCCTGCCATAGGTGTTTTCCAATATGTTTTAAGCTTGGAAACACCGTCAATGGCTTTTTGTTTTAAATCCATATTCGTTCTCCTTTAATTGGGATTTGTTTACACATAAAATCATTATACCATATTATGAGTATTTGTGCAAGAATAAAATATGAGGGTTTTTAGAATGTTTCACGTGGAACAACGGCACAAAGTGCCGACTAAGTTTGCCTAACGGCAAGTGAAGTTACTTCGTAGTGAAGTTGTATAGCAGTGAAGTTTGCTTCGCAAGTGATTACAAAGTGGCAAACTTAACTTCACTTTGCATTTATATGGTGCAAAACTTCACAAATTATAATCGGCTTTGCCCCGGAATTATTCATTATTCATTTTTTCAATATTCATTAAAAAATCTCCCGCAGTTTGAACTGCGAGAGATTTTTACTTAGTTATTCGTCATCATCGTCAAGCTTTGCATCTGCAATAACTTTTTCTGCAATGTTTGCGGGAGCATCTTCATATCTTGCAAATTCAAGAGTGAAGTAGCCACGTCCTGCTGTTACTGAGCGAAGGGCAATAGCAAAGTCTGCCATTTCAGCCATGGGAACTTCAGCAACAAGCTCCTGAGTTTTGGTTTCCTCTGCGGGACCCATACCTAAAACTCTACCGCGACGTTTGTTAACGTCACCGAGGATATCACCAAGGTTGTCATCGGGGATGTAAGCTCTGAGCGTACCGATGGGTTCAAGGATTGTGGGTTTAGCCTCGGGTATAGCAGCCTTGAAAGCAACTCTTGCAGCCATTTTGAATGCCATTTCGGAAGAGTCAACAGGGTGGTAAGAACCATCGTGGAGACAAGCTTTGATGCCAACCATGGGGTAACCTGCAATAAGACCACCTGCTACGCATTCACGTAAGCCTTTTTCAACTGCGGGGAAGAAGTTCTTGGGAACTGCACCGCCCACAACCTCGTCAGAGGTAAATACGAATTCTTCTTCGCCTGAATAGGGTTCAAAACGGATGAATACGTCACCAAACTGGCCATGACCGCCGGACTGCTTTTTATGACGTCCCTGTTTATCAACAACCTTACGGATTGTTTCTCTGTAAGCAACACGGGGAGCAGTAAGCTCAACATCAACACCGTATTTGTTTTTAAGCTTGGAAACGATGGTTTCAAGGTGTTGGTCACCAAGACCTGAAACAACCTGTTCCTTAGTTTCTTTATTGGTATAGAATACCATGCAGCCGTCTTCTTCAGCAAGCTTGTTAAGACCGGAAGCAACCTTATCTTCTTCGCCTTTCTTAACAACGTTTACTGCCATTGAGTAGCAAGCGTTGGGATAGTCAACCCCTGCAAGCTCAACGGGATTCTTGGCATCGCACATTGTATCGCCTGTTTTGAAGCCGCCGAGCTTTGTAACAACGCCGATGTCACCTGCAACGATTTCAGCTGCATCTTCCTGTTTTGCACCTTTTACAAAAACGATTTTACCCATTTTTTCTTCTTCTTCGGTACGGGCGTTGTACGCCTTGCTAGCAGGAGTGATTTTACCTGAAACAACCTTAAAGAAGGACATTTTACCAACGAAGGGGTCGGAAACTGTTTTGAAGCAGATAGCCGCAAGGGGCTTGTTTTCGTCACACTCGATACCGTCTTCGCCCTTGGGAGCAGGAGCAAGCTTTGTGATACCGTTCATAAGAAGGTCAACAGCATCGGTTGTAAGACCGGAACAAGCATATACGGGAACAACAGTACCGTCTTTAACACCCTGTGAAAGACCGAAAACGATTTCATCGTGGGTGAATTCTTCACCATCGAAGAATTTCATCATAAGCTCGTCGTCACCGGATGCAACAGCCTCGGTAAATGCAGCATGGATATCATCAATAATTGTATCTGAGGGGATAGCAACTTCGGTAGCCTTGCCGTTGTCGTATTTGAAAGCCTTATTCTGAAGGAAGTTAACGTAGCAATCAACCTTGCCGCCAACTATATAAGGAATAACAACGGGACAGATAGCTGTGCCGTATTTTTCTTTTAAAGCATTAAGAGTTTTGTAGTAGTCTCGGTCTTCACCATCACATTTGGAAACAGCGATGAATTTAGCCATTTGGTTTTTACCTGCTACGCGCAAAGCTTTTTCTGCACCAACGTCAACACCGTGACCTGATGAAAGAACAATAATAGCTGTTTCTGCGGCGCGGATACCCTCGCTTCTTGCACCTTCAAAGTCAAAAAGACCGGGAGTGTCGATAATATTTACTTTTCTGTTGCGCCACTCAAAGTTAGCAACCGCTGAAGAAACTGAAACTTTTCTCTTCTTTTCTTCTGCGTCAAAGTCGAGCACGGTATTACCGTCAGCAACTTTACCGAGTCTGTCAGATGCGCCTGCAAGGTAAAGCATAGCCTCCGCAAGGGTAGTTTTACCTCTGCTTCCGTGACCTGCAATAACCACGTTACGGATATTTTCCTGAGTATATGTTTTCAAAACAAATTCCTCCCTGATAGCGTTTTTAACGCTATGGATTTTTGTAAAATTTAGTACACCTGTTATAAGAAAAATGTATGTAGGGTGCTATACTTTGGTATTTTATCACATAATTTTTAGCGTTTCAATGATTTTTTTGAGTAAAATGCAAAAATTATTGATATTACATAATACTAAAGCTCCATTTTTATGTAATATGTTATATTATTTTTTAAAGATTGAAAAATCAAAAACTTTGTGATAATATAAATTATGTGTGAGTGCACTTTAAATTCGTGCATAATTCAAAAGATATGGATGAAAACAACCCTGAACGGAGGTTATATATATGAGCGAAAATAAGAATGCTCCAAAAAAAGAAATAAAAAAGGCGGCACCGCCGCCCGTGGTTAAAAAAGAGGTAAAAAAGGAACCCGCTAAGGCAGCTCCTGCCAAACCGCAGTCACCCAAAAACAATAATTCCAAAAAGGCTCTTGCCATAATTATACCTGTTGCATGTGCTGTTATAGTAGTGCTGTGTATAGTCGGTGCTCTGGTTTTCAAGCATTTTAAGGATAAAAACGGCGGAGAAAATGACAAGGGTATATTCTATGTTACGGACGAAAACGGCGTTGCAGTTACTGATGAGAGCGGTGTGCCCATAACATATGTTGCAGAAACAGAGTATATTGATGTTACGGATGCGTCGGGTTCAATAGTTACTGATGAACACGGTAACAATGTTACCACCATTGTTTATAAGGAGCACAATGCAACAGTTAATGTCAAGGTTACAGACGAAGACGGTAAGCAGGTAACGAACAGCAAGGGCGAAGGTGTCACAAAGCAGGAAATTATCAAACAGGACCCCAACGATGCTGACGGCGGTAATGTTGTGTTAGGCACTACTGCAGTTCATGTTACAGACGGTCAGGGAAATACCGCTGTTGATAATGCGGGTAAACCCTTTACAACAATAGTTGAACTTACAAGTAATCCCGTTACTGTTGAGCCTGCAACGCTTGATTGGAAAACCTCTCTCGGTGGTACGGCGGCTGACTATTTCTCAAGTATCGACACTGACAAAGACGGAAACTATATCGCAGCTAACGTTACAAACTCAAAAGACGGTAATTTCAAAGAATTCGAGCAATTAGGCTATGCTGCACCATATACAGTTATAGCTAAGTACGATAAATCAGGTAATCTTAAATGGCAGAAAGCTCTCGGTCACAGAAGAGGAACTCTTCAGATTACAGATATTATCACCAACGATGATGGTTCATTCTATGCCGTAGGTTTCGGTAAAAATATCGGTGGCGTAAACGGTAAAGGTTATTACGACGGTGTTGTTTATAAATTTGACAAAGACTGTAATGAAATCTGGCACAGCGTTTTCGGAACATCCACAGTTGATATGTTCAATAGTGCCGTAGTTACATCCGATGGGGGTATAGTTGCGGTAGGTACAGTGGGTAACAATGACTTTGATGCTGAAGGCTTCGGCAAAAATGAACTTGAATCCGCTGCTTGTATCGTTAAATATAACGCTGACGGAAGCCTGGTATGGAAAAATATAGTTGGCGGAAACAAGGACTATTTCAACGGTGTTGTTGAAGGCACCGACGGTAAGCTTTATGTAGTAGGTAACTTCTACTCAGGTGTGTTATTTACAGGTCTCGGCTCATCAGATTCAGCTGTTGTGAAGTTTGATACAAACGGTAAATATCTTAATGTCGCACCCATAGCAGGTAGAGGTATTGAATCCTTCAAGGGTATCACTGTATGCAAAAACGGCGGTATTGTAGTTGTAGGTAAATCAAACTCATCCGATTCCGGTAATACGAGCAGTATGTTTGTTGGCGACGTGGCTTCACGCGGTGGCGATGATGCATACATTGTAAAATTTGATAACGACCTTAAGCGTGAATTTGTAAAACCCTTCAGAGGCCAGTATGACGACGACCTTGTAGCGGTCATTGAAAAAGAAGACGGTAATTTCATTGCCGTAGGTAAATCAAACTCATCCACCCGTGACTTTAAGGGCATTACAACCCGTGGTGGCGATGATATGGTTATTGCATCATTTGATAAATACGGTAATCTTACATGGGCCCGTTCCTTCGGCGGTACCCAGAATGAGAGTGCAACTGCAATATGTCTTTCCAAAAAAGATGACGGATATGTTGTTGCGGGCCGTACTCTTTCAAGAGATATTGATATGAAAGGTATTTCCCAGTACGTAAGCGGTCAGTCCGTTGGCGTTATAGCTAAATTCCCCGAATAATAAAATGATTAAAATTAAATGTGATTATCTGAACGGTGCAGTTGCCGTTCCAACCGATGTTATAGATAAATTCTTAAAGCTTGCACCTGCTGCAAGCTTTAAGGTTTTGCTTTTTATTCTGAGAAATCCCGACGGTGCTGCTGATGCAAAGCAGATTTCCATGTGTACGGGACTCCCGGAGGCAGATGTATCGGACTGTCTTGATTTCTGGGAAAGTAACGGAATTATTGCAATTGACGATAAAATCAATGAACAAGCGGCAAAAACCGCTGTTGGTAATGCCAAATGTCTCGAAGCTACGGAAGAAAAGCCCTGCGAAGCTAAAAAACAAAAGGCAACACCGAGAAGCCTTCCCGTAAAAAAACCCACACAGAGAGAAATTGCTTTGCGCCTTACCGAGGAGCCGGAGCTTACTTTTATATGTAACGAAGCCCAGACAATTCTCGGTACCTTCGGTTACGACACACAAGCTCTTATCGTGATGATTTACGATTATTTCGGCTTTCCTCCCGAGGTTATTATAACCCTTATCCAACATCAGAAATGCGAAAATAAAACATCCTCAGCCGCCATAAAAAGCAGGGCAGAGGATTGGGCAAAAAGGGGTATTGATACCCTTGAGGAAGTTGAAAAAGAGTTGCTTTTACTGGAAAAAACCAATCGACTTTACAATGAATTAAGGGGTAGGACAGGTTTTACAAGTGAATCACCCTCGCCCAGACTTTCAAAGTATCTGTATCAGTGGGCAGGGGAATGGAATTGCTCAAAGGAGCTTATAAATTACGCTCTTGACGAAGCAAAAGATGTTCTTTCCGATGCTAATAAATTACTTAAAAAATGGGTAAACTCAGGCTTCAAAGACCCCTCGGAGGTACAGGAACAACAGAAGAAGTCCTTACCCAAAGAAGTAAAAAAATCTTATGATACCGAAAAAGTAGGCAGAAACAGTGTGCTCGATTGGGCAAGGCGCTATGCCTCAGAGGAGGAGAATGAATGAAATTTTCCGAAATAATTTATTCAAGAGCAGAAAACGAGCTTAAAAACCGTCGAGAAAAGGCAGAAAGACTTGCGGCAATCCGCCGTAAAGAGTTTATTGCAGTAAATCCCGAGCTTGTTGATATTGAAAACGAAATGAAAAATGCCGCTCTTGATGTTATCAGGAGCGTTGGTGCAGAAGGTAAAAAAGCGGATATAGGCGAAATAGCCAAAAGAAATTTAAAGGCTCAGGAGAAAAAGCGCGAGCTTATAAAGAATGCAGGATATCCCGAGGATTATCTTGATACACCATACTCATGCAAAATCTGCAATGATTCAGGCTTCCATAACGGTAAGCTCTGCAGTTGTCATCTGCAGCTTTTACAACAATTATCAATAGGGGAGCTTTCATGTAGTCCCATGCTTGCACGCTCTACCTTTGATACATTTGATGTTAAATATTACAGCGAAATCAAAGATCCTCAGTATGGCTTCTCACCCCGCGAATATATGCGCGGTTGTTTTGAAATGCTCAAGGCCTATGCTGAAAATTTCACACCATATACAAACAGCTTTTTCTTCAGCGGTGGCACAGGTCTCGGTAAAACCCACCTTGCTTTGGCAGTGCTCAATAAAGTTACCCAAAAAGGTTACAGTGTTTACTACAACACTGCCTCTTCCGTTATTAAACAGCTTGAAAAAGAGCATTTCGGCAGGAGTGCGGACAGCTTAGAGGAAGAAATGGAAAAAAGCGACCTTTTAATTATTGATGACCTGGGTACAGAGTTTGAAACCGCTTTTTCACAAGCAACCATAAATGAACTTATAAATAATGCTGTTCTTTCGGGCAAACCTATGATTATAATATCTAATCTTTCCGTCGATGAACTTGAAAAACGCTACGGACAAAGGGTAGTTTCAAGACTTAACTCTTTTGAGGTTATTGAGTTTATGGGCGAAGATATAAGACAATTAAAAAAATAAGACACAAGGAGTGTTTCACTTATGTTAAAAGGTATTCCAAACATTATTTCACCTGAGCTTCTTAAAATTCTTGACGAAATGGGTCACGGTGATGAAATCGTTATCGGCGACGGCAATTTCCCCGCAGCATCAAATGCCCAGAGGCTTATCCGCTGTGACGGTCACAATGTGCCCGAGCTTCTTGATGCAATTTTAAAGCTTATGCCTCTTGATACTTATGTTGACAGCCCCGTAATGCTCATGCAGACAACAAAGGGAGACCCCACACCCACAATCTGGGCAGAGTATCAGGATATAGTAAACAAGCATAACGGCGAAACAAAGATGTCGGAAATTGAAAGATTTGCTTTCTATGACAGAGCAAAAACAGCTTATGCTATTATTGCAACAAGTGAAATGGCACTTTATGCCAATGTTATCCTTAAAAAAGGCGTAGTAACAGAATGAAAATTAACCGCTTGACCAAATTGGTCAGGCGGTTTTTTCAATGCAAAATGCAGAATTCAAAATGCAAAATTATCGGGGCGCAAGCGCCGAATTATAATGCGTAATTCGGAATGCGTAATGCGTAATTATCGGGGCAAAGCCGATTATAAATAAAACAGTAGCAAAGCGAAGCCATACCTCTCTGGCGAAGAGAGGGGGCAAGGAACACGACCGCGCCCTGTGGGCGATGCAGGGAGTGTGAGTTGGCGCAGTGGTCAAAATTGTGCGAAGTGAGCAACGAGCAAACAATTTTGGGTACCACAAGAGGACCGACGCGAAGTGTAACGGAGCGTTGGTGGAGAGTTCTAGCACCGTAAGGTGCGTATAATAAAATCTTTTACTTCTTAATTCGATACACAAAAAACCAACTGCAACGCGAAGCTTATCATCTCATTTTTGCGAAGCAAAAAAGGGAGGGGGACCGCACCGAAGCAAAGCGTAGGTGTGGTGGGTAGTTCTCTTACCGTCTTTGTATAGTTTAAAAGAACAATGTTTAAACACAAAATGTGAACACAAGTATTTTTAATTCCTACTTACTCTCATAAATAGCTTATCCACTTCTGCCTGTAAGGCTTCACGTTCTTCATCGGTGATTTTAACAGTTCCGTCGATGATTTCCTTGGCGGTTTTTTGTGCCTCGTAGAGAATACGGGTGTCGGTCATAAGATTTGCTACGCGCATATCGGGAAGACCGTGCTGACGGGAGCCGAAAAAGTCGCCGGGACCTCGTAATTCAAGGTCTTTTCGGGCAATTTCAAAGCCGTCGGTAGTCTTGCACATAATGTCAAAACGCTCTCTTGCCTCATCATTCTCAGCATCGGATAAAAGAACACAGGTGCTTTCTGCGGAGCCCCTGCCGATTCGTCCGCGTAGCTGATGAAGCTGGGAAAGACCGAAACGCTCGGCATTTTCAATAACCATAATTGTGGCATTGGGAACATCCACACCTACCTCAATAACCACCGTAGAAATTAGTAAATCAATTTCACCCTGATAAAAACGGCGCATGACCTCGTCTTTTTGCTTGGGCTTCATCTGCCCGTGTAAAAGACCTAAGGTGCAGTCTGTAAAATAGGTGCTTTTCAGATAGTCGTAATATTCCGTAGCGGGTACAAGGTCACTTTCTGATTCTTCTACAAGGGGGCAGACAATATAGCACTGATGTCCCTGAGCAATATTTTTTCTCAGAAACTTATAAATTCTTTCGTGGTAGCTTGTGGGTACGCAGTAAGTTTTAATTGGTTGACGTCCCTTGGGAAGCTCGTCAAGCACTGAAATATCAAGATCGCCGTATATCATCATAGCCAGTGTACGGGGAATGGGTGTTGCGGACATAACAAGTGTATGGGGATTTTCACCCTTTGCAGATAAATCCGCCCTTTGGGATACACCGAAACGATGCTGCTCGTCGGTAATAACAAGACCGAGTTTTTTGAATATAACATTGTCCTGAATAATAGCGTGAGTACCCACGACAATGAAGCTTTCACCGCTTTCTATACGGGCGCGTATCTGCCTTTTGTTTGCGGCGGTGACTGAGCCTGTGAGAAGCTCAATTCTTACATCCTCACCGAAAAAATTTTTAAGCGTTTTATAATGTTGGTTTGCGAGAACTTCCGTGGGTGCCATAAGAGCACTCTGGTAGCCGTTTTTAAGGGCATTATACATAATTGCGGCAGCAACTGCGGTTTTACCCGAGCCTACATCACCTTGCAAAAGTCTGTTCATAGGCTTTTGCTTTTTCATATCCTTCACTGCCTCGGAGATAGCTCTTTTTTGTGCATTTGTTGGCTCAAAAGGAAGAGTTTTATAAAAGTCTTCCGTAAAATCATCAGTTAAACACGGGGCTATACGGGAAATACCGGAGGACTTTTCACCTAAAAGACCTAACTGAAGTAAAAAAAGCTCCTCGAAAATTAACCGGCGTTTAGCAAGGCTCAAAACATTCTCGCTTTCCGGAAAATGCACATTGGCAAGTGCTTTTTCAAAACTCATAAGCTTGTATTTTTCAACAATATATGAGGGTATAAATTCCTGTAACTGTCCTTCAGTCTGCTTGAGGGCTGCTTCGGTAATGCGCTCTATGGTCTTTGACGGAAGTGAAGCAGTTGCTTTATATATGGGACGAATCCGTTGTTTTTCGGGTGACTTTTCAAACCTGGGAGAAAGCATGGTTTTAGAGTGATATTTATCCTCGGTTATTTTACCGAAAAACAAGTATTCTTCGTCTTCTTTAAGCTGATCTTTAACATATTTGTTATTGAAAAAGACTATGTGCATATAGTCGGTGCCGTCGGCAATTGCAGATTTAACAAGAATTTTACCGCCGTTTATACGCACCACCTGAGGATTCTCGGCAACTACCGCTTTAAGGCAGACATTTTCGCCTATGGCGGCATCTTTTATAGTGGTTATGTTATTCCAATCTTCATAGGCACGCGGGTAATTGCGCAAAACATCATCAACGCTGAAAATCCCTTGTTTTGCAAGGGTTTTGGCTCGCGCTTCACCAACGCCTTTTAAAAACTGGACTCTTGTTGTACGGTCTGCCACGGTATCACCTGCCTTGTAAAAATACTCTTTGAATTATATTATCAAAAATTTCAGAATAAGGAAAATTGCCACAAGCTGTACTGCCAGAATAAGGGGCAAACCAACCATAAATTTCAAGTGCTTTGTTTTATGGCGGATTTTTAACATGGTAATAAATTCTGCAAGGCTTCCCCCACAAATTGCGAGGATAAAAAGAACCTTTTCGGGAATGCGTTTTTTCGGAGATTTTTTAGCAGCTTTTTTATCATATACGGTTACCATAACAGTTATAAGAGATATAACCAAGAGGTAGATAAGTATATATTTTTCCGTAAAAATCACCTGCCGATTAGAACAAATGTTCTAATTTATAGTAACATAAAACACAAATGAAAGTC
Organism: Acutalibacteraceae bacterium; assembly: GCA_045543075.1. Classification (GTDB taxonomy): domain Bacteria; phylum Bacillota; class Clostridia; order Oscillospirales; family Acutalibacteraceae; genus DTU089. The sequence continues at coordinate 82,785 of JAZQLZ010000010.1, forward strand.
AAGAAGAAATTTACAATTGTAAGTAGGCGGAATTATAGGTAAACCTATTGATTTTTTTATATTAAATATTGTATAATAAGATGAATTAATATAAGTTACTGTCGAATAGTGTTTTTTCTTTATTGGAAATATGTAAAAATGAGCATAGGAGGTGCCGAAATTGATTGATATTCATTGTCACATTCTTCCATATCTTGATGACGGTGCAGGAAATATGAGTGATGCACTTGAGATGGCGGAACTTGCTGCATCATCAGGTATAAAGGGTATTATTGCCACTCCCCATTGTAATATACCGGGTAGTTACCATAATTATTGGGGACTATCTCTGGAAGATGACTTGAGAAAATTTCGCGACGAGCTCAGACAACGAAAAATTGAAATAAGTATTTATTCCGGACAGGAAATTTTTCTGGCATCGGGTTTTGTGGAGATGCTGCATCAGGGCAAGCTTATAACCCTCAACGAGTCCAGATATATGCTTGTTGAGTTTGATATGAACGAGCGAGCAGATGTGGCTTACAGAAAACTGCAACAGATTCTTGCAGAAGGATGCGTTCCCATTGTCGCTCATCCCGAGCGTTACGGTTTTGTAAACGAGCAGAATGAAGCCATTTACAGAATGAAGGACTTGGGCGCATTGTTACAGGTTAATCGCGGCAGCATCAAAGGTGCATTCGGCAGGACTGTTATGAAAAAGGCGATGGAAGTACTATCAACCTATCAGGCAGATTTTATTGCAACGGATGCCCACAGTCAGTACAGTCGCACACCGTACCTTGCTGATATTCACGAGTTTATCAGTGAAGAAATTTCACATGATTACGGGGATGTACTTGTAAATATTAATCCCCAAAAGGTTCTTAATGACGAAAGAATTTTCAGTTTCTGAGGAGATAAATTTATGCTCAAAGTACTTAGAATAGTTACCATTGTACTTTTTGTTGTTGCTGTTGGGTTGTTTGCCGTATTTTATGTGCACGAAAAAAAGACGACGGATATGACATATCCCGAAATAAAAATAGAGGAAGAAATGCTTGAGGTCAGTATATCCGCAACCGAAGAGGATTTTTTGAAGGGCGTCACCGCATATGATGCCAAAGACGGAGATATAACTGAAAATGTTGTTGTTGAATCAGTATCCCAGTTTCTTGAGGATGGTGTATGTAAAGTTACATACGCGGTATGCGACAATGATAAGCATGTAGTGAAAAACTCAAGGCATATAAAATATATCGATTATACACCGCCGAAATTCACAATGAACAGATCGCTGGTTTTTTCTGTTGATGAAGATGTGGATATCATAGGCTCAATCGGTGCGGTTGATTCAATTGACGGTGATATAAGCGATAAAGTAGTGCTTACCGCTACGGATTACAGCACTGATACATTGGGTGTTTTTACAGTAACGCTTCAGGCAACAAACAGTATGGGTGATATAGTTTACCTTGATTTACCTTTGCATATCGAACAATCAACCATAGCTTCCCCGGTAGTGGAGCTTAAGGAGTATCTGATATATGTTAAAAAGGGAGAAACGCCTGATTTTAATAATAACATTTCTTCCGTAAGTTCATATAACGGTCAGGCAACGGAATATGAGAGTGTAGTAAGAACTAATTTTGACAGCAATACACCCGGTGTTTACAGTGTTCATTACTATGTAACCAATCCGCTTGGTTATGAGAGCCACAGTATTCTCACCGTCGTGGTAGAGGAGTAATTATTTTGAAACAGTCAAAAACAGAACTTCTTGAAATTATAGAATGGCATAGCCTTGCCCGTGATGTTGTACGCAATTTCTGGACGGTTATTCTTGCCGGCATTATTGCATTTTTGGGTATCTATGTTGCCGAGCAAAGCATATATGTCCCTGAGTATAAAAGTGAGGCAACCCTTGTAGTCAGGGCAAAGGCTGCATCATCTCTTGCATATAACAACCTTTCTGCCTCCTCTGAGATGGCAAATATTTACACCAAGGTGTTTACTCAGGCTTCTATGAAGAAGCTTGCTGCAGAAAATGCGGGATATGAAAAATTTGACGGTGAAATATCTGCAACAGTCTATGAATCAACAAACCTTCTTAACCTTAAGGTTGTTTCATCGGACCCACGGAAGGCATACACCTTGCTTAAATCTGTGTTGGAGGTTTATCCGAATATTTCCGATGCAGTTTTTTCTAACAGTGTTATTGATGTAATTGTCCAACCCGAAATGCCCGTTTCTCCTACAAATTCAATATCCGGCACAAAAAGGATTGAAATTTCTCTGCTCGTAGCATTTGCTCAGTTAGTTCTTATATTAGTGTTATCTTTTTTGCGCGGTACAGTAAAAAATGTAAAGCTTTTCGAGAAAAAGATAGATTCTAATTTGTTGGGTATTATTTCCCACGAAAGACGACCCCTTACCTTGTGGCAAAAATTAAGAGGTAAAAAACGAGGATTGCTTATAGATACGGTTTTTGCAAGTTTCAGATTTACCGAGGATTATAACCACATAGCCACAAAGCTTGAATATATGAGAAAAAATACAGGCAGTAAAGTTTTTGTGGTGACGAGTATTGCCGAGAATGAGGGTAAAACTACCACTTCTGCCAACATTGCCATTTCCCTTATGCAACACGGTTACAAGGTTGCTTTACTTGACCTTGACTTTCACAAGCCGTCAATTCATAAAATTTTTAAATACCGCAAACCCCTCAAAACAGAATTCAGACAAGTTTTGAAATCTGAAATTTCACCTAAAGATTACGAGTTTTTGAGGTATAAAAAAACCCAGTTGTATCTCGCCTTGAGTAAAAATTCCAGCTCCGATGTTTCGGAGTGGATCGGCTCTGATACAGTCAAACATTGTATTAACTCCATAAAGGATAAAGTTGATTTTGTAATTATAGACACTCCGCCAATCTCTGTTTCTGCAGATGCGATGAGTATTATAAAGATGTCGGACAGAACTCTTCTTGTTGTGCGTACAGATGTAGTTGATGCAGCAGATATTAACGATACAATCCTTACTATACGAAATGTAGGCGGTAGGTTTGCCGGTTGTATCCTTAACGATGTTTATAAACCCTTCACATTTTTCGGAAGCATGGGTGCAGATGACACAGGGTACAGTATTTATAGAAAAAATTCGTACAAAAAGTACAAATCTTATACGAGAGAAAATATGGGCCGTAAGTTGTTGAGTGATGACACATACGGCGAGAATGAGTAATGTGGCAGGATTGATTATGAGCTTTATTGAAAACAAAAATAAAAATTTTGCCGGAACCGAAGAGGAAATCCAAGAAAATCAGGTTGATTTTTATTTAAGCGATTTCTGGAGAGGTTTTGTAAAATTTTGGTGGATTGGTTTTTTGTGTGCAATACTTCTGGGTGGCGGAATGTTTTATAAGAGCTATACCGGTTATGTTCCCCAATATACCGCAACTGCTACCTTTACGGTATATACACAGAATGCTGTTCTGTCGGGTGACGGCGGTATGTCTGCATATTCGTTTTATTATGACAGAGGCTCTGCAAGTCAGTTGGCTTCGGTTTTCCCCTATGTTTTAAAAAGCGAAATCCTTCAGAAACAAGTCTGCAGGGAATTGAATGTGGGCAAAATGCCTGCGTCGGTTTCCGTAACCTGTGTTGACGAGACCAATATGATAACTCTTACAACAACAGGTAAGGACCCGCAGTTAACCTATGACACTCTTATTTGTGTTACCGAAAATTACTCTAAGGTATCGGAATATATTATAGGTCAGACAAAGCTTGTAATGATTACACCCGCAACTGTACCGACGGAGCCATCCAATACATTTTCCTGGCACAAAGATGTTCTTTCGGGTGTATTTTTAGGTGTGCTTATAGGTGCTGCATGGATTTTTGTTTATGGTATATTAAGAAAAACCATCCGCACTAAAGAAGACATAGGACGCGAGCTCAACCAGAGATGTATCGGTGTAATGCCTCAGGTTTTCTTTAAAAAGTACAAGAGTAAAATTGATAAGCGCATACTCATAACAAACCCTCTTGTAGGTAATGCATTCCTTGAATCTGTAAGAGTTTTGCGAGACTCAGTTCGCAATGCAATGGCTGCAGGGGATAAAGTAATTATGCTTACAAGTACTTCGCCCGGGGAAGGAAAATCCGTTGTTGCGGTAAATCTTGCGGCAATTTATGCTAAGAATGATGAAAAGATTCTCCTGATGGACTGTGATTTAAGAAATTCGGGCATACGAAAGCTCGTAAAAAACAATGAGCTTGAGCTTCTGGAAAAAGTCTATGATGAAAAGGGCGAAATCTTATACAGTATCAGCAGAGTAGAAAAATTAAATATCGATTTATTGTCGTTTAATATAAAGGAAAAAAGTTTATCCAAAGTATTCAATATGTCAACATTGCAGGAGGTTGTAAATTCCCAACGGGAAAAATATGACTTGATTTTCATGGATACACCACCCTGCGGTATGATAGCAGATGCAGCTATCGCGGCAGCCGCAGCAGATGGAGCAATATATATTATCCGTCAGGATACTGTTATGGATACAAACATCCGCCGTGGACTTGATACCCTTGAAAATACAGATATAAGACTTATGGGCTGTATTCTGAACGGCACTATCGGCGGTATCGGCGGCTACGGCAGCAGTTACGGTTATGGCTATGGCTACGGTTATGGTTACGGCAGGTATAAAAAGGATTACAGATACAACAGATATTACGGAAAATATGGTTACGGAAAAAGCGGTTACGGAAAAACCAAAAGCAAGAAAGAAGAGTAGAGATGAAAAAACCCGGCAATAAAGTCTCAATGTTTAAAAGCATGGCTACTGAGTGGAAATGGCTTTTTAAATACATTCTCAACTATAAAAAAGAAGTTTTTCTTTATATAGTTGTGGGTGTGTTTGGCATAGCCATGGGGCTCGGTTCAAGCGTTGCATCCAAATATCTTATTGATGCCGTAGTTTCACCGGGTAAAGACAGTAATGAAATTATAACAAGTGCCGCAATGGTAATAGGAATGGCAGTTACGCAGATTTTAATAAACTCTGCTACATCAAGGCTCACAACCATTGTGGGTACAAGAATAAATACACAAATCCGGAGCAATATTTATCAGAATATAGTTTTCTCAGATTGGGAGGAAATAAATAAATATCACTCAGGCGACCTTATAAACCGCCTTGAGGGTGATGTAAATGTGGTTTCAAACAGTATAATCACATTTGTTCCCAATGTATTTACCAGAGTTGCACAGTTTGTAGGATGTCTTGCCATAGTTCTTTACTATGACCCTGTGATGGTCATTTTTGCTCTTATGAGTGCACCGTTTTTTATGTTCTCCTCAAAAATTACTACAAAAATGATGCGTAAATATAGCCTTGAAAGCCGTGAAATGAACGGTAAAATTCTCTCTTACGGCGAAGAATCAATGCAGAATTTACAGACAATCAAGGCTTTTGACCTGACAAGAAAATATACTCAGAACTTTAAGGTTCTTCTTGAAAGCTACCGAAAGGTAAAGCTGGATTACGATAAATTTTCAATAATCCTGTCTGTTTGTATGTCAATTATAGGTCTTATTGTTTCCTATTCCTGTTATGGTTGGGGTGTTTACCGCTTGTGGGAAGGTGCGATTACCTACGGTACAATGACTTTGTTTTTGCAGATTTCCGGTAAGCTTACATCTTCCTTTACAACACTTGTAGCCTTGGTGCCCAGCGCTATATCAATAGCTACTGCTGCAGGTCGTATTATGGAGGTTACAACTATTCCTTCCGAAAAGGATGAAGACTGTGAAAAAGCGGTTGCAATGCTTGAAAAAGCGAAGAGAAGCGGAATAAAAGTTTTAGCAGATAATGTGACATACACATATAAAGATGGGGATAAAGCAGTTATAAATAACGCAAGCTTCGAAGTTTCACCGGGTGAAACAATTGCCCTTATCGGTCCCTCGGGCGAAGGTAAGACAACTCTTCTCAGACTTATTCTCGGTCTTGTGGAGCCTGATTCGGGAAGCCTTGGAATGAGCGTTGACAATGAGACAATAAAAGTTTCTGACAGTACAAGGCGTTTTTGTTCATATGTTCCCCAGGGTAATACTGTCTTTTCAGGAACAATCGCGGAGAATCTGCGCCTTGTAAAAGAGGATGCCACAGACGAGGAGATTTCAGATGCGCTTAAAATTGCAGATGCATGGAGTTTTGTGAGTGAGCTTCCGCTGGGAATTAATACACCCATTGGTGAAAGGGGTATAAATTTCTCCGAGGGTCAGGTGCAACGAATTTCCATAGCCCGTGCGGTGCTCCGTGAGGCGTATGTTCTTGTTATGGACGAAGCAACATCAGCTCTTGATGCTGAAACTGAACGCACAGTGCTTAAAAATCTTATGGCATCAAATCCCTTAAGAACGTGTATTATTACAACCCACCGTCCCAGTATGCTCCAATATTGCGACAGAATATATAAAATTTGTGATAACGGGACATTGACTTTGAGCGAATAAGAAAAGAGGAAAAGCTTTATGGCATATAAACTTAAAGATGGTTTTGTAGTCCGTAAAATAGGGGACCAGATTATGGCAGTTCCCGTAGGCAAACAGACATCTGAAATTCACGGTATGATTGCACTTACGGAAAGTGCAGAGCTTTTGTGGAAAGTGCTTAAAGACGGTGCAGAAGAGGAAGCTCTTGTTAAGATAATTACGGATACCTATGAAGTTGATGAAGCCATAGCAACGGAAGATGTGAAAAAGTTTATTGAAGGGCTTAAAGAACAAGGAGCATTGGAATGAACGATTGTAAAGGCTTCAATCCTTTTGCGGTGGCTAACCTTTCCTATTGGGCTAAAGAAAATACCGTGCCGCTGGAAATAACCTTTGAGCTCACGCCTTTCTGCAATTTTGATTGCGTGATGTGTTATGTTAAGCTCAGCAAGGAACAAGCGTCCGGGTACGGAGAGCTTTTAAGGGCTCGGACCTGGCTGGATATTGCCCGACAAGCAAGGAATATGGGTACTTTATACATCAGTCTTACAGGCGGAGAAATTTTTATGTATCCCGAGTTCTGGGAGCTTTACTCAGAGCTTAATAAAATGGGCTTTCTTATATCCATACTTTCCAACGGTTCATTAATTGATGAAAAGGTTATTGAAAAATTCAGGGAATACGGTATGCCGTATTTTGTTAAAATTACGCTTTATGGCGCAAATAACGATACATATTTTAAAACCTGCGGAGTTAAAGACGGGTTTACCCGTGTTGAAAAAGCGATTGACCTGCTTATGGCAGAGGGTGTGCCCTGTAAGCTTACGGCAACAATTGTAAAAGAAAACGCCTGCGACCTGCAGGAAATGTATAAATTTGCAGGTCGCAAAAAAATCCCTTTACAACACACGCTTTCGGTGTTAAAATCTTCGCGTGGTTCTGAAAAGGATATTATTTCATCCCGATTTGACTTTACCGATTTTTCTGATGAGCTGACCCTTGAGGTTTTAGAGAAAAATAAATACCCCGATTTGGAGTCGCCCTTTGCCTGGTGCGGAAGCTATAAAAAATCAATGTGGATTACCTGGAACGGCAATGTGCAGATGTGCTCCTTTGTAACAAAACCTGCGGTTAAGTTTTCAGGTGACCTGAAGACAGATTGGATTCTGCTCAATAAAAAATGCTCTGAATTAAAAAATCCACCGGAGTGCGAGAACTGTCTATGGAAAGTTTTTTGCCAGCGATGTCCCGGCGTTTTATGCGCCGAAAGCGGGAACGCGGAGAAAATCAGTTCTGATTTTTGCCGTACTGCTGAAAAAATGTTTGACTTATATACTTCATTGAAGGAGGGTAAGAATTTATGAAAAAACAATACATTGCCCCACAAAGTGCTCTTTACGCAATAAATATCAACGAAAAAATTGCAACAGGTTCTCCGGGTAACGAAGAAAGCAGCGGCGGAGATCAAATCAGCGGTTCGGTAAATATTTACTTTACCCACGGAGCAAATCCTTGCCGTGACTATTATCAAGGCGAATTTGATGCACCTGTCGGTATTATCAACGGTACTTGGATTGATTACTTTATGGAACTTCACGGAATGAATAAGCCCCTGGTTTTGCAGAAGTGCATCGGCGCATCCAAATAAAATGAAGATTTGTATAGCGGATTTACTTATTGACTGGGGTTTTGAAGACGGTGGCTTTACAGAAAAATTTGCCGTTACAAATAATAATACAGACCCCGTTATAAGGTTTACTCATAAAAATAATATGAGTGAGTGTCACGGAATTCAGTATGTGAACACTCCCTCCGACCATATACTAAGACGCTGCGGCTCATCCGTTGAGCTTCTTTGCTCAAATAAAGACTGGTCAAAAGCGGTGCTCTACGCAAAGGATTATGCGGATAAAGATTATTCTCTTCCTTTAGCGGCAATTTGTTCGCGCTTCGCTTTTTTTAACACCATATTTTTGCACGGCTCTTTTGTGGAGTATCAGGGGGACGGAGTAGTATTCACGGGTTTTTCAGGAGTGGGTAAGACCACTCAGGCAAGATTATGGAGTGAATTTTTAGGAGCCTTGCCAATAAACGGCGATAAAGTGTTTTTAAGAGTAATTGACGGAAAAGTTAATGCTTACGGCTCTCCGTGGAAGGGCTCGTCGGAATACTGCATTAATAAAAGAGCTAACCTTAAGGGTATAGTGGTATTAAAACAAGCGAAAGAAAACACAATCAGAAGATTAAGTACAATCGACTGTATAGAGCTTTTTATGCCCCATATATTTTTACCTCATTGGGATGAAGATAATCTGCTCAAAGCCCTTGATACATTTAATGATATTATCGAAAAAATACCTGTATGGCTCCTGGAATGCAGACCCGATGAGGCTGCAGTAAAGCTTACAAGAGAAACTATATTCAATATTAAAAATGAGCCGATTGCCGAGTAAACGGCATCGGCTTTTTTGAAAGAGGAAGAAATGGAAAACGCTAATCGTATTATGATGGAATTAATGCGTTGTTCTGCTTTGGGAATAAAGCCCGAAGCGGAATTGTTGGCGTCAGTCGAAAAAGAGATGCTTTCCACTATGTACGGTATAGCCTACGAGCATGATTCGGAGCACCTTTTAGGTAATATTCTTGATAAATACGGTCTTCTGGATGATAATAGTGCAATAGCCGTTAAATTCCGTGGCGAGGTTTTTGAAGCCATATACAGATATGAAAAATTAAAATATGAATATGAGAGAATCTGCAAAAGTTTTGAAGAAAATGAAATTCCTTTTATTCCTCTCAAAGGCTCTGCTTTCCGTGAATTATATGATGAGCCCTGGCTGCGAACAAGCTGCGATGCGGATATTTTAGTAAAAGAAACTGATTTAAAAAAGGCGGAACAACTTCTTTGTGAAATGTCCTTTGACAAAAAAGAAGAAAGCCTCCATGATGTTGCATATACTTGCGGTGAGGGAGTAATAATTGAATTGCATTTTTCCCTTTATGAGGAAAATGAAGATAAAAGAAGAGCAGAAATTTTAAAGAATGTGTGGAAGTACGCAAAGCCTCGGGATGGTTATGAATACTACCACGTTTTAGACGACAGTTTTTTGTATTTTTACCATATCGCCCACGCGGCAAAGCATTTTGAAATCGGCGGTTGCGGTATAAAACCGGTGTTGGATATGCACATTTTACATAGCAAAAAAAATTGTGTTACTCCTGAAATAAAGAGCTTTTTAAAGCAAAGCGGATTAGAACGTTTTGAATTTGCTATGAAAAAACTCTGTGATGTATGGTTCACGGGAGAACCCTATGACGAAGTGACTGTTGCCATGGAGGAATTTATACTGGGTGGCGGAGTTTACGGAAATGAAAGTCAGCATCTTTTACTCAGAAAACGTCGTGTTAAAAGTAAAACGGGATATCTTTTTTCGAGAATTTTTGTGTCACGCCGGGAGCTGGAATATGAATATCCCACACTGAAAAAACACCCCGCGCTTCTGCCTGTTTTTCAGATGTGCAGATGGTTTAAATTTATTCGCAACGGAGATAAAAAACGCAGTAAGCACCGCTACGAAATAGTTAAAAATATATCGGAAGAAAAACTACAAAAAGTGGACTTTTTGTTTGATAAAATAGGATTATAGAGAAAAGGAGCTGTAATAAACCTACAGAACCCCTTGTATTTATAGTTTTATACGGTCTGCGCTTTTTTTACATCTCCTTTTTAGTCTTTAAAATTAGTTGAAATGACCTTTTCACATATGTTTTGTGTGGGAAAATCGAAGATTAACCACCCGTATTTTATATGGGCTTTTAAGGGTATTTTATCGAATTTTTTGTAGATATATTTGGTATATTTCCGAGGGCTGTGAATGAAATTTGCGGCAGAAAAATAGTTTAAGAAAAGCCCCTTTTCCTGTGGTGGATTTTCTAAAAGAGGCAATACAGCATTTTCCCATTTTTCTTTTGGAAAAAGCTTGTACATATCCTGAAGATAGTATGTTTCTTCCGCTGTATCTGCAAGTGTACAAACAGGTGCATTTGCCAGAAAAACCTCTGAATTTTTAGGTAAATCGGGCCAGTTTGAAAGGCGAAGGCCGGTGTTTTTATCAGTGTATGCAGTGTTTGTAAAATCCACATGACATCTGTTGAAAAACACCATTTTACCCCTGACTTCGCTTAAGAGGGGAATTCTGTTTTCAGTAAACCAAAAAGGGTCATTTTTGATATAATTTTCGTAAAGCAAATCGAAGGTTTCTTCTGAAGAAGCACCGTCATCACGCTTGATGCAAAGAACGATGGTTTCTGTCGGATTTTCTTTTAAAAACCTTTTACAATCATTTAAAACATATTCTAAAAAAAGCTTTTCTTTTTTACCGTGGGTGGTGTAGCAATCTGCTATACTGTGCACGGTTTTTAATTTATATCCGACCTTTTCGATTCGGATGTCAAGAAAACGAACACCGATGTTCAGCTGCTCAGAAATTGTAAGGTCATGACATTTTGAAAGATAACTGAATTGTACCTTTTTTGTGCAGGAATTGTGAGTGCCCGGGACGTTAATTTCACTGATTCTTATATCATCCCTTATATTCTTCATCCAATTATTCAAAATACCACCGCCTTTCTTAAATTAAAACATTGTACTACAACCCAAAGTTTAACACAAGTTTTCTTTTTTGACAACAAATTCCCATATATTGTTATATAAAACATTATATTGTATTAAAAATGTAGGATTATTGTATTGCAAAATCCATTGTTTGATGTTAGAATGTACTATGTATAATTGTTGAATTGTGCTTTGATTTAAGGGCCACGCAAAATACGGTTTTATCCGCAAAAATATGGAAAAGAGGTTTTAGTTTTGAGATTATACGAAAAGGTAATGGTATTTGCTAAAAAACATATAAAGCTTTTTTTGGTTTTAGCAGATATTGCAGGTATGTTATTGGCGCATATTACGGCAATGACACTGAAGTTCAATGTTGACGATCTGGCTTCAAATATGGTTCCCCTGTGGTATAAGAAAAATATCTTCTTTATTATCGCAGCCGATTTTGTTATCACAGCCATACTCTTTATTATTTTTAAGGTTTACAACAGAATGTGGCAGTATATGGTTATTAACGACTATGTTAAAACTGCAAAGGCATTTATAATTTCTAAAATCATAGTGGCTATCCCATTCTTTTATATCTGGGCATTTCCTTTTGAAGGTGCAAGGCAGACCCGCTCTTTCTTTACCTGGATGTTTATTTACTCCTGTTTATTCGCTTTTGCAGTTATGTGCTCGCGTGTTCTGGTGCTTCTGAGTTACCGTTCATGGCGTGCATATCTCCAGAAAAAAGAGAGCAACTACGAAGGCAAAAAGAAGAATGTTATGATTGTCGGTGCGGGTGGCACGGCAATGCGTCTTATTGAAGAATTCCGCAGCAGCACAAAGTATGAAACCAGGTACAATGTTCTGGCGCTCGTTGATGACAACAAGCGTAAACACGGCGAATACCTTAACGGCATAAAAATCTACGGCGGCAGAGAAAAAATTATCGAGCTTACAAAAGAACTTGATATTGACGAAATTTTCTTCGCTGCAAACTCCGCAGATAAGGAGAACAGAAAAGAGCTTCTCAGAATATGCAGTGAAACCGGTTGCGTACTTAAAACCGTTCCTTCAATTACAACTGTGAGTCAGGGCGAAAGCCTCAGCGCGAAGCTCCGTAAGGTTGACTACACAGACCTTTTAGGCAGAGACCAGATTAAACCCGACCTCACTAAGGTCTTTGAGCTTCTTAAAGACCAGACAGTTTTTGTTTCAGGTGGCGGTGGCTCAATCGGTAGCGAGCTTGTTCGTCAGGTTGCCGCAAGCGGTGTTGCAAAAACGATTATCATTTTTGATATCGCAGAAAACGGTGCTTACGAAATTCAGCAGGAAATCCGCAGAAACCATCCCGAGGTTGACCTTAAGGTGCTTATAGGCTCAATCCGTGATGAAAAAAGACTTTGCGAAATCTTCGAAGAATACAAACCTGATTTCGTATATCACGCAGCTGCTCACAAGCATGTTCCCCTTATGGAGGACAGCCCCAAGGAAGCAGTTAAAAACAATGTTTTCGGTACATTCAACCTTGCAAAAACTGCTGATAAATACGGTGTTAAGCGTTTTGTTATGATTTCAACAGATAAAGCGGTTAACCCCACAAATGTTATGGGTGCAACAAAGCGTATTTGTGAAATGATAGTTCAGTCATTCAACAAAAACTCCAAAACAGAGTATGTTGCAGTTCGTTTCGGTAATGTTTTAGGTTCAAACGGCAGTGTTATACCGCTGTTTAAAGAGCAGATTGAAAAGGGCGGTCCCGTTACGGTTACTCACCCCGATATTATCCGTTACTTTATGCTTATTCCCGAGGCAGTTTCCCTTGTTCTTCAGGCAGGTGCTTATGCTAACGGTGGTGAAATATTCATTCTTGATATGGGTTCACCCGTTAAAATCCGCGAGCTTGCCGAAAACCTTATAAGACTTTCAGGTCATGTTCCCGGTGAGGATATTGAAATTAAATATACAGGTCTTCGCGATGGTGAAAAGCTTTATGAGGAGCTTCTTATCAGCGAAGAAGGTATCCAGAAAACTCAGAACAACCTTATTTATATTGCAAGACCTATGGAATTTGATTCTGAAAACCTTTTCAGAAGAATTGACTATATGCGCGAGATTATGGAAGGCGCAACAGGTCGCGAGATTGTTGATGTAGTTAAAGAGCTTGTTCCCACATTCAATCCTCAGAATGTTGCTTTCAAAGACGAAGTTGAAGTAAAAGAAGAGGAAAAAGAAGAGGTTCACGCATAATTCAAGCATAGCTTTAAAACTAAGGAGGGGCGGGTATGAAAATTTTAGTTATATGCCAATATTATTATCCCGAACCCTTCAAGGTGGCGGATGTTTGTGAGGCTCTTGTAACAGAAGGTCACGAGGTTGATGTTGTAACCTCTTATCCCAATTACCCTATGGGAGAAATTTATGAGGGTTATGAAAATGACGACCATCGGGATGAAGTAATAAACGGCGTTAATGTTCATCGGGTGTTTACCATAGGCAGAAAGAATGGTTTTCTTTTCCGTATCGCCAATTATTACGCATATTCTTTAGCATCAACACGGTATGTCTCTAAAATCAAAAAAGAGTATGATGTTGTTTTCGTGTATCAGCTTTCACCCGTTCTTATGGCGAGGGCAGGACTCAGATATAAAAGGAAGCACAAAAAAAAATTACTTCTTTATTGTCTTGATTTGTGGCCCGACAGCCTTACATTGGGCGGTATTAAAAAAGGAAGCTTAATTTATAACCACTATAAAAAGGCTTCCTCAAAAATATACAACGGCGCTGATAAAATCCTGGTTTCGTCAGATATGTTCAGAAAATATCTTGATGAAATGTTTGGGATAGGAGACGAAAAGGCAGAGTATCTGCCCCAGTATGCGGAAGATGTTTTTCATCCCCAAAATAAAACCGACAACAAGAAACTCAAAATCACCTTTGCGGGCAATATCGGCACAACTCAGAGTATTGAAACAATACTTTATGCTGCCAAAAAGCTTGAAAATGAAAATATAGAATTTCATTTTTACGGTGACGGCTCAGGTCTTGGGGCATTAACAGATTTGTCAGAAAACCGCCTTAAGCTTCATAATGTGTTTTTCCACGGCAGAATTTCTGTTGACGAAGTCCCCGAAAAATATGCCGAGAGTGATGCTCTTATAGTTACCCTTTCGGATAACCCGGTGCTTTCTATGTCATTCCCGGGTAAAATACAGACCTATATGGCGGCGGGTAAACCCATAATCGGCGCAGTAAACGGTGAAGCGGCAAAGATTATAAAGGATGCACAATGCGGTTTTGTTACAGAGGCTCAGAATGTTGATGGTCTTTGTGACTGTATAAGGCAATTTATTTCCTCAGGAAAAAGCGACTTGGGTAAAAATGCCCGTAGGTATTACGAAGAAAATTTTCAAAAGGAAAAGTTTACAGCAAAACTTCTGGCTGAATTGGAGAGTCTCAAGTGAAAATTTTGATAACAGGCTTTGCAAAAATTAAATATATGCCTTATCTTGAACCGTATCTTGAGAATCTTGACAGGGAAAGAAATGACATTCATCTGCTTTATTGGAACAGAGATTTAAAAGAAGAGGATACAAAAAAGCTCGAAGGCATAACCCTACACGAATTTGCTTCGTTACAGGAAGATGATGTTGCAAGGCTTTCCAAGCTTGATAATTTCAAAAAATTCAGAGATTATGCAGTTTCCGTTTTAAAGGAAGGCTTCGATTTTGTAATCGTGCTTCACTCCTTACCCGCAGTGCTTCTTTCAAAAGAGCTGGTAGGAAGCTATAAAAACAAATACATTTTTGATTACAGAGATTTTACCTACGAAAACTTTTTTCCATATAAAACTGTTATACACACACTTGTTAAAAATTCTTACAAAACCTTTGTGAGCAGTGATGCTTTCAGGGCGTTTCTTCCTGATAGTCCAAAAATTTATACCGCGCACAATATTTTAGCGAGGGATATTAAAAACAAAAAGGATACCCAAAAAACAAAGAGCGATAAAATTCGTATAGGCTTCTGGGGTTTTATAAGAGAAGAAAAAACAAATATTAAAATTATTGAGAAATTAGCAAACGACGAAAGATTCGAGCTCCATTATTACGGCAGAGAGCAAGGCATTTGCGAAGCTTTAAAGGAATATGCATTAAAAAATGCGTCCAATGTATATTTCCACGGGGAATATAATCCCGACGAGCGAGATAATTTTGTCAAAAACGTTGATTTGATTCACAATATTTATGGCGACACTAATATGACACTTGCTGTGAGCAATAAATATTATGACGGTATGATTTTTGAAACACCTCAGCTTGTTATGAAAAATTCATATATGGGCGTACTCGTAAATAATAACCATATCGGTAAGGCTGTTAACCCCGCTGATGAAAACTTTGCCGACGAAATTTTTGAATATTACAAGAGGTTGGACCTAAAAGAATTCAAAAAGGATTGCCGTGAAAATCTGGTGAAAACAAAACACCAACAAAAAATTATAACTGATATTGTAAAAAATATAAGCGAATGAGGTAGTTTTAAATGCCCGAAGTAAGTGTTATTGTTGCTACATACAGGCGTGAGCAGGAATTAAAGAGAGCTCTCGACTCACTTAAAGAGCAGCAATTCAAAAGCTTTGAAACCATAATAGTTGACGATAACGCCGACCCTGAATTCAATTCAAAGGTCAGCGCCATTGTTGGTGCATTTAAAAGCGAAAATCCTCATATGGCAGTAACATTAATAACTAATCCTCAAAATATGGGGTCTGCCGAAACAAGAAATATCGGAATAAACGCTTCCGCGGGCGAATACATCACATTCCTTGATGATGACGATGTATATCTTCCCGAGAAAATACAGAAGCAATTGGTTTTTATGAAAAAGGGTGGTTACGATTACACCATAACCGACCTGGATTTATACAACGAAAAAGGCGTTCTTGTCAGAAAGCGTATGAGAGGCTTTATTAAAGACACATCTTACGAGTCACTTTTTAAATATCACCTTATGTACCATATTACAGGTACCGATGCTATGATGTTTAAAAAAGATTACCTTAAAAAAATCGAAGGCTTTGCCCCAATAAATGTGGGTGATGAATTTTACCTTATGCAAAGGGCAATAAACCAAAAGGGTAAATTCGGCTATCTTCCCGGTTGTGATATAAAAGCCTATATCCATACCGGCGAATGTGGTTTATCAAGCGGTGCGGGTAAGATTATAGGTGAAAATAATCTTTATGAATACAAAAAAAGCTTTTTTGAAAAGCTGGACAAAAAAACCATCCGCTACATAAATATGAGGCATTTTGCAGTACTTGCTTTTGCTCAGGTGAGAATTAAAAAATACTCTGATTTTATAATCAATGCAACAAGGTCATTTTTGTGTTCTCCTATAGGATTTATGAAAATGCTTACATTGGAAAAATAAAAGCAAAAAGGAAAGAACTTTTATGGACAAAACCCAAGAGCTAAAAAAACTGCTTGTAGATATGTTGTGTTGGTTTCACGATTTCTGCGTGAAAAACAATTTAAGATACTATATTGTAGGCGGAACAATGCTTGGTGCTGTAAGACATCAGGGCTTCATTCCCTGGGATGATGATATTGATATTGCAATGCCCGATACAGATTACAAAAAATTGTCAGAACTCTTAAAGGATGCTCAGGGCAGATATGTTCTTGAAACTCCCGATTCTTCGGCAAAGGATTTCTTTTACAGTTTCTCAAAAATATACGACACCCACACAACTCTTGTGGAAAATACGAAGTACAAGGTAAAAAGAGGAATATACCTGGATATTTTCCCTTTGGTGGGAATGGGAAACACCAAGGAAGAAAGCTTTGAAAATTTTAAAAGCATAGAAAAGATAAATAATCTTCTTATCAGTAAGGTAACGGGTATAAGAAAAGGAAGAAGCTTTTTAAAAAATGCAGTAGTCGCCCTTTTCAGGGTAATACCGTTAAACGAAAAGAAGCTGTTAAAAAAACTTGTTAATCGTTATTTCGAAAAATCATATGATGATAGCTTATGGGTCGGAAATCCTGTTGGTGCGTGGCGTTTTAAAGAAATTATGCCCAAAGAAATAATAGGAAAACCCACCTTATATAAATTTGAGGGGACAGAAGTTTTCGGTGTTGAAAAATATGATGAGTATTTAACTCAACTTTACGGCAACTGGAGAGAGCTGCCACCTGAGGAAAAAAGGGTTTCACACCACGATTATGTTTATTGTAACTTACACGAGGGGTATGGAAAATAATGAGAATTGAAATTGTTTGCCCTATGATGCATCAGACTGATTTTTCAAATGTTTTAAAAATGAATTTGCAGACAGATGCAGTTATTGCAAATCAAGCAGACAGCAACTCAAAATCCGAGTTAACTGAAAATGGGCACAGATATTTAATGATAACAACCGATACTCGTGGAGCTAGCTTAAACAGGAATATCGGTATCAACAATGCAACTGCAGACATAATTATTTTTTCTGATGACGACCAGACATTTGTTGATGGATATGAACAAATGGTTCTCAATGCATTTGAAAAATATCCTGATGCAGATGGTATTAAATTTTATTGTCAAAGTACTAATCCCCAAAGACCTCTATCTTATCAGAATCCCGGAAGTTGGAAAAAAGCCGGGCGTATGGATTTAACCTCCGCCGGAGTTCATGGTTTTGCTATAAAAAGGTCTTTTTTAGAAAAAAACAACATTCGCTTTAACGAAGAAATAGGACCCGGAAAGGAAATATATTGTGGCGAAGACACAGAGTTTATTGTGGATTTGTTCAGACATAACGCTAATATTTATTTATCATCGGATCTTATAAGCTATGTGGGGCAATCATATAGCACATGGTTTAAAGGTTTTAGCGAGCAGTATTTTATTTCTGTTGGATATGTTTATGCGACTATATACGGTAAGATGGCTTTCCTTGCTGCTTTAAGACGTTGTATAGTAATGAAGAAAAAAACAAAAGATTATTCCTGTTTAAAAATGTATCAAATGATACTTAAAGGCATTAAAAAGAAAAAACTCAAAAAATGATTAAGAAAGGAAGGTAAAAATGAGTCTTGATATTTTGTTTTTAGGTAAGCTTTTTCCCCGTGAAAAAGAGCAGGAAATAAAAGCTAAAATGAAAACAGGTATGCAGGATGCAGCAAACGCTTTGCAGTGGAATATCATTGATGGTTTCGAAGCTAATGACTTCGGTACAATGAAAATCATAAACTACCTTCCCGTAGATGCTTACCCTAATGGTTACAGTGATAAATTTATTGAGGGCTTTACCTTTCAACATACCGAAAACTATAAAGCGGATGATATTAACGTTAAATGCTGTAACATTTTTGGTATCAAAAGATTTATAAATAGCCTTTATTTCAGAAAATACATAAAAAAATGGGCGAAAGAGGATAACGGCAAAAAGAAGGTTATTTTGTCCTATACTGCAAACTCAATGTTTTTAGGACTTGTAAAGCTCGCCAAAAAACACAATAAGAATATTGTTGCGGGTTGCATTATTGCAGATATTCCCGAGTTTGCAACTGCCCGTCAGGAAACGGGACTTAAAAAGCTTTATCACGGTTATCAGGTGAAAAAATGCGCAAGTCTTTATGCTTTTGTTGACCGCTTTGTGCTTCTGACAAAGCAGATGGCTCAAAAGTTAGAAATAAAATCTCCTTATATAGTGGTTGAGGGTATTGCCACAACCGACGAAACAAAGGAGGACGAAGCAACTGTCGATACCCTGAAAAATGAAAAGTACGTCTTATATTCGGGTACGCTTAATTATAAATTCGGTATCGGCACACTGATTGAGGCTTTTGAAAAAACCGAAGACGAAAAATTAAAGTTAGTTATCTGTGGTTTCGGTGAGGCAGAGGAATTAATTAAAGAAAAACAAAAAGAGGATGCACGGATTGTGTGTTTGGGAAGAGTTGACAGAGCCGAGGTTTTAGCACTTCAGAAAAACGCAACTGTTCTTGTAAACCCCCGACAGAATAACGAAGAGTTTACAAAATACTCTTTTCCGTCAAAAAATCTTGAATATCTGTCCTCGGGTGTGCCTCTTATAGCATATAAGCTTGACGGTATTCCCGATGAATATGACGGATATATTACATATCCCGAGGATGATTCCTCCGAAGCTCTTTCACAAGAGATTATAAAAATTTGCACTTTGCCCGACGAAGAAAGAAAATTTCTGGGTAAAAAAGCAAAAGACTTTGTTTTCGAGAATAAAAACAAGGTCAAACAGGCTCAAAGGATAATTGAGTTTATTAAGTAAGTTAGTAAGTAAGCAGGAGAGAAATAAATGGGTGCTTCACGGTTATTCAAAAAGAAACAACCATATTATTTAATAGCCTTTCGCATACTGTTGGCACTTTTGTGGACACAATATACGGTTATGACCTTTGCACGCGCAATTGTACAACGCATACCGTTTTTCAATGTTTTTGCAGATTATGTAGTGCCCGTAGCAATTTTGGCGGCTTTGATTTTATCTATACCCTGGTTCATAAAGAACATACGGGGTGTGGATGTGTTGTTCTACCTTGGTCTGGTGGTGCTGGTGATTTTCACGGTAGTTGTATTCAAAAACAATGCCGAGGTTATTAAAGAGCACTGGTGGAGAATGTTGATTTCCTCGGGCACCTTCTATTTTATAGGACTTGCGTACTCCTATAAAGAATGTTCCACAGATATCTTCTGGTGTTCCTTAGTGAGCACAGCATCTGTTTTTGTTTATCAGATTTTCAAAATCAGCAGCGGTGAAGTCCTGGAAGAGGACAACATGTATGTTGCTTACAATGTTTTACCCAGTGCAATGTACCTTTTGTATTATGCAAGTGTTAAGCTTCGCAAAAAATATTGGTTAATTGCCATTGCTTCGGCTCTTACAATGTTTGTGTATGGTACACGAGGTCCCATTTTATGTATTATCGTGTACGTGGCATTATATCTTATTCACAGATTCTCAAAAACTACAAGTAAACGGAAAGTTTTGATTATTTTAAGTGTCTTGTGCGTGTTGGCCTTTGTGCTTTCCTATGATGACTTATTTGTAAAAATAGCATCAGTAATTTCAAATATATTTGAAAGAATCGGTTTCAGTACTCGTATTTTTGATTTCTTTATTTCAGGCGATGTTGCTGTAAGTAAAGGCCGAGATTATCTTACTAATCAGGTTATAGAAGCCATTTCCAGAAATCCCATAATAGGTTACGGGTTTGCAGGTGACCAGTATTTATTGGGTGTTTATTGCCATAGCCTTGTGTTTGAAATGTGGTGTCATTACGGCGTTGTTCTGGGCTCGCTTGTTTTAGTTTCTTTAGCAGCACTTACATTAGTAGCTCTTGTAAAAAGCTACAACAACAAAAAAATATTCTTATTTGTTGTTATGCTTGCGAGTCTGGTTTTCGTAAAACTTATGATTTCCAACTCATATACCCTGGAGCCCTATTTTTATTTTATGATAGGTGTATTTGTGGCTGTTAATCGGAAATTTTATAAAATCAGGAGAGTAAACAACGGTTATGATGAAAAAGCAGATTAAGAAATTAATCATTAAAACCAAAAACAAACATAAAAATGTTTTCTTTGATAAAAATGCGGATGCAACAGTAAATTCCGTTTTTGAAGGTAATAATTATATCGGCAGAAATTCTACTTTTAACGGATATATGGGCAAAGGGTCATATATAGGCTCAAATTCCCATGTTTCAGGTAAAATAGGCAGATTTTGTTCTGTTTCTGATAATGTAAATGTTGTTAACGGGTTACATCCGGTTAAAGATTTCGTTTCAACCCACCCGTCTTTTTATTCAACCAAAAGCTGCGTGGATTTAAGCTTTGTGACAGAAAACAAATTTTGCGAGTTTGCTTACGCAGACAAAGAAAAAGCATATCCCGTTGTAATTGGTAATGATGTGTGGGTAGGCTTCGGTGCAACTGTTTTAGCGGGAGTTAAAATTGGCGATGGTGCAGTTATTGCATCGGGCGCAGTGGTAACAAAAGATATTCCTCCATATGCCATTGTAGGCGGTGTGCCGGCAAAGGTTATGCGTTATCGCTTTACGGAAGAGCAAATTTCACGCTTGTTGAAGCTTAATTTGTGGGAAAAAGATACAGAGTGGTTAAAATCCCATGCCGAAGATATGGAGAATATTGAGAGCTTCTTGGAAAAATATGGTGATAAATAAATGAAGGTTTGCAATGTTGTGTTAAATTCTGTCTGGTATGACCCAAGGGTCAGAAAGCAGATTGTTGAATATATAAACAATGATATTGAGGTTGTCAGCATTGGCTTTAAAGATGCAAGATACGATGAAGAAAAAGTAAATGCTGTTCCTTGCCCTGTTTTTCTTTCTGATATAGATAAAAAATATAAAAAGCCCCTTTCGAAGGTGGAAATTCTGTTAAAAGAATTTAATTGTGTAAAAAATTTAAGGGAAACAATAATAGCTCAAAAACCTGATATTATTCACGCAAACGATTTGAATACTCTTACTGCTGCTTGTCAGGCGGCAAAGAAATTGGGTTGTAAGGTCGTTTACGATTCCCATGAAATTTGCGTTGAAAATCACAATATGAAGGGTATTTACAAAAAACTCAACGCCCTTTGTGAAAAAGTTTTTATTAAAAGAATAAATAAGATGGTCTGCGTAAGCCACGCGGCAGCGGATTATTTTGAAAATAAATACGGTATCGAAAAACCCATGGTTATCACAAACTGCTCTCTTAAAGCAGAAAAGGCTGTTATAACAGAAAAAAACCGGGGCTTTGAAATATTGAACCACGGTCAATATTATGCAGGTCGTGGGTATGACATAATAGTTGAAGCCTCATCTCTTCTTAAGGATTATCCCGAAATAAAAATAGCGTTGCGCGGTTTCGGTGCAATGGAAGAAGAATTGCGTAAAAAAGCTGAGGAAATCGGAAACGGTAATGTAATTTTTTATCCTCCTGTGCTTGTTAATGAGCTTATTCCGTACGCTTCAAAATCAAAGGTGGGTGTGGCAATTACAGAAAATACCTGTCTTAACTTTGAACTTTCCGTTTCAAATAAAATCTTTGAATATGCTTCGGCAGGACTTCCGGTTATTATGTCGGATATCCCCGAGCACAGATACCTTAACGAAAAATATAATTTTGGTATCATACTCGAGGAAAATACTCCCGAGTGCTTTGCAAAAGCGGCAATTAAGCTTTATACAGACAAAGATTTTTACAATATGTGTGCCGAAAACGCAGAAAAACTAAGTGAAGAAGTAAACTGGGAAAATGAGTTTTCCCGCCTTATAGAAATTGAAAGGTCTTGGGTCAATGGCTAAAAATGAAGTAAAGTGGGGCGCTTTATTGTCCTATTTACTTGTCATAATAAACGCTCTTTACGGATTTTTAATTATTCCGTATATTCTCTCGTCCCTTGGTGATGCAGAGTATGGAGTTTATAAAACAATATCCTCTCTTTCGTCGGCGCTTATGATACTTGATTTAGGTCTTGGCGGTACGGCAATGCGCTACATAGCTAAATTCAATGCCGACGGAAAAAAAGAAAAAATAGAATCCTTTATTTCTATGGCTTTGGGTGAAGGCTCAATAATCTGCGCAGGACTTACATTAATAAGCGTTGCCATATATGCTCTTATACCCTCAATTTATGCCGAGGGCTTAAGTGCGGATGAAATCGGTCTTGCAAAAAAGCTGTTTGCAATTCTCGCCATGAATATGGTTTTCCATATTATTGAAAACGTATTCAACGGAGTTATTTCGGGCTTTAATAAATTCACTGTCTCCAACGGCATAAAGCTTGCCCGTATATTACTGAGAGTAGGACTTCTTTTTGTAGTATTCGCTTTTGTAAAAAGTGCGGTTGCCTTGGTGCTTATTGACCTTGGATTGACAATTGCTCAGATTTTTATTGAGTTTATTTATATACGGATAAAACTTAAAACCAAAGTAAAAATATCATTTAAAAATTGGGATAAAGCAATATTCAAAGAATCTTTCAAATACACAATGTTGCTTTTCGTAACCACTATTGCGGCGCAGATAAACAATAACCTTGATAATGTTGTTATCGGTGCTATACGAGGCTCTGAATTAGTTGCCGTATATTCAATGGGACTTTTGATTTTTGGTATGTTTGAGCAGCTTTCAACTTCTCTTTCGGGAGTTATGTTACCCACCGTCACCAATGTTTTGAAAAATGACCGTGACGGAAACGAAATTCAGAAAACGATTATCAACATAGGCAGAATACAGTTTATACTTCTGGGTGCAGCTCTTGTGGGTTTTGCTGTTCTGGGTAAAAGCGCAATCAAATTATGGTTGGGTGAGGGGTATGAGGATGTTTATGGTATAACCCTTATACTTATGGCACCTGCACTTCTTGAGCTTTGCGTGAATGTCTGCCTGTCGGTGTTAAGAGCCAAAAATATATTAGGCTTCAGAACAGCGGTTTTATTCGGAACCACTGCACTTAATGCGGTAATAACCATTGTGGGTGTTAAATTTGTCGGCTATTATGCCGCCGCTGTGGGTACTGCACTGAGCTTCTTAATCGGTAGTGTAGTTATAATGAACATATACTATTGGAAAAAACTGTCGTTCAATATGCTTAAGATTTACAGAAAAATTTTCAGCGGTACATGGCTGTGTTTGTTGCTTTCAGGCGGGGCAATTTTTGTTTCTTCACACTTCCTTACCGAGGGCTGGATAGCTTTCATATTGAATGTTGCCATATTCTGCGGAGTATATGGAATGACACTCATTTTGTTCGGCTTCAAAAAAGATGAAAAGAAAAAAATTCCCGTTTTGAAAAAATTGGTGAAATAACAGAGGAGAAAAATATGATTAATGTTATAGGTCTTGGATATATCGGTCTTCCTACGGCACTGATGTTCGCATCCCACGGTGTAGAAGTAGTGGGTACGGACTACAACAGTGAGCTTGTTGCAACACTTAATGCGGGCAAAACCACCTTTGAAGAAAAGGGTCTTGATGAATTGTTTCAGGCGGCATTAAACGGGGGAATAACATTCACAACTGAGTATCAGGTTACCGATACTTATATAGTTTCGGTTCCGACTCCCTATGATAAAGTCACCAAAAAAATAGATGCTTGTTATGTGAATGCGGCTGTTAAGGAGATTATGCGAGTTTGTCCGAAGGGCGCAACCGTTGTTATTGAGTCAACTGTTTCGCCGGGTACTATTGACCGCTTTGTAAGACCCATTATTGAAGAAAACGGCTTTGAAATCGGTGTTGATATTAATCTTGTTCATGCTCCCGAAAGAATAATTCCCGGCAATATGGTTTACGAGCTTCTTCATAATTCCCGTACAATCGGTGCCGACAACAAGGAAATCGGTGAAAAGATTAAAAATCTTTACGCTTCTTTCTGCCTTGGTGATATCGTAGTTACCGATATTAAAACCGCTGAAATGACAAAGGTTATTGAGAATACATATCGTGCGGTAAACATTGCTTTTGCAAACGAGCTTGCAAAAATCTGCCGTTACGATGATATGGATGTATATGAAATTATCCGTATTTGCAATATGCATCCCCGAGTAAACATTTTAACACCCGGACCCGGTGTGGGCGGACATTGTATTTCTGTTGACCCGTGGTTTCTGGTGGGAGATTTCCCCGAGCTTACAAAGGTAATAGGGGAGTCAATGAATGTAAATGCATCAATGCCCGAATTTGTGCTCGAGAGAATTAAAAATATTATGAAAGAAAATAATATTTCAGATTTCTCAAAAGTCGGTCTTTACGGGCTTACTTATAAGGAAAATGTGGATGATTACAGAGAATCACCCACACTCCAGCTTTTAGAATGTTGTGAAAGCAAAAATATATCCGAGTTTAAGGTTTATGACCCGTATATTACAAAGGATATTGTTGACAATCAGTATCACGATTTTGACGAATTCCTTGAAAAAGTTGAGCTTGTGGTTGTTCTTGTAGGACATGATGAAATAAAAAATAATGAGGACAAGCTCAAGGGTAAAATTGTTTTTGATACAAGAAAGGTTTGCAGTACAGAGGATGTTTACAGACTTTAATAATTTTTGGGAGATAATAAATGAAAACTGTAATGCTGGTTTTCGGTACAAGACCTGAGGCAATTAAAATGTGCCCTCTTGTTAACGAACTGAAAACACGAAAAAATATCAAAACAGTGGTTTGCGTAACGGGACAACACCGCCAAATGCTGGATATGGTGCTTGAAACCTTTGATGTTCTCCCTGATTATGACCTTTCTATTATGAAAGAAAAGCAAACCCTGTTTGATATCACATCAAACATATTACTGAATATAAAAGATGTTCTGGAAGAAGTAAAGCCCGATGTGGTTTTAGTTCACGGGGACACCTCCACAACCTTTGTTACGGCGCTTGCTTGTTTTTATATGCAAATACCCGTAGGTCATGTTGAGGCAGGTCTGAGAACATATAATATATATTCCCCGTATCCCGAGGAGTTCAACAGACAAGCGGTAAGTATTATTTCAAAATATAATTTTGCACCAACTGATCTGTCGGCAGAAAACCTCATAAAAGAGGGGAAGGACGAAAAAACAATATACATTACGGGAAATACAGCAATAGATGCTCTTAAAACAACGGTGCGTGAGGACTATCAACATCCCGAGCTTTGTTGGGCAGAGGGTTCAAGGCTTATTATTATCACTGCCCACAGACGGGAAAATTTAGGCGAGCCCATGCATCAGATGTTCAGAGCAATACGCAGAATATTGGATGAAAACCCCGATGTGAAGGCGATTTATCCCATTCATATGAATCCTGCAGTAAGGCAGGCAGCCGAGGAAGAGCTGGGGGATTGTGAGAGAATCCACATAATTGAGCCCCTGGATGTTTTAGATTTTCACAATTTCCTTGCCCGAAGTTATCTGATACTTACTGATTCGGGCGGTGTTCAGGAAGAAGCCCCGTCATTGGGAAAACCCGTGCTTGTTATGAGGGACACTACCGAGCGACCCGAGGGTGTTGCGGCAGGTACACTTAAACTTGTGGGTACGGATGAACAGACAATTTACGAAAATTTCAAGGAGCTCCTTGAGAATAAAGAAACATACGAAAAAATGAGCAAGGCAAGCAACCCCTACGGTGACGGCTTTGCGTGTAAACGAATAGCAGATATATTGGAGGAATAAATTATGTCAGTTTTTGCAGGTAAAACACTTATGATTACAGGTGGTACAGGTTCATTCGGTAATGCGGTTCTTAATCGTTTCCTTGAAACCGATATCGGTGAAATCCGCGTTGTTTCCCGTGACGAAAAGAAGCAGGATGATATGCGCCACGAATTTCAGGCTAAAATGCCCGAGGTAGCAGAAAAAATCAAATTCTTCATCGGCGATGTGCGTGACCTTGCAAGTGTAAAAAATGCTATGCACGGCGTTGACTATATTTTCCACGCTGCCGCTCTCAAGCAGGTTCCCTCTTGCGAGTTCTTCCCCCTTGAAGCAGTTAAAACAAATGTAATAGGTACTGATAATGTTCTCACTGCCGCTATTGAAGCAGGGGTAAAATCCGTAATCTGCCTTTCAACAGACAAAGCGGCATATCCTGTTAATGCAATGGGTACATCAAAGGCTATGATGGAAAAGGTAATCGTTGCAAAGAGCCGTACCGTTGACCCCGAAAAAACAAAAATCTGTTGCACTCGTTACGGCAATGTTATGTGCAGTCGCGGTAGTGTTATTCCCCTCTGGATTGAACAGATTAAATCGGGCAAACCCCTTACAATCACCGAGCCCTCAATGACACGATTCATTATGTCACTTGATGAGGCGGTTGACCTTGTTCTTTTCGCTTTCGAAAACGGTGTGTCAGGTGACATTCTTGTTCAGAAAGCTCCCGCTTGCACTATTGAGGTTCTTGCTAAAGCGGTTAATGAGCTTTTCAAAGCAGAGCAGGATATTAAGGTCATCGGTATTCGTCACGGCGAAAAAATGTATGAAACCCTCCTTACAAACGAGGAATGTGCAAACGCTATTGATATGGGCGATTTCTATCGCGTGCCCTGCGACAACCGTGGTCTTAATTATGATAAATATTTCAAAGACGGGGATGTTGAAAGAAATCCTCTTACAGAATTCAATTCAAACAACACCGATCTTCTCAATGTGGAACAGGTGAAGGAAAAGCTTCTTTCGCTTCAATATATAAGAGATGAACTTGCAGCCTGGGAGAATAAATAAAATGAAAATACTTGTTACGGGGGCAAAGGGTTTTGTGGGTAAAAACCTTTGTGCCGCATTAAGAAATGTTGCCGAGGGTAAGGATAAATCAAGAGGAATTGACAGCGACATCACAATTTACGAATTTGATATTGATACTGAAAAAAGCCTTCTGGAGGAATATTGCAAGGATGCGGATTTTGTATTTAACCTTGCAGGAGTAAACAGACCTGAAAATCCCGCAGATTTTATGAACGGCAATTTCGGTTTTGCAAGCGAATTGCTTGAAAATCTTAAAAAGTATAACAACAAATGCCCGATTATGCTTTCAAGCTCATTGCAGGCAACCCTTGTAGGCAGATATGCCGAGGGTGATTACGGCAAGAGCAAAAAAGCAGGGGAGGACTTGTTCTTCAGCTATTCAGAAGAAACAGGCGCCAAAGTTTATGTTTATCGTTTTCCCAACCTTTTCGGCAAATGGTGCAGACCTAACTACAACAGTGCCGTTGCTACATTCTGCAATAATATTGCAAATGACTTACCCATTCAGGTTAACGATAGAGCAATTGAGCTTCAGCTTCTTTATATTGACGATCTTGTTGATGAAATGTTCAACATTTTAAAAGGCGGGGCTCATCGTTGCGAATATGACGGACTCGAAACAGTTGATACTGTTGAGGGCAAATTCTGTTATTGCCCCATAGTGCATAGGGTTACCCTGGGCGAGATTGTTGATTTACTCGACAGCTTTAAAAATCAACCATCAACCCTTACAATTCCTGAAATTCCCTATAATTCTTTTGCAAAGAAGCTTTATTCAACATATCTTTCATACCTTCCAAAAGAAAAGGCTTCTTTCCCCTTAAAAATGAACGTTGACCCTCGCGGTAGCTTTACCGAGCTTCTTAAAACTGAAAAATGCGGTCAGGTTAGTGTGAATATTTCAAAGCCCGGTATTACAAAGGGTCAGCACTGGCATAACACAAAGTGGGAATTTTTCATTGTTGTCAGCGGTAAAGGTCTTATTCAACAGCGAAAAATCGGCAGCGAAGAAGTTCTTAATTTCCAAGTAAGCGGTGAAAAAATCGAGGCAGTGCATATGCTCCCCGGTTACACCCATAACATTATAAATCTTTCCGATACAGAGGATTTGGTTACTGTAATGTGGGCAAACGAGCAGTTTGACCCCAATAAACCCGATACATTTTTTGAGGTGGTAGAATAATGGATATTAAACTTGATTATTCAAATGTTTCTTTTAAGAATAACGGCAAATTAAAGCTTCTTATTATTGTGGGTACACGCCCCGAGATTATAAGACTTGCGGCGGTTATTAATAAATGCCGTAAATATTTTGACTGCGTGCTTGCTCACACCGGTCAGAATTACGACTATAACCTTAACGGTGTTTTCTTCAAGGACTTAAAGCTTGATGCACCCGAGGTTTATATGGATGCAGTTGGTGACGATTTAGGTGCAACGGTTGGTAATATTATTAACTGTTCCTACAAGCTTATGGCACAGATTAAACCCGATGCGCTTCTTATTCTCGGTGATACCAACTCCTGTCTTTCAGCCATTCCCGCAAAAAGACTTCATATTCCCATTTTCCATATGGAAGCAGGTAACAGATGCAAGGATGAGTGTCTTCCCGAAGAAACAAACAGAAGAATTGTTGACATTATCTCCGATGTTAATCTTGCTTACAGTGAACACGCAAGAAGATATCTTCATGAATGCGGTTTACCCAAAGAGCGTACATATGTTACAGGCTCACCCATGGCAGAGGTGCTTCACGCAAACCTTCCCGACATTGAAAAATCAGATATTATCAATAAATTAGGGCTTGAAAAGAAAAAATATATTCTCCTTTCCGCTCACAGAGAGGAAAATATAGACACCGAAAAGAATTTCCTTTCACTTTTCAATGCAATTAACCGTATTGCTGAGAAATATGATATGCCCATTCTTTATTCCTGCCATCCCAGAAGCAAGAAAAGACTTGAAGAAAGCGGATTTAAACTTGACGAGAGAGTTATCCGTCATGAGCCCTTAGGTTTCCACGATTATAATAATTTGCAGATGAATGCTTTCGCGGTGGTTTCCGACAGCGGTACACTTCCCGAAGAATCAAGCTTCTTTACATCCGTGGGTAAACCCTTCCCCGCAGTATGTATCAGAACAAGCACCGAGCGTCCCGAAGCACTTGATAAGGCTTGCTTTATTCTTGCGGGTATCGACGAAAATTCACTTACACAAGCGGTTGAAACTGCGGTTGATATGAATGAAAACGGCGATTATGGTATCCCCGTACCTTATTATGTGGAAGAAAATGTTTCAACAAAGGTAGTAAAGATTATTCAGAGTTATACCGGAGTTGTGAACAAAATGGTATGGAGAAAGTTTTAAACCACGGTGGGTGCGTTTTATGAAATATGCTCTTATAGGCTGTGGCAGAGTTTCGGGCAGTCACATCAAAGCTGCAATACATAATAATCTTGAAATTGCGGCTTTGTGTGATATAGTTCCCGAAAAAGCACAGCTTCTTAAAGAAAAATATCAGTTGGATGCAGAGATTTATACGGATTATAAAGAAATGCTCCAAAAAATCAATCCTGAACTTACGGCAATAGCTACCGTCAGCGGAACTCATGGTGAAATCGCTTTGTATTGTGCCGAAAACGGCTACAATTTTATGGTGGAAAAACCTATGGCTATGAGTATTGCCGAGGCGGACAGTGTAATTGCCGCTGCTGAAAAAAGCGGTGTTACCGCCGGAGTATGCCACCAGAACAGATTTAATATTGCCGTTCAGGAGCTTCGTCGGGCAATCGATGACAACAGATTCGGCAAGCTTTCCCATGGCAGTGTTCATATACGCTGGTGCCGTGATGAAGAGTATTATTCTCAGGATGATTGGCGCGGTAAATGGGCTACTGACGGGGGTGCGCTTATGAATCAGTGCATTCACGGAATCGACCTGCTCAGGTGGATGATGGGTGACGAAATAGAGTCCGTTTACGGCTCTACGAGAAATGCTTTACACCCTTACATAGAGGCGGAAGATATAGGGGTTGCGGTGTTGAATTTTAAAAACGGTGCAGTTGCCACTGTTGAAGGTACCGTAAACACCACCGAAGACCTTGAGGAAACCTTGTGTGTTTTCGGAGAAGACGGTATGGTACGCCTTGGGGGCATGAACGCTTCAACAGTTGATGTGTGGAATTTCAAGGATGAGATTTCGGATGATGAATATAAACGTGAAATTGAAGAAAAAGCACCCAATGTTTACGGCAACGGTCACAAGAGCCTATATTATAATGTAATAGAGGCTGTTAAAAATAAAACTAAACCCTATGTGGATTTATATGCGGGTAAACGCGCGCTTGAAACAGTACTTGCGATTTATAAAAGTCAGTTGACGGGCGAAAAGGTAAATTTACCCCTTGAAGATTTTGCATCCTGTAATATGACGGGTGCATTTACAAAGAAGTGATAATATGACAGTAAGTGAACTGTTAAAATCAAATATCGTTTTTCTTGACGGCGGTTTTGGTACGGAGCTTATTAAAAAAGGGCTCAAACCCCATGAGGATTCTGCTTCGGCGGTTTTTGACCACCCCCAATGGGTGAAAGAGATACATAAATCCTATATAGCTGCAGGCAGCAATATTATTATGGCGGACACCTTCGGTGCAAATGCCTATAAACTAAAAGGTGCCCCATATACAGTTGAAGAATGTATTTCCGAAGCGGTGAAGCTTGCAAAAGAAGCTGCCGAGGGAACCCAAACACTTGTAGCACTTGATGTAAGTACAACGGGTGAGCTTCTTTATCCTGCAGGGGCTCTCACCTTCGATGAGGCTTATGAAGTATTTAAGGAAGCGGCAATCTGTGGTGAAAAAGCGGGAGTTGACTTAGTCTGTCTTGAAACTTTTACGGATTTAAAAGAAGCGCGGATTGCTCTTCTTGCAGTTAAAGAAAATACAAAATTGCCCGTGTTTGTCACATTATCATTTGATGAAAACGAGCTTACCATAAACGGCAGTACACCCTCTGCCGTAGCGGTGACATTAAAAGCGGCAGGTGCGGACGCGGTAGGTCTTAACTGCTCTTTGGGTCCCGATAAATTAAAGGGTGTTGTGAAAGAATTTTTAAAATATACCGATTTACCCGTGATAGTAAAACCCAATGCAGGGCTTCCCGACCCGGTAACGGGCGGCTACACTATGGGCGCGGATGAATTCGCCGATTTTATGAGCGAGTTTTATAATATGGGCGTCGGTATTATGGGCGGATGTTGCGGAACAACCCCCGAATACATAAGAAAATTAAAAGAAAAACTCCGAAACACCCAAAAAGGTGCGAGGAAAAATGTAACAACAGATGTAATAAGCGGTGTAAATCAGACAGTTACACTTTCCGAGCCCCGTGTAATAGGAGAAAGGATAAACCCCACGGGTAAAAAACGGTTTAAACAGGCTCTTGAGGAAAATGACCTTGATTATATTCTTAATGAAGGTCTTTCTCAGGTTGAGGCAGGGGCACAAATCCTCGATGTCAATGTGGGTCACAGTGCCATTGACGAAAAGGAAATGATGAAAAATGTCATTTGCTCATTGCAGGGGTCAATAGGTGTTCCCTTGCAGATTGACTCAACCTCACCCGAGGTTCTGGAAAAAGCCCTGCGAGTTTATACCGGTAAAGCCATTATAAACTCTGTAAACGGCGAAGAAAAATCCTTGAATGCCGTTTTGCCGTTGGCTAAAAAATACGGAGCGGCGGTTGTAGGACTCACTCTTGACGAGAGGGGAATCCCCGAAACCGTTGAGGAAAGAGTAGTAATTGCCAAAAAAATCATAAACCGCGCAATTTCTTTGGGCATACCCAAAGAGGATATAATAATTGACTGTCTTACAATGACCGTCAGCGCAAATCAGAGTGCCGCACAAATTACTCTTGATGCAATGAAAAAGGTTAAGGAACAGTTTGGGGTTAAAACAACCCTTGGTGTTTCCAATATCTCATTCGGTTTGCCTTCAAGGGAAATTGTGAATACTGCTTTTGTAACTCTTGCCTTGGAAAACGGACTTGATTTACCCATTATGAACCCCAACAGCGCACCGATGATAAGTGCCGTAAGGGCTTTCAGAGTCCTTAAAGGCTATGATGTTGGCGCGACGGATTATATTTCTTCTTTTTCAGGCGAAGCCAAAAAGGATGAAAACAAAAAGGAAATTACCCTCGCTGAAGCTATCGAAAAAGGTCTTAAAAATCAGGCATCGGACCTGACAACCAAGACATTAAAAGAATTTTCAGCCGAGGAAATAATAAACACAATTCTTATTCCTGCTTTGGATAAAGTAGGGGAAGAGTTTGAAAAAGGAAAGCTTTTCTTGCCACAGCTTATACGCTCAGCCGATGCGGCAGGTGCCTGCTTTGATGTTATAAAAGCAAAAATGCAGGAATCGGGCGACAATAAAGAGAGTAAGGGAAAAATTATACTCGCAACTGTTAAGGGCGATGTTCACGATATCGGCAAAAATATTGTTAAAACAGTCCTTGAAAACTATGGTTACGAGGTAATTGACCTGGGCAAGGATGTTGAGCCCGAGGCGGTTGTAAAGGCACAGAAAGAAAACAACATTAAGCTTGTGGGACTTTCGGCACTTATGACAACCACACTTCCGGCTATGGAAGAAACCATAAAACAATTAACAACAGCAAAGGCTGATTGTAAAATTATGGTGGGTGGTGCGGTATTAACCCCCGAATATGCTGAAAAAATCGGTGCTAATTTTTATGCAAAGGATGCAAAAATGAGCGCAGATATAGCTAAAAAGGTTTTTTCATGAGGAGGAAAAATTATGGCTAAGAAAAATAAAAAAATTAAAGACCCGAATAAAGCATCAAAAGCTCCCTTTATACTGCTTCCCATCAGTATGCTTATAGCAGGGGTAGTTAAGGCAGTAATTAATCTTGTGGGGACTTTGATTGTTAACGTACTTTACAGTGAAGTGCTTTGCGAGATACCAGAATTCAGCAGCGGTTGGTATTACGTATTGTTTAATTCTATTTATGTTTTAGCGGATATTGCAAGTATTATTGTAATTTTACTGTTCGGTTTATTTAACAAAGGCTTTACTAAAAAGCTTCAGTTTATTTCCAGTGCCTTCGCGGGATGTATTACATATATGTTTGTTTTTATTCCCTATTGGTCGATGGATTTGTTTGACGAATTGAAGTATCAGCTTCCATACGATATGTACGATTTTATGGAGATTGCTTCAATTATAGTTCCTATGATTATCATAATATTGAATTATGTGGTCTGTTTCGTAATATCCGTAGTTATAGCCGAGTTTATTTTTAAAGAGCTTAGCGCTTATACTGAAGCACCTAAGGTAGAGGGAGAAAAATCTTTTAAAATTAAAAAGATGATTGTTCCTGCATTTTTAATTTCGGGCACTGCCGCTATATATCCCGTATTTTATCTGATTTCAGATAAAATTTATGAGAATGTAAGCTTTGAGCCTATTACAAGCTCGTTGTTTAGTAGTGCCTGGTATTTTGCAGGTCGTCTTTTAGCACTGGGTATTTTGCTCGGCTCCATATTTATTTTAAAAGATAAATACAGAGTTTTAACCTGTCTTGCCGCTGCAAGCACCGGTGTGCTTCTTTTCCCTCAATCCATAAGCTCAACCCTCGGCAATATACCGGTTGCTATAATTGGCGAGATGGGCAATCTTTACTGGTGTATCACCTACATTCTCTGGTCAGCAGCAGTAGCGCTCGTAGGTATTATATTCTACATCCTCTTAAACAGAAAAGAAATGCAAGTAAAATAAAAAGGTTTATATAAGGAGATGTCTGTATGTTTTGCAAGTATTGCGGAAAAAACATTGACGATGACTCGATGTTCTGCGACGGATGCGGAAGAAGATTAAAAGGGGAAGCGGTTGAAACCGTATATGTTCCCGAACCCGTAGCAGACAGTGAATATAAAAATATCCCGGTGGCAGAAGAAAGTCCCCAACCTTATCAGCAGCCCGTAATTGTAAATCCTGCTCCTGCGCAAAAGGCAGAAATACCCGATACACCCTTAACAAAGAAAAAAAGCATAGTGCCGTACATATTGTTGCCCATTGCGGTTTTATTCAGTTTGGGTGTGAGTTTTGTCACAAGTTTGTCGAGTACAATTTTTACAAGCTTTTTCACCAACGAGATGGGTTTTGAACCTGTAATGAGTATGGCGATGTCCAATTTGGTGACAATCTTAATAAATATATTGCCTCAGTTAATTCCCTTGATTTTGTTCTCCTTATGCTGTAAGGGTGCAAATAAAAAACTGCGCTTTATAGGCAGCTATTATGCTTCACTGTTTGCCGGGTATATGGTTGCATTGATATTTTCCGTTGTGGTGGGATATGTAATTCTTTATACAACAGGTTATCACGATGCGGGCTCAAATACAGTATATGGTGGAATAAACGTAGTTGGTGGGTTAATAAATTTCTTTATAAATCCCTTTGTGGCATTACTCTGGTTTGCTATGTCTGAAAAATATATAGTAAAAAAGGGTGAGAAAAATTCTGGTGCAATGCTTATTGTACAGTGTGTATTAATTGCTGTTTTTGGTCTGATTTTTTATGTACTGGACAACTCGTACGCTTCCATTGCCTTGCTTTTAAAGCCGTTGTTCGGTGAGTTTAGCATAACATTTTCCAATAACTTAGCACAACTAATCACTTTAAGCGTGGCGTATGCAATAATGTTCCTTATAGCACTTGCGTTCAAGGGCGGTTACAGAAAGCTTACTTTTGTGGGTAGCTTCTTTTTCTCAAGAGCCATGCTGAAATTCTTAACACCCATTGTGGGCTTTATTGGTGCACTTATACCAAACGAGGGCGTAGTTCCATATGCAACAAGTTTAATTGTGGGTAATTGTATAGCTGGTGTTATAGCAACGGCTTTATCAATAGTTCTGTACATTCTCCTCAACAGATACAAAATCGAAAAAATAGAAAAGGAAAAAGCATAAAAATGCGAAGCTCAGCCTTCCTGCCGCTTGCGGGAGGAAGGGGGACCACCTTTTATTTATTTTGCTATTACAATTCACTTTCAAGCGAGCCAGTAACTTCATTTTACAGCATAGTTCAGCGGAGTGGTGGAAAGTCCTATTCAGTTGATTTATCAACCAAGTCATTGGGACTCTCCACCGCTCCGATTTGATTAATATTGTAATTATAGCCGACCACACGCATTTAACTTTATCTATTATTAAAATAAGTTCAGGGCGGTCCCCCTCTCTCCTTGCGCAGAGAGGTTGGGCTTCGCGTTGCAACTACTTTATTTATAATCGGCTTTGCCCCTTTAATTACGCATTACGCATTCCGAATTACGCATTACAATCGGCACGAAGTGCCCCAAAATTATTCATTTTTCAATATTCATAATTCATTATTCATTAAAAAAGAGCTATCCCAACGGGATAGCTCTTTGCACATCAATCACAGCACGGATCTGCTTTTTTCTTACTTACAGGTGCGGGGTCGCTCTGTTTTGTGGAATCACCAAGACCTGAAGCTTCAGAGAAAAGAACGTCCTTCTTTACAGCCTCGACTGCATCGGTGGGTACAATAATTTTGGCTGCCCGACCGTTAGCCATATTAACAAGGGCCTCGTATCTTTTGAGTTCAATAACTGCGGCATTGGGATTAGCCTCAATAATAGCGCGGATACCGTCAGCTTCAGCCTCTTTAGCTAAAAGGAGAGCCTTTGCTTCACCTTCTGCGCGGGCGATTCTTGCATCTCTTTCACCTTCTGCGGCAAGAACCATTGCTTGCTTGTCACCTTCTGCACGGGTAATGGCAGCGGCTTTGTGACCTTCGGCCTGTAAAAGGGTTTCACGGCGGTCACGCTCAGCCTTCATCTGTTTTTCCATTGCCTGCTGAATTTCCTGGGGAGGAATAATGTTTTTAAGCTCAACACGGGTAACTTTAATGCCCCATTGATCAGTTGCATCGTCAAGAATAGCGGTCATTTTGCCGTTGATGGTGTCACGGGATGTGAGTGTGCTGTCAAGCTCAAGCTCACCAACAATGTTACGAAGTGTTGTAGCAGTAAGATTTTCGAGAGCATTAATGGGGTTTACAACACCGTATGAATAAAGCTTTGCATCAAAAATCTTAAAGAAAACAACAGTATCAATCTGCATTGTAACGTTATCCTTTGTGATAACGGGTTGAGGGGGAGAGTCGATAACCTGCTCTTTAAGAGTGATTTTTTTAGCAATTCTTTCAAAGAAAGGTATTTTGATGTGAAGACCGGCACCCCATGTCTTTTTATATTTACCTAAAAATTCAATAACATACTCGTGAGCCTGGGGAACGATACGCACATTGGCAACTACAAGATAAATCAGAAGTGCAATGGGCAAAAGAAATAAAATAGCTATAAATTCCATAATAAAACCTCCAATGTTTATTATACTTAAATTTTATACCATTAAACACACAAAGTCAATAAAAACTGCAAGAGTAATACTAACCATATTTATGCCCTAACGGACGCGATATACTGTCGTGCGATATACCTTCGGCGCGATATGTTTCGCAGAGCGAAACGAGATTGGGACCTCCCACCACCTGACAACATTCTATCCAACCGAAGAATAACAGTAAGAGAACTACCCACCACCAAAAGCGGAGCTTTTGGTCCCCCTCCCTTTTTTGCCGAAGGCAAAAATGGGATGATAAAGCTTCGCGTTACTTTTACTTTATTTTACAATCGGCGCTTGCGCCCCGATAATTTTGCATTTTGCATTCTGCATTTTGCATTTTAAAAAATGCCCTTGCTTTCGCAAGAGCATCTTTTTATTTATCTTCTGTTTTTGTTAAAGGGACGGCGGGGTTTTCTTTCTCTTTCAGGCTCGTCGTCGTTTTCGGGAACAAGACCTTCAACCTCTATGAGAGCATCGCGTCTTGAAAGATTGATTCTGCCCTGGTCGTCAATTTCGGTAACCTTAACCATAATCTGGTCGCCAATGCTTACGCAATCTTCAACTTTTTCTGTTCTCTTAACATCAAGCTTTGAGATGTGAACAAGACCTTCTTTGCCGGGAGCAATTTCAACGAATGCACCGAAAGCCATAAGGCGGGTAACAACACCGTTATAGATAGCGCCGATTTCGGGGTCATTTGCAATTGTGTTGATGATATCGAGTGCACGGTTAGCATCGTTGATGTCAACTGCAGTAACAAAGATTGTACCGTCTTCCTCAACATCAACCTTACAGTTACATTCAGCACAGATTTTCTGGATAACCTTACCCTGTTTACCGATAACATCACCGATTTTTTCAACGTCAATCTTAGTTGTAAGGAGCTTGGGAGCGTAAGCGGAAAGCTCGGCTCTGGGCTCTGAAATTACGGGAAGCATAATTTCATCAAGGATGTACATTCTTGCTTTGTAGGTTTTCTCGAATGCTTCTTTGATGATTTCGGGAGTAAGACCATGTACCTTAAGGTCCATCTGGATAGCAGTAATACCTTTCTTTGTACCTGCAACCTTGAAGTCCATATCGCCGAAGAAGTCTTCAAGACCCTGGATATCAACCATTGTCATAAAACGGTCGCCTTCGGAAATAAGACCGCAGGAGATACCTGCAACGGGAGCTTTAATGGGAACACCTGCTGCCATAAGAGCGAGTGTTGAACCACAAACTGAACCCTGTGATGTTGAACCGTTTGAAGAAAGAACCTCAGAAACAACACGGATTGTGTAGGGGAATTCCTCCATTGAAGGAATAACGGGAAGGAGAGCTCTTTCGGCAAGTGCACCATGACCGATTTCGCGTCTGCCGGGGCCTCTTGAGGGCTTGGTTTCACCAACTGAGTAAGAGGGGAAGTTGTAGTGGTGGATATATCTCTTTTCAACGTCCTCGTCAATGCCGTCGAGCATCTGAGCATCGCGTGCAGTACCGAGAGTTGTTATTGAAAGAACCTGTGTCTGACCTCTGGTGAACATACCTGAGCCGTGTACTCTTGAGAGAAGGTCGATTTCTGCATTAAGGGGACGGATTTCGTCAATACCACGTCCGTCAACACGCTTGCCCTCGTCAAGAAGCCAACGACGAACGATGAATTTCTGGAGTTTGTAGAGACAGTCGTCAATTTTAGCAGCTTCCTCGGGGAATTTCTCGTCAAACTCTGCGTGAACTGCATCGTAGATGGGAGCAAGTCTTTCGTCACGGATTC
The DNA here is from genome assembly GCA_045543075.1 of Acutalibacteraceae bacterium. Classification (GTDB taxonomy): domain Bacteria; phylum Bacillota; class Clostridia; order Oscillospirales; family Acutalibacteraceae; genus DTU089. Next base: position 121,357 of record JAZQLZ010000010.1, read on the forward strand.
TCTTGTCGTCTGTGTCAAGAGCAACCTTTACATCTTCAATAGCGAAAGCCTTGATTGCCTCGTAAAGCTCCTCAGAGGGATCATTTGATTCGAAAGCGATTTTTTCTTTACCGATTTCGGCAACGATTGCTTTGATGAATTCAACGATTTTCTTGTTCGCTTCGTGAGCAAACATGATACCGTCAAACATAACTTCGTTTGAAATTTCGTTAGCACCGGCTTCAATCATAGCAACAAGGCTGTCGGTAGAAGCAACTGTAACTGTCATTTCTGTTTTACTTCTCTGTTCGAGAGTGGGGTTAATAACATACTGACCGTCAACAAGACCGAGAGATACGCTGGAAACGGGACCGTCCCAGGGGATATCGGAAATAGCAATAGCTGTGGAAACACCCCAGAGTGCGGCAATTTCAGGTGAGCAGTCAGGGTCAACTGACATAACTGTTGCAACAACAGAAACATCGTTTCTCATATCCTTAGGGAAGAGGGGACGGATGGGTCTGTCGATAACACGAGAAGTAAGAACTGCCTTTTCGGAAGCCTTACCTTCACGTCTCTGGAAAGAGCCGGGGATTCTGCCTACTGCGTAAAGCTTCTCCTCAAAGTCAACGGAAAGGGGGAAAAAATCAACACCTTCACGGGGCTTGGGAGCCATAGTAGCTGTACAAAGAACTTCTGTTTCGCCGTAACGAACGATACAAGCACCATTTGCAAGCTGAGCCATTTTGCCGGTTTCGATAACTAACTTTCTGCCGGCAACTTCTGTTTCAAAAGTTCTGAAATCCTTAAAAAACATAATTTTTACCTCATTTATTTTATTTCCGTTTCATATGGTTTAGCAACAAAGAAAAACTCAAAAATACTATTGAACTTTTCTTTATCGCTAAAACCTTAAGCCACGGATGATTCACAAAATTATCATAAAAAACCGTTTTAAAAAACGGCTAACGGGACAAACGGTTTTCCGTTTGTCCCGAAAAAGGTCATTATTTACGAAGACCAAGACGTGCAACGATAGCACGGTAACGCTCGATGTCTGTTTTCTGAAGGTATGCAAGAAGGTTTCTTCTGTGACCTACCATTTTAAGAAGACCGCGACGAGAGTGGTGGTCCTTCATATTGCTCTTAAGATGAGCGTTAAGGTCGTTGATTCTCTTTGTAAGAACAGCGATCTGTACTTCGGGAGAACCTGTGTCGCCCTCGTGAGTAGCGTACTCTTTAATAATAGCCTGTTTTTCTGCCTGTGTCATTTTTTTCACCTCATTTAATATTTACCGAATAACCCAGAAGGTAGGGCAGGTGAATGCGTTTAAAAACGCTTACTCCATACTCCGAGTCATAAGGCTTTGGTATTATACCATACAAAAATCTATTTGTAAAGTATTATTTGCCGGCTTTTTTAGAATATTTAACCTTATAAATAAAATTCATAAGATGTGCATCAAATGCGCCGATGGGTTTTGCTTCAGCGTAAAGCTCAGCACCGAGAGCCGTTTTACAGCCTTTTTCCATAACCAATTCAACAGCTTCTGCATCATATTCACTGCCTGCTACGCAAAGAGCACCATTATCCTTAACGAATACTGCGTTGCGTTTGCCGAGAGCTCTTGCAACCTTTTTGCTTGATTTGTTTGTGGAGTCGGGGTCAAATGTAGCGCATTTAACTACGGGACCGCAAAGCTGAGCAAGGTCATCAAGGAAGGGTTTCATCTTTTTGCCCTTTCTTGACATAGCAAGAACGCTTGCTTCTTTAGTATGACGAATGTAGTTTACATCTTTTCTCTTTTTGTAAATTCTCCAGTGTAAATCAGCGCTGTCGGGAATTTCGCTGCCGCCGATCCATGCACCGCTCTTAGTGTCGATAATTGCGCTTGATTTATTCTTTTCACCAACAAAGATGCAATCGTCTTTTCTGGAACTGTCGCAGGGTGCAAATTCTTTGGCGGGCTTGTATTTTTCGCCGCTTGTGAAAACATCGGTTACATAGTCAATAACGCCGTCAAAGGTATCGATTGCCCTGCCTGAAATATCACTGCAACGGTTTATGATGAATTTATCACAAACTTTTTCAAGAGCTAAAGCTACCTTGAAAGCATTGTCGTAATCAGCACCCATACAAACAGCACCGTGGTGTTTCATAATAACAGCCTTTGAGTCTGAGCGCTCGAGAGCAGCGATAACGCCCTTGCGAAGCTTGGGCTGACCGGGAAGACCGTATGAAGCACAGGGAACGGATGTGCCGAGAAGCTCAGCGTCCTCACCGGTGATGTTGTTTACATCAAGACCGAGTGTGCTTACAACTGAAGCATTCTTCTGATGAGTGTGAATAACGAAATTAACATCGGGACGAAGCTCGTAGCAGGATGCGTGAATACCCTTTTCGGAAGAGGGCTTAACATCGCCGTCATAAGTGAGGTCAGCAATGTTAACGAGTACGATATCGTCGGGTGTAAGTGTATCGTAAGCCTTGCCGCTGGGAGTGATAACAAACTGAGTATCATTGATACGGCAGCTGATGTTACCCCAGGTTCTTACAATAAGACCGGCTTTTAAAAGTTCGTGACCGGCACGGATAACTAAATTTTTAGCTTCTAAAATATCCATAGAATTAACTCCTTTCAGAGAAGCTGTTTCAAAAAGCCACGGCTTTCCGTGGCTTTTCGAAACAAAAGTTTATTATTCCTTTATTGCAACGTTTGCGAATACCTTGTCGAATCTGTTGAGTGCTTCATCAATGAGCTCGGGAGTATAGCAAGCGTTAGTGTAAAGACGGCTACCTGCGAGTGTAACAAGACCTTCTGCCATGTAAGCCGCACCCATGTGTTGCATTTCTTTCTTTCTTTCGCTTGTAGCGGAAAGAACGTTAGGAATAGTCCAGGGTTTGCACCAGTTGATGGAGTAGTGCATTGTACCAACTGTATCAATGTGACATACGGAGCCCTGGTTGAAAGCAACGAAGGGAAGGTCGTATTTCTGGATAAGACCCTGAAGACCTTTTGTGAGTCTGTCGCCCATTTCGCCGGCTTTCTGGCAAGCGTTCTGTCTGTCGATTTCTTCGAGGGTGTAGTAACCTGCTACGCAAGAGATGGGTGTAGCAGCCATTGTACCGCCCATAAATGCTTTTTTAACTTTTTCGCCGCTGGCATCGAGACCTGCGCCGAGGTATTTCATATATTCTCTCTTACCGCCGATACCACCGGCACCGGGATAACCACCGGCAATAACTTTACCGAAGATAGTAAGGTCAGGAGATACACCATAGTAACCCTGAGCACCAGCCATACCGATACGGAAACCTGTAACAACCTCATCAAAGATAAGGAGAGCGCCGTATTTGCGGCAAAGTCTCTCAACGCCCTTGTTGAAGTCTTTGTCGAGGGGTCTTGTGCCGCTTTCGGGACCGATGGGCTCAATGAAAACAGCAGCAGTACCGCCGGTAAGGAGGTTACGTCTGAGTACTCTTTCAAGAGAATCAAGGTCATTGGGGAAGAATTCCTGTGTATGTTTGAAAAGGTAAAGGGGTACACCATGTGCCTGAGTGAACTTTGAGCCGGGAACACGGATACTGTAACCGAGCTGGTCGCTCCAACCGTGGTAAGCACCACCCATTTTTACGATGTTCTTTTTCTTTGTAGCAAGTCTTGCAACACGAATAGCTGCCATACAAGCTTATGTACCTGAACCGAGCATACGGAACATTTCAACAGATTCCATGCTGTCGCAGATTTTCTTTGCAAGCTTGTATTCGAATTCGTGGAAAAGACCTGTTGAGGGGCCGCAAGTATTAAGAAGTTCGATAACCTGGTCTCTTACAACCTTGGGGTTAGAACCGAGAACTGTGGGACCACCTGCCTGAAGGAAGTCAAAATATTCATTGCCGTCAATGTCATAAAGCATCATACCGTCAGCCTTTGTGAAAACAAGGGGGAAGGGATAGTTGAAAGCAAGGTTGTGCTGAACACCGCCGGGGATAACCTGTTTAGCTTCCTCGATCATTTCTTTGCTCTTTGCACACTTTTTGTCGAAGTATTCTTCTTCGTACTGTTTAAGCACATCGGGCTTGATAGTATAAATGGGTTTTTTGATGAGCTCGTCTAACTGCCTTGTAACGGCAGCAGCGTCATGATACTCACTGATTGCGAATCTTGTGTCCATAATAATAACCTCCTTGGGAGTGAATTTACGTTCACTCTAATTATACTATAATAATACGGATTGTCAAGAAAAAAACGAGCCGCTGAAAAAAGAGTGTGAAAATTCAACAAAAAAATATTATCGGTTTTATGCAGGTTTTTGCACGAAATTTTCATTTTGCCATAAAATCAAAAAGAATGTCAGTTTCACGGCGAAAACAACAAAAACAATAGCATTTTGTTTAGTGGTATTTGTTGACATTGCACCATTCATCTGCTAAAATAAAATAGATTATAAATGTTTAGCAAAAAGGAGGATGTTTGTTTTGCAAAACTTAATGGATTCCAGAACCCTTGCTTACATAAATATGTATGCAGTATTAGGAACATTAGAAAATCTTTGTGAGCTCGTTCCGGAAGCATCTCAGCTTCTCGAGGGCAAAAAACCTATCTCCATAGGTTTTGAAGTAAAGGGCGGTCCCACTGCTACAATTTACTTCAAAAACGGCAAGTGCCGTATGGAGCAGGGCTGCAGCAATTGCGACGTTAAGCTTCCCTTTTCAAGCTGTGAGAAGTTCAACGGCCTTATCGACGGCACCGTAACACCCATACCTTCAAAGGGATTTACACACATCGGTTTTCTTCTTAAAACCTTTACACCCCTTACTGACTTGCTTTCAAAGTATATGAGAGCATCAGAAGAAGATCTCAAAGATCCCGTTTTCTTTGAAATCAGTACAAAGCTTATGCTCTATACCATCGGCGTCGCCATCGCTCAGATCGGTAACAACGACGAAATCGGTAAGTTCAGCGCACAGTCTATTGCTGACGGAAGCATTTATCTCGGCATAAAGGACAATATCGGTGTTGAAATTGTTTGTAAGGACCACCGACTTGTTACTGTTAAAAAGGTTCCCGAAAAATATCGTTCCTCTATGATTTTTGAATCTATCGAAATCGCAAGAGACCTCTTTGACGGCAAGGTTAATGCTCTTGATTGTATTGGTGTAGGTAAAATCGAAATGCACGGTCTTGTTAGTATGCTTGACAACGTCAACCGCATTCTTGACAGAGTTGCATTGTATCTTGCGTAAGGAGGAAGTAATATGAGTAAGTTCCCAACATTTGATACCACAAAAAGCCGTGAAATGTTTGAAAGAGCAACAAAGGTTATTCCTTCAGGTATTTATGGTCACTTAGGTCCTGCTGAAGGACAGTGGATTCCCGTTTCAAAGTGGCCTTCATTCTCAGAAAGAGCACAGGGCTCATATTTCTGGGACGTTGACGGAAACAAGTATATTGACTATATGTGTGCTTATGGTCCCAACGTTCTCGGTTACAATGACCCCGACGTTGATGCTGCTGCGCTTAAGCAGTTAAAGCTCGGTAACTGTACAACCGCACCAGCAAAGGTTATGGTTGAATGTGCCGAAACACTTGTTGATACAGTTGCATCTGCCGACTGGGCATTTTTCTGCAAGAACGGTTCCGATACAACAACACTTGCAACAATGGCTGCAAGAGCACACACCCATAAGAAAAAAATAATTTTCCTTAAATACTATTATCACGGAGATTTCCCGTGGGCACAGAAAATCGACTACCCCGGTATTACTCCCGAAGACGTTGCAAATAATATTATCTGCCCCTGGTTCGACCTTGATGCTATCCAGAAGGCTTATGATGATAACAACGGCGATATTGCCGGTATTATTGCTCAGCCCTATGACCACGGTAACTTTAAGGATAACGAGGTTGCTTCAAAAGAATATTGGCAGTCAGTTCGTAAATGGTGCGATGACCACGGCGTAGTTCTTATTATTGACGACGTTCGCGCAGGCTTCCGTCTTGACCTTGCGGGCTCCGACCATTTCTACGGCTTTAAGGCTGACCTTATCTGCTTCTGTAAGGCTCTTGCTAACGGCTACAATATGTCGGCACTTTGCGGTGGCGAGCATATGAAATCAACCGTTTCGGGTATTACATACACAGGCTCTTATTGGATGAGTGGCGTTCCCTTTGCCGCTTGTATTGCTTGTATCAACAAAATGAAGGCTCTTGACACACCTAAAATGTTCCGTGAGCTCGGTACACTAGTTACCGATGGCTTCAAAAAAGCAGGTGCTGAGCACGGCTTCAACCTTGTTGTTTCGGGCGAACCCGCACTTTTCTATTTGAGAATTGCTAATGATGATTCACTTCTTCTTCATCAGGAGTGGGTTGCTGAATGTGTTAACAGAGGTTTGTTCATCACATCTCACCACAACCACTTTATCAACGCTTCTCTCACTCGTGAGGATATTAACCTTTCAGTTGAAATCGCTGAGGATGCATTCAAAGCAGTTAAAAAGAATCACCCCGAATTGGGCTGATAACAGGAATTGAACCGAGTTTTCGGTAATTTATATTTAGGAGGAATAAAAAATGGCTCTTTCAAAACAGGAGTGGCTTGCTCTTGAAAAGAAAGCAAATGAACTCCGTAATCTCTGCCTTGACACCACCTATTGGGCAGGTAGCGGCCACATCGGCGGCGGTATGAGTGTTATGGATATTATGACAGTGTGCTATCACAAGTATATGCACATCAGAGTTGAGGAACCCAATTGGGAAGACCGTGACAGATTTATTCTCAGTAAGGGTCACGCAGGTATCGCTTACGCACCCGTGCTTTGCGACCTTGGCTTCAACGATAAAGAAATGCTCAAAACTTTCAACCTTTCAGGTTCAAAAATGGGTATGCACCTTGACTCAAACAAGGTTGTTGGTGTTGACGCTTCAACAGGCTCTCTCGGCCACGGACTTTCAATCGGTGTAGGTACCGCTCTTGCAGCCCGCCTTCTTAAGAAAGATTATAAGACATTTGTTGTTCTCGGTGACGGCGAGCTTGACGAAGGCTCCAACTGGGAAGCAGCAATGAGTGCAGCTCATTATAAGCTTACAAACCTTATCACCTTTGTTGACCGTAACCACAATATGATTGACGGTAACACAGAGGACGTTATGGCTCTTGAACCCCTTGCAGATAAATGGGAAGCCTTCGGTTTCATTGTTAAGAAAATCGACGGCAACAACATCAAAGAGCTTTGCGAAGCTATTGACTTTGCTTACGAAAATGAAACAGATAAACCCGTTCTTATCCTTTGCGACACAGTAAAGGGTTGCGGTATCGACTTCATCGAAGGCGACTTCAGATGGCACTACGGTGCATTTGACGATGCTAAGTATGAAAACGGTAAAAAAGCTCTTGAAAAATCTTATGCTGCAAGAATTGCACGAGTTGAAAAGGAGGCAGAATAATTATGGCAGGCGGATTAAGTTATACAGCTGAACAGTCAACCTCTCTCTCAACAGCCGAGATTTACGGTCAGGCTCTTGTTGAATTGGCAGAGGCACATCCCGAGGTCGTAGCTCTTACTGCTGACCTTGCAAAATCAACTAAAATCGGTGATTTCCAGAAGAAATTCCCCGACAGATTCTTTAATGTGGGTATCGCAGAGCAGAATATGTTCGGTGTTGCTGCAGGTATGGCTAAGGCAGGTCTTGTTCCCTTCCTTTCCACATTCTCACAGTTTGCATCCTTCCGTTCCGCAGACCAGCTCCACACTGACCTTTGCTACCAGAACGTAAACGCAAAGGTTATTGCAACACATTCAGGTACATCTTTCGGTCAGGCAGGCTCAACTCATCACGCTATCTGCGACCTTGCGCTTACTCGCTCTATTCCTAACCTTACTGTTATCTGCCCCGCTGACGGTTACGAAACCTACAACGCAGTTATGGCAGCTTACAATACACCCGGCCCCTTCTACATCAGAATTAACCGCGGTTTCGACCGTGTTCTTTACAAAGATGCTGATTACGGCTTCGAAGTTGGTAAAGCAGTAGAAGTTCACGAGGGTTCAGATATCACAGTTATTGCTTGCGGTTCCTGTGTATTCCAGGCTTACCAGGCTGCTGAATTCCTTGAGAAGGCAGACGGACTTAAAGTAAGAGTTCTTGATATGCACACAATCAAACCCCTTGATAAAGAAGCAGTTCTTAAAGCAGTTATGGATACTCGCCGTATCATCACTGTTGAAGACCACACCGTTATCGGCGGTCTCGGTTCCGCAGTTGCAGAGGTTGTTGTTGAATCCGGTAAGGGTTGCGCATTCAAGAAATTGGGTGTTCAGGACACCTTCGCACCCATCGGTCTTCATGAAGATATTATGTCTTACCTCGGTATTGACTCCAACGGTATCATCGACGCAGTTCGTGAAGTTATGAAGGCTGATTTTGAAGAAGATAATGACTGGGACGACGAATTTTAATGTTTTTTGCGGATAGGAAGGCATCTTAGGCTTTTGCCTCCCCAAACTTGCGTACCTTTGTACGCTACGGGGTCGGCAAAAACCAAATCTGCCAACCTCTCCACAAAAAAAGGGAAGTTGGAGAATGAAATGGTTTCGGTATGCGAAGCCTCGCCCTCCTGCTTCAGGAGGAGGGGGGACCACCGCCAGGTGGTGGGAGGTCCCAAAATGTTGACCGCAGGTCCCGAAACTCCTCACTTCCAACTCCTCACTAAATCGAAAGGAATGATTTCTCATGGCAAATACACAAGAAGCTATGTACACAAATAAAATATTCCTTTGCGGTGCGTTGCCCCTCTTGAAAACTATCGTTGCAGATGTACCTTCACTTCAGAAGAAGTTTGAAAACATTCACTGCATTTATCAGGTTAGTTGTCTTGACCCCGATGCTCCCGAAGGAAAGTGGGCTACCCATTTCGTTGTAAACGGTGACGAATGGCTTGTTCACGCTAATAAAGTTGCTTACAGAATCAAAAAACAGAAGTTTGTTGAGCTTCAGTTTAAATCTGTTGAAACAATGAATGCCTTTTTCAAAGGTAAAATCGGACCTGCGACCTTACCCAAGTTCGTTGGTGCGACAAATGTTAAAGAATTAGCCGCTTTCATGATGGCTCTTCTTAAAATGTCAAGCCTTTTGACCGCTGAAAAACCCCCGGAGAAAGAAGAGGACAAACGCCTTACCGTTAAGTGCTATTTCTACCTTCTTTCCTCAGGTATCAGCACCCTCAATAAAATGGGTCACGAGGAAATTCACGACTGGACTTCAAAGAGCCCCGATCGTGTTTATGCCTGGAAGGTTGACGGCGAAGATTCTGTTTCTGCTTATATCAGAATCAAAGCGGGTAAGAGTAAAGCCGGCAGAGGCGAATATAAACGCGCTCTTCCCTTCTTTACCATGCGCTTCAATAATCTTGACAGTGCTCTCGGTATTCTTATGTCCATCGACGATATGATTGAGTCTGTTCAGCAGGGCAAGCTCATCATGGACGGTGCGCCCGAATTCGGTGCTCAGATTGGCGGATATATGATGTATATCGGCTCACTCGCTAAATAATAGCACAATCTTGGGCGCTGAACTTGATTTAACCTACTCGCTGTATATCTGATACAGCTTCGTATTTTAAATCTTCGCTCAGCATCCCAATCTGGTACTATTATTACCCTGACTACAATTTTATGTTATTTTTCAAAGGGAAGTTTTCGGACTTCCCTTTTTTTATTGACAACATTATTATTTTTATATACAATTTACTCGCTATTATATAATTGGTTTTCGGGAGATAAAAATGAAGGAAAGAAAACGACAACCTAAGCAAAAAGCATATGTGCTTAAAAACACTTTCTTTATGCTTGGATGTGCCTTGAAAAGCGCACCCATATCACTTTTTATAATATATTTTTCATACATTGCGGAAAATATTTATTATGCAGTAGTTGTAAACGTAATGTTTCTTGAAACAGCCCTTTCTATTATTGAGGGTAACGGAACGTTCAAAGAATTTGCAATAAAAATGTGCATTATCGTCGCAGGTAAACTTTTAGTTGATCTTCTGGGTTACATAAATGTTTATACTGTTAGGATAAAATTCGAAATAAAATGCGAGAGCTATATTAATTCCCTTATATTCAAGAAGGCTCAGCAGGTTGAGCTTGGGTGCTACGAAAATCCCGATTTTTTTGATAAATATAACAGGGCTACCTGGGTTATAGAAAAAAGTGGATTTAAAAGAATTATAGAGGGCTCGGCATGGACCATGGGTTCGGTAATCAGTCTTGTTTTGTTGGTGCTTTACCTTATATCAATTGACCCCTGGTTGCTGATCTTTCTTGTTTGTCCAATTATCGTTGTTGGCTTCAGAACCTTTAAAAACAATTTGGAGCTTCAAAAAGAAAAGGATATGACGCCTTACGAAAGACAGAAAGAGTACATAAGAAGAACTATTCTTTTAAAGGATTTTGCAAAGGAAATAAAGACTACAAATATTTTTGTGGTTTTGGAAAAGCGCTTTCGCAAGGCAATAGAGAAGAATATACAAGTTATAAAAAAATATGGCTGGAAAATTGCGCTGCTTGAATGTGTTTCGGACTATTTTGCGGAAATTATACCCGTAACGGGTGGATTCGTTTATGGCTGTTACAGGCTTATAGTGACGGGGGATATCGCAATTTCGGATTTTTCTGTGCTTGTTTCGGCTATAACCACCTGCCGTAACAAATTGAATCAATTAGCATATTACTTTGCAATGCAACAAAAGCACTGTCTTTGGGTACAGAATTTAAGAGAGTTTCTTGAATATGAACCTAAAATTCAGGGCGGCGGCATCATTCCCGAGGAATTTAAAAGTCTTGAATTTAAAAATGTATATTTCAGATACTCGGAGGATTCGCCGTATATTATTAAAGATGTTTCGTTTAAGATAGAAAAAGGTCAGACAATTGCTGTTGTAGGACATAACGGGGCAGGAAAAACAACCCTTTCAAAGCTTCTTTTGCGCTTTTATGATGTAACACAGGGTGAAATTCTATATAACGGGATAAATATAAAAGAATATGATTTATTGAAATATCGTGAGAAATTTGCGTCTGTTTTTCAGGATTATCGTGTTTTTGCAATGACTGTTTCAGAAAACGTTCTGACAGAGGAGGTAACGCAACAGAACAGAGAAATCGCCGTAAATGCTTTAAAAACAGCAGGTGCGTATGAAAAAATCGGTAAACTCCCCAATAAGGAAAACTCACTTTTGACAAAAGAGTTTGATGCGGACGGAGTGTTGCTTTCCGGCGGTGAAACTCAGAAGGTTACAATAGCTCGTCTTTTTGCAAGAAATTTTGATATTGCTATTCTTGATGAGCCGTCCTCGGCACTTGACCCGGTTGCAGAAAGCAAAATGTATGATGCTTTAATGGAGGGTACAAAAGGGAAAACGGTAATATATATTTCCCATCGACTTTCGAGTGCAACCGGTTCGGACAACATTCTTGTTTTCAACAAGGGTGAGCTTTCGGAGCAGGGCACACACAATGAGCTTATGAATATTGGCGGAGCATACAGTGATATGTTTGAGCTTCAGGCTTCGGGTTACAAGGGGGTGAGTGTGGATGAAAGATAAAAAGGTTAATTCATTAAAAAACTACATTTATATGCTGAAGTTTATTTTCAGACACACTCCGTTTATGGTTTTCGGATATCTGTTTTTTGATGTGCTTGCAAACCTGCCGTGGACTCTTTCAAATGTCGTTCTTCTGAAATATATTATTGATGTTGTTGCTGAGGGAAAGGGTTTCTACAGGGTGGCAGTCGCCCTCGTCCTTTTCGTGGCTTTTGTGGTTATAACAAACCTGTGTACAACATTGTTTTACGAGGTTTCTCTGCCAAAGCAAAGAGAAAAGCTGTATTTTGCAATTTATAAAACAATTTATGAAAAAGCGGCAAAAATGGATTACGAGGCGTATGATAACCCGGAATATTACAATGACCTTGTTCTTGCCATGAATGCTATGAACGAGCGCGCCAATTCCGTTTTATCCAATACGCAGGATATACTCACTAATATTATCGGTGTTTTTACTATTGGTGCCGTTATAGTTACAATCGACCCTGTTTGTCTTATTTTTGTTGCCGTATGCGTTGCAATAATGACGCCCATAGGCAGGCTTATTGCAAAGGTGAATGTGGAACGAACCGAGGCAATGACCTTCTACGACAGAAAAAATCTTTATTTCAGCAGGGTGTTCTATTTACAGGATTATGCCAAGGAATTGCGTCTTTCCGGTGCAGGAAAAATGATTGAGGCAAGATACAATAAAAATATTTCTGATCGTATAAAAACTATTGCACCGTATCTTACCAGGCAGTGGAAGTTATATTTTTGTCAGGAATCATTACCCATGACAATTCTGATTTATCTGGGAATAACTCTGCTTATGGGTTACAAGGCGATTGTTACTAAGGAGGCAACTATGGGTGATTTTGCTGCAACCTTCAATGGTGCGGCATCAATCAGTACCAGTGTTTTTGCAATAACCAGCCAGTTTGCCATAAACATAAGAGAAAACGGGCTTTATGTAGAAAAATTCCGTAACTTTATGAATGCCAAGGAAAAAATGGTTTCAGGGGACAATAAAAGAATTTTTGAAAAACCGCCCGTAATAAAATTTGAAAATGTTTCATTCAAATATCCGGGTACGGACAAATATGTTTTAAAAAATATCAATCTCGAAATATCACCGTATAAAAAAGTTGCGCTTGTGGGATATAACGGTGCAGGAAAAACAACTCTTACCAATCTCTTGTTGCGTCTTTATGATGTTACGGAAGGAGCCATAACTCTTGACGGGGTTAATATAAAAGATTGGGATGTAAGCTCGTATCATCGTAATTTTGCGGCGGTCTTTCAGGATTTCTCCATTTTCGGAGCGACACTGGGAGAGAATGTTGCAATGAATGATTCTCCGGATTCGGAAAAAACTGAGGATGCTTTGAAGGCGGCGAGCTTTAACAGGGAGCTTCCGGACGGCACAAACAGCATTCTTTTGAGGGAGTTTGACGATGACGGTGTTTCACTTTCCGGTGGTGAAGCTCAAAAAATCGCCATAGCCAGAGCTTTTTATAAAGATTGTCCTTTTGCGATTCTTGATGAGCCCAGTGCAAACCTTGACCCCATTGCGGAATATTCCCTTAACCGTTCAATGGTGAAGGCAGCAGAAAGCAAAACAGTTTTATTTATTTCCCATCGACTTTCCACCACGGTTATGGCAGATGAAATATATATGCTCGAAAATGGTGAAATTGTGGAGCACGGCTCTCACGAGGAGCTTTTGGCTCTTAACGGCAAATATGCCTATATGTTCCGCCTTCAAGCAGAAAAGTACATTGAAAAATAAGCGAGGGGTTTGTTTACAAATATTTATCAATTTTCTCTTGACACAAGAGGTTTGACATTGTATAATGCTAAATGTATATTGATATTTATACCTTTGTTGGTAACAGCGGAGGGAGGGAACTATAAATGAGTCAGGTAAAAGTAAAAGAGAATGAGTCTTTGGACAGCGCTCTTCGCAGATTTAAAAGACAGACATCAAGAGATGGTGTTATTCAGGAAGTCCGTAAGAGAGAGCACTATGAAAAACCCTCTGTAAAGAGAAAAAAGAAATCCGAAGCTGCTCGTAAGAGAAAGTTCTATTAAAAAACGGGAGATGAAGCCTTATTTTAGGTTTCATCTCTTTATTTTTTTATTTTTTTGTGTTATGATTATACTGTTATTTTGTGTGCATAAAAGCGGGTGGTTATATGCGTTTCGAAAAAGATACCACAATTAAATATATGTTCCGCGAAATTCACGATATCACCCCCGATGTTGTCAGGAAGCTGGGTCTTGAGGCTATACTTTTTGACCTTGATAATACAACCGTTAAGGATGCGACTCTTTCAACTGTTCCCGGAGCGATTGCCTGGATAAAAGCCCTTAAAGATGCGGGTATAAAAGTTGCCATTGTTACCAATACACCCCATATAAGAGCCTTTTGGTTTTCAAAGGCTTTTGGTGTTAAATTTCACGCTTATGCTAAAAAACCCTTGCCTTTAGGTCTTATCAGAATGTCCCGAAAATTACAGGTGCCGTTAGAAAAAATCGGTATGGTGGGGGACCAGGTTTTTACAGATGTTGCGGCGGCTAACCGTTGCGGCGCAGTTCCTATTCTGGTTGACCCGGTTGAAAATAAATGGTTCTGGAAAAATCACTACAAGAAAAACCGAATTAAAGAAAAACCCATACGCGAGGCTTTTTTAAAGGAGCACGGCTATTATGGCGATAAATAAATTAAAAGATTTTTTGAAAAACGAAAACGAAGCGATACTTATTTGCTCGGGTGTAAACCGCCGTTATTTTACAGCGTTTCCATCAAGTGACGGTTATCTGGTTATTACAAAAAAAGATGCGGTGTTTTTCGCTGATTCCCGTTACATTGAAGCGGCTCAAAAAAACATTAAATCCTGCAGAGTACAGCTTTTAACAAGGCTTTCAACTGAGGTAAAAAGCTTTTTTACTGAAAATAATATTGAAAAAGTATATACAGAAACAGAGAATCTTTCGGTTTCTCTGCTTTCTCAGCTGAGAAAAATACTTTCGCCCGTTAAAATCACACCGTCAAAAAAGCTCGAGGGTTTAATAGAGCAGACCCGAGAAATAAAAAAACCTCACGAGGTTGAATGTATTAAAAAAGCCCAGGAAATTGCTGAAGAGGCTTTTGAGCACATTTTAAAATTCATAAAGCCCGGTGTGAGCGAAAAACAAATTGCGCTGGAGCTTGATTTTTATATGCTTTCACACGGAGCTGAAGCCCTGTCCTTTGAAACCATAGCCGTAACGGGGGCAAAGACCTCAATGCCCCATGGTGTACCTGATGACACCATAGTGAAAAACGGTGATTTTATAACTATGGATTTTGGCGCTGTATATAAAGGTTACCATAGCGATATGACCCGTACCGTAGCGGTGGGGAATATAACCGACGAACAAAAAAATATTTATGATATAGTTTTAAAAGCCCAGAAAAAAGCGCTTTCAATACTTAAAAGCGGTTTGCCCTGTGCCGATGCGGACAAAGCCGCAAGGGATATAATTTCCGAGTCGGGTTTTGGGGACTGCTTCGGTCACGGCACGGGCCACGGCGTAGGGATTGAAATTCACGAGAGTCCGAATCTTTCCCCGAGAAGCAATCAGAAATTAAAAATCGGTAACATTGTGACTGTTGAGCCGGGAATATATATCCCGGAAAAGTTCGGTGTAAGAATTGAGGATATGGCACTTATCACCGAAAAAGGGTCTGAGAATTTAACAACCGCACCGAAGGAGTTGATAATTCTTTGAAATACGAAAACTTTGAAGATTTAAAAAAGGATTGTCTGAGCTGTGCGAAATGCGGTCTTTGTGCCACCCGTACCAATGTTGTTTTCGGTGTTGGAAATGAGAACGCGGATATTATGTTTGTGGGCGAGGGCCCCGGTGAAAATGAGGATTTACAAGGTGAGCCATTTGTTGGTAAAGCAGGGCAACTCCTTGATAAATATCTTGAAGTAATCGGTCTTTCACGGCGCGAGAATATTTACATTGCCAATATCGTCAAATGCAGACCGCCCGGGAACCGTGATCCCGAAACCATTGAGCAGGATGCCTGTATGGATTGGTTAAGATGTCAGACCAGGCTGATTAAACCTAAAATTATAGTCTGTCTTGGTCGCATAGCGGCACAGAAACTGATTTCGGAAGATTTTAAAGTTACCCGCCAACACTGGGAATTTATTAAAAAGGGTAATATTCTTTTTATGGGCACATATCACCCTGCCGCACTTCTGAGAAATCCCAACAACAAACCCGATGCACTTTCGGATTTTCAGAATTTAAGAGACAAAATAAATGAACTGAACATAAAACTCTAAAGGAGATAAAATTATGGATATTAAAAATTACATTGCCGAAGGTAAAGCTATACTCGGTATTGAGTTTGGCTCAACAAGAATCAAAGGTGTTCTTATTGATGACGCGGGTGCAGTTCTTGCCGTTGGCGGTTACGAATGGGAAAACAGCCTTGTAAACGGCATCTGGACCTATGGTGAGGATGAATTTTTCGCAGGTCTTAAGGGTTGCTACTCAACGCTTAAACAGGATGTAAAAGAAAAATACGGCATTACACTTAAAACTCTCAAGTCAATCGGTATCAGCGGTATGATGCACGGATACCTTGCTTTTGATAAGGACGGCAATCTCCTTGCACCTTTCCGCACCTGGCGTAATACCTGCGCAGGCGAAGCTGCGAATAAATTGACTGAGGAATTTCAGTTCAATATACCCGACCGTTGGAGCATTGCTCACCTCTATCAGGTAATTCTTGACGGTGAGGAGCATGTAAAAGATGTAGCATACTTCACAACTCTTGCGGGATATATTCACACACTCCTTACAGGTGAAAAAGTTCTCGGTATCGGTGAAGCCTCGGGTATGTTCCCCATGGAGGGTAATAATTACAGCGAGAATATGCTGGATAAATTTGATGAGCTTGTAGCGGATAAAGGCTATGAATGGAAAATCCGCGACATTCTTCCCAAGGTGCTTGTAGCAGGTGAAAATGCAGGTGTTCTCACAGCTGAGGGTGCAAAGCTTATGGACAGCAAGGGTGACCTTGAGGCAGGTATTCCCATGTGTCCACCCGAAGGCGATGCAGGAACAGGTATGGTTGCCACAAACAGCGTAAGAGTAAGAACAGGTAATGTTTCCGCAGGTACATCTGTTTTTGCTATGATTGTTCTGGAAAAGCTTCTTTCAAAGCTTTACCGCGAAATTGATATGGTAACAACACCGGACGGCGCACCCGTTGCCATGGTACACTGCAATAACTGCACATCCGATATTAACGCATGGACATATCTTTTCAAAGAAGTTCTCGACCTTTGCGGTGCAGAATGTTCAATGGGCGACTTGTTTACCGCTCTTTTCAAAAAATCTGCTGAAGCTGATGCGGATTGCGGTAACCTTATTTCCTACAACTATTTCTCAGGTGAATTCCTTACCGGCTTTGAAACAGGTAAGCCCCTTTTCATCAGAGAGCCTGACAGCAATTTCTCACTTGCTAACTTTATGAGAGTTCAGCTTTTCACAGCATTCGGCGGTATCAGAATCGGTATGGATATCCTTAATAAAGAGAATGTTGCAATAGATAAGATTCTCGGTCACGGCGGTTTCTTCAAAACTCCCGTTATCGGTCAGAGTGTGCTTGCAGCTGCAATGAATGCTCCCGTTTCCGTAATGGAAACCGCAGGTGAAGGCGGAGCCTGGGGTGTTGCGGTGCTCGCAGCATTCGCGGCGAATAAAGAGGTAGGGGAGAACCTTCCCGATTACCTTGATAACAAGATTTTTGCAACTCAGAAAATGACAACCCTTGACCCGGATGAGAAAATTGTTGCAAGCTTCAATCAGTTTATGGAAAACTATAAAAAAGGTCTTTCAGTTGAAAGAGCAGCAGTTGAAATGTAAAACTAATTCGTAATGCTTAATTCATAATTCGTAATTAAAGGGGCTAACGCCGATTATAATGCCGACCGCAGGTCCCGATAATTACGCATTACGCATTATGAATTACGAATTATAAAGTTTTAGCACAATTCTCATAAATTCCCAAATAAAAAAGCACCCTTGTAAGGGTGCTTTTTGTTATATGTACATTATCTGTCCGCCCTGTGCCATTGACTTATCTGCAAGGAAAACAACTCTGTGACCTGCAATTGAGTTTTCGATTGATGTGCAGGAAACGGAAGGGTTATCGTCACGGATAAATTTTATGAAATCAGCGGTGAGTGCGGGGTCTGCACCACCGTGACCTTCGTCGGGGGTGTTACTCAAATCTATGAGCTTTTCGTCAAAATATTTACCGGGGTCGGGGTTGATGGTCTTGATTTTTACGAACTTGTTTTCAAGCTCGCCGTAAATTTCACCCTTTGTACCGATAATGCGGATTGTTCTTAATGATTCAGCAGAGCCACCTGCAAGGTTGTGTGTGCCTGTTGCACCGCTCTTGAAATTAACAAGAACACTCTGGTGGTCAACAACATCGTTGTCGCATTTGAACATGCATCTGCCGAAATCGCTTTTTTCAAGGAGCTCGCGGCGTTGCTCGTCAGTGGGGTTTTCCACACCCTCTAAATCCTTCCAGACATAAATCTCCCAACTGTCGGGATGGTCAAGATATATGCGCTTTGCACTGAAATCACAAAAATCAACCCGTGGGCAATCCACAAGGCAACGGGTGCCTGATTCCTCAGGTGCATTTTCGGGTCTGAAATGGAATCGTGAGCCCACAGATGAAACGGAAACAGGCTCATCGTCCCCCATAAGCCACATCATAAGGTCAAGATCGTGGCAGCATTTTGCAAGAAGCATTGAGGTGTGGCATTTTTTGCTGTTTGCCCATTTACCGCGCACATAGGAGGTTGAAAGGTGATGGAAGCTTACATTTTCAACCATCTGGATATTGATAATATCACCTATTTCACCGCTGATAATACTGTTTTTGATGGTAGTATATATGGGGTTATAGCGAAGAACATGGCAAATCATTACTTTATTGTTGTTGCGTTTTACAACCTCAATAAGTCTGTTCATTTCTTCCTCATTTACGGCGAAGGGTTTTTCGAGGAGCATGTCATAACCGATTTCAAGCAAGGGGATTGAGGTTTCCACATGAATTTCATCCATAGTGCCGTTTATAACAGCATCGGCAAACTTAGGCCGTTTTGCTAATGCCGCTGCATCGTAAAAGCAATTGCTTTCGGAAAAACCGAAAAGCTCGCGCACATGGTTTCTGCGATGCTCATCGGGCTCTGCAACACCCACAATCTGAAGTTCGTCAGGGTGTGCGAGAGAATATTCGGCATAAGCCATGGCGCGGTGTCCTGCGCCGAGTATAATTGCTGTAACGGGTTTTTGAGTCATATCTATCACTGCTTAAACTAATTTTTTTGCCATAGTAGCGGTTTTCAGCTTGGTTGAAAGCATTTTGAAACCGAGTCGTTTATAAAATCTGATAGCACCTTCGTTATGGATGTCTGCCTGGAGCATAACACCCTTTACATTACGGCTTTTAAGCTCTGTAAAAAGCGCATCCATAAGCTTTGCGCCGTAGCCCTTGCTCTGATATTCATCAAGAATATCAATATGCAGATGGGCAGGATATTTTCTGCCGAAAAAATCATAGGGGATGGGGAAAAGCCAGGCTTGTTTACCGCTTTTTCTGTCCAGCTTTTTGATTTCGGGGACATCCACTTTGCGGAAGATTTTTCTGAATCGTTTGTGGTCAGGTTCACACAGAACATAACCCACAACAGTATCGCTATCATCAACCAGTACAAACGAAGTATCGTAACATTCCCTTGCATAATATGTTGAGAACATTCTTGCAAGACGGTAACCTAAAACGGGGTCATTCTGAAAAACAGGACCGGCAGTCATACGGCAGACATTTTCAACAGCCTTAAGGTCATCGGGACGCATCTTTCTGATAGTAGCCATTAATTTTTCACTCCGTCGGATTTATTGGGCTTTTTGCGTTCGATTTTTTCCCTTGTGCCGTCGGGACGAACAATAATTGTGCTGTCCAGCTGTGTTTCGAGAGATTTTCTGAAAGCAGCAACATATTCTGCTCTCAGGCTTTTCTGTTCAAGGGCTTCTGCCTCGGTAAGACCTTCTTCTCTTGATTTACGGGCGAGGAAATTGATTCTGTCAATTTTTTCTTGAGTAATCATATACCTTAATCCTTTTAATTTACTAAACATATTATAGTATTATAAAAAAATAAGTCAATAGTAAAAAACCCTTAATTTATTATAAAACATTATAGTACATGGTTGAATTTTCCGGAAAATAAAAGTATAATGTTGTTATAAATTATGGAGGTGGAATATATGTTATCATCACTTGGACCTATCTGGCAGGAAATAGCCGCTATTTTTATGAGTATCATTATGACCATTGGTACAACATTCGGCATATTTGTTCCGTCAGATACAACCAATCCTGACAAATATTTAGATAGCGAAATAAAGAATGTTATTTTCCTTATCGGTGACGGTATGGGCTTTAACCATCTTGAAAAAACCAAACAGGAGCGCAACATTTCCCTGGTTATGGATACCTTCGATTATC
Source organism: Acutalibacteraceae bacterium (assembly GCA_045543075.1). Lineage (GTDB taxonomy): Bacteria > Bacillota > Clostridia > Oscillospirales > Acutalibacteraceae > DTU089. The sequence continues at coordinate 141,532 of JAZQLZ010000010.1, forward strand.
ACGGTGCATCAATGACCCGGTCGTTGTCCAACGCTGTAACCGATAGTGCCGCAGGTGGTACTGCCCTTGCAACAGGCGAAAGAACATATAACGGCGGTATCGGTGTGTATATGTTTGACCCCTTGTGCCAATTCTCATATCCCAAGAACATTACCGAGTTATGTGCTGAAAGAGGTATGATGACAGGCGTTATTACCACCGATGAAACATCGGGCGCAACACCCGCATCTTTCTCGGCTCATTCATCTGACCGCGGTAATACCGAGGATATCACCAACGACCAGTTTGCTTCGGACATTGATATTATCTGGGGTGCGGCGAATGGTGTTGCGAGTAAAGGTTTAGCAAAGCAAAACGGCTTTGAGTATGTTACAACCTATGACGAAATGATGGCACTCGAAGAAGGTAGCCGCAGCTTTGCTCAGTTTACAAATAACCTTTGGACATTGGAGCAGTCCGATGCTGACACTCCCACACTTTCACAGATGACCGAAAAAGCCATTGACCTTCTTGACGATACGGACGAGGGCTTCTTCCTTATGGTTGAGGGCGCTCATATCGACAAGCATTCACATAGCAACGACGATGCATCCATGACCGAAGCACTTGCTGAATTTGACAAGACCATTCAGCTTGCTCTCGAATATGCCGAAAAAGACGGTGAAACCTTAGTTGTTGTTACTGCCGACCACGAAACAGGTGCTATTATGCTTAATGCAGACGGCACATATTCATTCACAAGCGGTTCTCACTCTGATGCTAATGTTCCCGTGCTCGTTTATGGTTCAAGCAATATTATAAACGCAGGCGAAATTCTCAATAACTATGAAATTCCCATCAGAATTGCTTATGCATTAGGCTTTGAAGAGGATGAATTCCCTTATGAGGTAATGATAGCGGCATAAAACTTTCATCATTAAAACACCTGAGATTCGATGAAGAATCTCAGGTGTTTTTTAATCTTCATATGTAACTTGTCGTCCTGTAAAGGCTTTGGTAAATCCTCTGCCAACCTTTGTCATAAAGCGCTGAATATATCCCTTACGGGTTACGGCAACGGCGGTTTTAACTGTAAATGCATCTGCGGTGGCTTTTAATTTTTTAATATCTTCCTTTGAGTACATATTGTACCAATGCATATTATAGCTTGTGTAACGGGAAGTGTCTTTTTCATCTACTTCAATAATGCGGTAACCGTACATGGTTGAAAATCTGTCACCGTTATAACGGGTGCTCAGAGAGTTTACTATATCAATTCCCTTGTTTTTCACACCAAAGGCATTTGTGTGGTCGTGACCGCTGAAGATACCCAGAACATCACCCTTTTCAACCATTGCATCAAACTGACCGTAATTAGGAAAACCGCAACAGGGGGTTTCGTTGAGTGTACCGAAATTTACCTGCTCGCTGTCAAACATATAATAATCATTTTTGTTATACATATGGCTGAAGGAATAGAGCTTGTGCTTATTCACTTTTTTAAGAACATCATAAACTTCGGGCACAATAATGTGTTGAAAGGCGAGAGAATAAACTTTACCGCCGTTTTGCCGGGATATTTCATCGGATTTATTTTTGTACCATTCTACATCCTCGGGGCTTACGCATCCGTAATGACCTTTATCGTCATAATCGCCCGAATCAAAAACCCATAAATTGTATTTAATCGTTTTGCCGTCGCTCCCTGAAATAGGAATATTGAATGTGCCGTTTTCAGAAAGCTCATTCCTTTTTTCATTAGTAATTGAGCAATCAAAGGAGTTATAAAATGCCATTAGTTCGCGGCGGGAAAGAGCGCCCACTTCGCTGTCGTGATTTCCGAAGGTTATAGCAACGGGAATGTTGCTTTCGCTGAAAATTGACATAAACCTCGTAATATAGCTTTTAGTTTTTTTCGGGTCGTCATAGTTTAAAACATTGTCCCCCGTAACTATTGCTATGTCGGGTTTTTCTTTGTTACAAGCCTCCCGGATGAGCACGAGGGAATATTCAATATTATCATCCTCTATATGGGTGTCTGTAATGTGCATTATTTTAAGCTTGCCGTCCGGTCTGAAAGATATTGTTCTTGAGGTTTGCATATTATCCTCCGATAATCAGTCTTTTATTTCAATCATCTGATGTATGTTGACGGATGGCACGGTAAACTCTGCTCTGCCGTCAATATATTCAAACTTCAATTCTTCCCCCGATGGAACAAGGATAATTTCAGAGGGTTTATTTTCACATTTTACACTGCATTTAACATTGTAAAGGGGAACGGTGTCTTCAATTACTTCGGTGTTTTTACCGCGCACAGTTGTGTGGGCAAAAAGAATGTGAAGAATATTTCTGTTTTCCTTTTCCTGTCTTGTGTAGGTTAAAACTGCCCTGTCGGGAATATTAGCGAAAACGGTTATTTCGTCACCCATCATTTTTTTGAGGATGTGGGTGAAAAGCTCTTTAAAGCAAAGATGTCCGTGATTTGCGTAAGCGGTAAATATATCCCACCCGATGTAGGCGATGTTGCCGTTTATTACAGCACCCGGGAAGCTTTCTGTCGGGTTATTGGGTGCGTGGGCGTGTGAGCAGAAATGCTCAAGGGTTCTGTTGAAATAGGGGTTTTGCATAAAAGCTACAATTTCGCCCTCGGAAGCTTCGAATTTATTGAAATCGCAACGCATAACATACTCGGTTATGCCGTTAACAGTTTCAAACTCAGGGATAAAATATGTGGGATTAAATTCATTTTTACCCTTGTACTCAGCACCGAAATCAAAAATGAATTTGCCATCCTTAACTATGGACTCGCCCGTGGCAATAATTTTTCCGCCGTTTTCGGCAAAGCTTTTGATTTTCTCGGTCATTTCGGGCGAGTATCCCGAAACATCGGGGAGAATAAGGAGCTTATAAGGGGATAAATCCGCTGTTTCATCAATGAAATTATACAGAAGATGGTTTTCAAGAAGCATCCTGTTTGCACCGATGTCGGCTTTTACATCGCGGTTTTGAGTTGTAGCTTCTGCGCTTAATACAGCAATGTCCGCAACATTAACCGCACCGTTTAACCAAGGCTCTCTTTCTTCAATATGAGAATATGCCTTGCCTATAAGGTTATAGGTTGCCATATTCATTTCTGAAAGAGGATGCATCTGGTCACCTATGGAGCAGCCCGCACCGTTTGCAACGCTTAAAGCGGTTTCATAAATGAGGGCGTTAGGGTGCTTGTAACCGCCGAATTCACCCCAGCTGTGGTGGAATTTACCCGTCATACCTAAAAAGTCGGTGTCTTTGAGTGTGCGCACATAAGAGGCTGAAAGAGGGAAGTGGTCGTAACCCCAGCCACCGGTTGGCAGACTTTCAAGCTCAAGGTGAGTGTTTGCATCTATGTAGCGGTAATCACCTTTAGGGATATGACCGCTGTTGTGGAAAATTGTTGCAGTTTCGCTGTGTTTTCTTACAGCTTCGTTGGTTTTCTCAAGATATTTGTTTAATACAATCTGAGCAAAATTCTCTCTGTCTTCTGCGTTTTCCGCATCAAGACCCATTTTCTTCATATCGCTTAAGCATTTGTCGCAGTAGCAGACTCTTGAAGCAATAATATCGAGGAAAATTCCGCAAGGATTGTATTTTACCATAACCTCCTCAATCTGCTTGCAAAGAAAATCAAGATACCCCGTGTTAAAGCAAAGCACATGAAAATGAACTTCTTTATTGTATTCTTCATTTTTCTCTTTTTCAGGGTATGGACACCAACGCCACTCGGGGCGTTTGCGGTATTCTTTTTCATCAAAACCCGCCGAAATATAAACGGGGGCATTTACGTCGATTTCTTTACAGGCTTCAAGCTGAGCACCGAGCAAGTCAAAGTCAAGGGTAGGATGTATTTCGTTAGCCTCGGTAGGGTGGTAGGACCAACCGTGGTGGCATTTTGAAAAAACAGTTATAGAGTTAACGTGACCTGCTGTTAAAGCATTCTGAAATTGCTCTTTTGAGAAGTTTTTACCTACGGGTACGAATTCGCTTGTGTGAAAATCAAGGTGTACTTGTCTTTTTCTGAACATAAAACCAGCCTCCGGTTTAAGAGTTTAATTCGATTTTTACCGTTTTAATCTCCCAGGGATGGAAATTAAGGGTGTTGTCAGTAATGTTTACTGTATTATTTCCGAGTAAATCAGTTTCCGATGTAACAGTGCCGTAAGAGGTTGTGAATTTCGCGGAAGCTGAATTATCGGAATAATTACAGAAACGGGCTAAAATGTAATTGTTTTCGGGGTAAAGAGCGGTGAGTATAATTTCTTCGTTATCAGTCTGAATACCGAAGGGTTTAAAGTCGGTTATTTTACCTTTGCCACAAGGAATAAATTCTGCAACAGGCGGCAGGGCATAGGCGAGGGCATTTTTGTGAAGAAGGACATTGCTCATTTCTCCGTCAAATGCAAAAATGGCAAATTCATTTTCAAAAGTGCCGTCTAAAATACGGGTACCGCACATATATTCGTTGGAATAAATAAGGGGAATGCGCAGATTGTTGCCTGTAAGGGCGCAGCCCATGCAACCCTTATTGAAAACAGCGAGACCCTGTTCATCATCTTTTACGCTGACCCAGTAAATACCATGATAGTAGGTGGTCGAGTTAAAGGATTCCTCGGGTGAAACCTCAGTGTCAATAAGAATATCGTCATTGGGGTACCAGTATTTTTCGGTTTTCCTCAAAGCGCCGTTCCATTCGGAAATGGAGTAGGGTAAATCTCTGAACATTCTGCGGTCATTTTTAAGACTTGCATTAAGATTAAGGCAAAGCTTATCCTCGTGGTGATGACCGTTAAGCGTAAGGGGAACGGGTCTTCCCTGGGTTATGTCCGTTCTGCCGATAAGGTCATTCTTAACCGTAAACATGGTTTTACAGTCAATTCTTTTTGATTTACCCGAGAAGCTCATTGTGAGCTCAAAGGGAACACTACCGATAGCACCTGAATAAAGAGCTGTTGCACCCAGATCAGTTGTGCTGATTTTCCATTCTCCTGTTGATTCACAGTCTTTACCGTTGATGTTACCTGTGAAAAGACCGCAGTTTTTGTTATCAACAATTACTTTGCCTTTTTCAACATCTTTGATGTATTCTATACCGCTCTCAGTGAATTTGATTTCGTAGCAGGGTGTAGTAAGTGTGTTTGTTTTTTCGTTGAAACTGTAAAGGGAGAGAGGTTTGTTTTCTTCTTTTTTCAGAGTGAATCTCTTGAAACCGAAGGGCTCAATATGAGCGTGGATTGAAAGAATCTTTTTGTCCGATTTTTCAATAATTTCACATTCTGCAGGCGTGTTGCCGTCAAAAGCAGTGAAATCATCCTCAACGGGAATTTTGACCCATTCATCCACGGGGAAAGAGTGGTGGTTTATAACAAGTACCGCATGGTTATTTTCTGTTGCAAATTGTTTGGAAATAAAGCTTAAAGAATTGTTTCTGACTTCTTCGGAATGCTTTAATGATTCGGGTATAAATCTTCTTGAAAGGTCCAGAAGACCGCATATTGTAACATCGTGATGTTCAGCTGCAAGAATATATTTCCAGGCTTCAATACTTTTGTTTTCATAAGAGGTGTCACCCAAAAGAGACGAAAAAGCGTTGAGCTTTTCAGAAATTACTGCATTAACTTCACCCTCACGGCAGCCGTTGAAAATTTCGTTACCGCAATATCCCCAGGGCATCTGCGCGTGGAAATCGTTGTCGGTGGTGTCATATTCGTCAACGGGCTCACCGAAAATTTCGGGAATATCTTCCAGAAGCACATATTCATAATTTTTTTTATTCTGAGTGTGGGCAATTACCTCTTCAATGGGCTGGGTAAGGTCATCATATCTTGAAGCAAGCAGGGGCGAGTATTTTTCATACATTTTTTCAAAGTCTTCAAGGGAGTAAAGGTCGGAATCCACGGGCCAACGGGAAAGAATCCAGTTATCGACCGTGGTGCAGTTGTAGCCCCTGCCCTGAGTATCGTAAGTAGGTACCGAGGGTATTTCGGTGCCGTCCTTGCCAATCCATTTACCCCAGGCGCTGTCATAGGTTTTGGGATATCCGTAGCCCATAACATGGGAGCGCAGAATGGCGGCCTTGTAACCGCATTGAGAAATAAGCTGGGGTGTCTGATTGTGCAGAGCAAATTCAGATATGGCGTAAACATCGGGTGTAATGTTGAAATAATCCAAGTTGGTTCGTACTGCATAGAGTAACTGACGTGCGTTGGATTCATCGTTTATAGTAAGTGCAAGAGGTTGACCGTAGGTAGTTGCACCAAGTCCCACTCTGTCGGGGTATTTTTCAAGAAGCTTACCGATTAAGGCAACAACCTCGTAATCACACCGCGAAAACTCATCAAAAGTAAATGACTCGTAATCAAGACCGATGCGCAGCTTGGGGTATTTTTCCAGCCAGTCAAACATTTTTAAAAGGCGGGACTTTACTTCGTCCTTCCAGAGAACATATCCTCCGTGTTCATAAGTCAAAATATATAGCTTTTTGTTGCTCATAAACTCAACTCCCTATACAAATAATAGCTTGATTATACAATGTTAACTCTCTTTAATTCAATTACGAAAATGCATAAAAATTAACGGAGCTATTTGTGAAAAATAAAAGGTAAACCCCGCTCGGAGCTGAACGGGGAGTATGTTATTTGTTATCTTTATTATCTTTGTTGATTTCCGCAAGGTAACCCGCCGTAATAACACCGGATGGTAATGCGATAATGGCGATGCCGAAAATGGAGGAAACCATAGTTACAACCCTGCCGATTGTGGAAACGGGGTAAATATCACCGTAGCCCACGGTGGTGAGGGATATGGTTGCCCAATAAACCGCATCAAAAAATGTTTCAAAAGACTCGGGCTCAACATTATAGATGACTAAAGCTGAAACCAGAATGTAAAAAATAGCCAGCGTTGCTACGGTGGATAACACTCTCTTTTGCTTTTTGAAAACATTCGAGATTACATCGACAGTTTTTGAATATCTGAGGAATTTAAGGGTTCTTAAAACTTTTAATGTGCGTAATAATCTGAATATTTTTAATAATTTAAACCCGTTGTGAAGTATTGTCAGCGAGGGGAGAATTGAAATAAGGTCAATTATCGCCATCGGAGTAAAGGGATATAAGAAAAACGAAAGTGCGGATTTTTTAAGTTTAAGGTCCGCCGTTATCAATCTTAAAATATAATCAATAATGAAAATTGCCACAGTAATGTAATCGATATATTCAAATACAATGTTTGATTTTTTGAACGCAAGGGGAACAAGGCTCACCGCAATGGAAATCAACATTATAATATCATAAGCATTGTTTATCTTATTGGGATCTTCACTTGTATCAATAATATTGTAAATTTTCTTTCTCATATTTTCACCCCGAAAAGAGTATATACAAAAAAACAGGCAATTTCAAGTGATATTCTGCCTGTGTTGAAAGAGAATTTTATTAAAAATCGGTCGCAGCAAGAGAAATTGTTGAGAGAAAGAAGAATGTGTGGTATTATTTTTATGGAGATGATAGTATGCGATATGTTGCAGATCACGATTTTCATATACATTCAACCGTGTCACCCTGTTGTCACGATGAAAATCAGACCCCTGAGGCTTTGCTGATTTACGCTAAAGAGAATAATTTCAAAAAAATATGCCTTACAAATCATTTGTGGGATGAAAATGTAAAAAGTGAAGCCGAATGGCATGATGACCAGCGTTTTTGCTGTCTTTCGTCGGTGTTGCCGTTGCCGAAGGATGAGGCAGTGGAATTCTTATTCGGTGCCGAGATTGATATGGATTATAATTTTATCCTGGGTGTAAGCCCCGAAAGATATGATGTATTTGATTTTATGGTTATATCAACAACACATCTTCACCTTGCAGGGAATACGGTGAAATCAAAAATACAGACTCCCGAGGAAGCTGCCGAATTGTGGGTTTTGAGATTTAAGGAATTACTCAAAAAGGACCTTCCCTGGCATAAAACTGGCATTGCCCATTTAACCTGCGGTCATATTTTTAAAGGCAGAACCCCCGAGGTTATCCCTCTTATCGATGACGAAACCTTATACGAGCTTTTTTCCGATGCATCTAAAAAGGGAATGGGTATAGAGCTTAATACAAAAACCATTTTTACATCCGAGGAAGAAAAGAATATCTTATTAAGACCATATTACATAGCAAAGGACTGTGGTTGCAGATTCTATCTGGGTAGTGACTCTCATAAAAATGAGGCTTTAAGGGGCGCAAAAGATAATTTTGAGCGAATAATCACCCTTCTGGATTTAAAAGAGGAGGATAAGTTCAGAATATAAAAAATAGGTTTCTGTTTACTTTTTATTTCTCTTTGATATAATGAAATAAGGCGATTGATTCGCCTCAAAGATTTTATTGCCATGGGAGTAAATGAATATGTCAAAATTAAAAATTGCACTTATCGGCAACGGTGGTATCTGCCGTGCATGCCACATTGAAAACTATTTTGAAGACGACAGAGTAGAGGTTGTAGCCTTCTGCGATATTATTGAAGAAAGAGCGATTGAGCTAAGGGATAAATATTACCCCAACGCAGCAGTATATACTGACTACAAGGAATTATTAAAAGATGATAGTATTGATGCCGTTGACATCTGCACACCCAACTATCTTCATTCAATAATTGCGGTTGATGCATTCAAGGCAGGAAAGCATGTGTTATGCGAAAAGCCCGATGCTATTGATGTTACAGAGGCTCTTAAAATGAAAAATGCCGCTGATGAGGCAGGCAAGGTTCTTATGGTCATCAGAAACAACCGTTTTGCCACAGCATCACAGTACGCAAAGAAATTTATTGACGACGGGAAAATGGGCGAAATCTATTGCGGTCGTTGCGGTTGGCAGAGACGCAGAGGTATCCCCGGCAAAGGAGGCTGGTTCACAACAAAGGCTCAGTCAGGGGGCGGACCCCTTATTGACCTTGGTGTACATATGATTGACCTTGCAGTGTGGCTTATGGGTAACCCCACTCCTGTTGCAGTAAGCGCAAATACTTACAGTAAATTCGCAGACAACGATACAAGCGATTCCGAAAACTCCAAGTTCGGCGACGCAAATTCTCAGGGTACATTTGATGTTGAAGACCTTGCAATGGGTATGATTCGTTTTGACAACGGTGCAGTTCTGCAGATAGAATTCAGCTGGGCATCAAACATCAAAGTTGAAAACCGTTTTGTTGAGCTCCGCGGAACAAAAGCCGGCCTTAAATGGGAAGGTAACGATGTTGAATTCTACACTGAAGACGACGGTCAGCTTCTCGATATTATCCCCAAGGGTAATATGGATTCAAACGGACACAAGAAAAATATTCAAAACTTCATCGACGTTATTACCGAAGGCGCAGAGCCCGTTTTCAAGCCTTCTCAGGGCGTGGATATGATAAAAATCCTCTGTGCAATATACGAATCCGCAGAAAAAGGCAAAGAAATTATCCTTTAATTTAAGATTTAACACATAAAAGATAAAACCGCAACTCCTTGATATTAAAGGAATTGCGGTTTGCTTTTTCGTAGGAAAGTACTGCCGGAAATAAAATATAGCCTTTCTCTTAAGGAACAAAGTCCTACCGAAAAGCAAAATAAATATTCTCATAACCCCTCAAAATCCCAAAATCAAATCCCTAAAAATGCCCGAATTAAAAACGAGAATTTGAGGTTTTTCGTTGTGGTTTATAGCCTTTTCTATACGAGAGATGGGATGTGGGGAAGTGCGGGAATATGGGCAGAAAAAGGACTTATATGTAAAAATGTGTGTTTTTGGAATGTTGTTTTAACACCAAAAACATTGCAAAAAGTTATTGACTTTTTGATATAAATACGCATATAATAATATTGACAGAGCCCCTCACGCATAGACGCACTTTGTGCGAGCCGCGAACCAGGAGGGGACTTTTTGTTTGTGGGGAGAAAAATAATGGCGGAAATAAAACCTTTTCTAACATATAATGAACAAGTTGAACATTTAGTGAATAAAGGTCTAATTATTACTGATAAAAAATTTGCAGAAGAAACTCTTTCTAATATAAATTATTACAGAATGATTGATGCATATTCATTAGGCTTAATAGATAAAAGTACAGATACATATAAGGAAAACACATCATTTGAGGATATTTTGGGATTGTATTTATTTGATATAGAGTTGCGACACATAATGTCTGAATTATTGGAAGAGTTTGAAATAACATTCAGGACAAAGGTTGCATATTTTATTGGTCAAAAGTATGGTCCTTTAGGATATCTTGACAAAAATAATTTCGAAGATGAAGAGCATTTTAATGAGTTTATAGATGCTTTCAACAGAGAAAAAGACTATCAAAAGAAATCTCCGATTATAAAACACCACAATGATGTTTATGGAGGACAACTTCCTATATGGGCTTGTGTGGAGGTTGTTTCTTTTGGAACAATTTCCAAACTTTATTCTAATATGAAAAAAGAAGACCAGGATTTTATTGCATTTGATTTTGGTGTTAAACCAGTTTATTTAAGAAGTTGGGTAAGGAGTTTTGTAGAGGTTAGAAATATATGTGCCCATTATGGTAGATTATATAATAAAGTTTTGCTTGCCACACCAAAACTATATAATTCTATGCATTTTACTAACACAAGAGTTTTTGCAGTTTTAGTGTTATTAAAAAAATATTGTCCAAAAGAAAAATGGACAGCTTGTTTTAATAGATTAAAGAAAGCCCTTTTGAAATATAATTCAGTAGATAGTTATAAAATGGGATTTCCGTTGGATTGGCAATTATATTTAGAAAAATAATTATACAAATAACCCGTAACATTCCTAGCGAGTGTTACGGGTTATTTTTCTTCTTTTATATATTCAATTATATCTGAAATCTCACATTCTAAAGCTGAACAAATTCTGTCTAAAACATAGCTGTCGTATCGGGTTACTTTGTTTTTATAATAGTTATCAATGATTTGATATTGAATACCTGTTTTTTGAGCTAATTTATACCGTGTAATTTTTTTCTCTTTTAATAACTTATCAAGCGATATTTTCACCATAAACCAATCACCGAATATAGTTTAATAAATATATACTTTATTGACAATTTACTTAATAAAATGTATATTTATATGGATATATACTTATACAAGTATATATCTGTGTGATAAAAAATATTCATTTGGAGTATGTTGGAGATTTAGATTATGGCAGGTAATACAGCTTTAAGAAAAGCGAATAAAGCAAAAAATGATGAGTTTTATACACAACTTGCGGACATTGAAGCAGAATTAAAGCATTATAGGAAGCATTTTAAAGATAAGGTAGTTTTTTGCAACTGTGATGACCCATTTGAAAGTAATTTTTTCAAATATTTTGCAATGAATTATAATTATTTTGGGCTTAAAAAGCTTGTTGCAACATGTTATAAGGATTCAGCAATTGTTGGCAAAGAGCTTTCTTTGTTACACATCTTTAACAAGCTATTAAAAGTTAAAGATGTGGAAAAGAAGTATCCGTATAAGATTGAAATTTCTGAAGTTAAGGATATGAACGGCGATGGTGCTATTGATTTGTCAGATATAGAAGAGTTGCTAAAAAGTGATAAAAATACATTATCGTTATTGACTGGTGATGGTGATTTTCGTTCGGAAGAATGTATTGAGATTTTGAAACAAGCAGATGTTGTTATTACCAACCCACCATTTTCTCTTTTCCGTGAGTATATTGCTCAACTTATGGAATATGATAAAAAATTTATTGTTATTGGAAATCAAAACGCGATTACATATAAAGAAATCTTTCCATTATTAAAAAATAACAAAATGTGGATTGGATATCATTTCGGCGATATGTCTTTCACTGTTCCACAATATTACGAACCTAGAGAAACTAGATTTTGGGTTGATGAAACTGGGCAAAAATGGCGTAGCATGGGTAATGTTTGTTGGTATACAAATTTAGATATCCCTAAAAGACACGAGGAATTGGAGCTTTATAAAAAGTATTCTTCTGTTGAGTTTCCGGAATACGATAATTACAAAGCTATTAATGTTGATAAGGTAGCTGATATTCCATACGATTTTTATGGGGTTATGGGGGTTCCTATAACTTTTTTAGACAAATTTAATCCAAGTCAGTTTGATTTGTTAGGAATTATGAACACAGGGGAAGAAAACCCTGGAATAAGATTGCCAAATACTCCACATGGGCGACCTATAGTAAAAGGAAAAGAAAAGTATTTAAGAGTTTTGATAAGGAGAAAACAAAATGGAAATTAAATTACACGAAATATCTGTCCGTGATGTTTTTGACGGCTATTATAATGACGAAGAAAGCGGACAAGTTGTTGCTTATGGTGGCAAACTAAATGTTAGACCTGCATATCAGAGAGAATTTGTATATGACGATAAAAAGAAAATTGCTGTTATGAACTCTATTCTCCACGAATTTCCGCTTAATGTAATGTATTGGTCTGAAAATGAAGATGGTACATATGAAATGTTAGACGGTCAGCAGAGAACAATATCAATCTGCGATTGGTTAGATAATGGTTATTCTATATTTGCAAATCCTGCTTCACCAACTACACCTTATTATGCCCATACATCAAAAGAAATCACAGAAAAAGTCCTTGACTACAAGTTAATGATTTATATTTGTAAGGGAACAGATACAGAAAAACTTGATTGGTTTAAAATAATAAATATTGCAGGAGAAAAACTCACTGACCAAGAGCTTCGTAATGCTATTTACACAGGGGAATGGTTGAGTGATGCTAAAAAATATTTTAGTAAAAATCAATGTATTGCTTATAAAATCGGTGAAAAATATATGAGTGGCTCAACAATCAGACAGGACTATTTGCAGACTGTTTTAAGTTGGGTATCAGCTAAAGAAAATAAGACGATTGAACAGTATATGGCAGAACATCAGCACGATACCCACGCAACCCCGTTGAAACAGTATTATAAAACTATTATTGATTGGGTTGAATTAACCTTCCCTAAATACAGGACAAAGCTTATGAAAGGGTTAAATTGGGGTGTTCTGTACAATGAATACGGTAATACTGTTTATGACCCCAATGAGTTGGAAAAAGAAATAAATTTACTCTTACAAGATGATGACATTACAAAGCAAAAAGGTATTTATGAATATTTGTTAAGCGGAAAGTCAAAAGAAAAAGTGTTATCAATTCGTGCATTTACCGATAATGAAAAAAGGATAATGTACGAAAGACAACACGGAATTTGCCCAATGTGTAAATCAGAGGGTAAAGATATTAAATGGGATTTTGAAGATATGCACGCTGACCATAAAATTCCTTGGAGTAAAGGCGGACATACAACTCTGGAAAACGGACAAATGCTTTGCAGAGAACATAATCTTGAAAAGTCGGATATATAAAAATCAACTCGCTATACCCTAACGTACAAGGTGTAGCGAGTTTTTGTTTTATTCAAAATGATAGTAATATTAGTAACAAAAAAGGTAGAAATAGGAAAAAGGATATGATAAAATTAGACTAATGAATAACAAAGGTGGTTTATATATGGAGAAAAAAGGTAATAAAATACCATTTCAAGAAAGGCATCCTAAATTATATATATTATTCTCATTTCTTTTTATAGCTCTTTTAATTTTTGGCGCAACCTGTATAGTTATTGGTGTAATAGAACTTTTGAAAGATGCTATATTGAAATTAGTTACATTACTTTCGGCTTTAAATTCTAAATTAGATGCGGTTGTTATTGTTGCGTTAATAACAGGTGGAGTATCAATAGTTGGTGTTATAATGAGTTCTATAGTTTCAAAAATTATAGATTATAAAACAAACAGGAGAGAATATTTAGCACAAAAAAGAGAAAAGCCATATGGTGAGTTTGTTGATATGGTATATAAAGTCCAACAAAACTCAAAAAAACCAAATAGTTACACAGAAAAAGAAATGCAAGAAGATTTAATGAAGTTTTCTAAAGAAATTACTCTTTGGGGTTCAAAAAAAGTTGTTGCTAAATGGGTTGAATTTAAAGATAACGGTACAAAGCCAGAAGCTTCAATGGATAATTTGTTTGTAATGGAAAGCATTTTGAATGCAATGAGAAAAGATTTAGGTTTGAAAAAAACTAAAAAAGGAAATTTGTTGTCTTTTTTCATAAATGACATTAAGGATTTTGTTAATCCAAAATCTAAAAAGAAATAGAAAAATAAAGTTGTGTTCTGCAAACACAAAATAAAAAAGACATCCGATTGGATGTCTTTTTTGGTGCGAGAGACGGGACTTGAACCCGTACGGGATTACCACACGCCCCTCAAACGTGCGCGTCTGCCGATTCCGCCACTCTCGCGAGTGCTTTAATACTATACCACCGAAATATTTATTTGTCAACACTTTTTTTAAAAAAATTAAAGTTTTTTCAACAAACTTTTTAAAGTGTTTTTATTTGGTATTTTAACATGAAATTACACAAGCAAAACATACAATACAGCTTCTGGCATATCCGGTGATATGTTTTAATTTTGTTGTGTAATACCGGTGCTGCTTTTATACAGAGATGTTTGTTATTCTTGTTTTTCACAAAATTTTAATTTGAGTATATTTAAGCATAAAAAATTAAATCCCGACCGATATCGGATACCGGTCGGGTTAAATATATCCTGGAATTAAGCAAGGAAGAGAATCTTCTTGATGAAGTCAAGGAGCATATCAATGAAGCTGTTTACAACTGTTGTTTGTGTAGAACCGATTTCCTGGCCTTCCATACTGCCGTCGTCGCAAACGAAAGCCTGGGTAAGGGTTTTGCCGCCTGTGCCTTCAAGCTCTGCACGGACATAGCAGCTGATATCGTCGCTGTGTTCGCGGAGTTTAATTGTGGATGAAACAACGCCGTTTACGCTCTTGGTGGTTGTTTCGATAGTGTTACCGTCGGCAATCCAGTTGATTTTATCGCAGTTTTTACCAACAAGTGTGATTGTATCGTCTTCTTCGTCAACGATGATGCAGGTAACCATGGGATATGCACCTTCGTCACCGATTCTTTCGCCGGCTTCATATCTTGAAACTGCGAAGAATGCGCCGTTTTCCATAGCTGTTCTTACATTTGCCTGTGAGAATTCGGGCATAACGAAATCCATGAATGAGGTATCGATATCGTTAAGATTGTGAGCGTCGTTGTTGCCGAAGCCCCAAACATTTCTGCCCTGGGGGATAACTACCTGAAGAAGCTCATCCCAGAGAATACGGTCGCTGCTTGTAGGTCTGTCAAATGCATTGTAAACCTCAATACCGAGGCAGGAATCGTATCTTAAGAGAAGGTCTGCGAAGAAATGAACGTTGCCGGGGTCGCGGGCGATGCTTTCGTCACCTGCAGAACCGAGCCAGTCACCGGGGTGGTTGATGTGAGAAACGCCGCCTGCTTCTTCAATCATTCTAATCATGGTTTCGAAGTCGCCTTCGGTACCCATAACACCTTCGGTACGATTATCGTTCATAAAGTAACCGTTGATGTGGTTTTTCTGAGCTACAAGATAGTTACCTTCAATAGCACCTGTTACACAGTTAAGACCGCGGTCTGTTGAACGGGTTGAAATATCTGTTTTATAAGTGCCGTTCTGAATAGCCTCAAACTCTTCAGTAGAAAGATGATTCTGGTCCTTAAGCATAATATAGTTGTAATAATACAAGGGTAAAAGAGTGGGGGTCTGGTCCCATTCAACACCTATAACACCATGGTCGGCAAAAGCGAGAACATGGAAATCCTGGTTATAGTGCTCCTTAACCATTGCATCAAGGCTGACAAGTGCATCACTGTATGTGGAGTGAGTGTGAAGATTGGTTTTGTAATGGTTGTTTTCATTTCCTATGTAAGCCATAACGCTCTCATAGGGGTTAGTGATTTTGTAATCAACGCCTGCAGCAAATACTGATACCTGAGAAATAGAGAAAAGCATTGTTGCTACTATAACAAGCGCAATTAATTTAAAAAATGATTTTTTCATAATCATTCCTCCCTTTTAACAGATTATAACAATTAGATGAAAAACTGTCAATAAAAAAATAACGACGGACTGTAAATAGTCCGTCGTTTGCATCTTAATACATTCCGCCGCCCTGTGCTGCTGCCATAGCTGCTGCACTTGCCGCTGCATCTGCTGCGGGGTCGGGCTTGTCGGTTACGAGGCTCTCTGTTGTAAGAACCATTGCTGCAACGCTTGATGCATTCTGAAGTGCGGAGCGTGTAACCTTAGTGGGGTCGAGGATACCTGCTTCTGCCATATCGGTGTATTCCTCGGTTGCAAAGTTGAAGCCGTAGCCTTTTTTGCCTGAACGGAGAATACCGTCGATAATAACTGAGCCTTCAAGACCTGCGTTAGCGGCAATCTGGCGAACAGGCTCTTCGATAGCTTTGCGGACAATCTTAGCACCTGTGATTTCGTCTGCATCGGTAAGAGAAGCAATATATTCGTCAAGTGCGGGGATTGCGTTGAGAAGAGCAACACCGCCGCCTGCAACATATCCTTCTTCGACAGCTGCTTTTGTTGCTGCGAGAGCATCTTCAATACGGAGCTTCATTTCCTTCATTTCGGTTTCTGTTGCGGCACCTACGCGGATAACTGCAACACCGCCTGAAAGCTTAGCAAGTCTTTCCTGGAGCTTTTCTCTGTCAAAGTCGGAAGTGGTTGTTTCAATCTGTGATTTAATCTGCTGAACTCTTGATGCAATAGCCTCATTGTCGCCTGCGCCGTCAACGATAATAGTGTTTTCCTTGCTGATTTTAATCTGACGGGCTCTGCCGAGTTGATTAACATTAGCATCCTTAAGGTCAAGACCGAGCTCTTCTGTAATAACCTCGCCGCCTGTGAGGATAGCGATATCGCGGAGCATTTCTTTTCTTCTGTCACCAAAACCGGGAGCCTTAACACCAACGCAGGTGAATGTGCCACGGAGCTTGTTTACGAGAAGTGTTGCAAGAGCTTCGCCTTCAATATCTTCAGCGATGATAACGAGCTTTTTGCCTGCCTGAACGATTTTCTCAAGAAGGGGAAGGATTTCCTGGATATTTGAAATCTTTTTGTCTGTAATAAGAATGAAGGGGTCGTCAATAACAGCTTCCATCTTATCTGTATCGGTCACCATATAGGGTGAGATGTAACCGCGGTCAAACTGCATACCTTCAACAACATCACAGCTTGTTTCTGCAGTTTTGCTTTCTTCAACTGTGATAACGCCGTCTGCAGTAACCTTTTCCATTGCTTCTGCAATAAGGTTACCTACATTTTCGTCTGCTGCGGAAATTGTTGCAATTCTTGCAATATCGCTTGATGCCATAACGGGCTTTGAATCTGCCTTAATGGTGTCAACTACATTTGCAACGGCGTTTTTGATACCTTTTTTAAGTACCATGGGGTTTGCACCTGCAACGACATTTTTCATGCCTTCGCGAACAAGAGCCTGAGCAAGAAGTGTTGCGGTTGTTGTACCGTCACCTGCAACATCGTTTGTCTTTGTTGCAACTTCCTTAACGAGCTGTGCACCCATATTTTCAAATGCGTCTTCAAGTTCAACCTCTTTTGCAATGGTAACACCGTCATTTGTAATAAGAGGTGCACCGTATTTTTTGTCAAGAACTACATTTCTGCCCTTGGGGCCAAGGGTGATTTTTACGGTATTGCTGAGCTTATCAATACCTGCCTGAAGTGCGCGGCGAGCTTCCTCGCCGTAAATGATCTGTTTTGCCATAATATAAGCCTCCTGATAATAGAGATAAGTATTGTTTTATTCTACAATAGCAAGAATGTCGCTCTGACGAACGATGATATAAGTTTCGCCGTCAAGCTTAACCTCTGTGCCGGAATATTTGTTGAGAATAACTTTATTTCCCACAGCAACTTCCATTTTAATTTCTTTACCGTCAACAACACCGCCGGGACCAACTGCGATAATTTCTGCAGTCTGGGGTTTTTCCTGTGCGGCAGCGGCGAGGATAATGCCGCCCTTTGTGGTTTCTTCTGCTTCGCAGAATTTAAGAACGACTCTGTCGCCTAAAGGTCTGAGTGTCATTAGAAATACCTCCAAAAATATAATATAAAATAATAAATTGTCGTATTTTAGCACTCTTGCCTGTCGAGTGCTAAATATATGATAC
Organism: Acutalibacteraceae bacterium; assembly: GCA_045543075.1. Lineage (GTDB taxonomy): Bacteria > Bacillota > Clostridia > Oscillospirales > Acutalibacteraceae > DTU089. The sequence continues at coordinate 159,673 of JAZQLZ010000010.1, forward strand.
CCCTTTTCAACTCAATAATCAAGAGTTTTTTGAAAAATTTTACCAATGTTTACAAATGATTTACATAATACCGGGCTTAAGTTGCTTCTTGATTTATTTGATTATTAATAATATAATGATTATAGTTATAATGTATGTATCAAAACAAAGGATATGATTTTCAATGAAAATTACTGATGTTCTTAATTCGGCTAATTTATCCTTGTCTTTTGAGGTTTTTCCGCCGAAAACCGAAACTGCTTTTGAAAGCGTTAAAACCGCAACTGAGGAGATTGCCGCGCTCCGACCTTCTTTTATGAGCGTTACTTACGGTGCAGGGGGAGGTACAAGTAAATATACTCTTGATATTGCTAAAAACATCAAAAATATTTACGGTGTGCCCACCTTGGCGCATCTTACCTGCGTTTCATCCACAAAACAGACTGTTAAGGAAAAGATAGCTGAAATTGAAGCGGCGGGCATACATAATATAATGGCATTACGAGGTGACATCCCCGAGGCTCTTGTAAATGATGACAGAAGCAAATGGGATTATAATTACGCGGTTGACCTTATATATGAGCTGAAAAATGCGAATCCCGATTTGTGTATCGGCGGTGCCTGTTATCCCGAAATACACCCGGAAAGTCCCAATCAGAAAGAAGATATAAAAAGACTTAAGGAAAAGGTTGAGGCAGGCTGCGACTTCCTTACAACCCAGATGTTTTTTGACAATAATCTTTTGTATAATTTTCTTTATAAAATACGCGAGGCGGGGATTACAGTGCCCGTTATACCGGGTGTGATGCCCATTACCAACGGCAATCAGGTTGAGCGTGCGGTTAAGCTGTCGGGTTCATTTATGCCACAGCGTTTCAAAAGTCTTGTGGATAAATTCGGCTCTGATCCTCTTGCCATGAAGCAAGCAGGCATAGCTTACGCTACGGACCAGATTATAGATTTGTACGCAAACGGAATTAAAAATGTACATGTTTATTCTATGAATAAGCCGGATGTTGCGAAGCTTATACAGGGTAATTTGTCAGAAATAATTAAGAGGTGATATTGTGCAAGAATCAGGCGAGATGTATCTTGAATCCATATATGTGCTTTTGCAGAAATCGGACTCGGTGCGCTCCATTGACATCTGCGAATATATGGGTTATTCAAAACCCAGTGTAAGCCGTGCTGTGGGACTTCTGAAAAAAGACGGTCATATTACTGTTGACGGCAAGGGATATATTTCTTTGACCGAAAGCGGTTTGAAAATAGCCGAGAATATATTTGAGCGTCATACAATTATCATGAGTACGCTTTTGGCTTTGGGTGTCAGCGAGGATATTGCGGATAAGGATGCATGTAAGATAGAGCATGTAATAAGCAACGAAACTTTTGCAGCTTTAAAAGAGCACTATTACAAGTACAAATAGCAAACAAATGCTTTTTCGGGGAACTCCTTCCGAAAAAGCATTTTTATATGTAAAAAATAACGAAAAATCTGCCGATTGAACCGCTATTTTCCACCGATATTTTATCAGCAGTTTGTTGATTATTGGTGTGATCGGTGTTATAATTATATCGTAGGTGTTTTGACTTAATCGACTTAACACAAAAAAGGAGCAGATAACATGGATTTTGATAGTTGGAAGGGTTTCGAAAGCGGAACCTGGAAAAAAGAAATAAATGTACGAAGCTTTATTAAACATAACTTCACACCCTATGACGGTGATGAGAGCTTCCTTGAAGGACCTACTCAGGATACCATTGATTTATGGGAGCAGGTGCTTGATTTAACAAAACAGGAAAGGGAAGCCGGCGGTGTGTTGGATATGGATACAAGGACCATATCTACAATCACGTCCCACGCACCGGGATATCTTAATAAAGAAAAAGAACGTATTGTAGGCTTTCAGACAGACAAGCCCTTGAAGCGTGCCCTTATGCCTTACGGCGGTATCCGTATGGCTGAAAAGGCATGTAAGGATAACGGATACGAGATTGACCCTGAGATAAAAGAGTTCTTCACAACTCACAGAAAAACTCATAATGCAGGTGTTTTTGATGCCTATACACCTGAAATGCGCGCATGTCGCTCAAGCCATATTATTACCGGTCTTCCCGATGCTTACGGCAGAGGCAGAATTATAGGTGACTACCGTCGTGTGGCTCTTTATGGCGTTGACAGACTTATTCAGGATAAATTAGAACAGAAGGAAACTACCCGTTCTGCAATGTATTCAATGATTATTCAGGAGCGAGAGGAGCTTTCCGAGCAGATAAGAGCACTTCAGCAGCTTAAAGAAATGGCTTTGAGCTACGGCTACGATATTTCATTACCTGCAAAGGATACCAAAGAGGCTATACAGTGGCTTTATTTTGGTTATCTTGCAGCGGTTAAAGAGCAGAACGGCGCCGCAATGTCCTTGGGCAGAACATCAACTTTCCTTGATATTTACGCGGAGCGAGATCTTAAAAACGGTGTTTATACAGAAAAAGAACTTCAGGAAATGATAGACCATTTCATAATGAAGCTTCGTCTTATAAAATTCGCAAGAACACCCGAATATAATCAGCTTTTCTCAGGCGACCCACAGTGGGTAACCGAATCCATCGGCGGTGTGGCAGTTGACGGCCGTCATATGGTAACAAAAATGTCTTACCGTTACCTTCACACTTTAGAAAATCTCGGTGCGGCGCCCGAGCCCAACCTTACGGTTCTCTGGTCATTAAGACTTCCTGAGAATTTCAAGCGCTTCTGTGCTAAGATTTCTATTGAAACATCATCCGTTCAGTATGAAAATGATGACCTTATGCGTTTCCACCACGGTGATGACTATGCAATTGCTTGTTGCGTATCATCAATGGTTGTAGGTAAAGAAATGCAGTTTTTCGGTGCAAGAGCAAACCTTGCAAAGTGTCTTCTTTATGCTATTAACGGCGGTGTTGATGAAATCTCGGGTAAGCAGATTGCCCCCGAATACAGACCCATAACATCGGAATACCTCGATTATGATGAGGTTATGAAGCGTTTTGACGATATGATGCAGTGGCTTGCAGGTGTGTATGTTAATACACTTAACATCATTCACTATATGCACGACAAATACTGCTACGAAAAACTTCAGATGGCGCTTCACGATAAGAAGGTTACCCGTTGGTTTGCAACAGGTATTGCAGGTCTTTCGGTTGTTGCAGACTCACTTTCGGCTATAAAATATGCTAAAGTCAAAACAATCCGTGACGAAAGCGGAATTGTAATTGATTATGAGGTTGAGGGTGATTTCCCCAAATACGGTAATGACGACGACAGGGTTGACGAAATTGCCTATGATATTGTTCACAGATTTATGGCACATATCAAGAAGAATCACACTTACAGAGATAGTATTCCCACAACATCAATTCTTACAATTACTTCAAACGTAGTTTACGGTAAAAATACAGGCGCAACTCCCGACGGCAGAAAACGCGGTGAGGCATTTGCACCCGGTGCAAACCCCATGCATCGTCGTGATTCTCGCGGTGCGGTTGCATCCCTTGCATCAGTGGCAAAGCTTCCCTTTATTGATGCTCAGGACGGTATCTCAAACACATTCTCAATTATTCCCGGTGCTTTAGGTAAGGATGACCGTATTTTTGCAGGGGATATTGAGGTTGACCTGGATTGCGGTACCGGTGCTTGTTCAACACCTACACTTTTTGAAGGTCTTGATTCAGACCAATAATTAAACTATAAGGAGGATGCCGATATGGCAGCAACACAGAATCAGATAGATAACCTTGTGTCACTTCTTGACGGCTACGTTCAAAAAGGCGGACACCACCTTAATGTAAATGTATTTTCTAAGGAAACCTTGCTTGATGCTCAGGCACATCCCGAAAAATACCCCCAGCTTACAGTAAGAGTAAGCGGTTATGCAGTTAACTTTGTAAAGCTTACAAAGGAACAGCAGGATGAGGTTATATCAAGAACATTCCACGATAAAATCTGAGTGATGACAGGATATATTCATTCCAAAGAAAGTTTCGGCACTGTGGACGGCCCCGGCATAAGATATGTATTATTTATGCAGGGGTGTCCCATGCGATGCCTTTATTGCCATAATCCAGATACATGGGAAACAGGCAAGGGAGAAACAATAACAGCTGACGAAGTTATAGAGGAATTTAATAAAAACCGTTCATTTTATTCCCGTGGTGGCATTACCGTATCAGGTGGCGAGCCCCTTTTACAGGTGGATTTTTTAACCGAGCTTTTTAAAAAAGCCAAAGAGGAAAATATTCATACCTGTATTGACACCTCGGGCGTTACATATAACCCCGAAAATACGGAATATATTGCTAAGCTTTGGGATCTTTTAAAATATACAGACCTCGTTATGCTGGATATAAAGCATATAGATACCCATAAACACAAAACCCTTACGGGGAGAGATAATAAAAATATTCTCGGTTTTGCAAAATTCCTTGAAGAAAAGAACATTCCTCTCTGGGTAAGGCATGTGGTGGTTGAAGGATATACGGATGAAAGGGAAGATTTGGTTAAATTAGGCCAGTTCCTCGGTAAATTAAAAAATCTTAAGGCGCTTGATGTTATACCGTACCACACTATGGGCGCCGTAAAATATAAAGAAATGGGACTGGAATATCCTCTTAAGGAGTTAAGCGCATTGTCCGTAGAGAAAGCGGTAATTGCAAAAAAACATATTCTTGAGGGTATAAAAAAGGCGCGAAATTAAATTTATAAAAAAATTAAAAATTTCTCTTGACATATAGAATTATTTATGATATAGTAGTCAAGCGTTAAGTCGCTGGTGTAGCTCAGTTGGTAGAGCAGCTGATTTGTAATCAGCAGGTCGGGGGTTCGAGTCCGCCCACCAGCTCCATTTTTATTCACAAGTGAATAAAGTATATGTGGGAGTGTTCCCGAGTGGCCAAAGGGGGCAGACTGTAAATCTGTTGGCACCGCCTTCGGTGGTTCGAATCCACCCGCTCCCACCAAAGTCAAATTATCCGAACCTTGTCATCAATGGTGACACGTTCGGGTTTTTGATTTTTATGGAGTATTGTGTGTAATATTCAAATACTGTGGCTATCATATAAACTGAAGAACTATTCCGATAATGATGAAATGCATATATGCCGTCTGCAAAAAAAAGTAGGCGGCATAAAATTATTTTTAGCTAAACTTTAACCAAACAGTATTTCTTTCCACTATATAAGTGAATCATCGATGACATCAAAGAAAAGGAGGTGTGATAATGGATAAGCACGAACTTGATATTAAAATGACCGATATGGCAAAATCAATACTATCATATTGTATGGCTAGAACCTCTAACCATTTTGAAGC